>DXTB01000021.1:0-2800 GCA_019410105.1 Clostridiales bacterium | reverse complement strand
TGCTCCAGCTCTACGTTGCCGTAGGGCAGCTCGCCCAGAGCCGACTGAGCGGCCAGCGCCTTGCTGTAGGCCTGGGCGCACAGTGCGGAGAACAGCTCGGGACTGGTGGCGTAGGTCACCTTTCGGAGGGCGACATCCAGCTCGCCCGCCGCCGTGGCCAGCTCGGTGAAGGCGTGCTGATAGGTGTTGTCCAGCATGCGCCGGTACTGTGCCGCCCGGGCGTGGCCCTGTACTGCAAACCCGGCGGTCACCGCGAAGGCCCCCGCCAGAAAGCTGGCGGCCAGCACCTGTTTTCTCCGTTTCTCCATGACAAAACGCCCCCTTTTACGGCTAGGTTGCGTAAAAGGGGGCGTTTTATGTGCGGTAAATATAAGCTAAAGAAGGGGGCGAAGCCGCGCAAAAAGGTTGAGCAGATCATCGGAGGCCTTCACGCCCAGAAGAGGAATTTCCAAGCCGGCCGCCTGAATCCGATCTTCCAGCGCGCCGAGGAAAAGGCCACGGCCGGGCATCTCTTGATTGCGGTCGGACGTGGTTTCCACTCCGCAGTTGGGGGAGCGGTTTGCGCCCAGAAACGCAACGATGCGAAACCCGTATCTGTGGTACTCCAGCACCTGATGCATGACAGATTCAACTAGGTCCTCCAGTATCCGGCTGGGGGCGGGCGCCTGCATGGCGGCACGAATACGGGTGTTTTCTTCTGTGACCGGGGACTGCGCGCCCAGCCTGTTTCCACGGTCCAGCCCAAGGCAGCAGAGCTCCGGGCAGGGAAGCTGAACGATTCCCACCTGATGTTCCAGAAAGAACTGCACCAGCTCCCGGAAAGCGGCCGGATATACGGCGGTTCCGTCGGAGATGGCGTTTTGGTTCAGCAGGCAGTGGGCCAGAAACACCACTTTTCTACTGCGGCCGTCGGCAAACATCTGCATGATTCTCACCATTCACGGCTGGGTTCAGCCGCCCAGCTTGTCCAGCCCAAGACGGAGGCGGCGCAGGCACTCGTCCTTCCCCAGAATGTGGCAGATCTCCACCGCGCCGCCGGGGGTGACCGCCTTGCCCGCCGCGGCAATGCGCACCGGCCACATGAGGGTGGCGTTTTTGACCTCCAGAGACTCGGCTAGGCCGATCAGAGCGTCATGAATCCCGTCCACGGTCCAGTCGGCCAGCCCCTCCAGGGCGGGAAGGACGGCCTCCAGCATCCGCCGGGACACCTCCGGATTGGTCTTGGACTTCTTGTTGGTGAACAGCCCCGCGTCGTAGTCGGGCAGGGCGTCAAAAAAGTCCAGCTTCTCTGGGATGTCGGTGAGACGCTCGCACCGGGCCTGGAGCAGCCCGGCGATCTCCTCCGTGGAGAGGGCGGGATTCTGCACCGCCTGGCGGATGTAGGGCAGGGCGGCCGCATGGAAGGCCTCGGGGCTCATCTCCCGAAGGTAGTGGGCGTTGAAGTAGGTCAGCTTTTCGATGTCGAAGATGGCGGGGGACTTGGAGATGCCGCCGATGTCGAAAATCTCCGCCAGCTCGGCCAGGGTAAAGAACTCCCGCTCGGCGTACTCGCCTCTGGGAGACCAGCCCAGCAGGGTGACGTAGTTGACCACCGCCTCGGACAGATAGCCCATGGCGATGAGATCCTCGTAGGAGGGGTCGCCCTTGCGCTTGCTCATCTTGTTGTGGGCGTCCCGCATGACGGGGGAGCAGTGGATATAGGTGGGTACGTCCCAGCCGAAGCCCTGGTACAGCAGATTGTACTTGGGGGCGGAGGACAGGTACTCGGAACCCCGCACCACGTGGGTGATGCCCATCAGGTGATCGTCGATGACGTTGGCAAAGTTGTAGGTGGGCAGGCCGTCCCGCTTGATGAGCACCTGGTCGTCCAGTGTGGAGTTCTCTACGGTAATGTCCCCGAATACGGCGTCGGAGAAGACGGTGGAGCCCTCCGCGGGGATCTTCTGGCGGATGACGTAGGGGGCGCCGGCGGCCACCTTGGCCCTGGCCTCCTCCAGGCTCATGTCCCGGCAGGGGTCGGCCGCCCGGTCAAAGTTGCCGGAGTCCTCCTCAGACTCGGTCTTTTCGCAGAAGCAGTAATAAGCGTGGCCCTTCTCCACCAGCAGCTCGGCGTACTTGCCGTACAGCGCCCGGCGCTCGGTCTGGATGTAGGGTCCCACCGGGCCGCCGATGTCGGGGCCCTCGTCCCAGGTCAGGCCGCACTTGCGCAGGGTGGCGTAGATGACCTCGGTGGCGCCCTCCACCAGGCGGCCCTGGTCGGTATCCTCAATGCGGAGGATGAACTTGCCGCCGCTGTGGCGGGCGATGAGCCAGGTGTAGAGGGCGGTGCGGAGGTTGCCCACGTGCATGTAGCCCGTGGGGGAGGGGGCGAAGCGGGTGCGGACGCCGTCCTTGGGGATGCGGGCTTCCATCTCCTCAAACCAGTTCAGATCCATTGAAAAGACTCCTTTTTTAAACTTCATCACATTATTCTATATTTTTCGCCTAAGGATTGTCAAGGCCATTTGGATATGATATGATAAACCAATATGGGGCATTGTACCCAATGAGCCAAAAATCACTCGTAAGAGGTGTGTTTTAGAATGGAAAACCAGAAAAAAGTCATGCTCTCCGGCATCCAGCCCAGCGGCGAGCTCCACCTGGGCAACTACCTGGGGGCCATCAAGAACTGGGGCGCCCGGGCGGACGAGTTCGACTGCTTCTACTTTATGGCCGATATGCATACCATCACCGTGCGCCAGACCCCGGCGGAGCTCCGCCGCCGCACTCTGGAGCAGGTGGCCCAGTACATCGCCTGCGG
>DXTB01000020.1:9558-17377 GCA_019410105.1 Clostridiales bacterium | reverse complement strand
CTAACCCCAACATCCTGGCCCTGCCCCGCACCTTCACCACCGCCGCCGTCCACCTCTGCATGAAGGACCCCGCCCTCAACTCCGCCCCCGTGGGCGGCTGCCCCTGCGGCGGCTGAGCCGCAAGGAGTGACCGAGGAAAGAGGGGTGAGGAACCAAACATTGCTCCCGGTCTATTGGGTTCCAATAATTGAAAGGAGAATGATTATGAAAAAGCTGTTGTCTCTTGTACTTTCGTTTGCTCTTGTCTGCACACTGATTTCCGGATGTGGCCCGAAGGGGGGAGGAGGAAACTCGAGCAACCAGCCTCTGGACGCCGCTGAAACGACCTTCGGCCTGACGCCCCTGCCGGAGCGCACCACACTGACCATCGGTTTTTTCTCCGGCTCTGCCCACTCCATGCCCTGGTATATTGCTGATAGAATGGGATTTTTTGATGAATTAAACATCGATGTGGAGTATGAGTCCTTTATCGGCGGCCCGGCCATGATGGAGGCCAGCGCCAGTTGGGACATCTGTGATGTGGGTGCTCCCGGTATTCTGAACGGCATGAAGAACTATGATATCCAGATGCTGGGCCTGTGCGACAACGAGTACAATACCGCCCTGTTTGTCCGTCCGGACAGCCCTCAGGCCGCCGATCCTACCAATCCTGAAGTATGGAAAGGGATTGAGTGCATTCTGCCCACCGGTACGACCCTGCAGTACATGTTCCTCAGCTATCTTCAGTCACTGGGACTTTCCGCGGATGACGTGACAATTACCAATATGGATGTTACGCCCGCGCTGACCGCCTTCAATGCCGGAGAGGGCGACGCACTGTGCGTTTGGAATGCCGTGGCATACAACGCCGAGGACAGCGGACTCGTCCGTATTACCGATGTCAGCGAATTGGGCATTAACAATGTCTGCGGACTGGCGGCCACAAAGGATGCTATGGAGAATAAGAGCGACCTGATCGACCTGGCCTGGATGGTCTATTATCTGACTTGGGACTGGTGCCAGCAGAGCGAGGACAATATGGCGCAGGCGGTGGAACTCTATGTGGAGTCCTGCGAGGACGAGGGTGTGGTATCCAATGAAAGCATCTGTCAGCGGGCTTTGGATATCTTTGCCTGCCCCAGCCCCTCTGAGGCCGTCAGCGTGATGACTACAGAGGAAGAGGATCGCCTTAGCTTGGCGGATCGTCCGGTGTTGGCCGCTGAAAACGATCTGCTGGAGACAATGGACTTTTTCATCTCCATCGGCAGCTATACTGAGGAAGACCGTACCGCCATCCTTGATAAGGAGCTGGTGAACTCCTCTGTGGCGGAGCGGTGCGCCGAGACGCTTAAAACGCTGGGCTATCTGGAATAATCAGCTGCACATCTGCGCAACCCGGGGCTGCATTGTCGTTCCGCTTAGGCACGCAGTGCAGCCTCCTTGCCTGCCAAACGGCGGGGAAACTTGTTGTAAGGGGGAAGTAATATGCAAAATGCTTCCAGCGCGGGCCGGAAGCTGACCAACGAGGAGCGCGTCGAAGTGGTCAAGCGGCAGAAAAAGCGCAACAGCTTCCAACTGGCCATGCTGTCGGTCATCGGCATATTGGGTTTTCTACTTCTCTGGCAGGCAGCTGTTCTGGCGGGGGTTCTGCCCAGCCGCTACGTCCCGGCGCCTACGGAGGTTATCGCACTGTTTGCTACAAAGCTGGTGGATCCCAATCCGGACGGCGCGGTGCTGGGGGTTCACATCATGGCCAGCCTCCAGGTGGCCCTGACGGGTTTTCTGCTGGCAATTGTCATCGGAATTCCTCTGGGGCTTTTTATGGGCTGGTTCCGGGGATTCGACAAATTTATGCGGCCCATCTTTGAAATTCTGCGGCCCATACCGCCGGTTTCCTGGATTCCGCTGACCATCATCTGGATGGGAATCGGCCTGCAGGCCAAGGCATTTATTGTATTCTTTTCAGCCTTTGTACCCTGTGTTATCAATGCATATACCGGCATTAAGCAGTCCAGCCCGGTGCTGATCAATGTGGCCAAAACCTGCGGAGCCTCCAATTTTACGGTGTTCCGCAAGATTGGAATTCCGTCTGCCATGACCATGACCTTTGCTGGCATCCGCGTGGCCCTAGGAAACGCATGGGCCACGCTGGTGGCCGCTGAGATGCTGGCGGCCAATGCCGGACTTGGGTACATGATCCTCCAGGGCCGACAGTTTGCCCGGGCCGACATCATTATCCTGGGTATTGTTGTCATCGGCGTGATCGGCGTCATTTTCACCTCGGTCCTGGGACTGCTGGAGAAGAAAGTGCTGAGGTGGAAACGATGAAACAGAGCAGTACCAGTGTTGTTGTCATGAGCGACGCGGAGCGCCGTGAGAGACTCCGCAACCGGATTTACGCCGTGTTTCCTGTAGTTTCCGTCCTGCTTCTGATCCTGCTGTGGTTTTTGGCCGCGGGCGCGGAAAACAGCACCTTTCCCTCTCCTGTGGATATTTGGAATCAATTCCTGCTGCTGATGGAAAAACCGATCAAGCAGCTCAACCTCTTTGGCCACATTTGGGCCAGCCTTCTGCGCGTATTTATTGCCCTGGCCTTTGCCTGGCTGCTTGGGATCTCTTTCGGCATTCTGATCGGCTGGAACAAGAAGGCCAACGCACTACTGGGGCCCCTCTTTACCGCCTTTCGCTCCGTGCCGCCCCTGGCCTGGGTGCCATTGATGACCATGTGGTTTGGCACCGGTGAATTTCCCAAAATTCTGATTGTATTTATCGGCGCGCTGATGCCGGTGGTGGTCAACACGCAGGCGGGCATTTCCAATGTGCAGAACATGTACCTCAATGTGGGTACCATTTTCCACGCCAACAAGCGGCAGATGCTCTTTGAAATCGCTATTCCATCGGCTCTGGACGCCATTTTTGCCGGTGTGAGAACCTCTACCTCTGCCGGCTGGATGGTGGTGCTGGCTGCGGAGATGCTGGGCGGAAAGTCCGGCATTGGTTTCCTCATCACCCGCGGTATGGACTCCGGAGACTATGCCCTGTGTCTGTTGTCCATGGTGTGTATCGGTTTGGTCGGCGCGCTGCTGGCCATCATTACCCAGCTCTTAGAAAGGATGGTTTGTCCATGGACGGCAAAAAAGTCAAACTGAGACTGGAGCATATTTCTCAGAGCTACATTGTCAAAAATGAGGTGTCAGACGCCGTGGTTGACGTGTCTCTGGATGTGTACGACAATGAGTTTCTGGTCATACTCGGCCCCGGGCGCTGCGGTAAAACTGTACTGCTGAATATGATAGCCGGGCTGGAAAAGCCGGTGGACGGGAGTCTCTTCCTGGATGGAGAGGAGATCCATGGGAGCGACGAGCGTATTGGCATGGTGTTTCAGAAGCTGGCGCTGATGCCGTGGAAAACCGTAATGGAAAACGTAGAGTTCGGCCTCAAGATGAAGGGTGTGCCCAAGGCTCAGCGCCGGGAGACGGCCCAGAAGTACATCAACCTGGTGGGCCTGCAGGGCTTTGAAAAAAGCTATCCCAGCCAGCTCTCCGGCGGCATGAAGCAGCGGGCAGGCATTGCCCGCGCCTATACCAACAATCCGGAGATTATGCTGATGGACGAGCCCTTCGGACAGCTGGACGCCCAGACCCGATATTCCATGCAGGACGAGGTGCTGCGAATCTGGGAAAGTGAAAAGCGCACCTTTATCTTCGTCACCAACAATATCGAGGAGGCGCTCTATTTGGCCGACCGCATTGTGTTGCTGACCAACTACCCTGCGCAGGTCAAGGAAATCTATGACATCAACCTGCCCCGGCCCAGAGATACGGTCAGCCCTGAGTTCCTGCGCCTGCGGAAAATTATTAGTGACAACACGGATTTGGCGCTCTGACGGAGGTGGTTAAGGATGAGCGAACCAAAGAGTGAATACAAGGTGGAGGTTAAGAACCTCACAAAATATTTTGGGGATCTGCACGTGCTCAACGACATCTCCTTTAATGTCAGAAAGGGTGAATTTATCTGTATTGTGGGCCCTACCGGCTGCGGTAAGACCACGTTTCTCAACCTGCTGACCCGCATTTACATGCCATCCAAGGGCGACCTTCTGATCGACGGAGAGTCCGCCGACCCCAAAAAGCACAATTTGGCCTTTGTGTTTCAGGAGCCGTCCTCTATTCCCTGGAAGACGGTGGAGGAAAACCTGCGCTTTGGGCTGGAGCTGAAAAAGCTGCCCAAAAAAGAGATCGACGAGCGGGTGGAAAACATTATCAAGCTGATGGGCCTGCAAAACTTTCGTGACGCCTATCCGCACCAGTTGTCGGTGAGTACCGAGCAGCGTATTATCATCGGCCGGGCCTTCGCCATGAACCCGGATCTGCTGCTGATGGATGAACCCTATGGGCAGATGGACATCAAACTCCGCTTCTACCTGGAGGACGAGGTGGTTCGCCTTTGGAAGGAGACAGGCAGCACGGTGCTGTTTATTACCCACAACATTGAGGAGGCTGTTTACCTCGCCGAACGCATTCTGATCCTGACCAACAAACCCACTACAATTAAAGAGGACTTCAAGGTAGACCTTCCGCGGCCCCGCGATGTGACTTCGCCGGAGTTTACCAAAATCCGCCAGTATGTTACCGATCAAATCAAATGGTGGTAAGGGAGGCTTTTCAAACTAATGTATGACGTTCTGATCATCGGCTGCGGAGTAATTGGGTCTGCCATGGCGTATACGCTGTCACGGTATCAACTGAAGGTCTGTGTATGTGAACGGTTCAACGATGTGGCCAACGGAGTAACCAAGGCCAACAGTGCCATTCTGCACGCCGGCTTTGACTGCCCGCCCGGCAGCCTGGAGGCCCGCATGAACCTGGAGGGCATTGCTATGGCCCGGGAAATCTGCAAGAAACTAGATGTAGAGTACCGGGATATCCCCTCGTTTGTGATCGCCTTTGACGAGCGGGAGATGGAGTATGTAAGGGAGCTCTATGACCGCGGCGTGGCCAA
Organism: Clostridiales bacterium; assembly: GCA_019410105.1. The sequence goes on along the minus strand of DXTB01000020.1, from coordinate 12,397 downwards.
TGGCGTACCGGGCGTGCGTATTATTGACCGGGAGGAGGCGCTCCGGCTGGAGCCTGGCCTCAATCCCAAGCTGATCGGCGCCCTGTATGCCCCTGGCTCCGGTATTATTAATCCCTGGGAGTACGCCGTTGCCATGGCGGAGACGGCAGTACGCAATGGCGTGGAGGTGAAGTTGTCATCCCGCGTAACCGGGATTGAGCGGAATGAGGATCACTTTGTGGTGACAACCAGTTCCGGAAGCTATGAAGCCCGCTATGTTATCAACGCCGGGGGGGCCTTTTCCGCCCAGGTTTATGAGCTGGTGGGGGGCCGCGGGCTGAAACAGACAAATTTTTGCGGCCAGTATTACGTTCTGGACAAAAGCCAGGGGGGCATCATTAACTCCGTGGTATTCCCCTGTCCCGACGAGCACGGCTTCAAGGGAATCCTGGTGGCCCCCACGGTTCATGGAAACCTGATTGTGGGTCCCGACGCATATCAGGTGGAGGATGGCGACCATGTGGCCACGGTCGAACCCTATCTGAGTCAGGTGAAGAGCGGAGGACTGCGCTCTGTTCCGGGCATTGACTTCCGTCAGACGATTCATGAGTACGCCGGAGTGCGTCCCAATACGCAAATACCAGACTTTGTTATTGAAGAGTCCCCCATTTGTCCTCATTTCATCAACCTGGCGGGTATCAAGTCACCCGGACTCTCCGCAGCTCCGGCCATTGCCCTGGAGGGATTGCGCATACTGTCCGGGTGCGGTCTTGAGCTGACGGAAAAGGAGACGTTTATCGACCGGCGCAGGCGCATTAAGTTCCGGGAACTCAGCAATGCGGAGAAGGCCGCGGTGATTGCCGAAGATCCGCTCTACGGCCGGGTTATCTGCCGGTGTGAAACCGTGACGGAGGGGGAGATCGTTGAGGCGATTCACCGTCCCATTGTCCCCCGTTCCATTGACGCCATCAAGCGCCGCTGCAACGCGGGTATGGGGCGCTGCCAGGGCGGATTCTGCGGCCCCCGGGTGCATGAGATCCTGGCCCGTGAGTTGGGTGTTTCCCCAATGGATATAACAATGGATGAGGAGGGGACCTGGCTGCTCAGCTCCCCCATCAAGGAGGTGTCCGTCCATGACGCTTAACTATCAGGTGGTAGTGGTCGGCGGCGGCCCTGCCGGACTGGCCGCGGCCTGCAGCGCGCGTGAGGCGGGAGCGGAGCGGGTGCTGGTTCTGGAACGGGACAAGGAACCGGGCGGCATTCTGAATCAGTGCATTCACAACGGCTTTGGACTGCACTATTTCAAAGAGGAGCTGACTGGCCCTGAGTACGCGGGACGTTTTATTCAGCGGGCTTCTGAGCTGGGAGTAGAGATCCTGCTGGATACTATGGTGCTCTCTGTGGAGGAGGATCACACGGTTCGTGCGGTCAATTGCCGGGACGGACTGCTGGAGATCCAGGCGGGTGCTGTCGTGCTGGCCATGGGCTGCCGGGAGCGTACCCGTGGGGCCATCGCCATTCCGGGAGACCGTCCGGCCGGAATTTTTACAGCCGGTACCGCCCAGCGATACATTAACATTGAAGGCTGGATGGTGGGCCGCCGGGTGGTTATTCTGGGTAGCGGAGACATCGGCCTGATTATGGCGCGCCGCATGACGCTGGAGGGGGCCAACGTATTGGCCTGTGTGGAACTGATGCCCTACTCCAATGGATTAAACCGAAACATTGTGCAATGCCTGAAGGACTATGGGATTCCCCTTTACCTCTCTCACACTATTACGAATATCGTGGGGCGGGAGCGGGTGGAGCAGGTTGTGGTCTCTGAGGTAGGCGCTGACCGCAGGCCAATACCAGGTACGGAAATCAAGTTTGACTGCGACACCGTTCTGCTGAGCGTTGGACTTATTCCTGAAAACGAGCTGACCCGCGCCGCAGGAATTCCCATTGACAGCCGAACCAGCGGCGCCGTAGTTTTTGAAAACATGGAAACGGTGACTCCCGGAATTTTTAGCTGCGGTAATGTCGTCCATGTCCATGATCTGGTCGACTTTGTCACGGCGGAGAGCCGGCGGGCCGGTGCAGCGGCGGCCCGGTATGCGGCGGCAGGTCAGAGCTCCCCTGCCCTGTCCTGCCTGGAGGTGCAGAATGGCGCGGGGGTCACTTATACGGTGCCGCAGAAGATACGGCCCGCCCATGTAGAGAAGGGCGTGGATCTCTTTTTCCGGGTTGACAACGTGTACCGGAACCGTCGTATCTGCGTGACCTCTTCAGGGGAGGAGCTATGCAGCTTCTCCAGGGAGCACATGGCTCCGGGTGAGATGGAGCACATTGTCCTGCCCAAGCGTCTGCTGGAGCGGGCGGGGGACGGGAAACTGACGGTTTCTCTGGCGGCGGAAAGGGGGGCGAAGGAATGACGGAGCTTACCTGTATTGTGTGCCCCAAGGGCTGTCGCCTGAATGTGGATGAGGAGAACGGGTTTCTGGTTACGGGGTATGGATGCCCCAGGGGAAAGGAATATGGACATAAGGAGCTGACAGCGCCCACCCGGACGTTGACCAGCATTGTTCGGATAGAAGGGGCAATTCACCCCTGCTGCCCGGTCAAGACCTCGGGGGAGATTCCAAAGAGATTGATTATCCAAGCCATGAATCTGTTAAAAAAAGTCCGCCTCAGCGCTCCGGTGGCCGCCGGAGCGGTGGTGGTTCAGGATATCTGCGGAACGGGTGTGGACTGGATTACCACAAAGAATATGTAGACAGTCAAGGCGCTCAACAGCCCAGAGGCCCCGGAACCAGACGGTTCCGGGGCCTCTGTTATGCTGATTGCAGTTCGCCCGCCGGAGGCGGGGGTCATGAAGGAC
>DXTB01000020.1:6647-9458 GCA_019410105.1 Clostridiales bacterium | reverse complement strand
TCGCCGTCCTTCATGACGTACTCCTTGCCCTCGGAGCGCACCAGGCCTTTCTCCTTGGCCGCGTTCATGGAGCCGCAGGCCATCAGATCGTCGAAGTTGACCACCTCGGCGCGGATGAAGCCCCGCTCAAAGTCGGTGTGGATCTTGCCCGCGGCCTGGGGGGCCTTGGTGCCCCGTTTGATCGTCCAGGCGCGGCACTCGTCCTCGCCGGAGGTGAGGAAGGAGATCAGGCCCAGCAGGGCGTAGCTGGCCTTGATGAGCCGGTCCAGGCCGGACTCGGCGATGCCCAGATCGTCCAGGAACATCTTCTTCTCCTCGCCGTCCAGCTCGGCGATCTCCGCCTCCAGCTTGGCACAGACGGGGATGACCTGGGCCCCCTCCTTGGCGGCCAGCTCCTCCACCACCTTGTAGTAGGCGTTGGCGTGGCAGTCGGCAAAGCCCTCCTCATCCAGGTTGGCGGCGTAGATGATGGGCTTGAGGGAGAGCAGCTCGGCGGCGGCGATGATGGCGGCGTCGTCCTCGTCACAGTCGAAGGAGCGGGCGGAGTTGCCGTCGTTGAGCCAGTCCTTCAGGGCGGAGAACACCTCCACCTCGCGGAGATACTTCTTGTCCCCCTTGGCGGCCTTCTGGGCCTTGTCGATGCGGCGCTCCACCATCTCCACATCGGCCATGATCAGCTCGATGTCGATGACGCCGATATCCCCGGCGGGGTCCACGGGCACGTTGGTGCTGGTGTCAGCTACCACATGCATGATGTTCTCGTCGTCGAAGCAGCGCACCACATGCACAATGGCGTCGCACTCCCGGATGTTGGCCAGAAACTTGTTGCCCAGGCCCTGGCCCTTGGAGGCGCCCTTGACCAGGCCGGCAATGTCCACAAATTCCACCACGGCGGGGGTGGTCTTCTTGGGGTGGTACATCTCGGTCAGCGCGTCCAGCCGGTGGTCGGGTACGGCCACCACACCCACGTTGGGATCGATGGTGCAGAAGGGGTAGTTGGCGCTCTCGGCGCCGGCGTTGGTAATGGCGTTGAACAGGGTGCTCTTGCCCACATTGGGAAGGCCCACAATGCCTAATTTCATCGGTAAAAACCCTCTTTCGGTATGTTCGTTTCCACATTATATCCGATCCCGGTGGAAAAAACAAGCGCGCCGGGCCAATTCAAACGGCTGCCTGCGCAGCGGTGGGATGTTCTGGCCGTCCGGACATTTTTGCAGGGGAAAACGGCGCGCCCCCCTTGCTTTTCCGACAGGAAGCGTGTAGAATCTTAACGCTCCTTTAACGATACGACAAAATATGGAGGGATCTCCCATGGGACTGCTGCGCCAGCCCACCAGTGATATCACCAAGGGCGTGATCTGGAAACAACTCCTCGCCTTTTTCTTCCCCCTGTGGTTCGGCACCTTTTTCCAGCAGCTCTACAATACGGTGGACACCCTGGTGGTGGGCCGGTTCGTGGGCAAGGTGGCCCTGGCCGCCGTGGGCTCCACCTCCGTCATCGTCAACCTGACGGTGGGCATCTTCACCGGCCTGGCGGCCGGTGCGGTGGTGGCCATCGCCCAGCACTTCGGCGCCCGCCGCTGGGACGAGGTGCACGAGTGCGTCCACACCGCCATGCTGCTGAGCATCCTCATCGGCGCATTTTTTATGGTGACGGGCTTTGTCCTTACCCCCTGGGCCCTGCGGGCCATGGGCACCACCGAGGAGGCCCTGCCCGGGGCCATCCTCTATCTGCGGGTCTATTTCCTGGGTATGGTGCCCAACGTCATCTACAACATGGGTACCGGCGTGCTGCGGGCCATCGGCGACTTTCGGCGGCCCCTCTACTTCCTCATGGCCGCATCCCTGTGCAACATTGTGCTGGATCTGCTGCTGGTGGTAGTGTTCCATATGGGGGTGGCCGGCGTGGCCATCGCCACCATCTGTTCTCAGCTTCTGTCCGCCGTGCTGGTGGTGATCTCACTCATGCGCTCCGAGATGACCCCCTATCAGCTCTTTCCCAAGCGGCTGCGCATCTATGCCATGCCCATGCGCAGCATCCTGATGATCGGTGTGCCCACCGCCCTCCAGTCGGTGATGTACAACGCCTCCAACATCGTCATACAGGCCTCCATCAACTCCTTTGGCACCGACGCTGTGGCCGCCTGGACCGCCTACGGCAAGATGGATATCATTTTCTGGATGACCATTACCGCCATGGCCCAGTCCATCACCACCTTTGCCGGGCAGAACTACGGCGCCGGGGAGTATGAGCGCCTGAAAAAGGGCGTCCGGGTGTCGGTGGCCATGACGGCGTGCTTCACCGTCCTGCTCAGCACTGCCTTTTTCCTGCTGGCCCGGCCCCTGCTGGCCATCTTCTCCCCCGACCCCGACGTACTGGAGGTGGGGGTGGAGATGGTGCGCTTCCTGGCCCCCTGCTATATCACCTATATTCTCATCGAGCTGCTCACTGGAGCCATCCGGGGGGCGGGCAAGTCGGTAGCCCCCATGCTCATCTCGGTCTTCGGGGTATGCGGCCTGCGGCTGCTGTGGCTGTTCACCGTCGTGCCCGCCCACCACACCCTGCTGGCTGTGGAGGCCAGCTACCCCATCACCTGGGCGGTCACCTCCGTGGCCATCCTGCTCTACTACCGCTTCGGCCGGTGGCTCCACCCGCCCAAGAAGGCGTAAAAGCGCCGCCCCCATATTTTGCGGGGGGACGCCGTCATTGCAGAGCCGTAGGGGCGGGGGCCCACACCCGCCCGCGGTCAATCTGCGGCCGGATCGGCGGGCCGATGTGGGCATCGGCCCCTACGTTGTTCAGGAGGCGGA
>DXTB01000020.1:0-6547 GCA_019410105.1 Clostridiales bacterium | reverse complement strand
CGCCGCAGAAGAGAAAGAGGACGCGCACGCCGGAGGTGTGCGCGTCCTCTTGGTTTAGTCATGGCTCAGGTAGTAGGGTTTCATCAGGCTGGGCTGCTCGGTGGAGTCCTTCTGCCCATTGGTGCGCAGGGTGACCTCCGGGGGACGGCCCCGGCCGCCGTGGCGTCCGCCGCCCTTGCGCTTCCGCGCCGCCTGGGGCTCCGGCTTCGCAGGGGGTTCCGGGGGCCTGGCGGCCTTCTTCCGCTTTTTAGCGGGCTGTTCAACTGGTTTGTCCTTTTTCGGTGCGGTCTGGGCCCGGCCGCGAGGGGCCAGCAGGCGGGCGGTGGCGTCCATGATCGCGTCGCTGGCCAGGGGGTCGGGCTTGTGGAAGTCGGCAAACTCCGCCTGAACCGGCCGGGCGGGGGCAGTGGCCGTCAGGGCCTCCTCCAGGGTGGCGCTGTTGCGCTGGCCCCGCTTGCGGCGCTTTTTGGCGGAGGTCTCCCCGGCTGGCTCCGGCTGGGGAGGCTGCTCCAGTACCTTCTGGTTGGCCTTGGCCTTTCGGGCCTCGGCGGCGGCCTTGTTGGCCGCATCCCGCTGGCGGCGGCGCTCCTTGGCGGCGGCCCGGGCCTCGGCGTCCTCTGGATTCACCACCCGGCCCTTCTTGTCGCGGGGCAGGGGCTCCAGCACCTCCATGGGCCAGGGGTGGACTTCCACCACAGGGATGGCGCGGCCGATGAGCTTCTCAATGGCCTTGAGCTCGTCCTTCTCGTTGATGTCGCAGAAGGAGATGGCGGTGCCGCCCCGCCCGGCCCGGCCGGTGCGGCCGATGCGGTGGACGTAGGTCTCCGGTACGTCGGGCAGGTTGTAGTTGAACACGTGGGAGAGCTCCTCAATGTCCAGGCCCCGGGCGGCGATGTCGGTGGCCACCAGAACCTGCACCGCGCCGCTCTTGAAGTCGGCCAGGGCCTGCTGTCGGGCGGTCTGGCTCTTGTTGCCGTGGATGGCGGCGGCGGAGATACCCGCCTTGACCAGATCCCCGGCCACCTTGTTGGCCCCGTGCTTGGTGCGGGTAAACACCAGGGCGTTTTTCACGTCCAGCTCCCGGATGAGGGCGGCGAGCAGCCTGGTCTTGTTGCCGCGGTCCACGTAGTAGAGCTTCTGGTCGATCACCTCCACCGGGGAGGAGATGGGGTTGACCGCCACCTTGGCGGGGTTGTGCAGCAGGGAGTCCACCAGCCCCTGCACCTCGGGGGGCATGGTGGCGGAGAAGAAAAGAGTCTGCTTTTGGGCCGGCAGCCAGCCAAGGATGCGGCGCACGTCGTGGATGAAGCCCATGTCCAGCATCCGGTCGGCCTCGTCCAGCACGAAGATCTCCAGCCGGGACAGGTCGATGAGCTTCTGGCCGTAGAGGTCGCCCAGGCGGCCGGGGGTGGCCACCAGGATGTCCACGCCCTTTTTCAGCCGCTCCACCTGGGGAGCCTGGCCCACGCCGCCGAAGATGACGGTGGAGCGCAGGGGCAGGTACTTGCCATAGGCCTCAAAGCTCTCCTGGATCTGGAGGGCCAGCTCCCGGGTGGGGGTGAGGATCAGGGCCCGGATGGGGCGGCCCTGGGCCTTGCGGCCGCTGAGCTGCTGGAGAATGGGGGCGGCGAAGGCGCAGGTCTTGCCGGTGCCGGTCTGGGCGCAGCCCAGCACGTCCCGGCCGGTCAGCGCGGGGGGAATGGCTTTTGCCTGGATGGGAGAGGGCTGCTCGTAGCCCTGGTCGGCCAGGGCCCGCAGGATGGGCTCGTTGAGGCCGAGTTCTTGAAAGGTCATGTTGTTCGTCCTTTACAGCGTTTTGGCCCCTCCTGCGCCGGGGGGCGGTTGCGGGTCATACCCCACCGCGCAGAGGTGGGGGAAAACGCGGCAAAGCCCGCCGGAAAACCAGCGGGCATTTCGCACGCGATATTCGTACTCCTAAAGTATACCACAAATTTGGAAAAATACAAGTGGGCGCGGCTCAGCCCTGGGCCTGGGCGGTGTTGAGCCCCAGCAGGCCCTGGAGCACGGCGGCCACCGTCTCCTCCAGCCCTCTCCCCTCCCCCACGTCCACGGTGAGATCGGCGTACCGCCGGTAGAGGGGCTCCCGGGCGGCATAGACGTCGGCCAGGGTCTGGCCCGGGGCCATGGCGATGCCCCGGGTGGTGATGTTGTGTATCCGCCGCTCCAGCTCCGGGAGGGGGACGTGGAGGTAGACCACCCGGCCCAGGGCCCTCAGGTGGCCGATGGCCCCCGCCCGGCAGACGGCGCTGCCTCCGGGGGCAATGACGGCGCCCGTGCAGGCCAGGGAGCAGATGGCCGCCTCCTCCGCGTCCAAAAAGGGCTCCACGCCCCGGTTGTCCAGCAGCTCCTGTAGGAGGGCCCCCTCCCGCTGCTGAATGAGGAGGTCCACGTCCACAAACTGAAAGCCCAGGGCCTTGGCCAGCAGGACGCCCACGGTGCTCTTGCCCGAGCCGGGCATGCCGATGAGAGTGATGTTATTCAATCTGATTTGCTCCTTTTTACATGGTTCCGACCGCGCCCCAGGGCAGCTCCAGGGGAATCTGATGGACGGCAGAGGGGGTGCTGCTGTCCGGCTCCCCCTCGTACAAAGCCAGCACGGCCCCGCCGGAGGCATCCTCGGGGACAAAGAAGATCATCTGGCCGTACAGGGGGTCCTCCCACTGGGCGTCGGAGAGGGTGACCAGATATACCCCCGCGTCCTTGAGCTGCCGGGCCAGGGAGGCGTCGTCCTCCGCCAGAAGGGCGGTGCCGTCCTCCAGCCGCAGCTCGGCGGGAAAAAAGGTCAGGTCGTCCCGGCGCTCGCCCCCCTCCACCCAGAGATCCACGGCCAGGCAGCGGAAGCCCTCCCGCCGGGCCAGGGGTACGTAGGTCAGATCCACCTCCCAGGGGTCCTCCACGGTCACCTGCTGGGTACCGTGAATGGAAAAGGGCTCCCAAAGGGCGTGAGTCCCGCCGGCGGGCTCCGCCTGGGCAACCGCCCCCGGCTCTGGGCGGCGGCCCGCAAAGGCTTCGGACAGGTTAAGCATAAGACCCAACACGAAGGGCAGGACAATGCAGAGGAGGAACAGCGACACGAGCACGAGCACCAGAAGCTTGAGCGGGGAGCGCTGCCTCCGTGCGGGGGGCTCCTCCCAGGGCGTCCCTCCCTGGGGGCCGCCGTAGGACACCGTCCGGGGGCCCACCGGTGGGGTCTTGGGCTGGGCCGCCGGGCGCGGCCGGTCCTTGGAAGCGGCCGAAACGCGGGCGGGCGGAGCCTGCGCCGGGCGGGCCCCTGCGCGGTCCGGCGGGGAATTGTAGCTGCCGCACTTGGGACAGAAGTCGTCGCTGTCGTAGTCATAGGGCCGGCCGCAGCTCGCACAGGTCACCTTCCGCATGAAAACGCCCCCTTCTCGGATTTTCCTCAGAGTTAATTCCATTATAACAGAAAGCAGGCCCGGCGGCAACCGTCCTCCGGCCATGACCAAGGCTTCATGCCGCACTTGACGGCCGACAGTGGTTTCTTATACCATAAAGCGGTACGGAATGGTATAATGGAGCCAGACTTTGCGCCATCTGTACCGGTCGCAGGCCGGAGAAACAGCCATGAGAAAGAGAGGACATTTATCCATGACCAACCGCTTGGACCGCGACTTCCACCTGCCGGGGCTGCTGCGCTTTGCCCTGCCCACCATTATTATGATGCTGGTGGTCAGCCTCTACACCATCGTGGACGGGGTGCTGATTGCCCGCCTGGTGGGAGAGAACGCCCTGGCCGCCGCCAATGTGGCCTATCCTGCCATCAGCTTTACCCTGGCCATGGGGATCATGCTGGGCACCGGCGGTTCCGCCGTGGTGGCCCACAAGATGGGGGCCGGATATCTGGAGGAGGCCCGGAGGGACTTCGGCTTTCTGGCCCTGGTGGCGGTGTGCATCGGCCTGGCGGTCTGCCTGGCGGGGGCCCTGTTCGCCGGGCCGCTGGCCCGGCTGCTGGGGGCCAGCGATCTGCTGCTGGACGATACGGTCACCTATCTGCGGGTGCAGCTCTGCTTTGCACCCATGGCCATGCTCCAGCTCCTCTTTGAGAGCTTCTTTGTCACTGCCGGGCGGCCCGGCCTGGGCCTGGGGCTGGCGACTGCGGCGGGCGTCACCAACGCCGTGCTGGACTATCTCTATATGGGGCCTATGCAGATGGGCATACTGGGCGCTGCCCTGGGCACTGTTACGGGCTACTCGATTCCCGCCGTGGCGGGGGTGCTCTTTTTCCTGCTCCGCCGGCAGGGGCTCCGCTTTGGCCGCCCCCACGGGGATCTGCGCATGCTGGGCCGGGCCTGCTTCAACGGCGCGTCCGAGATGGTGACGAACCTGTCCATGGCGGTGACTACCTTTCTCTTTAACGCTATTATGATGGCCTACCTGGGGGAGGCGGGCGTGTCCGCCATCACCATCGTGCTCTATGCCCAGTTCCTTCTGGTGTCCCTGTATATGGGCTTCTCCATGGGGGTGGCCCCGGTATTCAGCTTCAACCGGGGGGCGGGGCGGTATGACCGGATGCGGCGTATTTTCGGCTACTGCCTGCGGTTTATCCTGGTTTCGTCCGTGGCTATTCTGGCGGTGGCCCTGGCCCTGTCCGGGGTGGTGGTGGGGATCTTTTCCACGCCCGGCTCCCAGGTGTACGCCATCGCCCTGGACGGCTTTCGACGGTTCGCCCCCGCTTTCCTCTTCGCCGGGGTAAATATCTTCTCCTCCGCCCTCTTTACCGCCCTGTCCGATGGGCGCACCTCCGCCATTATCTCGTTTGCCCGCACCTTCGGCTTCCTGCTGCTGGGGCTGCTTCTGCTGCCCCGCCTGCTGGAGGTGGACGGCGTGTGGCTGGCCGTGCCGCTGGCGGAGCTGCTCTCCTGCCTGCTGTCGGTCTGGTTCCTCCGCCGCAAGCGGGCCGACTTCGGCTTCGGCGGTGGGGATCTCCCCCGACACGGTGGACGCGGCGGCGGACGGACCTGACGGAAGCGAAGCCATTATAAAAGCCCCCGGCGCAACGCGCCGGGGGCCTCTCATTGTACTTTTTAGAAGGTAATAATGCCCTTTTTCAGAATCTTGCGGTCCAGCAGCTTCTGGTAGGCCTCCACGGCCTGGTCAAAGGTGAAGTAGTCGGAAATAAAGTCCTTAATGTTCAGCTCACCGGAGCGCATCCACTCTACCACCTGGGCGTGGGCCTCGCCTTCCTCGCGCTTGCGGGGCATCTGCTGGTAAATGACGCGCCAGTTGTAGTCGGCAGGGCTGAAGTCGATGGTGACCTCCTCCTTTTCGGGCACGCCGTAGCACAGCACTGAGCCACGGTCCTTGATAAGCCCCATGCCCTGGTTTACAATGGCGGGGGAACCGGCCGCGTCCAGCACGTAGTCCACACCGCCGGGGAAGAGCTTGCGCACCTCGGCGCGCACATCGCACTCCTTGCTGTTAATGAGGTGAGTAGCGCCGTAATTCCTGGCCTGCTCCAGTTTTTCGGGCAGGATGTCGCAGGCCACCAGATCCTTTACACCCAGCAGGCTCATAAACTTCAGGTATGTAAGACCCACAGGGCCGCAGCCAAACACTACCACGGAGTCCTGGGGCTGGATACCGAAATAGCGGATGTTGGAGAGCACCTCACGGAAGGTGACGATCATAGTGGCGTCCACGGGGTCCAGATCGTCGTCCAGCACCGTCTGAGCAAAGGCGCAGTCGGGAGCGCCGCCGGGCCAGGGGGCTTTGGGATCGCACACCACAGCGTACTCACTCAACGCGCCCCAGCCGGAGCCCAGCCCAGGCAGGTTTTCCGGGTCAGGATCCACAAAGGGCAGCAGCACCTTGTCGCCCACTTTAAGGCCTTTGACCTTGGAGCCCACCTCCACGACTTCGCCCACGCCCTCATGGCCCAGCATAATGGGGTAGACCGATTCGGGGAAGCCCTTAAAGGTGCGGTGGATGAGCTTGATGTCGGTACCGCACATGCCGCAGGCAATGGTCTTAACCAGCGCCTGATACTCGTTGTACCGGGGCTTGTTGACCTCGTGAACGGTAATCCTGCCATCTCTCTCGACGACCAGCGTTTTCATAAAAAAGGCCCTCCTTTAATGAATATCGTAATATTGGAATGTCACTACATAACAAGATAAAAAACAAAGCAGCATGTATTTACAAGAGAGATCATAACACAAAGCATTTAAAAATGCAACTAAATTGGATGCAAAAATAAAATGAGTTTTATACATATTTCCATGGAAAAGGAAGGAAATAAGCGGTATGATACTGCATATATTATGATACAAAAACGGTTCCTATTACGCTTGTGTGCAGAATCAATAATTTGGACAGTGAAAAAACGTAAATTATGCACCAATTTATAAAAGCTATATTGACAAGTTTAAAATTTGAGCTATACTAAGGGCAACGATATGTTACTACATAGTATCAATGCAACGCAGTCCGGCGCAAACCGGATACCATAAACACAAAGTCGGCCGCGGACAACGGCCGTTTTGTAAGCAAGGCAACCCAATACAAGAAG
>DXTB01000002.1:80039-190854 GCA_019410105.1 Clostridiales bacterium | reverse complement strand
AAAAAACAGGACACCCAAAGCTGGGTGTCCTGTTTCACTCTGGAGCGGGCAACGAGGCTCGAACTCGCTACCTCCACCTTGGCAAGGTGGCGCTCTACCAGATGAGCTATGCCCGCGGAACAAGGGGTATTCTACCAGAGAAACACCCGCTTGTCAAGACTCTTCTGCAAGATTTTCCGAATTCGCGCCTTGTAATATTAAATGCGAAAGAACAAACACCACGTCGAATGACGGGTGCAAGTTCTATCGCATTTATTTTTTTGTATCACAAAAAGCCGTGAAATGCAAGAGAAACGGGGGTGAAATGTGGTGCGGCAGTACAGATACATAGACTTTCGGGACCGAGAGCAGATCGCCGTCCGATACCTGAACGGGGACCGCGTGGCCGACATTGCCGCAGGGCTTGGTGTGACAACGGCGACGGTCTATCGTGAATTGAAGCGCGGCGAAACGGGAGAACTTGACCGCAACCAACGGCGGGCATATAGCCCCGTTCTCGCGCAACAGCGGGTTCAAGAGAGTTTCAAGCGGCGCGGGAAGCCCGCGGCGGTGAGTTCACAAGGAGGTGTGCAGATTGGCAACTAATTTTGAAGAGATCGCCAGAACCCCGGAAACGCTGGCCGCATTCCTGCGGAGCCTGCCCGTTCTGGATGGACCATGGGACGAAGAATTCCAGCGGCAGTATTGCGCCGGGTGCGGAAAGGTGAGTTGCGACGACGGGAGCGGTTGCCCCTACGAAGAAAAGCGGAATAGCCCCGGCTGGTGGCTGGGGCTTGAAGCTGGGACGGCAGGGGCGGTCTAATGCTTGAAGTTGTACCTATAACCCTACGGGAAGCAAACGCGTTCGTGGAGCAGAACCACAGACACCACGGGCCGACGGTGGGGCATAAATTTTCCATCGGGCTTTCCGACGGCGAAAAGATCGTGGGCGTTGCCATTGTGGGCCGTCCGGTGGCGCGGCATTTAGACGACGGCTGGACGCTGGAAGTCAACAGGCTTTGCACAGACGGGACCCGGAACGCCTGTTCAATGCTTTATGCCGCCGCATGGAGAGCCGCCCGCGCTATGGGATATAAACGGCTGGTGACATACATTCTGGAAAGCGAAAACGGGGCAAGCCTGCGGGCCGCTGGCTGGAAGTGTGTTGGACAGGGCGGGCGGCTTGCGGTGGACCGGAAAAAGACGGCCAGAAGTTGACCTTTACCCGGCACAAATGAAAATCCGATTCGAGCGGGAGGCGGAAAAGCCATGACGAAGAAAAACAGTTACCCCGGCGGCGTGAAGCTGACGGCCACAAAAGCCCGCGCCGTGGCAATGCAGGAATTCGGGACCGCAAAGGGCCTGACAAAAGAAGAAACCGCAATGCCCGGTTACTTCAAAATGAAGCTGGGAAGCCTGTTCATCCGCATTCACCCGGACACAAGCGACGGGACGGGGTGTATTGTGGTTTCGGCTGAACTGGCGTTTGCCACGGGTCAAACCCTGAAATTCCTAAACCCGGACACCCTGCAAGACGATTTCGACGCGCTGGAACGGCATTGCAAGCGCGCCCAGCGGGACGATCTGAAAGATTGGGTGCTAACCAACGGGGCGGACTACTGTTGCGAAGAAGTCAAGCGGATTTGGGAAAGAGGGTGACGGCGTGAAAATCCGAATCACCCGCGATACAAAAATTCCGCTTGTTGAGAAAGACCGGATTTTCTACGTGCAAGGGGTATCGACGACCGGGGACGGCGAAACAGTCTATTTCATCCACCACGGCGGGAACTATTTGGGAATCCGCGCCGGGGATTGTGAAGTGATCGAGAGGGAACCGGAATGAAGAACGTAGCGCGAGAGGCCACAAACGGCGTGATTTACGGAGAATCCGGCGAGATCGTGAAAAATGGCTTGCGTGTTGTTTGTCCCCGTTGCGGAGAAATCGGACTTTACCCCGGACACGGCGGAAGTGTGAATATCTGGACCGTGGGGGCAATCGAGCGGCGGGAATGTACGAAATGCCGTAAGCAGTTCCACGCAATCAGTTTGACCGTTCCGGCGGACATGACCCCGGAGGAATTCTATTTGAAAATCAAAGAGGGGGTGAAGCTGTGAAGCGTCAATTCTGCTTGCCCTGCTTCCTCGAACTGAAAAAGGCCGGGAAGCACGACATAACCCGCATAGCTGGCGGAAAGAACCTGAAAATCACCTGTTGGCGGTGCAAACGCCGCCGCTACGGGGCAGAATACGAGATTTCCCGGAAAGGCGGTGCGCGCCGTGACAGTGAATGAATTGAAGCGGGCTTTTCTGGATGAACGCCCGGTTGCGTTCGGCGGTATTACCTATCAGAAAATAACGGCGGTGATTTACCGAAAGACCCCGGACGGGAAAGGACTTCACGTGCAAGGCGAACTGCTGGACCGGAACGGGCGCGCCGTTGCAATCGCGGCGGCAGACCGAATCACGTTGCCAAAAGGAGCGGGAGAAGATGACCCCGGAAGAACTGAACGAACGGGTTAAAAGTCTGATCGCAGACATGGAGGAAATCGGAGCGCGCCCGGCATACCTGCGGGGCGGAAGTTACAACGACTATTTGGAGTACGGCAGATTGAAAGACCTGATTGCTAAAGAGTGCATAGAAGCATTCAAGGCCGGGTTCAGGTTCGAGAAAGAGGCGACACCATGACGCAGGAAATCAGAACAATCACCATTGGAGCGGGACAAGTCCGCCCGCGGCGGCGGAGCCAGAAGCACACCCGGCGGCGCGTCCGGCTGAACGGCTGGACCGTGGCGAAATATGCGACCCTGACCGTGGCCGGGGTCCTGCTGTTTCGAGCGGGTGCGGCCTACGCCCTGACAGAACGGGGATATAAGGCGATCGGCGGCGAAGTTTTCGCCCTCTTCCTCCCCGTGTTCTACTACACAATTTCCGCAACGGTGCGGGACTATATCAAGGAAATCAAATCTATTTTTCAGGAGGAAAAGGACCATGAAAAAACTTGCTGAACTGAAACCGGGCGACCGTTTCATGTATGGCGGCGTGGAATGGGTCAAATTCGAGGACATCGGCGCGGGAACGCTTTGTCTGGCGGCGGAGCCTGTTTTTCTCCGGGCGTTCGATGAAGAGAACTGCAACGACTGGCGGAAATCCTCTTTGCGCCGGGAACTGAACGGGGCGTTCCTCGACGCGCTGGTTCAGGAGGGCGCGGACCGGGCCGCGTTCCTTGATTGGGAAAGCGACTTGACCGCCGACGACGGAATGACCGATTACGGGACCGCCACGGACAAGATCGCTTTGCGGTCCGACGCGCTTTGCCGCAAGTATCGGGAGATCACCCCGCCCGTGGACGAATGGTGCTGGAACCTGACCCCGTGGACGTGTGACGCGTCGAATTCGGACAGCGTCCGCGGCGTCACTTCCTCCGGCGCGATGGGCTGGGACTACGCGTACTACGGCTACGGGGGCGTTCGCCCGCTTTGCTATCCGAAATCTGTAATCTTGGTATCTATCCCCGGAGAGGACGACGAAGAAGAGCAGGCCGCGCGCCGTGAAGAAATGAAGCTGGAAGCTGTGGACGCGCTCATGTCCGCGCTGAACGATTATCCGCCCTATTTGTGGGGCGACGCGCTGGGCGCGGTGGTTGCCGCCCTGTTCCAGTCAAAGCAGGACGCGGAAGAGATCGCGCAGGAAGAGGCAGACAAAAAGGCGGCGGAGGGGTAAACCCCTCCCTGCCGCAAAAAGTACATAAGAAAAACCGCCCCGCGTTGTTCTGCAAAGCAACGCGAAGCGGATTCCGCCGATGAAAATATATCATCTATCAACCTAACGAAAGTATAGCAAAAAGCGGCGGAAAAGTCAAGAAACAACGCCGTTTTTATGCGGCGTAGCGGGCTTGTAATGAGTATTATCATTCCGACGAAGCCTTGTTACGCAGACAGGAAGAAAGCACGGGTTCAGCGGTCCTACTCCACGTCCTCTTCCCTCTTCACTTTCTCTTTTTGCGCCGCCGAGGGTAAAGGGGGATTGCAAAGGGGGAAGAGGGAGGGGGCGCAGGATAGGAACCCTCTTCCCCCTTTGCGCCCTGACGGGGAGCAGACCGGAAAGACAGGACACGCCCGCTTCATCATCCGCAGAAAGAGGGTGAAGCAAAGTGCGAACATTTATCAGAGAAAAGAAAATCTATTGCGGAAAGAGTTACCGGGAAGTTGACATATTCCAGTACACAGACGCGCAGTACAGAGCCACAAGGCGGACCCGCTCGAAGAAAGTGCGAGAATCGGAGCCAAAGCAAAAGAACCTGAACGACATAAACGCCCGGCGATATTTTATCCAGCTTGGAAACCTGAATTTCGGGGACGACCCGGACGCGCTTCATGTATCGGCTACATACAGCCCGAAATATCTTCCGGCCACGGTGGAGGACGCGGAACGGGAAGCGACAAACTACCTCCGCCGGATTTCATACCGCAGGGAGAAAGAGGGATTGCCGCCGCTGAAATATCTGCTGATCACGTCATACACCACCAAACGAAACAGCGACACACCCGTTCGTATTCATCACCATATCGTTATGAACGGCGGGTTAGACCGTGACGTGGTGGAAGAGTTGTGGAGGAAGCGAAAACGCAAGGGCCAGAAGAAAGGCGATCGAATCGGATTTTGCAACGCTGACCGCCTGCAAGCCGATGAAAACGGCATAGCCGCCCTTTGTGTCTACCTTGTGAAGCAAAGCGGCGGGAAGAAGCGGTGGACTTCCTCGCAGAACCTTGAACGCCCCACCAGCCGGACGAATGACGGGAAGTACAATCGGCGGCAGATTGAGAAGTGGGCGCGGGAACGTCCGGGGCGGGAGTTTTGGGAAAAGAAATATCCCGGCTGGACCCTGACGGACGAAGATTACGGGATTGAGTACAAATACAACGACTTCACGGGTTGGTCAATATACCTGAAATTGAGGAAGAAAGAATAGAAAGGAGCGGTCAACATGGGAACGCCTTACCGGGAATGCCCGAATTGCGGGGCGCATTTGGACGCGGGCGAACTATGCGATTGCAGGCGGTCCGAGCGGGAGCCGCGCCGCCCGGAGCAAGAGCCGCGGAAGCCTATGCGCCTTATGGCGATTTGCCGCGAAATTGACAAGGACACGGGAAGAATTGCTGTCTATCCCCTGAAAATGGAGATTGACGACCGGATTTTGGGAGCCTTGAAAGTTCGGGCAACGATGAACCCGGAATTGCGGTATTTCGTCCTTGTGTCGGCGCGCTGGGAAAAGTACGGGACCGTGATTGCGGGAATTCTGAAACGCCGGAGCGTCACGCGGGCAGACGTGGACAACATCGGCGGAATTGTGGAGTTGTGAAGCGGGGTGCGCTATGCGGATAGGACTTCACGACGCGGAACAGGAGTACATGAAGCACAAGACCTTTCCGAACTATGCCTTGATGAAGATTTCGGCATACCACAAAGCCCGCGGGGATTCCGTCGAATGGTGGTCCCCTATGTGCCATTATGACCGGGTGTATTCAAGCAAAGTCTTTGACTTCACGCCGGAAAACCTGTACTTGCCGCTGGACGCAATACGCGGCGGGACCGGGTATGACGATATACCGCTAAACCAGAAGTTGCCGCCGGAGATCGACGCGGCCTTTCCTGATTACAGCATTTACCCGGAGTGTGATTACGCAATAGGCTATTTGACCCGCGGTTGTCCGAATCATTGCCCGTGGTGCGTAGTCCCGGAAAAAGAGGGCGGAATAAAGCCGTACAGGGAATGGAAACAGATTGTGCGCCCTGACACGAACAAACTTGTTTTGATGGACAACAACATTCTTGCTTCCGAATACGGGGTTTCCCAGCTTGAAAGCATGATCGGGAGCGGGTACGCGATAGACCTAAATCAAGGCATGGACGCGCGGTTGGTCGATGACCACATAGCGGGAATACTGGCGCGGCTGACATGGATTCGATTCATTCGGTTTTCGTGCGATCAGATACCGCAGATTGAAGCAATCGAGCGGGCGGCGGAACTGCTGGGGAACCACGGGAAGAAGCCGTATAACCTGTTTATTTACCTGCTTGTCACGGAGGACGTGGAAAACGCGGCCTACCGGGTGGAACGGCTGAAACGCCTAAAGGGTATCAGCATATACGCCCAGCCGGAGCGGAACGAGAGAAAAGGAATCATACCAAACGCGCTTCAAAAAGAATTCGCACAGCGGTTTATTTACGGGCGGTCATACCTGAAAGAAAGCTGGGGCGAATACTTGGAGCGTCACAAAGAACGGAGGTTGCACGAATGGAGCGCGACAACCTGATAGAACAGGCGCAGGCATTGAACGCCGCAGTTGCCGTTATCAAAGAATATTGCGACGGCAGGACGGCGGACGATGCTTGCCGAAAGTGCCTGTTCCGCGATAATTGCGGCGGGGAGCCGTACACATGGGGGGACGTAGAGCCATGACACAGGAGCGGGAACGGATTTTGCAGAAGATCAAGCGGGTTCAGGCGTTGGCCGAACGGGGCATTGCCGGGGAACAGGAATCCGCCGCGGCAACCCTTGACCGCCTGATGAAGCAATACGGATTCACGGAAGCAGAACTGGAAGAAGAACACCGGGAAATGGCGTGGTTTAGGTACACGACCCCTATTGAACGGAAACTGCTTTCACAGGTGATCTATTCCGTGACCGGGCGCGCGGCTTATGGCCGCGTGGGGGAATACACGGGGAGAAAGCGAAAGCAAGTAGGGATTGAATGCACCGCGGCGGAACGATTGGAAATCCAATTCGATTATGACTTTTTCCGCGAAGCATTGGAAGAGGAAATGGACAGGTTCTTTTCTGCGTTCCTGATAAAAAACGGGATTTTTCCGCCGGAGGGAAAAGAACAGGATGAATTGCTGCCGCCGCGGGAAATCAGCCGGGAAGAAGCCATGAAACTTGAATCCCTGATGATGGGAATGGACCGCCACACCCGGCGGGCCGCGCTGGAAAGCGGGGTGGAACCGTGAATTGCGCGATATGCGGAAAACCCGTCGAGCGGGTCCGCCCTTGCGAATACTACCGCCGCCGCGGGGAAGCTGTGTGCGACGAATGTTGCGAAGAGTGCTACCGGACAGAGCCGTTCCCCTGTCCAGACCATGACGAACGGGAGCGGGAGAAAACGGAGGGATAAACGATGCAGATAGATCACCAGCGCGCGGCCATGCGCTACCAAAACAAGGTCAACAACGCGCAGGGGCATTTTTTCGAGCAGGCCATAAAAGCCGCGTGCGCGTTGTATGCGTCCCGCGGGCGGGCGACGGTGGACAAAACGCCTGAACCGTTCCGCGTGTTGGAGAAGAGCCGCGACGGGATTTTCAAAGGGCGGTTCACGGCCCGCGCACAGCCGGACTTTCAGGGGACGCTTGCGGGCGGACGGTCAATCGTCTTTGAAGCAAAGTACACCACCACGGACCGCCTGAAATGGGACGTTCTGACGCAGGAACAGCGGGACGCGCTGGAACATCACCACAAGCACGGCGCGATCTCCGCCGTGTGCGTCGGAATCGGGAATGACTTTTTCTTTGTTCCGTGGGAAGTCTGGCGGGACATGAAAGAGCGGTTCGGCAGAAAATACGTCACCGCGGCGGACCTCGAACCGTGGCGGGTCCGATTCAACGGAGCGGTTCTATTCCTCGACTACGCGCACGAAAGGAGCGGGAGCAATGAAGAAA
This sequence comes from Clostridiales bacterium, assembly GCA_019410105.1. Next base: position 183,161 of record DXTB01000002.1, on the reverse strand, counting down.
CAGCACAGACAGAAATTAACGGTTCGGGTAACACCGCAGACCGCCTATAACCTCGAACGGCTTATGACCATGAGCGGGCAGAAAACGCCGGGCCGCGTCGTTGACAAGCTGGTTCGTGAAAAAATGCTTGCCTTGCGCGGGCATCCCGGAGAAAAGGAGAACGACCGATGAAATACGATTGTGGAAAGCCGGAGTGGGCCGAAATGGAGCCTTGCCCGCTGGAAACGGGAGAATTGGAAGAGTGCGCGGAATGCACATGGGCCAGAGAACAGGAGGAAGTGCAATGACAGCGGGAAGCGTGATCGTCCTTGCCTTTTGGGTGATCTTCACGGTGCGGAAGCACTTCACGCCGAAACTGGCGGCGGCTGAAAAGGCGAATACATACGACCTGAACCGGGATAACCCGGAAGCGAAGCGGGCCGCACAGCGCCGCCGTGGGCCGCTGGCGGCGGCAAGATGGGCCTTGCGTGTAGCGGGATGGGCCGAAAACGTCCTTGCGGTGCTTATGATCGCGTGGCTGGCGTTCTTGCTGGGTGCGATATTGACCGGGACATTCTTTGTTTTCGGCTACCCCGTGTAAGGGGGTGCAGACGGTGAAAAACCGAAAGTGCGAAAAGTGCGGCGCGCCGACGGCGGAGGGCTTGCCGCTTTGCCCGGACTGCATGAAAGAATCCGGCGCGGCGGCGGAGATCGTCGAAGCGGCGGAGGAATTACGGGATATTGCACAGGTGCTTTCCATCACGGCAAACACCGACACGAATATTCGTGAAGCAATGGCAGGAATTTTGAACATAGCCGACAGGCTGGAACGGAGGAAATGACATGGAGTTTTTGCGATTTATCTTTTCGTCTTTTTGGGTTTGGCTGGGGTTTGTGGTTCTGGTAGCCGCGGCGGGTGGCGCTGTTGTGGAGATCGTCAAGGCAATTCGCCCGGCCCGGAAGATTGCGGTATATCGAACGGGCGACGTTGTGCGCGTGGAGGTTGAGGGCGCAGGCCGCGGGGATATTCCGGCGGCGGTTAAAGCCGCAAAGGAGCGGGACACGGAGGACGCGGAATGAACGCGGCATTATTGAGCAGTAAGAAAATGGACTATTGCACGCCGCAGGACTTTTTCGACCGCCTGAATGATGAATTCGGGTTTGCGCTGGACGCGGCGGCGACGGCCAAAAGTGCAAAATGCCCGGCGTACTACACGCCGGAAACCGATGGTTTGAATAGTCCTTGGAATCTTGCGGGGGGGGGGGTGCTGTTTGGTGTAACCCTCCATACGGACGGGAAACCGGGAAATGGGTTCGCAAAGCCTATGAAGAAGCTCGGAGTGGGAAAACGGTTGTTCTTCTGATTCCGGCCAGAACAGACACAGCATACTTTCACGACTACATATACGGGAAAGCGGAAATCCGGTTCGTGCGCGGGCGGCTACGCTTTACCGATGAAGAGGGAAACGCATACGACCCCGCCCCGTTCCCGTCGATGGTGGTCATATACAACCCCAAAAAGGAGGTTTCAGCATGAAAGCCTTTACCGTGTATCAACCATACGCGTTCGCAATCGTGGCCGGATTGAAGCATTACGAAACCAGACCACGGCGGACAAGCGTTCGAGGACGCGTAGCAGTACACGCAGGGAAAAAAGACGTATGGCGGACGGGACTTCTTGAAAGCGGAGATATGCCAGAGATCGAAAAGGTGCTGGCGGAGGTTCAGGGAACCGGAAATCGAGCCGCGCGGCTGGAATACGGCGCGGTGATCGGGACGGTAGAAATTGTCGATTGCGTACCTGTTGAAAACATTGTAGACAGTCTGGACGACCGGGAGCGGCTTTTGGGCGACTATTCGCCGGGGCGGTTCGCGTGGGTCCTCGAAAACCCGGTTGCATTCGATGAATCTTTTCCGGCCAGAGGAAAACAGGGCTGGTGGAATTGGGAAGAGAGGAAATAAACATGGGAAAAATCCAAATAACAAAGAAGCAAGAAACCATAATCAAGGAATTGAATGACCCGCTTTATACGGTGGATTTCTTGAAAGAATGGGTGAATCGAAACGACAATGTGTTTGCAAATGCGCCCGCGGCACTACAAGCAATGGGTGCAAATGGATTCTTTGCCGCGGTCCGAGCAATCGAGCGGGCGGCGGAAAGCGACGGTGAAAATACATGACCTATCAACCGAAAGTCATTCGGTGCCGCCTCCATACGGGCGGCAAGACCATTCAGAAAATCAGGGAGAGGTACGCCGGACAGGGCATGACATACCGGGATTTCGAGAGCATTCAGCGGGCGAATGAAGAGTTTGACGGGCTGGTGGTTCTGCTGTCCCTTTGGGACTACGACAACCACGAAGCCTATCACCTGCATAACTGGAACCCGGAGGACGACGAACGAATGATGATGGCAATTTATCATTCCGAGCAGGTCCACCCGTTCCCCCGATACAAAAACGACCTTGAACAGTTCAAGGCGGATTGGGCCGCGGGGACCTACGACCCCGGCGCGACACTATGTTTTCAGCCGGAGGACGTGGAGGAAATCGAAGTTCTTTGCGAAGAGATCGTGCCGGAGCCGCAGACGGCCACACCTCCGCCCCGGCCACAAAAAAAGAAGCGCAGGAAGCGGCGCAGAAAGTGAGGAAGCCGGAATGGGTGAACAACAGAAAATGACCATCGAAGAGGCCATAGCGATTCTTGACCCGGAGACAAGACGCGCCGCCCTGTTTGGTTATCGGTATTTCGGAGGGTTCAGAGGTTCGGAAGCGGTGCTTGCGGCCACGGAAGAGGCGTGCCGCGTGGCTGTCCGTGTCATGCGGGAATACCTCGAAAAGAAAGGCGGTGAACCCACATGAAGCTAAAGAAAGTCGCTTCCCTTTGCAGTAAAACGAAAATCTTCTGTCTGTACGACCGGGAGGAATCCGGCGGAGAGGTTTCACAATGGCTTGGGGATTCATCCGCAATTTACCCGATCACAGGACTTCCGTACATGGATGAAGAAAATATCTATTCCATGTTCGACATTTCAGCCAAACAGCAAGAGAAGATCATATTTCGTCACCAGCGCGCGCCGGAGGGAATCAACCTTTCCGACACGGACCAGACGGAACACCGGATTGACGAAGAGAGCCTTTCACTGGTGTACGACGGCGGCGTGTTGAAGCCGTTGCAAACGCGGAACGGGATTTCGTTCATTCAGAACAAGTATTTATCGCCGCTGGAAGATGTAATTGACATGGTGCAGTTGTACGAGCGGGAAACCCCGCAGGGAATGACGTACATTGTCGCAAAGACCGGGCTTTTCGTCGCGGCGGTCATCATGCCGTATAACGTCATCAATGAAAAGTTCGTCTATCACCTTTCCGCGCTGGCCCGGCAATGTAGCCGCGCGCTGGCGGAAAAGAAGATAGACCGACCCGCGGCGGAAGCCATAGACAAAACACAGTACCGAATCAACGTAGACGAAAGCACCGGAGAAATCATCAATTTCCCCGGAGAAACGGAGGCGGAACAATGAAACTTGCGGCATTCAACGCAACGTGTCCTTTCGAGATCGGGGACAAAATCAAGAGCAGACGGAGGGCAACGCCGGGAGAGGCGGAGGCGTTCAGACTTGACCCGGCGGCAGTCGTCGAAGAGGTCCACACAATCACCGACATTGTGTGCGAACATAGCGTGAAGAACGGGACCGTTACATTCCTGTATGAACTGGACAACAGCGGGAAGCTGGTTCATATCGCCGCGGCCCAGCGCCCGGAACAACGGGAAGCCGCGACACAAAGCGGAGGCGTAATGCTGATTGCAGGGGATGAAAGCGGCCCGCTTCCGCCGGAATTCGTGGACTTCATCAAGCGGCGGTTCGGATAGCCGCAGAGCAGGAAGAAAGCAGGCGAACGCATGAAAACAGTAAAAATCTCCGCCCTATGTCCCTATGAGATAGGCGACAAAATCACGGTTGGGCGCGAAATCCACCCGCCGGGGCTGGCGTTCCGCTTCCCGGCGGAGGAACGCACGATTACCGACATTGTGTGCCAGTACAGCGCGCAGACCGGGGAAGCCGTGTTTCTGTATGAGCTGGACGGGCGCGGTCCGCTGGTGAAGATTCAGGAAGCCCCGCGGCGGAAGCGGCGGCGCACATAGAACCCCGCCGTCGAGCGGGAGAAATAAAACAAGGAGGTTTGACCGATGAAAATTATCTCCATTATCAACCTGAAAGGCGGCGTGGCAAAGACGCTGACCGCCGACAACATGGCCCACGTCCTCGCGGTTTTCCACAAAAAGCGGGTTTTACTTGTGGATAACGACAAGCAGGGCAACACGTCAAAGGCATTCGGAGTCCATTCCTACGATGACAAGAGCCTTTCCGACGTTCTGACCGCCCGGCGGTTGGACGTGCGGGAAGTCATCAAAAAGACCCGGTTCGAGAATATCGACGTATTGCCCGCTAACATGACGCTGATTCGCGCAAATATGGAAGTGCTGATGGACACCACCCGCCCACAGCAAACGCGCCTGCGGGCCGCGCTGGACCCCGTAGCGGGGCAATATGACTTCTGCATTATCGACAACGCCCCGGACATCAACATTTCCACGATAAACGCCCTTGTTGCCTCCGATGACGTGATTATTCCGATTAAGATTGACAAGTACGCTTTCGACGGGCTGGCCGAACTGAAAGAACAGATCGAGGACACGCGGGACGACTTGAACCCGCGCTTGCGGCTGGCCGGGTGCCTGATTACCTGCTTTATCCGGGCCGACGCAGAGAAGCAGGGCGAAGCGTGGTTGCGGAGCCGCCCGGAATACCCCGTATTTGACACCCGCATTCGGTATTCGGAGAAAGTCACCGAAAGCACCTTTTCGGAAATGCCGATTGCGGAATACAGCCGCCGGAGCGGGACCGCTATGGACTATATCGCTTTCGTGCGGGAATATTTGCAGAGGGGAAAGGCATGAGGGAAAAGAAGCTGTCCCCGGAGTATTGCAAAAACGGGAAAATACGGGCGTATCAATGCGGGATTTGTGATCGGCTGGACGTGGACGACGTGACGGACAAACGCTTTTGCCGAGCGGGATTCTGGCCCGGTTGCGGGGACCCGGACGGGTGCCGGGAAGCGTTCAAACTGATTACAGGTGCCGGACGAATTGGCGTACACAGATAAACCGTCCGATTCGGACAGAAAGGGGCGTACATCATGGGAAAATTCAATCTGAATCAGATTTTGAACAATGCGTCGCGGCAGGCGGCGGAGGGCGGGGACAACCCGCCCCGCCCCGCTGAAAGCGAGATTAAGAAAATCAGCGTCTTTGACCTTGTGCCGTCGGAAGATAATTTCTATTCCATGCGGGAGATTGAAGAACTGAAAGCGGCAATCGAGATCGCCGGGAAAGTTCTGCAAAACCTGACCGTCGTTCCGCTGGACGGCGGGAAATACAAAGTCATTGCGGGCCACCGCCGCCGCCTCGCGTCGCTGGCCCTTGTGGAAGATGGAAAGCCGCAATATGAATTCGTCACCTGTTCCGTGGAGCCGAACGAGGAAGCGGCGGAAGATCAGGAAATTCGGGACGGTCTGAACCTGATTGCCACCAACTCCCAGCGGGAGAAAACGGCGTGGGACAAGATCGAGGAAGTGCGCTACTTGCGGGACGTGCTGGAAAAGGCAAAGACCCGCCCGCGGTTCGTGGCCGTCCTGCAAAGGATTGTCAAAACCGTGTTCGGGGACAGCGAGGTTCAGGCGGACGGAACCCGCGATTTTATCGCAAAAGTGCTTCATACCAGCCCGGCGCAGATTGGGCGGTATGACACCATTATTCGCCACCTGTCCCCGGAGTTCAAAGAAGAACTGAAAGCAGACCGCATAAACCTTTCGACCGCCTATGAACTGGCGGGATTGCCGGAAGAGGACCAGCGGGCCGCGTTCGAGGAATACCAGAGAGCCGGGGAAATCTCCATAAAGGCCGCGCGGGAGCGGAAGCCGCAGACGGCCCCCCCTCCCCCGCCGCAGGCCGAACAGCCGCCGGAGGAACCGGAAGAAACCGCGCCGCCTGCTGAACCCGTCCGGGAGCGGGACGAACACACGCCGCCCGCGGCGCATTGCATTCCCTCCGCCGTCCCGCCTCCGAAAATCGAATGGGACAAAGAGCCGGGGGCGGAACACCCCGCAGACGGCCCACAGAACGCGCAGGACGGGCAGAAGCCGCAGGCGGTGAAGATGGACCCGGAGGGGGCCGAAAAGCCCACAGAGGACGCGCAGGGGCGAACGGGGGCGGAAAGACAGCCGCAGAAAGAAACGCGGTGCGTCGGGAAAGGGATTTGCCCGTGTTGCGGTGAGAAGTTCGACGCGGGGCAGGTCACGCGATATAACACATTCGGGACGCAGGCCGTCGGTCCCGTGCATTGTCCGCATTGCGGGAAGATGCTGAAAATCTTGTGTTCGGTGGAATATATCTGTTCCCCGGCGGAAGAGTGAGGGCGCGCAGATGGAAATTGAATACGGAGTGACCACGGAGCAAGCAAACGCCGCGTTACGAGTTTTGAGGGCCGCAGGAATAAACACGGAGAAGATGGCGGAAATACTGCAACAGGCAACGGAGGTCATCACAAGAGCGTTTGAAATGCTTTCAGGGGCGCTCAAAACCATTGCCGACGCATGGGAGAATATCAAAGAAAGCGGAGTGCTTGACGCGGCAATGGAACCCCGCGTCCGTCGGAGGAAGCAGGAACGGGCGCGGGCGAAGATGATCGAACAACGATACCGGGCGGAAATCCGACAGGTGGAAAATACACGAATTTATCGGCGGATATATAAGCCGCCCTAAAGCAGAGCGGAGGAAGCGGACGTGAACAGGGAAAAAGTTATTGTGATTCTGCGTTATTACAGGGACGCAGACAAAGCAATCAAAATGAACGAGCGGGTTATTAAGAACCTCGAAGATCAGTATTATTCGACGTTAGGGGCGGTCAATTCCGACGGTATGCCGCACGGGAAAGGCACGACTTCAAATCCCGTTGAACGTGTGGTGCTGAATATCCCTCGTTCTGTCACACAGACCATTGACCGATTGCGGCGCGAGATAGAGGAAATCGGGAAAATAAAAGCAGAGATCGCGGAAGAATTGAAATGCCTGAATTACACCGAAAAAGCGTTGATTCAAGGGTTTTACATAGAGGGCGAACAATGGGAACGGCTTTCGGCGCGAGTCAATTACAGCCCGCGGCAATGCCGGAATATCCGCGCCGCCGCGCTGGACTGTCTGGCAAGGCATTTCAGCGCAAACAAAATCATTTCGCGCTATCGCTTCCCGGAAAAATAAGATTGCCACCCATTGCCCGTTTTCCGTGGTAAAATTGATATTGTGGAAAATGAACACAACGATTCGGGCGGCGTATTCCTCCGCGCCGTTCGAGTGCAGAAAACGGACCATGTTTTGAACATGGCCCGTTTTTTACGCGCTTCCGCGGAAGTATGCGGGGCGAAAAATAGGAAACAAACGAAAGGGGGTGCGTAGACAGTGGCAAAAGCGAGAAGCCCGGAGCGGGACAAAGTGCGCCGGGCTTGGCTTGAATCCGGCGGAACCATGACGGCGAAACAGCTTGCGGAAGAATTCAGCGTAAGGGCTGAACAGGTCCGAAAATGGAAAAGCCTTGATAATTGGCAAGCAGACCTTGACGCACAGAAACCGAAGCGAAAACGCGGCGGACAGCCGGGCAATAAAAATGCCGTGGGCGCGGGCGCGCCCGTAGGGAATAAAAATGCCGAAACGCACGGGGCATATTCCACGGTCCGCCTATGCGATCTACCGCAGGAACAGCGGGAGTATATCGAGGGAATCACGCTGGACACGGAAACAAATATGCTTGCAGAACTGCAAACACTGATTGCAAAGGAAGCCGACCTGCAAAACAAGATTGCCGCGCTGGAACATGGCGACCCCGCCGCACTTTATATTGACCGTGTTGTTGAAATGCGCGCCCCAAAAGGGACAAAACGATTAGAACAACAGCGGGAGAAGTTGGAAGCCCTGCAACGGGAAGAAGATTCCCTGATTTGGGATATGGACGGGAGCGACGGGAAGAAACCAACCAGACAGCAAGAAAAGAAGCTGGAAACCCTGCAACGTGAGATTGCCGCCTTGCAGGACACCACGGGCGACAAGGAACGCGCCCTTGAACGTGAGGGCTACACGGTGACAATGCAGACTGTCATAAAGGCAAGCGCATTTGACCGGGCTATGAAGTTAGAAGCCGAACTGAACAGAATACACGGGCGAATTATCAAACTGCTTGATTCCATCAAGGGATATGAGATGGAGAGCCGCCGCCTGCGGCTTGAAGAGCGGAAATATAATCTTGCAAAGCAGAAACTTTCGGGAGCATACGACATCGACCCTGAAACGGGAGAGATCAACGACGAAGCGGAAGAGCCGGACGAATTGGAAATATGAAATAGGTTCTTTCGGCGGGGCGCGCGGCCTGCGGGTCCAGCGAGCCCCGGCGTTTTTTTAGATACGAAATTTTTTTGAACGCTTCCGGGGCCGGGAAAATTTTTTAAGGGGGTATGCCAAAAAAAGCGCGGGAGGGGTGGAAAAACGGTGAAACTTTACGACGCGAAAGCGGTTGCCCGATTTCTCGACGTGTCGGAACGACGGGTGCGGCAGTTGCGCGACGAAAAGGTGATCGCGGAAGTTCGCCCCGGCTTGTACGACCTGATCGACACGAACCACCGCTATATAAATTATCTCCGAAAGAGGAACCCGGAGAGCGAAGAGACGATAGATTATAACACCGAGCGGGCGAAGCTGGTTCGGGCAAAGCGGAAGAATGAAGAATACGAATTGCAGTTGAAAGAAAGCACGCTTCACGCCGCGGCGGACATCGAAGCCGTTATGACGGATATGCTGGTAAACTTCAAATCCCGCCTGATGGCGATTCCGTCAAAGCTGGCCCCGGTCCTTTGCAAGAAAACGGACAAGGCAGAGATATTCGCCCTGCTGAAAGATCATATCGACGAAGCGTTGATGGAACTTTCCGATTTCAAAACTACGTTCGGAGAAAGGGGGAACAGCAATGAAAAAAGCGACGGTTGACCTGTTCACCCGGATTTTTGCGGTGCTGGCCCCTCCCCCGAATATGACCATATCGCAATGGGCGGACAAATACCGCCGCTTGTCCTCCGAATCGTCGGCGGAGCCGGGCCGATGGCGCACATCAAAGGCCCCATATCAGCGGGAGATTATGGACGCAGTTTGCGACATGCGGATTCAAAAAGTAGTCATCATGTCGGCGGCGCAGATCGGGAAAACGGACGCGCTGATTCTGAACCCGATCGGCTACTATATGCACTACGACCCGTCCCCGATCATGGTCATGCAACCGACCATTCAAATGGCGGAAACATTCTCAAAAGACCGACTTTCCCCGATGTTGCGGGACACCCCCGTTTTACGGGACAAGGTGAACGACAAGAGCCGGAACAGCGGAAACACGATCTTGCAGAAAATTTTCCCCGGCGGTCATGTGACGATGGTTGGCGCAAATTCGCCGTCCTCCCTCGCCTCCCGCCCGATTCGGATTCTGCTTGCGGACGAAATCGATCGATACCCGGCCACGGCTGGCAATGAGGGCGACCCCCTGTTGCTGGCAGGGAAACGGCTTGCGACCTTTTGGAACAAGAAAGAAGTGTGCGTGAGTACACCGACCAACAAGGAAACGTCCAGAATTGCCGTTGAATTTGAACACAGCACGCAAGAGGAGTGGAACGTACCTTGTCCGGCGTGCGGGGCATACACGCCGCTTTTGTGGGCGAATATCATTTTTGACCGGGACAAGCTGGACGAAATCGGGTGCGCTTGCCCGGCGTGCGGCGTGGTTTCCAGCGAAACGGAGTGGAAAGAGCAGTTCGGAAAGGGTAAATTCGTCGCGGCACACCCGGAACGAAAAGTGCGCGGATTCCATTTGAACGCCCTCGCTTCCCTCTTTGTGGAATGGCGGGAAATCGTTGAAAAATTCCTGACTGCAAACGAAGAGAAGAAAAAAGGCAACATCGAACTTCTAAAAGTTTGGACAAATACCGAAATGGGCGAAACGTGGGAGGAAGAGGGCGAACAAATCGAAACGGACGACCTCTTCAAACGCCGCGAACGCTATAATTGCGAGGTCCCGGAAGAAGTGCTGGTGCTGACTGCGGGCGTGGACGTGCAGGACGACCGCTTTGAAGTGGAGGTTGTCGGCTGGGGCGTGGACAAGGAAAGCTGGGGAATCAAGTATCAGGTGATCTACGGCGACTTGAAGTTGAAGCCCGTATGGGACGAACTGGACAAATTTCTTTCGCAGACGTTCACCACCGCAGACGGGCGGCGGCTGAAAATTATTTGCGCCTGCGTGGATTCCGGCGGACACTTCACGACACAGGTTTACCGATTCTGCAAAGAGCGGACGGCCCGGCGCGTGTTCGCAATCAAGGGAAAAGGCGGCGCGGAAGTGCCGTACTTCAACAGGCCGTCAACAGCAAACAATATCAAGGCCCCTCTTTTCACTGTCGGAGTTGACACGGGCAAAGCCCTTTTATATCAACGGCTGGCGGTGCAGGAAGAGGGGCCGAATTATTGCCATTTTCCGCGGGAAAAGGACCGGGGGTACACGCAAGAGTATTTCCGCGGACTGACCGCCGAAAAAATGGTGATCACCTATAAGCGCGGAAAAGCGCAATACGTCTGGACGCTGAAAGACGGCGGGTACAAGCGGAATGAACCGCTTGATATTCGGAACTATGCGACCGTCGCTTTGGAAATTGCAAACCCGGTTTTGAAACGGACGGAGCGGGACGCGGCCACAGCCGCCCCCGCGCAGAAGCGGCGGGGCAGACGATCAAGAACCAATGGAGGTATTTTGTAAATGGCGGGAATCAGCCTTGAAATCGCAAGAAAGCACCTTTCCGCATGGCTGGAAGCGGAATTGGAGGTTACGACACACCAAAGTTACACCATCGGTTCGCGGAGCCTGACAAAAGCGGACCTTGCGGACATCCGGCAACAAATCGAATTTTGGAAAAACGAGGTTGCACGGCTGGAAAACGTCGAAAAGCGCGGCGGGAGAAACCGCGTTTTCCGCGCGGTCCCGCGGGACCTTTAAGACCATGACAAAGGAGGTGAAGCGGGTTGAACACGCTTGACCGAATGATTGCCGCAGTATCGCCGCAACGGGCCGTAAAGCGCGCCGCCGCCCGCCGGAAGCTGGAAATACTGGACAGCGGGTACAGCAACTACGGCGCGTCACAAACAAAAAAATCAATGCTGGGCTGGTTGTATGGCGGCGGGTCCGCAAAAGAGGATATACAAGAGAACCTTTCTGTCCTCCGGCAACGGTGCCGCGATCTTTACATGGGCGTACCGCTGGCAACGGGCGCGCTGAAAACGTGCCGGACAAATGTTGTCGGCGCAGGGTTGCGGCTGAAAAGTCAAATTGACTATGAGGCGTTGGGAATGGATGAAGAAACAGCCCGCGACCTTGAACGCAAGATCGAGCGGGAATTTTCCTTGTGGGCGGATTCCCCGGCCTGCGACCTTGAACGGCTGGACAATTTCTATGAACTGCAACAACTGGCCTTTCTGAACTGGCTTATGAGCGGCGACGTGATCGCCACGTTGCCAGTGACAAAGCGGGTGAACTGCCCGTATGACCTGCGAATCTGTCTGATTGAGGCGGACCGATTGAGCAACCCGAACGGGACGGTTGACCCGCATTTCGTCGGAGGCGTGGAAACCAACGACGCGGGCGAGGTAATCGCGTACCATATCAGCAAACATCATCCGTTGTCCTACGACGCGAGCGAATACGGGTGGACGCGCGTTGAAGCATGGGGCGCAAAGACAGGGCGGCGGAACGTGCTTCACATTATGAACCGGGAGCGCATCGGACAAAGGCGCGGCGTGCCATTTTTGGCCCCTGTCATTGAAGCATTGAAGCAGTTGGGCCGATATACCGACGCGGAACTTGTCGCCGCCGTGGTTTCCGGCATGTTCACAGTGTTCATCGAAAAGGAATCCGCGTCCAGTGACGGAACCTTTGGCGAGATCATCCCGGAGGAAGCGCAGGTGGACGCGGGCGACGACAGCACGATTGAACTTGCGCCCGGAGCAATCGTGGACTTGAACGAGGGAGAAAAGGCGCACGACATGAACCCCGGCAGGCCGAACACGGCGTTTGACGGGTTCGTGGTTGCGATTTGCAGGCAGATCGGCGCGGCCCTCGAAATCCCCTATGAACTATTGGTAAAGAACTTCAACGCGTCTTACAGCGCGTCCCGCGGGGCATTGCTGGAAGCATGGAAAATGTTCCGAATGTACCGGACGTGGCTTGCAAATGACTTTTGCCAACCAATTTATGAAGAATGGTTCGCGGAGGCCGTGGCAAAGGGACGAATCCCCGCGCCCGGATTTTTTGGCGACCCTATCATTCGCAAGGCATACACAGGCGCGGAATGGAACGGCCCGGCGCAGGGGCTTTTGAACCCCGTGCAGGAAGTGACTGCGGCGGAAAAACGGGTACAGAACGGATTTTCCACCCGCGACCGGGAAGCAATGGAAATGAACGGGTCCGATTTCTACCGGAACGCCGCGCAGATCAAACGGGAAGAAAAGATGTTAAGGGAGGCGAAAGCAGATGGCACAGGAACAGAGCCGGGCGCAGGCCCAGCACAAACAGGTAAAGAATAAGCATTTCTGGACGTTCCGGGCCGCGGTGGGAGATAACGCCGCCCCGGAACTGATTTTATACGGCGACATTGCTTCCGAAACGTGGTGGGGCGACGAAGTGACCCCGCGGCAGTTTACGGAGGAATTGGACGCGCTGGGGGCGGTCCCAGAAATCGTTGTGCGAATCAACAGCGGCGGCGGAGACGTGTTCGCCGCGAATGCGATTTACACCCGCCTAAAGGATAACGCGGCAAAGATCACCGTAAAAATCGACGGGTGGGCCGCATCCGCCGCGACGATCGTTGCAATGGCAGGCGACGTGATCGAGATTCCGGGGAACGGCGTTTTCATGGTGCATGACCCGTCCTTGGGCTTGCTGGGCTACTTCAACGAAGCGGACCTTGCAAAGATGACCGAGGAATTAAAAGTGGTCAAACAGTCTATTGTGAACGCTTATGTTCTGAAAACCGGAAAAGACGCGGCGGAGGTTGCCGCAATTATGGCGGCGGAAAGCTGGTTTGACGGAAAACAGGCGGTTGACGCTGGATTTTGCGACAAGCTGATGTTTGAGGACGCGGAAACCACCATTGAAAACGCCGCGAAAATCGTTGTCAACAGCGTTTCGCTGGACCTGAACCGTTATCCGAATATGCCGATTTCGTTGTTAAACCGCACGACGGCCCGCACGCACGGCGGTTTTTCAAATAAATCAACAACAAATGGACCGAAAAGGAGCGAAGAGAACATGGACGGAATCAAAGACATTAAGACCGTGGCCGACCTGAAAGCGGCTTTCCCTGACCTGACAAAGCAGATCGAGGAAGCGGCGACCGACGCGGAACGCAAGCGCATTCAGGACATCGAGGACGTGGCGATTGCGGGCTATGAAACCATCGTGGCGGACGCAAAGTTCAAGACACCCATTGCCGCGGGCGACGTTGCGAAAGCGATTCTTGCGGAGCAGAAGAAGCAGGGCGGCAAGTACATTCAGGACCGCGACGACGACGCGCACGCGAGCGGCGCGGGCGACGTTGGGGCCGGAGGACAGCGAGAGGGAGCGGGCGGCGACGGCCCCGACGAAGTAGACGCGGCCATTGACAAGCTGTTCCCCGACGTGAAGTAAGGAGGAAAGAAGCATGTACGAGATTCAGAAAGACCAGACAAGCCCTGTGAATTTTTTTGCGGGCGATTATCCCGTTGCAACGGCGGTCCGCGAGGTTTCGAGCGGGAAGAGCGTCAAGAAATACGACCCCGTGAAACTGGTTGGCGGCAAGGTGGAACCCATTGTCAAGGTGGACGCAAGCGCGGCTGACAGCGGAAGCACTACCCCGGCAAAAACGGAGTACGAGAACACCACAGCGGGAATCTATGGTATTGCCGCTGGCGAGGCGGGAGCTGGGGAAGATGTCGTTGTTTACCTGACGGGCGAATTTTTCGCGGACGCAATCAATCTCCCGAACAGTGTGACCGTGGAAACCCTGACAACCGCATTCCGAAATATTGGAATCTTTTTGAAGTAAAGGAGAGGAAACGAAATGGGAATCGAAACTACCATCTATACCCCCCGCACGCTGGGGAAACTGGTTCGGCGTATGCCCCCGGTGCATACGTTCTTCCGTGATACTTTTTTCAAGAACCGCCGGACGTTCAACACGAAGAGCGTTGACGTGGACTTCAAAAAGGGGTCCCGTGCCCTTGCGCCCTTTGTTCATCCGAAAGTGGGCGGGAAAACCATCCTGAACACGGGCTATCAGACGAAGAGTTACACCCCCGTTCTGCTGGCCCCGAACAAGATTACAACCGTTGACGACCTGTTGGAGCGGGCCGCGGGCGAGGACCCTTACAGCGGCAGAAAGCCCGCGGAACGCGCCGTGGAAAAGCTGGCGGAGGATTTGCGGGAACTGAACGAAATGATCGTGCGCCGGGAAGAGTGGATGGCGGCGACGGCGATCTTTGCGGGGCAGATTCCGATTGTTGGCGAGGGTGTGAATGAGGTCATCGACTTTGACTTCACCAACAAAGAAACCATCGTGTCCGCCGAAAAGAAGTGGGACAACGCGCAGAGCGACCCGCTGGCCGATATTGAACGGTGGCACGAAATCGTACAGCGGGAAGGTTTCGTGAACTGCAATGTCTGCGTCATGGCGAAAGATGTTGCAACAGCGTTCATTAACCACGCAAAGGTTAAAGAAGTGCTGGACGTGAAAGCCTATGATCTTGCGGTCATCAAGCCCCGGCAACTTCCGAACGGAGCAACTTACATCGGCACGTATCACAAGTTGGGGCTTGACTTCTATCAGTACAACGAATGGTATTTGGACGACTGGACGGAGCCGAGCGAACCGGAAAACAAGCCCATTGTACCGGACAAGCATATTGCTTTGCTTTATACGGAGGCGGATTACTCCATCTACTACGGCGCAATCACTATGATTCCAGAAGAGGGCAAGGGATTTGTCACCGTGGAGGGCGACAAGGTGCCGCAGACATGGATTGAACGCCGCCCGGACCGCCGCTTCCTGCAAATCAACAGCAAGCCGCTGACCGTCCCCCATGAGGTTAATAGCTGGTACGTGGCGCAGGTGCTTTAACCATGAATTTCAAAGATCAGGTGGAGCGGGATTTGACCGCCGTATTCCACAACAGCCGGGAACACGCCGACGTTGTGGAATTCTGGATTGACGGAATCCGCTACAAAGGCCCGGTCATCATCGACGACGGCGGGGCGCAGGACCGGAAGAAGCCGTCCACGGACCACGTGGACGGCTTGATTCTTGTCGATCTTGTCATGTATGTTCCGCTGTCCCTGTTGAAAACCATCCCGCAAAAGGACCTGAACGTGGAAATCGGGGATTGCCTGTACCGAATCACAAAGGTTCACCCGGAAGCCGGGGAAATCGTGCTTTACATGGAGGCGTTGACCGAATGATTCAGATTACAGCCGACCAGATCGAGCGGGTGAACCTGATTCTTTCCGGCGTTCCAAAAGGCGCGGAAAAGGCAATGGCAAGCGTCATTCGCCGGGCCAACAACACCGTGAGATCAGAGGCCCTAAAGGGCATCACGAGCGTTTACGCAATCACCCGGCAGAATGTCCGGGCAGATACCACAATCAAAGTGCGGACGCAGAAAGCGGACGGCGGGGTTGTGGGAACGGTATCGTTTGCCGGGTACAAAATCCCCCTTTACCGCTTCAATGTCTCCCCGACCCTCCCTGTCCAGCGCGCGACCGTTTCGGCGGCGGTGCTGGCGGAGAGCGGGCGAACCCCGTTTGCACACGCATTTATCGCAAAAATGAAAAGCGGTCATACGGGCATGTTCGAGCGGGACGGGACAGGCAGACTTCCGATCACCGAGTTCATGGGGCCGTCCGCCGCACAGATGGCGGCGAACAGTGTAGTTGTGGAGCAGGTGGAGGAAAAGGCGCAGGAAGTCATAAACAAGCGGATTGAACATGAAATCACCCGGATTCTGAACGGTTACGGAGGATAAGCCATGACACCTTTAGACCTTTTGGACGTGCTGGAAGAGTTCGTGCGGCGCGAAACAAAGGACATGCTTTTACCTGTCCGCGTAGACCGCCGGAGCGGAGAGCCGAAAGAGCGGCCCGCGGAAATTTACAAAATGCGGTTGCCGACCAAAAAGGCGCAGACCGAGCGCGTCCCCTATCTGCTGTTGCAGTACATCAAAAGCACAGACACACAGGAGCCGGGACAGGAACCGGAAAGTGTTTGTACGGTACGCATCGTCGCCGCGACGTATTCGGAGGACGAAAGCGAGGGCGCAACATGCGTCCTGAACCTGCTGACCCGAATCCGAGTTGCCCTGTTGAAAGACGGCGTGATTGGAGAGCGGTACATGCTGAAACTGCCCCTTGAAATGATTGTGTACCCGGATGGAACGACAGCCCCCTACTATTTGGGGGAAATGATGACGGAATGGGAAATGCCAGTTGTAGAAAGTGAGGTTCAAAAAGTATGGCAATGAACTATAAACCCAGCATGACGAAAGCGGAATTGCTGGAAATCGCCGCCGCAAACGGCGTGCAGGCCGATGACAGTATGACAAAAACGGCGATTCTTGCCGCGCTGGACGGCGCAAACAGCCGCGCGCCAGACGGGGCGGAACTGAACACCAGCACGGAGGAAACCGCCGCAGACGGCCAACAGGCCGCACAGGACGGCGCAGGACAGGCCGGGGACAGAGAGGGGACCGAGGACACCGCCGGGCAGGAAACGCCCGCAGAGGACGCGCAGGAAGCCCCGGAGGGGTACAACCTGTTCGTCTATGCCGGGCCGTCCCTCCCCCGCGGGAGACTGAAAGAAAATGCCGTGTTCAACGGGACGTTCGAGGACGTGAAAGCGTACCTTGCGGACGTGATCGCGGACTATCCCCTTGTAGCGCGGATGATCGTCCCTGTTGAGCGGCTTTCCGCGTTTCACGTCAAGGTGAAAACGCCCGGAAACCTTGCACACAAGTATTACAACGACATTGTTTCGACAATGCGGGGAAACAAGGAGGTATAACAAATGGCAGAGTATTTCCACGGGGTTTCGACGCGGCAGGTTGACACGTCGGTTTCGACCCCTGTTACGGCAGATTCCGGGATTGCGTTCGTCGTAGGCGCGGCCCCGGCGCACACCGTCGGCGGAAGCGTGAACGACCCGATCATGTGCCAGAGTTACGCGGAGGCCGTGGCCGCTATGGGGTACAGCGACAACTGGGGAAACTATCCGATTTGCGAAGCGATCTACGCACAGTTCAAGCTGTACGGTGTATCACCCGTCGTATTCGTGAACATTCTGGACCCCGCAAAGCACAAGAAGAGCGTTTCGGAGCAGAATTACACTGTCACGGACGGAAAGGTTCTTTTGCCGCTGGAAGCCCTGAAAGACACGGTGAAAGTCACCGACTATACCGCAGGCGAGGATTTCGACCTGTTCTACGAGGGCGAAAATCTGATTCTTGAAGTGATCGAGGGCGGGAGCATTCCAGAGCGGACGGGAGAACTGACCATTGCGTTTGACGCGGTGGACCCCTCCAAAATCGCGGAGAAAGATATTATCGGCGGTTTTGAGGTAAGCACAAAGAAATATTCCGGGCTGGAACTGATTGACAAGGTTTTCCCGAAATATGGAATTGTGTGCGACATGATTCTTGCGCCGGGATGGTCCCATAAGTCAACTGTCGCGGCGGCAATGCGGGCAAAGGCGGAAACCATCAACGGCGTTTTCCACGGCGCAAAGGCCCTGATCGACATTGACACAACAGAAGTCACGCATTATGCGGACGCGCCCGCGTGGAAGAAAACGCAGAACATCAACGACAAGGCGGAAATCCTTTGCTGGCCCCTGTTCGGGCTGGGCGATTACGTGTTTCACGCGTCGGTCCACACCGCGGCGCGGATGACGGCGACCGATTCGGACAACGGCGGTTGCCCGGCGGAAAGCCCCTCCAACAAGTCTTTGCAGATCGACCGGGCGTGCCTTGCCGACGGGACCACCGTTCTTCTCGACCTGAATCAAGCAAACTATCTGAACAGCAACGGCATTGTAACCGCGCTGAATTTCATCGGCGGGTATGTCCTTTGGGGCAATGAAACCGCCTGCTTCCCCGCCGATACGGACGTGAAGAACTACTTCATTCCCGTGTCGCGCATGTTCGGATGGGTTGCGAATTCGCTTGTCCTGTCCTATTGGAGCAAGCTGGACAAGAAGATGACGCGCCGCCTGATCGACAGCATCGTGAATTCCGTCAATATCTGGCTGAACGGCCTTGTCAACGAGGAAAAACTGCTGGGCGGGCGCGTGGAATTTCTGGAAGAGGAAAACAGCGAAACCGCGCTTATGGCTGGCAAGGCAGTTTTCCACATCTACATGACCCCGCCCAGCCCGATGAAAGAATG
The DNA here is from genome assembly GCA_019410105.1 of Clostridiales bacterium. Next base: position 164,578 of record DXTB01000002.1, on the reverse strand, counting down.
CGAATTCGTATTGGAGTACGACGCGGACTATGTTTCGTCGGCTTTGGCGGCATAAGGAGGGAAAGACAACATGAAAGTTGACAACGGCACAACCAACTTTGCCGTGTATGAGGACGCGACGGAGTTTTACGGAATGGCGGAAGCTACGCTTCCTGAAATCTCGCAGATCACGGAGGAAGTCAAGGGCGCGGGAATCGCGGGCGCGTTCAACGGCGCGTTCGTCGGGCATATCGAGGCAATGACACTGACCCTGAATTTCCGTTCTGTGACCGCCGACGCAATCAAACTGGCAGAGCCGCGCAACCACCAGCTTGACTTGCGCGCGGCACAACAGTATTGGGACAACAGCGCGGGCAAGTTCATTCAACAGGCGGTAAAACACGTGCTGATGGTAACGCCGACGAAGTTCGCGCCCGGAAAGCTGGCCCCCGCCGCCTCCGCGGAAGCGTCCGGGGAGTATGCGGCAACCTATTTCGCAACATACATCGACGGAAAAAAGGTCCTCGAAATTGATATTATCAATTTCATTTACTACATCAACGGAACCGACTATCTGGCCGACGTTAGAAAGGCACTTGGCAAGGCATAAGCCCGGCGGGGTCCTCCCCGCTGGGCTTTCCTTTGCCCTTTTTCTGTATTTGAACCTATGAAAATCTGAATGGAGGAATTGACCATGAACGACACCGAGAAAAAAACCACCACAGAGGGCGCAGAGCGGCCCGCAGGCGCGGCGGAAGCCGTCACCCATGAACCAGCACAGGAAGCCGCAGAGAAGCCCGCAGAGGGCAACACGGGCGTTTATACGCACGTGTTCAAGAAGCCTTTCGAGTATGAGGGAAAGACCTACACCGAACTGACGTTCAATTTCGAGCGGCTTTCCGGGCGCGACATGGTTTCCATTGAAACCGAAATGCAGATGAACAACGAATACGCCCTTGCACCGGAAATTTCCCGGAGTTTTCAAGGGAAGATGGCGGCAAAGGCCGCGGGCATCGGAAGCGACGTGCTGGAAGCAATGCCCCTGAAAGATTTCAACAAGATCACCAACGCGGCCAGAAGTTTTTTAATCGACACGGGCTTTTAAGAAGCCCGGCCCGCTGGTGGCGACGGGAATGCTTCAAACTGGCACAGGCAACCTTTACGCCCGTCCCATTCTGGCTTGACATGACCGTGACGGAGATCACGGCATGGATTGAGGACATCAACGCCGCCACAGCGGAGCAGAAGAACCAGAAAGCGAGGTGAAGAATTTGGCGGGAAGAAAGGAATATGAACTTCTCTTCAAACTGACCGCCGCATTGGGCGGAAACTTCAATGCGGCATTCAGTAGTGCGCTGAATACCACGCGGCAAATGCAAAACAGCCTGCAAAAGCTAAATTCTATCACCGGAAAGATCGACGCTTACAAAAAGCAGGAAGCCGCCCTTGAATCGAACCGTCAAAAGCTGGAACGGCTGACCGCAGAGCATGAACGACTGCAACGGGAAATCAGCGAAACCGGAGAGCCAACGGAAGAACTGCGGGCAAAGATGGCGCAGAACGAACGGCAGATCGCGGCGACCACATCGAGAATCGAGCAACAGGAAGCGCGGCTGAACGAATTGGGCGGAGAACTGTCCGACGCAGGGGTGAATACCTCCCGTCTGACCGAGGAAAACGAACGATTATCCAAAAGTTACGAGCGGGTCAAAAAAAGTCAAGAGGAATTGGCAAAAGTAAACGCCGCGTTGGAACAGAACAACGCGGCGATTTCAAAGACCAAAACGCAACTTGCGGGAACCGTCGGAACCCTTGCGGCACTTGGAACGGCAATTTACGCCGGGCCAGTGAGAAAGGCCGCGGAGTTTGAAGCGCAGATGTCCACCGTAGAAGCCATTTCCGGCGCGACCGCGGATGAAATGAAGCGTTTGTCGGATGAAGCAAAGAGAATGGGTGCGACGACGCAGTTTACCGCCGTTGAAGCGGGAAAAGCCCTCGAATACATGGCAATGGCCGGATGGAAAACAGACCAGATGTTGGGCGGCTTGCCGGGCATTATGAACCTTGCGGCGGCATCCGGCGAGGACTTGGGGCAGGTTTCCGACATTGTGACGGACGCGCTGACCGCGTTTAACATGACGGCAGATCAGGCGGGCCGCTTTGCGGACGTGCTGGCGCAAGCGTCGAGCAATTCAAATACCAATGTGGCAATGATGGGCGCGACTTTCCAAAAAGTGGCCCCCGTCGCGGGCGCGCTGGGATATTCCGTTGAGGACGTTTCCCTTGCAATCGGCCTGATGGCAAATGCGTCCATAAAGTCGGAAGTGGCCGGAACCTCGCTGAAAACCGCCCTTGCGAACATGGCGAAGCCGACAAAGCAGATGAAAGAGTACATGGACAAGTACGGAATCAGCCTGACGAATGCAGATGGAAGCATGAAGTCATTCCGCGAAGTGGTGGACAATCTGCGAAGCAGTCTTGGCGGGTTGTCTGAAACGGAGCAGGTGGCGGCGGCAACGGCCATTTTCGGCAAGGAATCCTTTGCGGGTATGCTGGCGATCGTCAATGCAAGCGAGGCAGATTTTCAAAAATTGTCCGATTCGGTCAACAATTCCGCAGGCGCGGCGGAGCGAATGGCGCAAATCAAACTGGACAACTTTCAAGGAAAAGTAACGCTGTTGCAATCCGCGGTTGAGGGTCTACAAATTGCGCTGGGCGACGCGCTGTTACCGACGTTTACCGAGGGCGCGGAAAAGGCCGCGGAGTTGATCTCCAAACTGACCGAGTTTATCAATGCGAACCCGGAGTTGGTACGGACGATCACAAAGGTTGTCACCGGGCTTCTGGCGTTCAAGGCGGCGGGGCTGGTGGCAAAACTGGCGTTCCTTGACCTGAAAGGCGGGGTTCTGACCATTCAAAAGGTTATGGCCCTGTTCAAAGGCAAATTCGCCCTTGCTGGCGTGGAAGCCGTGGGCTTTGCGTCTAAAGTCAAGGGCGTTGCAAAAAGCGTCACAGGGTATTTCGGCGGAATCGGAAGCGCGGCGGGCGGCGTAGGCCGCGCGTTCGGACAGATGTTCGCCGGAACGAAAATCGGAAACCTGTTTTCCGGTATCGGCGGAGCCGTGGGCGGCGTGTTTACCCACATGTTTTCCGGCGTGGGCGGCGTTGCTACGCGGGCGTTTACCGGAGTAGCGGGAATCATTACCGGAATATTGGGGCGGGCCGGGGCCGCAGTTGCGGCAGGTCCGCTTGGAAAGATTGGAAGCGTGGTTGCAAAGGGGTTCGGGAAGCTGTCAACCCTGTTCGGCCCGCTTCAAAAGCTGGGCGGCGCGATTTTAGGACCGTTCGGCGGCATTCTTGGAAAAGTGCTTCCCGTCGTGGGCGTGATCACCCTGATTATTTCGGCGGTGCAAATCCTGCGGGACAATCTGGACAAGGTGCGCGAGGTCATCCGAAACGTGTTCGGGGACGCGGGCGTTGAAGTATTCGACAAGATTGTAACTGCAATCTCGAATATTGGAAGCACAATTCAAAGCATTTTCACAGATGGAAACTTGGGCGGCGCACGGGATTTCTTAATAAACCTGTTCGGAGAGGAAGCAACGGGCGTTATTGACGGCGCAATCACGGTTTTGCAAACCGTGTGGAATATCCTTTCCGGCTTTATTGAGTTCGTGAATACCTACGTCCGCCCGATTGTGGAACAGATTTTTACATTCATCGTTCAAACGGTGCTTCCGCAGATCGCGCAGGCGTTCGCGGATTGGGCACCGACGATCGCTTCCATCCTGCAAGGGCTGGCAACCGTCGTTTCGACGATCGCAACGGCCATTATGTCCGTGATTCAGTTTCTTATGCCGACGATTCAAAATATTATCAGCGTTGCGCTGACGACCATTCAAGGGGTTGTGTCCGGCGCGCTGACGGCGATTAAAGGCATTGTGGACGTGTTCGCGGGCATCTTCACGGGGGATTGGTCCCGCGTGTGGGAGGGCGTGAAAGGGATATTCAGCGGCGTTTGGAATTCCCTGAAAAGCATTGCAAGCGGCGTTCTGAACGGAATTATCGGCCTGATCAACGGCGTGATTTCCGGGCTGAACAAACTGAAAATTCCTGATTGGGTCCCCGGCATCGGCGGAAAGGGCATCAACATTCCGTTGATTCCGACTTTTGCAAAAGGCACGAAAAACACGCCTGACACGTTCATAGCGGGTGAAGCGGGCGCGGAACTTGTCACGAATGCAAGGAACCGGACCGTTTTCAATGCGGCGGAAACCGGGGCGATCTTCCGCAATCTCGCAAACACCGTCAACACCATTCGGGCGGGGGTTGGCGTTCCGGCCCTGCAACTGGCTTATGCAGGCGCGGAGGCCCCCAGCGTGTCGGCACCGTCTATCGCGTCCGGCGCGCGGCAAGCGTCGATCGTCATTCACAGCGCGCCCGTTTTCCATGTTGGGAGCGAGGCGCAGGCGGAGGACATCGAAGAACTGCTACGCAGGCACGACGAAGAACTGCTGGACGAAATCGAAGAGCGGAAGCGGCAACAGGAGGACGACGAAAGGCGGCGGAACTATGACTAAATACACCACCATAGCCGGGGACATGTGGGACGCAATCGCCTATAAAACGCTGGGCGACGAAGCGTACACGGACAGGATTATGAAGCTGAACCCGGAATACCGCCACCTTTTCGTGTTCCCCGCGGGAATCGTGCTGACCATCCCGGAGCCTGAATCGCAGGTTGCGGCGGGATTGCCGCCGTGGAAAAGGGGGACGGCATGAACGCGAGAAGAGCGGTTATCCGCCTGACCTTTTCGGGGGTGGATATTTCGGTGGACATCAACAAGCATCTTCTTTCACTGACCTACACGGACAACGAAGAGGACAAGACGGACGACCTGCAACTATCCCTTGACGACCGGGAGGGCGTATGGCTGGGAAGCTGGCTGAATACGCCCTCCGCGTCAAAGGGGGCGGAAATCTCCGCCGTGATTGTGCAAAAGAATTGGGAATCGGACGGGAAAGACCGGGTTCTTGACTGCGGCGTGTTCGCCGTGGACACAGTGGACGGGAGCGGACCGCCCGCGAAAGCGACCATCAAGGCCGGGTCTATCCCCTACGCCTCCACCATTCGGACACAGAAAAAGACGAAAGCGTGGGAGAAATACACGCTTTCCGGCATTGCAAAGGAGATTGCGGGGGCGAACGGGTTTACCTGCATGTTTGAATCTGCGTCCGACCCATTTTATCAGCGGAAAGAGCAAATGCAGGAATCCGACATCACCTTTTTACAGCGGCTTTGCAAAGCGGCTGGAATCTCCCTGAAAGTCACGGCAAAAATCATCGTCCTGTTTGACGCGGCGGCGTATGAGCAGAAAGACGCGGTGCGGACCATCCAGCGGGGAAAAGCAGACGTGGGAAGCTATTCTTTTTCCACGAGCCTGCACGACACCGCGTACAGCAAATGCCACGTGTCCTACACAGACCCGGCCACGGGGACGACGATCGAATATACCTACACCCCGCAGGACGCGGACAAGAGCGGCCAAACGCTGGAAATCAACGAAAAGGTATCAAACCGTGAAGAGGCCCGGCAACTGGCAATGAAGCGGTTACGGGAAAAGAACAAAGGAGAATTCAAGGCATCGTTCAAGCTGGCCGGGGACGCGCGCCTTGTGGCGGGCGTAACGGTTCAGGTGGCAGGGTACGGGGCGTTCGACGGAAAGTACATCATCGAAACGGCGACGCATTCCATATCCCGAAGCGGGTATAAAACCGATCTGACCTTGCGCCGCGTGCTGGAGGGCTACTAAATGAGCGAATTATCCGTTTTGAAAAATATGGTCCGAACGGGCATCGTCTCTTCTGTCAACGCAGGGAACCGAACGGCCCGCGTGACCTTTTCGGACAAGGGAGAAAGCCCGATTGTTTCGGGAGAACTGAAAGTTCTGAAAAATGCGCCATTCATCCCGGCGCAGAACGCGCCGCAACGGACGGAAACCGAGAGCGGCGGAAGCGGCGACGCGGCCTTTGCGGGCCACAGCCACGCCGTCAAGATCAGCCCGTGGCTACCGTCGCCGGGGGATTACGTGCTTTGCATCTACCTCCCGACAGAGGACGGGGACGGGTTCGTGATTGGGGGGATTTGACGATGGCGGAAATCGGAAGCTGGGGGACGTTCACCTTTTACGTTTCCCGGTCATCCATCAAGACGTTTGACGATCTGAAATGGGAAAGTTCGGTGAAGTACGCCACGCACGAGCGGCATTTGAAAGAGCCGCTTTTGGAGTTCACCGGGCAGGACGTGGAAAGCATGTCTTTCACCATGTTCTTTTCCGTCTTTTTGGGCGTGAACCCCATTGCGGAGGTTGCGAACCTGCTTCAAACCATGCGGCGGGGCGAGGCCCATTATCTGATCATCGGCCCGAAAGCGTATGGGACGAACAAGTGGGTCATCACCAAACTGTCAAATTCCCTGCAACGATACGACCGGGGCGGGAACCTGCTGGCCGCGTCGGTCAATGTAACCATGCAATCATATTCGAGCAGATAGGAGGGCGGACGATGGCTTACACCGTAAAGGCATACGCCCTTGAAAAAATCAACCTCGCGCCGGAGGACACCACGGAAGAGGTATTGCAGAACGTGGCGGTCATCCTTTCCACACCGAAATTTTCCGTTCCGTTGGAGCGGGGCTTGGGGCTGGCGCAACGGTTTCTTGATAAACCGATTCCGGCGGCGCAGTCAATCTTGATTTCAGAGGTACTCGAAGCGATCGAGGAATTCGAGCCGCGGGCAGAGGTGGAAAACGTGACCTTTGAGTTGGGGGACAGGCCGGGGACCCTGATTCCCATTGTGGAGGTGAAGATCATTGACGGCGACGAATAGGAGTTACCCGGATATTTCCTTTGTGGAAACCGACACGGAAGCAATCGTGAACGCGTTGATTCAGTCATACGAGAAGTTCACCGGGCGCACGCTGTACCCGGCGGACCCGGCGCGGCTTTTCATTTTGTGGGTGGCGGACATCATCGTTCAAGAGCGGGTGAACATCGACTTTTCGGCAAAACAGAACGTGCCGCGATACGCGGAGGGGGAATATCTGGATTCCCTCGCGGAACTGTTCAAGGACACGTACCGATTGGAGCCGGAAAAGGCGAAAACAACCTTGCGCTATACGCTGTCCATCAAACTTGACACCGCGACCGTCATCCCGGCAGGGACCCGTGCAACACCGGACGGCGACGTTGTGTTTGCCACGCTTCAAGACCTGACCATTCCGGCGGGCCAGTTGTCCGGCGACGTGGCGGCGGAATGCACGCAGGCGGGAGAAATCGGGAACGGCTTTGTTCCGGGGCAAATCAAACAGGCGGTTGACGTGTTCCCATACTTTCAAAGCGTGTCGAACACAACGGAAAGCGCGGGCGGCGCAGATGAAGAGAGCGACGCGGCATTTTATGAACGGCTACGGGAGAGCGTGGAAACATACTCCACAGCGGGGCCGATGGGCGGATATGAGTATTTCGCAAAATCCGCGTCGGCCCTGATCGCGGACGTAAAAGCCACGTCGCCGGAGCCGGGAGAAGTGGACGTGCGGGTTCTGCTGGCAGGCGGAGAACTGCCAGAGGAAGAAATCTTGAAAGAGGTTTCGGAAATCCTGAACGCGGACACGGTGCGCCCGCTGACTGACCATGTGACCGTCAAGGCCCCGGAAACCGTGGCATACAACATCGACGTGACCTACTACACACAGGAGGGCGGCGCAATCAGCGACGACGTGATTTCGGAGAACGTAAACGCGGCGGTGGGCGCGTTCAAGAAATGGCAGGCGGAGAAGATGGGGCGGGACGTGAACCCGTCCTATTTGATTCAACTGCTTATGCAAGCCGGGGTAAAGCGGGTGGAGGTCCGCGCCCCGGCTTTTGCGACGGTGAAAGACAATCAGGTTGCGAAAATCGGAACGACCACCGTTACGAACGGGGGTGCGGAAAGTGAATGACAACGAACTGCATTCGGCAGATTATACGCGGTCCCTCCCCCCTCCCCTGAAAAACGACCCGACCATGACGGCCCTTGCGCGGGTCATTGCGGAGCAGTTGCGAGGGACCGTCCGGCAGATCGGGAAGAACATCATATACGCCCGGATTGATGAACTGGACGAACAGACGCTTGACGTGCTGGCCTATGACCTGCATGTGGATTGGTACGACTATTCCTATCCGATCGAAGTCAAGCGGCAGACCATCCGGGACAGCGTGCGCGTTCACCGGAGGTTGGGGACGAAATACGCCGTCGAAACCGCGCTGGGGGCGGTATTCCCCGGAACGCGGGTGCAAGAGTGGTTCGAGTACGGCGGAGAACCGTACATGTTCAAAGTCATCATCGGCGCGACGGAATCGGGGGTATCGGCGGACCGGCAAGCGGCGGTTTTGGAGCGGGTGCGCTTTTATAAAAACCTCCGGTCCCATTTGGAAGCAATCAGTTATCAGATTGAGAAAAAAGCGGCAGTATTCACGGCGGCGGTCCATTCCGTCGGCGTGCGGCTGGAAGTTTACCCCTATCTTGCGGAGGACATCGAGGAAACGGCGCGCATCAAGGCCGGAGCGGGCCACACCGTCGGCGTGCGCGTGGACATTTACCCGCATGTTTACCGGAAGATGGGGGCAGATTGGCGCGCGTTATGCGCCGCCTATATTCAGCAAACCGGGAAACTTGAAATCTTCCCGCAGAACAGAACGGAGGCGTAACAATGGCAGAAATCGAAAACAAATACGGAAGTATTGTGACCGACGTAGGCGTTCAGCTTATCACGGAAGCAGTCATGGAGGGGCAGAAAGTCAATATTACAACCCTCGCCGTGGGCGACGGCGGCGGAAGCTACTACAAGCCGAATTCCACCATGACCGCCCTAAAGGGCGAGAAATGGCGCGGAAAGGTAAACCGCGTGGAGGTCAACGAGAAATCCCCGAACATGATCGACGTGGTGGCGGTGGTCCCCTCCGACGTGGGCGGCTGGACTATCCGGGAAATGGGCGTGTTCGACGACGCGGAAGAGCCGAACATGATTGCCGTTTGCAACACGCCGGACACGGAAAAGGTCATTATCACCAGCGGAGCCGCCGGGGAAATTGAACTGACTATGCACATCGAAATTTCCAACACGGGCGCGATCTCTTTTGTCATTGACCCGAACGTGGTAACGGCCACGAAAAAGGACCTTGCAGACCACAACACGTCGCAGACGGCGCACGCCGCGGAGTTTGAGAAAAAGGCGGACGTTACTGCCCTGAACGACCACGCGAACAACAGCGACATTCACGTGAACCCCACGACGATGGGGAACTACGACACGGCCATTGCCGGACTGATCGACCACACGGAGGACACAGAAGTTCACGTTCAGCCGGGCGAGCGGGCCGCGTGGGACGCAGGCGCGGAGGCCGCAGAGCAGGCGGAGGCGGACGCGGCGGAAGCCCTGTCCGCGATTGCGGGGCTGGAAAGCCGCGTTTCCCGCGTGGAAGATGGACTGTTCAACAACATCACCGGAAACCCGTTCCTTGTGCAATTTGATTCCCTCGACGGGGTGGTTATGACAAAGGGCATTTGGAACGCGGCCCGAAACAGAATCGAATGTTGAGGGAATACGCCTGCACGCGGCGGGAACTGTCCTGCATCATCGGGAATCTGTTTGCGGAGCTGGACCCGCCTTGCGCCGCGTGCGATTCCGACGCTGACGAACTGACGATCAGCGGGCGGACCTATACCGGGGCACAGGCGGTTCTAACTGTCACGGAATGGGGATTCCGGTTCGACGGGGACCCGTCGGAGATCGAAGAAATCCGGGGAAAGAGGTGCTTGCGGCGTGGCGGATGAAAAGGAATTTATCATCATCACGAAAGCGAAAGATTTAGCCTTTCACACCTACGACATGACCACCGCCCGCCGCTTTCCGAAGCGGCACGGGAAACTTGCGGTTGATTTGATGACCTTTGCACGGGAAATCGTGGTTCACATTCAGGACGCAAACGAACTTGATATTACGGACGCGGGAGAGTTCCGGGAACGGCGGTATGAACAGAAACAGGCCCTTTCGCGCTGTAAAGATATGCTGTTTTTGATCGAACTGGCCGAACGAAAGAACCTGATTTCAACGGCGCAATGCGCGGCGTGGACAAAGTACGCCGTGGAAGTAAAACGGATGACGGCCAGTTGGAGGAAAAAGGACCTCGAACGGTTCACAGAATCCAGACAACGGGGAAATGCGCCGCGGCGGTGATCGCCGGGGCGTTTTTCTTGGGGTGCGGCTTGTAGCGTCGAATTCGTACAACGTCCGCAACGTCAATTCCTCCGGCGCGATGAACTGGAACAACGCGTACAACGGCAACAGGGGCGTTCGCCCGCTTTGGTGGAATACCGCGAATGAGTAAGCCAACGGCTGAAAACAGAGGACCACTATCAAAGGAAGCCGCATCCCTCCGCCGCGGTGACAGCGCGACGGTAAACACAAGATTGGTGAAGCAAGGCCCACGGGAACCAGCTTCCGCCCCGCCACGGGCGCGCGGCGGGGTCCGATGATGAAGCATTGCGACGGCAGGCGGAGGACCGTTTGCCGCCCCCGCAAGGCGGATTCTATACACGGCAAGGAGCATTTTTATTATGCAACAAACAGAATTCGAGCGGGTACACGATTTCGGGAACCTGTACGCAGGGTTTCTAAAAGCCCGCCGGGGCAAACGGGGCAAAGCAAGCGTTGCGAAGTTTGAAGCAAACCTGCTGGAAGCCCTGTGCCTGCTTTCGGAAATGCTGAAGAACAAAACCTATCGCCCGTCGGAATATTTCGTATTTCGGGTTTACGAACCGAAAGAACGCATTGTTATGACCAACGCGTTCAAAGACAAGGTGGTTCAGCATTCCTTATGTGACAATGTGTTAGAACCAGCGTTTTCCTGCACCTTTATCCGCGACAACTACGCGTCGCAGGCCGGGCGCGGGACGCATGACGGACTGTATCGACTGGAAGCGTTTATGCGGTCCTATTATTTCGAGCGGAAAGCACGGGAAGAACAACGGTGCCGGGAGGAGGGGTTGCCGCGGCCCGACCCGCGCGCCGCCCATTATGCGGACGGCTGGGTTCTGAAATGCGACATATCAAAATATTTCTACTCAATTCCGCATGAACCATTGAAAGCAATGGTGCGCCGCTTTATCCGGGACCCGGACGTTCTATGGCTTGTCGATATGATCATTGACAGCACGGACGACCCCGGAATTCCGATCGGCAACCAGACTTCACAATGGTTCGCGGTCATGTACCTTTCGGGGCTTGACCACTTCATAAAAGAGAAATTGGGAATCCGCTATTATGGGCGGTATATGGACGACTTTTACTTGATTCACGAGGACAAGGCGTATTTGCAGTATTGCCGCCGGGAGATTGAAAAGTACGTGGCCGGGCTGGGACTGAAACTGAACAACAAGACAAATATTTTCCCGTTGCGGAACGGAATTGATTTCCTTGGATTCCGAACCTATATGACCGACACGGGGAAGATCGTGCGAAAGGTAAGGAGGAACAGCAAATGTAACGAGCAACGGAAATTGAAGAAACAGCGGGGCTTGCTGGACAAGGGGAAAATTACCCTTGCGGCAATCGAACAGTCATACGGAAGTTGGCGGAGCCATGCGGCAAAGGGCAACTGTCACCACCTTATCCGGGAAACGGACCGCCTGTTCAAAAAATTATTCAAGGAGAGTGTTAAACAATGGCAAAAAGTTTAAGTTCCCTTGCCGTTGGCGCGCTGGTCAAGGACACGGGGACGCTTTACAACGGGAAACCGATTATTTGGAAAATCGCGGACAAGAACCACGCCGGGTTTCCGGCGAATTCCGTCACGCTGATCACGGAGCGCATTATCTCGCTGAAATGCTTTGACGCTATGGAGCCGAGCAACAACGACGGAAACCGCCGTTCCTACGGAAACAACCGCTGGATTTGGTCAAATATCCGTCGATGGCTGAACAGTCAAGCGGGGGCGGGCGCGTGGTACGCGGCCCAGCACGGGCTGGACGCGCCGCCGAACAACTCGAATGTGTGGAGCAACTACAACGAGTACGAGGCAGAAGCGGGCTTTCTGGCGGGGTTCTCCGCGAATTTCATTGCCGCCCTGCTGACCACGAACCGGACCGTCGGAAAAGCGCAGATGGACGGCGGCGGAACAGAAACATGCACCGACAAGATTTTCTTTGCCACGTCAACGGAAGTTGGATTGTCGGGCGACGTGGTGGCCGGAAGCAAACTTGCGCTATTTACGGATGACAATTCCCGCAAGGCGAAGCCAACGGCGGAATGCGTATCAAAAAGCGAATACCAGACAAGCAGTTTTAACGTCAATGACCCGTGGTACTGGTGGCTTGCGGACGCTTATGCGTCGACTTCGTACAACGTCCGCAGCGTCTATTCCTCCGGCGCGATGGACTGGGGCAGCGCGTACAACGGCTACAGGGGCGTTCGCCCGCTTTGTAATCTAAAATCTGAAATCTTGGTATCTGACAGCCCGGATTCGGACGGCGCATATACGATCATTTGGAACCGCGCCCCGTCGGTCCCGGATTCCATCGACGTTCCGAGCGACGTTCGGGGCGGAGAAAAACTGACCGTGACGTGGGGGACCTCCACCGACCCGGACAACAACCTTTCGGGGTACATCCTCGAACGGCAGTACAACGGCGGCGGCTGGGCGCAGCTCTACAAAGGAATCAACCGGACGTACACCGACCAGATCACAAAGGGATGGGAGAATGTGGCGTACCGGGTCAAGGCATACGACAGCGCGGGCGCAGAATCGGCGTACAAAACCAGCGCGACACGGACAGTCATCAACAACACGCCGCCCACGATCAGCGGGACAGATACGGACCTTGGGGCAAAGACCGGAGCGTTCGACCAGAAATACACCGTCACCGACCCGGACAGCGGCCAGACGATCACCGTCGTTGAGAAGATCGACGGAACGCAAAAGCGGTCCTACGCCGCGACCAGCGGGCAGGAATACACGTTCAGCGTCACCGCGGATGAATGGCGGAAGCTGTTGAACGGGTCCCACACGCTGACGGTGACGGCGACGGACAATTACGGCGGAGCCGCGACGCGGACTTACACATTCAGCAAGAACGAAACTGAAATCGAACTGACCCTTGCAACGCCTCTTGAAGCCGACGACATGGTGACAAAGGCGATTATGTCCATCACCCGGCAGATTCCGGCGGGCGCAGAGTTCACCGTGGAGGCGTGCAACAACGGCCACGACGATTCCCCCGCGTGGGAGGACGTGACGCAGGCCGTCACCAGCGGGAGCAAGTTTTTCCTTTCCAACGACAGCAAGACGGCGGAGGAATGGGGATTCAATTTCCGAATCAAGGTGAAGCGGAACAGCGCAAGCGGGGATTGCTTTATTTCATCCGTGGGAGGGAATTTTGAATGAGCGTACAGCATAAGCGGACAAGTATCAAGAACAAGCCGAAAACGGTTGAAGAGTTGACCGCGCAGGGGGCGGAACTGGAACGCAAGGTTTCGGAGTTGGAGCAGAGCGGCGGGGGCGCGTCCCCGGCCATGCAAGCGGCGGTCATGTCCGCCCGGCTGACCATGAACGACGAAATCAAGGCCGGGAAACGAACAGGAACCGACGTTGTGGCTTGTGAAGCGTTGTTCGAGGAATGGAAGCCCGGAAAATATGAGAAAGACGACGTGCGGGTTCACGACGGGCAGGTGTGGCGGTGCTGTCAACCACACGACAACAAGAACAACCCCGATATTGAGCCGGGCAAATCTCCGGCGCAATGGGTCCCATATCACACCACAGACCCCCAAAAGGCAAAACCGTTCATTCAGCCCACGATGGCGGAAGATTCCTACCAAAAGGGCGAAGTCTGCTTGTGGACTGACGGAAAAGTTTATCGGTCCACGATGGAAACCGCAAACGCCTATTCCCCCGCAGACTATCCGCAGGGATGGGAAGTTGTGGACATGGAGTAAGCGAACACCCCGGCGCGGACCTGTACCGCGCCGGGGCCATTCTATCACGGGAGGAAAAGGAACGTGACAATCACCGAACTTCTGTCCGGCGGCGGTGGGATTGTCGGGCTTTTGCTGGTGCTTCTGACGTTGGTTCAGATTACCCCTATCAAGGTTAATCCGTGGACGGCGATCGGAAAGGCCGTCGGGCGGGCGATCAACGGGGACGTGATCGAGAAGTTAGAAGAAACCCGGAGAACCCTTGACGATCACATCAAGACCGACGACGCGCGCAACGCAGACATGCACCGGGCCGCGATTTTACGGTTCAACAATGAACTATTGCGGGATATTCCCCACACGCGGGAAGAATTTTTTGAAGTTTTAAGCGAAATTGACTTTTACGAGCAATATTGCGACACCCACAAAGAGTATATCAACAACCGCGCAACACACGCCGTCGCAAACATCAAACGAGTTTACGACGACAGATTGATAAAGCATGATTTTTTATGAAAGGCGGTGTGAAACGTGCTTTACCTTATCAGCGCCGCCGCCGGGCTAATCGGTGGAATTGCCGCGGTCCTCCTATTTGGCGGACGGCGGAGCCGCCGGAAGAAAGAGCAGGACCGCCGAAAGATCGAGTTTTCAAAACTGGTTCTTTCGGCGGTGCTTTTAACCTATTTCGCGGGGTTCGTCATCGGCGTTCGTGTCGTCATCCTTGACCCGTCGCAACTTGGCGTTTTCCTCGCCTATGTGGGAACCCCGGCGGCAACGGCAATCGGCTTTTACAGTTGGAAAGCAAAGGCGGAAAACGTGGTGAAGATCAAACAGGCAAACCCGACGGCGACGGAGGGAATGCCCGTAGACCTGAACAACATTCAGCCATAGCGGAGGAACACAAATGACACAGGAACAGAAAGCATTTATTGAGCGGGTGGGCGCGCTGGCCGCGGCGGATATGCAGAAAAGCGGCGTGCTTGCCTCGCTGACAATCGCGCAGGCGATTTTGGAAAGCGGCTGGGGAAAATCCGGCCTGACCGTCAAGGCAAACGCCCTGTTCGGCATCAAGGCCGGGACAAGCTGGAAAGGCCGCGTTTACAGCACGAAAACGCAAGAGTGTTACGACGGCGTGACCTTTACCACCGTGACGGCCCTTTTCCGAGCATACGACAGTTGGGAAGAGAGCGTGGCGGACCATTCGGCCCTGCTGACGGGCGCGGCACGGTATAAAGCCGTTGTCGGGGAGCGGGACTATAAAACCGCTTGCCGGGCGATCAAGGCGGCAGGCTACGCCACGGACCCGAAGTACCCGGACAAGCTGATTCAGATTATCGAATCATACGGCCTGACGGCCTACGACGGCGCAGGACAGGCCGGAGCGGGCGGCGGGTCAAATATCACGGCTGGGGCGGAACGCCCCGCAGACGCGAAAGGAGAGGGCAAAATGAAAGCGTCTGAATTCATCAAGAAACTGCAAGACATCGTGGACCATTACAAGACACTGTACGTCATGGGCTGTTTCGGCGCGCCCCTGACCGGGGGCAACGTGTCCCGGTACTGCCAGAACCACAGCTACAACAAGCAGGCGGCGCGCACGGCCATGATCAAGGCCGCGGCGAATCAGAACCCGCCCGTTTTCGGCTTTGACTGCGTGTGCATGATCAAGGGCGTTTTGTGGGGCTGGAACGGCGACGCGTCCAAAACCTACGGCGGCGCGTCCTATGCCTCCGGCGGTGTGCCGGACATCGGAGCCGACACCATGATTACGAAGTGTTCCGGCATTTCCACCGATTTCAGCAAGATTGTTCCGGGGGAAGCCGTCTGGCTGAAAGGTCATATCGGCGTTTACATCGGCGGCGGAAAGGTGATCGAGTGTTCCCCGGCGTTCAAGAACTGCGTACAGGTGACGGCGTGCCTGAACATCGGCGCAATCTCCGGCATGAACGGGCGCAGGTGGACCAAACACGGCAAATTGCCGTATATTACCTATGACACCGCAGGCGCGGCCACAGGCGGCGCAGGAACGGCGCAGAAGCCCGGCGGGACCTCCGACACCTCCGGCGCGCTGGCGTTCGCCGTGGGCGACGTGGTGCAGTTTACGGGCAACACGCACTACACCAGCGCGGCGGCGGCAAGCGGGAAAGCCTGTAAGCCCGGCCCGGCAAAAGTCACCATGATTTCAAAGGGCGCGAAACACCCGTACCACCTTATCAAGCAGGCGGGCGGCGGGTCCACGGTTTACGGCTGGGTCAACGCGGCGGACGTTCAGAGCGAGACGGACGCGGCCATTGACAAGCTGGCCGGGCTGGGGGTCATCAACTCCCCGGACTACTGGAAAAACGCCGTCGCAGGCGGAAAGGTGGCCTATCTGGATATTCTGTTCACGCAGGCCGCGGCGAAGATTACAAAGGCCGGGCCGCGAACCGCGGACGTGAAATCGGGCGTTGGCGCGCTGGTGAAAGCCGGGGTCATCAACACCCCGGAATATTGGTTGCAGAACTACGGGAAATTGCAGAGCCTTGACCTGCTTCTTTGCGCGCTGGGCGGGGCTGTGTAAAAACGAAAGGAGAAACGAATTATGAACATCATTCAATTTCTGGCCGCGAATTGGGACAGTGTTCTTGTGGTCCTCGCGTTCCTTGTGCTGGTTGTCGTGCTTATCAAGCGCGGCGAAACAAAGGTTTTGAAGAAGATTCTTTTTAATCTTGTGACACAGGCAGAAAAGCAGTTCGGGAGCGGGACGGGCGAATTGAAGTTTGCCGCCGTCGCAGACTGGATTTATCAGAGAATTCCGGCGGTGCTGAAACTGCTGTTCACGGAAAAGGATATTGCGACTATGATTGAAGCCGTATTGGAGGAAGCGAAAAAGGCGTGGGGAACCAACGAGAATTTGAAAGAGTACGTGGAAACCCCGCCCGCCGAAACCATGCTGGCAATCGGAATTAAACAGGACGCGGAAGAGGAAGCAGACGCGCCCGCGGAAAGTGAATAACTGTCCGATTCGGACAACACGAAGCCCGCCGGGGGTCATTCCCCGGCGGGCTTTTTTGTTTGCGATTATAAATTTTCAGGGAAACAGGGTATATGATCGAATGCCGCGGAAATGATCTTGTCAATGTCGATCATCATCTTGCGCGTGTCCGCGCCGCACCCGTCATGCACAGAAAGAACCTTTTCTTTCCATGCGTCAATCTGCTTTTCTAACTCCGAATTTTCCATAAAAAACGTCCTTTCTTTATTGAAGCGGGCGGCGGTTTGCGCCGCCCGCCTTTATCTTACGCGCTGACCGTGGACACGTCAAGCCGGAACGCAAGATCAAGGACCTTTGCGCGGGTTGCGGCGTTGTTCCGAACGGCCTTTTCCAGCGTGGCCCGAACCCCGGCAGGGGCAAGAGACAGGCCGTAGGCAATCAGGCGATCTTCCGCGGCTTTCAGAACGGAGCGGGCGGAAAGCAGGTCCGCTTCCAAACCAGCGGCGGCGATCAACGCGGCGCATTCGTCGTTTGCCTTTTCAAAGGCCGCGTCATCGTCCATGCAGTACAGGAATTCGGGAACAGAGCCGTCCGGGTTGACAATGCCGTTGTCGGCAATGTACTTCTTTTCAATGGCCTCTTGCTGGGATTCGATTTCCTGAACACGGGCTTTGGCGGTCATGTATGCTTTCTGGTATTTGTTCGTCGTCCTCTTCATCTTGAATACCTCCGTTTGTTTTGCTCTTTCTGATTATTATTATACTCACGTGAGTATGAAAAGTCAAGAGGAAAACGAAAAATTTTTGAAAAAGTTGCGCCGCCGTGGGAGGTTCGGCGGCGCGGGGTCAATCTGTATTTTCGATCAGGCGCATCACGCGCAAGGCAAGATCGCGGGCGGACGCATCTTCCGCGCTGTCGGCATAGCGGCCCAGCACGCCCAGCAAGCGGGCCTTGTACGCGTCAACCTCCGTCGGTATCTTCACACCGTAGCGGGTTTCGTAGCAGTCGCGGCAGAGGTACGGCGCGTTTGCGGTGATCGCCCCGTTGTTTTCGTCGGTGTACTGATACGCCCGGCAACTGCAAAGGGGCTTTCCGCAGGATTCACAACGCCCGGAGAACTTGCGGGAGCGGGTGCGGGCCGTCCGGGTCATGCGGTGGGGATTGCAAGGCATTCCGAAGTCACCTTCTTTCGGCGGGGGTGCGCCTGTTCCATAGGCCGCAAACAACGGAACGTGTCTGCGCCCAACCGGGGTCAATTCCGGCCATACAATCAGGGCAAAAGACGCGCCAGCGATTCCCAACGGGGGTTTCATATTCTGCATAGACGGCCCCGTGACCGCCACAAAAAGGACAGGGGAAAAGGGACAAATCCCCGGACGCTTCCACGATTCGGATTAAGTTTTTCATTCGTTCAGAACCTCCATTCTTTGAAAAGGGGCGGCGGCTTGCGCCGCCCCGGTAAATCATCCGGCTACGAACACGCCCAGCGGAGAGCCACCCGCAGACCGCCACCCGCGGCGGTGAATGTCGGAGAGGCGGACCCGTTCGGGACGGTCCGGGCGGCTGTCCCAGCGAATCAGGGCAAACACGCCGCCGCGGAAGAACCGCCCGTCGGGGACATCCTCAAAGCCGATTACCGTTCCGCCCTCCACGGGATAGCAGGCACCGCAGACGCATTCGACGCGCTGGCCGATCATTACAATTACCGTCCCGTTGTCGGCGGGCTGGGAAATGGTGATCACGTTGGAGGGGGCCGCGTCCTCCGCGGGAACGGAAACGGCGGATTCCTCCGCGGCTGGGGCCTCTTCCTCCGGCTGAACCTCACGTTCAGCGCGGAACGTGGGAGCCATAGAATAGCGGTCCGGCTGGATATATTCGCCGGAATCATCGAAGCGAATCTTGGAACGGCGGGATTCGCCCATATACTCATAAGAAACGGTTTTCGCGGTCCGCCCGGTGATCTTGATGGAGAAAATGCACTCGCTGTCGCAAATGCTACGCGTGAAGTATTCCTTGCCGATTTCAAACTTTTTCATGTGATTACCTCCCATATATAAAAACCAGAAATTGAAGTGTTGTCGTTTACCGTGTCGGCCCCCTTTTCGTGTCGGCCCGTAAGGTTGGCCCCCGCCGTATTCTTTACGCCCCGGCGGGTGGGCGGCTTTCGCTTCCCTCTTTCTGTTTTTATTATACTCACGTGAGTATGAAAAAGCAAGATGGGAAGTTGCACAAAAATACTCACGTGAGATTGTATAGTTTTTCATACTTGCGTGAGTATTCAGAAAATGATATAATCAGCGGAGAAAGGAGGCGGAACACATGGAAAAGAAAAAGTATGCGTGCAACACGCGGGCGAAGAACAAGTGGAACGCCGAAAATTACGACCGCCTTTACCCCTATGTGAAGATCGGGAAAAAGGCGGTCTATCAAAAAGCGGTAGAAGCTGGCGGCTTTGAAAGCCTGAACGACCTGATCGAAACGGCGACGGACAGAATCGCGGCGGAGGTTTTGGGGCTGACCCCGGAGCAATACGCGGCGGAAGTGCAGGCGGCGGCAGAGCAAGCAAAAAAGAAAGACGAATGAGCATAGAGAACGGCGGGCGTTGAATCATGCCCGCCGTTTTTTCTTACCCGTTCAATGCCGCGTGCTGGTAAAAGTCGTCGCAGATCACGGGAATGTTGTTGTAATCGAAATTGTCGAAGTTGATCTTGTCGATGGTATCTTTGTAGAATGTCGCTTTCATCACGGTTTCGGTGGACGTGTTTCCGTAAGCGTCCACGAGCGGGAAAGCCCAGAAAAGCGTTACGCGCCCGATGTCGTCGCGGGATTGCAGGGATTCCAGAATGTCGGCGGCCTGCATCAGCATTCCTTTCCGAACCATATTCGAGGTTAGATTATCTTTCCCGGAAAGATAAATGTCCACAAAGGAGCCGTCCGAACTTTCCCCGACGCTGGCCGCGTCGTAAATACTGACATCTTCTTTTTCGGCATTGGCCGCGGTGATCGCGTCGTCAACTGCCTGTTCCAGCGTGGCCGGAGTTTCCGGCGCGGCGGGGTCATCCGTGGGCGCAGGTTCTACGGGAGCCGGGGCGGGGGTTGGGTAAAGTTCCTCCCCGTTGTATTCCACGCGGTCAACCACGCCGTCGGTGTAATAGACATCGTACACGTAAAGCCCGGCGGAAACTTGGCAATGTCCGTCGTCGCCCGCCTTTCTGGTGACATTTGTTACTTTTGCTTCCATGCCGCAGGACACAAGGACGATGAATACTTCATCGGCTTGTTCCGGTGTGATTGCCATACCAGAAGAAAGCGCGCTTTGCGAATCGGCGTAAAAGTCGTACTGTTCGGACAATTCGGCGTGCTTGGGCGTGTCGTAGTCTGCAAGGCACCCGGAGAGGGAGAGGGCAAGACAGGCCGCAAGAAAAAGAGAAAGCAATCTTTTCATGTGAAATCCTCCATTTCGCCGCCCGTTGTGTCGGGCGACCCGTATTTTTGCGGGTTTGAATCCATTGGAATTATTGGATTCTGACCTTTAACACAATTATCGGCGGTACGCGTGTTAAAGTCAAGAAAAATGCGAAACTTTAACACATGTGGAGGAACAACTGATGAAGATATATGACTATAAAGGGCGCAAAAATCTTTGTGGAAACCGCGTAAAAGAAGCCCGCGCACGCCTAAAAATCACGCAAGAGGACCTTGCGGCCCGGTTGCAGGTGGAGGGAATCACGATGGAGCGGGACAGCGTAAGCCGAATTGAAATTGGAACGCGTTTTGTGACAGATTATGAACTTGTCGTTCTCGCAAGGGTCCTAAACGTGTCTTTGGAATGGCTGACGGAGCAGAACGAAAAATAAATACTTGCGTGAGTATGAAACAAATGCTATAATATGACCACAACGGCGGAGGAAACCCCGCAAGAACAAGGGAGAACGAAAGAAACCCGCCCGGATTGGGCGGGTTTCTTTGCTTTGTGGAGGTTGTGGCATGGGACACGTATTTAGCCATTTATCAAAAACAGACCGTTATAAAATTGAAGCCCTCTTGAATCAGGGGCATACAAAACGGGAAATTGCGGACGAATTGCACGTGCATATCAGCACGATTTACCGCGAAATCAAACGCGCTCGCTGGCAGTATTTGGACGGTGATACATGGATTACAGAAGATCGCTATAACCCGGACGGGGCGGAAAAGAGATACCGCGAAAACCTCGCCGCAAAAGGCGCACCGCTGAAAATCGGGCGCGACTTTGAGCTTGCGGAATACATAGAACGAAAGATTATCGTGGAAGATCGTTCGCCCGCCGCGGCCCTTGCCGAAATCAGGTTGGAGGGGCGGACGTTCAAAACCTCGATTTGCGTAAGCACGCTTTACAGTTACATTACAAAGGGCGTTTTCCTGTCCCTGACCAACAGCAATTTGCCGGAGAAATCGAAGCGAAAGCGAGAATACAAGAAAGTTAAAAAGACCGGAAAGCGTGCGTCGTATGGAAAAAATATCGAAAAACGCCCGGATGAAGTGGACCAGAGAAGCACTTTCGGGCATTGGGAGGGCGACACAGTTTACAGCAAAAAAGACGGGTCAAAAGCCCTGTTTGTGCTGACAGAGCGTTTGACCCGATGGGAAATCATTACAAGAATCAAAGACCGGACGGCGGCAAGTGTTGTAAAGGCAATGGACCGCATAGAACGGAAATTCGGTGCGGACCTTTTCGCAAAGGCATTCAAGACGATCACATTCGACAACGGCGGGGAGTTCTCCGACGTGAAGAGGTTGGAACGGTCCGTGGTGCGAAAGGGAAAGCGGAGGACAGCGGCTTACTACTGCCACCCGTATTCATCGTATGAACGTGGGTCAAATGAGTGCCAGAACAAAATGATTCGCCGGAAGTTTCCGAAAGGAACCGATTTCGGAAAAGTGTCAACGGCAGAGATCGAGGCGGCGGAAGCATGGATGAACAATTATCCGCGTGAAATATTGGGA
The DNA here is from genome assembly GCA_019410105.1 of Clostridiales bacterium. The sequence continues at coordinate 142,628 of DXTB01000002.1, read as the reverse complement.
TGGAAAACGGCTGAAATCTGCTTTCGGGAGTGTATTGCCGCCCTCGCCTGATGCCCTAAAAATAAATTTTTATATTTTTTTCGCATTTACTATTGACATTTCCGAAGATTTTCCGAATTTTCTTCCGCAGCAGCCGCGGCGTCTCCGCCCATCACAAACTCGATCAGCCCCACCGGACCCTGTGCCGGATAATAGGAGATCGTCCAGGGCGGCGTCTCTGCCAGACCTCGCGCCTCCCGGAGCTGTGCCACCGTCTCCTCCACCCGGGCCTGGCCGTCCTCTCCCCAATAGCCGACCCGGACCGCCAGCTCCGTGCGGCCCTCGTCCAGCGCCGCCTCCAGCAGGGCGGACAGCGCCTCCGTACTGGTGGCGTTCACCACCGCCTGGATCTGCTCCGCCGTCCGGCGGTAGCTGACCTGGATGCTGATCTCATAGTACCCCCGCTGGGACCGGCTGGAGGCGGTGATATACTCCACGGCATAGGCGCCCATAGGCGTCTCCTGCTGGACCTCCGTAGTGGCCTGCTCCAGTGTGTCCGCCACCGTCAGATCGTCCTCGTAGTTGTAGAGGCGGACCGTGGCGCTCTCCGTGTGCTGGCCGATGAGGATCAGCAGGTCGTTCACGATGTCCTGGTAGTTCTCCGCCCGGAGAGTCCCGGCGGCCTCGCTCTCCCAGAACTTGCTGCTGTGGGGCTCCACGGTGGCATAGTTCCGCTCCAGCAGGGCGCTGCACCCCGTCAGGGACAGGCTGACGCACAGGAGCAGGGTGAGATGGCGCAGCTTCACGGCTCGGCGCCTCCTTTCCGGTCAGAATGGCCCAGGGACGGGCAGGGGCGCGCTTACAGCCCCAGGTCCTCGTCCACCAGCAGGACCTCCGTCTCCATGCCCAGCATGGGCCCCCAGAGAGTCACCAAGGCGCGGCAGACCCGCTCAGGACTCCGGCAGTCGTAGCAGCGGTCCGCCTTCACGGCGCAGGGCGTCTTCTTCCCCAGCTGCCGGGCGCGCTGGGGTGCAGCCACGTTCCGGGCCCGGTACACCGCCGCCTCGTAGGTGGGGGCCAGCTTGTTCCGGCCGATGACAATGTACACCTTCTCATGGCCGAACAGCGTGGCGGACACCCGGTTGCCGGTGCCGTCGATGTTGACGATCTCCCCCGACTCCGCCAGGCCATTGGCAGAGGACAGGTACACCTGGGTCTGCATGGCCGCCTTCCGGGCGGCGTTCGCCTCCTGCTTCCAGTGCCAGATGACGGTGTTGTGGGCCGCCAGCTTGTCGTACACCCCCAGAGCGTCCAGGGTGGCGGAGCCGCCGAAGCCCACGGTCTTGCCGTCGATGGCGCCGTCCAGGTAGGCCGCGGCTTCCTCCGCCGCCGCAAAGGTGCGTACGGTGTAGCCCCGGCGCTCCAGGGCCTGCTGAACCTTCGTGAAATCTGCCATGTCAAATTTCCTCCTTCTGATAATCCCCAAATCCCTCGCCCAGGATCTCATGGGCGTCGCACACGATGAAAAAAGCCTTCGGGTCGATCTCCCGCAGCATCCGCTTGATGGGCACGATCTCCCGCTGCCTGAAGGCCACCAGCAGCACCTGCTTCTCCGCGCCGGTGTATGCGCCTTTTCCCTGAAGCAGCGTCACGCCCCGGTTCATATCCAGCAGTCCCTGGACCGTCTCCTCCCACCGGTCGGTGATGATGTAGGCCACACGAGAGGTATCCCACCCGTACAGGATCATATCCATGACTTTGGACAGCAGATACATCTGAATCAAGCCATAAAGTGCCGCGTTGACGGTGCCGAACACCACTGCAGCCAGGATCACCACCACCATGTCCGGGATCATCACCAGCTTACCGATGGGCAGCCAGGGGAATTTCAGCTTCAGCAGCTTGCCGATGATATCCGTGCCGCCCGTCGTGGCCCCCTGGGAGAATACCAATCCCAGCCCTACCCCCATCCCGGCGCCGCCGTACAGGGTCGCCAGGATCGGGTCCATCGGGGGGAAGGTATGCATCCATGCAATCACGTCAATGGCCAAGGAACTGACTGCCATGGCGTACAGGCTGCTCACCAGCAGGCGGCCTCCCAGGAGCCGCCAGCCCGCCAGAAACAGCGGCACATTGACAAGGATGGACAGCACTCCCACCGGCAGGACCGGCACCAGGGCGTTCACGATCTGGGCCAGACCCGTCACGCCGCCCATGGCGATCTGGTTGGGGGCTACGAACCAGTCAAATGCCAGGGCGTAGATCACCGCCCCCAGCGTGATGATACCGCAGCTCCTCACCTTCTGCGCCATAGATCTACTCCTTTTCTATCTGATTCAGTCCAGCAGATCCATCTGCCGCTCCTCGGAGTCCTCCTCCCGCAGCAGGGCGCCCGCCGCCGGGAGACTGCGCACCCGGTAGCGGCTCTGGTTGGTGATGGGCGTGTCCTCCAGCGCCTTCACCGTCTCCAGCTGGTACTTTGGCTTCAGGGTCATCACCGCCACCCCCTGGGTGGTGCGGGTGGTCTTGGGAGCCAGCAGAGCGGTGTGGAAAATCAGCGCCCGGGGCTCCGTGGAGTACACCGCCAGCTCGCAGTCTGCATCCAGCCTGCGGATACAGGCCAGGGGCGCCTTGTCGGAGTAGGCCCCCGTCAGCTTGCGGCGGTTGGAGGTGGTCTTGTAGGCGGTCAGGTCCACCCGGGCCGCCTTGCCGTTTGCAAAGAAGAACAGCAGGGCCCCGGCGTAGTCCGGTCCCGGCAGGACGGCGTAGATCACATTCTCGCCGCTGTCCATGGAGAGTTTCGCGGGCAGATAATCCCCCAGGGCGCTGGCCTTGGTGTCTTCAAACTCGCTGAGGCGGGTCTTGTACACCTGGCACCGGTCCGTGAAGAACATGATCTCCGCGCCGTTGGTGGTCTCAAAGGTCTGGGACAATCCGTCCCCGTCCTTGTACTTCTGGTCCGCCGCCATTCGCAAAGAGGCAGGGGTGATCTTCTTGAAGTACCCCTCCCTGGAGAGGAACACATGGACGGAGTAGTCCTCCACCTGAGCCTCCTCCACATAGGTCTCGATCTCGTGGCTGTACACGATGGAGGTTCGGCGGGGCTCGCCGTATTTCCTGGCCGCCTCCGTCAGCTCGTCCACCAGGATCTGCTTCAGCCGCCGGGGGGAGTTCAGGGTGTCCTCCAGGTCGGCGATCTCGTCCTGGAGGGCGGCGGTCTCGTTGACACGCTTGAGGATATACTCCTTGTTGATGTTGCGGAGCTTGATCTCCGCCACGTACTCCGCCTGGATCTGGTCGATGCCGAAGCCGATCATCAGGTTGGGGATGACCTCGGCCTCCTCCTCTGTCTCCCGGATGATTTGGATGGCCTTATCGATGTCCAGCAGGATCCGCTTGAGGCCCTTTAAGAGGTGCAGCTTGTCCTGTTTCTTCTTCATCACGAAGTAGACCCGCCGCCGGACGGACCCGGTCCGCCAGGCAGTCCACTCCTCCAGGATCTGCCGCACCCCCAGCACCTTGGGAGTACCGGCGATCAGCACGTTGAAGTTGCAGGCAAAGGCGTCCTCCAGGGGTGTCAGCTTGTAGAGCTTGGTCATCAGCTTGTCCGGGTCCACGCCCCGCTTCAGGTCGATGGCCAGTTTCAGGCCGGAGAGGTCCGTCTCGTCCCGCATGTCGGCGATCTCTTTCGCCCGGCCCGCCTTGATGAGCTCCGCCACCTTGTCCAGGATGGCCTCCACGGTGGTGGAGTAGGGGATCTCGTAGATCTCGATGAGATTCTCCTCTTTGACGTAGCGGTACTTGGCCCGGACCCGGACGCTGCCCCGGCCGGTCTCATAGATCTCCCGGATGGTGTTCCGGTCGAAGATCAGCTCTCCGCCGGTGGGGAAATCCGGCGCCAGCAGGGTCTCCATCAGGTCGCAGTCCGGGTTCTTCAGATAGGCGATGGTGGTGTCGCAGACCTCCTTCAGATTGAACCCACAGAACTGGGAGGCCATGCCCACGGCGATGCCGCTGTTGGCGGACACCAGAATGTTGGGGAAGGTGGTGGGCAGCAGGGCCGGCTCCTTCATGGTGTTGTCGTAGTTGTCCACGAAGTCCACGGTGTCGCTGTCGATGTCCCGGAACAGCTCGGCGCAGATGGGCGTCAGCTTGGCCTCCGTGTACCGGGGGGCGGCCCAGGCCATGTCCCGGGAGTAGACCTTGCCGAAGTTGCCTTTGGAATCCACAAAAGGCGTCAGCAGGGCGCCGTAGCCCCGGGAGAGGCGCACCATGGTGTCGTAGATGGCGGCGTCGCCGTGGGGGTTGAGGCGCATGGTCTGGCCCACGATGTTGGCGGACTTGGTCCGGGCTCCCGTCAGCAGACCCATCTTGTACATGGTGTACAGCAGCTTGCGGTGGGAGGGCTTGAACCCGTCGATCTCCGGAATGGCCCGGGAGACAATGACGCTCATGGCGTAGGGCATGTAGTTGGTCTCCAGCGTGTCGGTGATGGGCTGTTCCACCACCGCCGCGTGAAGGCCGATGACGTTGGACGCGTCTACCTTATGCTTGTTGTCGTCGGTTTTTTTCTTTTTGGGCATGGTTATGATTCCTTATCTCGAGGTTTGAAGATTTGTTCCAGATATTTTTCGGCCGTATCGGTAAGGCCTAGATACGCCTGTTGCCGATGGCTGTAACGGATGGACTCCGCAGGCATCTCTCTCCCTTGTGTATGCGTATATGTATCTTTTCCCAGCGCATCTACAAGATCATATAGACAGATCCCATCCTGAATATTCCCCGCACACGGCTCGACATCATACAATTCCAAATACACCGGCCACTGTCCGCCATCTGGAATCACATTGGTCTCACGGAATACATGGCACCGCGCTCTCCCGACAATCATCGGCGCTGGATTCCCATTTCGGTCCCTGGAATGGACCGCAATGTATACAATGTCCCCTTCGTGCATCCGCTTTGGCTTTCTCGCTTGCGAAAAGCGCGTCATGTAAATTCCGTTTTGTTCATGAAACGTGTACGGTCCGCCCGAGGATCGTCGTTCCCTGCTGCTGGCTTCAAATTTTATCCAGCAATGGCTGTCATAGTTTATTTGAGGATTCAGTAATTCTTGGACATAGTCCCTGTCCAATTCATCATCACTTGCGGGCAATTTTGCACCAAATGGTTTTACGGTCGTTTTACAAGGGCCCGCGTATTTGCTATGTGTATTCTCTTCTTTCACCAACTGATCTTCGTGTTTCAGCCTTTCTTCCGTAATATATGTTTCCTGTTCCCTGCATACGTCCCGCAATTTTTCAAAATATTTCTGTAAGAAATCAAACAATTCCGGTTCATCCTCAATATACAGCGACAATTCAATATTTTTGCTCATGCCGCTTTCCGTAAAATTTGCAGAACCTAAAATCGCTGTCCTGTCGTCAATCAAGTACAGTTTTGTGTGCAAACCCAACAACGCCAACAGTTCCACACCTGCGTGTAACATTTTCGTTAGGCCTTTTGTACTATTTGCACCTTTCACGAAAGCCTCATGGTCAAACCGTGTAATAAAGGTGGCAGGTATTTGTTTTTTCTTGATGAGTTTTGAAAAATAATCCGCTGTATCCTCTGACAAAAATGGAGAAACAATATCAATTTTCCTGTGACTGCGCTCAAATGCCTCTGTCAGTTTTTCTTTATGGTTGTAAGTCAATAGTTCAATCGACATTTGGAGTCTCTCCTCCTCACGAAATTCACGAAATATCCGCCATCTCCAGGTACTTGTACCCGTTCTCCGCAATATGGTCCTTCCGGCCCTGAAGGTTGTCCCCCAGCAGCAGGTCGAACACCGCCGCCGTCTGCTCCACGTCCTCCGGCATCACCCGGATCAGCCGCCGGGTCTCCGGGTTCATGGTGGTCAGCCACATCATGTCCGGGTCGTTCTCGCCCAGGCCCTTGGACCGGTCGATCTTGTACTTCTTCCCCTCCAGGGATTTCACGATGTCGTTCTTCTCCTTGTCGGAGTAGGCGAACCACGTCTTGTCGCCGCTGTTGATCTCAAACAGGGGCGTCTCCGCGATATACACGTACCCCTCCCGGATCAGGGTGGGGGTCAGCCGGTACAGCATGGTGAGGATCAGCGTCCGGATCTGGAAGCCGTCCACGTCGCCGTCGGTGCAGATGACCACCTTGCTCCACCGCAGGTTGCTCAAGTCAAAGGGCGCCACGTTCTTCACGTGCTTGTTCTGGACCTCCACGCCGCAGCCCAGGACCTTGATGAGGTCCGTGATGATCTCGCTCTTGAAAATCCGGGCATAGTCCGCCTTCAGGCAGTTCAGGATCTTGCCCCGCACCGGCATGATGCCCTGATACTCGGAGTCCCGGGCCAGCTTCACGCTGCCCAGGGCGCTGTCGCCCTCCACGATGTAGATCTCCCGCTTGTCCACGTCCTTGGTGCGGCAGTCCACGAACTTCTGGACCCGGTTGGCGATGTCCACCGAGCCGGAGAGCTTCTTCTTCACGTTCAGGCGGGTCTCCTCCGCCTTCTCCCGGCTGCGCTTGTTCAGCAGCACCTGCTCGCCGATCTTCTCTGCGTCAAAGGGGTTTTCAATGAAGTAGATCTCCAGGTTGCTGCGGAGGAACTCCGTCATGGCCTCCTGGACGAATTTGTTGGTGATGGCCTTCTTGGTCTGGTTCTCGTAGCTGGTCTGGGTGGAGAAGTCGTTGCTGACCAGCACCAGGCAGTCCTCGATGTCCGCCCAGGTGACCTTGCTCTCGCTCTTCTGGTACTTCCCCTGGTCCCGCAGGTACTTGTCGATGGCGGAGACAAAGGCGGACTTGGCCGCCTTCTCCGGGGAGCCGCCGTGCTCCAGCCAGGAGGAGTTGTGGTAGTGCTCGATGACGTTCACCTTGTTGGAGAAGCAGCAGGCCACACTGAGCTTCACCTTGTATTCCGGCTTGTCCGCCCGGTCCCGGCCCTTCTTCTCCGTCTGCCAGAACACCGGCGCCGTCAGGCTCCCCTCTCCCGCAAGCTCCGTCACATAGTCCATGATGCCGTTTTCGTAGAGGAACTCCGCCTCTTCGAACCGACCCGGCTCTGTCTCGTTCCGGAACCGGAAGGTGACCCCGGCGTTCACCACCGCCTGGCGCTTCATCACGTCGGTGAAGTACTCCGCCGGGATGGCGATGTCCGTGAACACGTCCAAGTCGGGAAGCCAGCGGGTGCGGGTGCCGGTTTTTCTGGCCTGGCTCTTGGGCAGGGGCGTCTTCCCCAGTTCCCCCACGATCTCGCCCCGCTGAAAGTGCAGGGTGTATTCAAAGCCGTCCCGCCAGACGGTGACGTCCATGTACCGGGAGGCGTACTGGGTGGCGCAGGCACCCAATCCGTTGAGCCCTAAGGAATATTCGTAGTTGTCGCCGGAGACGTTGTCGTACTTGCCGCCGGCGTACAGCTCGCAGTACACCAGCTCCCAGTTGTACCGCTGCTCCTTCTCATTCCAGTCCACCGGGCAGCCCCGGCCCGCGTCCTCCACCTGGATGGACCGGTCTGCAAACCGGGTGACAGTGATGGTCCGGCCGTGGCCCTCCCGGGCCTCATCGATGGAGTTGGAGAGAATCTCGAACACCGCGTGCTCGCAGCCCTCCAGTCCGTCAGAGCCGAAAATGACGCCGGGCCGCTTCCGGACCCGGTCTGCGCCCTTTAATGCCGAAATGCTGTCGTTGCCATAGTCCTGCTTCTTGGTTGCCATTAAGTTCCTCCAAAGGCAGTGTCTGCCGTAAAATTCATAAATTTATTGTAGCACACCCGGCGCTGTCCTTCAAGTGCTCCCCCAAAAGACGCCGTGATCCCGCCCGCTTCCCGACTCTTCACACAAATTTTACAAAAATGTTATTGCGTAAAATTTCTCATAACCTGGCCGTCACCCAGCTCAATGCCCTTTTCATCGGGGTTTTGCACATTCTCCACAGAGTTTTCCACACCGTTATGTCAACTTTTGAAATACGAAAAAAATACCGCGCCGCGCACACCCCGGCCGGACGCTCCGTTTTTCGGATCAGATGCTTTTACAGAGCGCCTTTTCAGCCATCCGGATGCCCGGAATTTTTTTGTAGTTGCAAATGCAATATATGCGCACATTTGGATATGCTAATATATTGCCAGAAGAAATCCCTCTCCCCTTGAAAGTATTTCAAAAAACGGAAAAAGGAGAATTCTATATGAAGTTCTATATCTGCAAACATTGCGGCAATGTCATCACCAAGCTCACCTCCGCCCAGGTGCCCGTGAAGTGCTGCGGCGAGGAGATGCATGTGCTGGAGGCCGGTGTCACCGACGCCGCCCAGGAGAAGCACGTGCCTGCCGTCACGGTGGAGGGCAGTCTGGTGAAGGTGGACGTGGGCTCTGTCACCCATCCCATGACCGCCGAGCACTTTATCCAGTGGGTGGTGGTGGAGACTGAGCGCGACGCCCTGATCCACTGGTTCCACCCGGAGGAGGCGCCGGAGGCCGTGTTCACCCTGGCGGAGGGCCAGACTGCCAAGGCCGTTTATGCCTACTGCAACCTCCACGGTCTTTGGAAGAAGGACCTGTAAGCTGCGAGACACCAGACCGCCCCGGCGCTGCACAGCGCCGGGGCGGTCTTCTGACTTTTGAGATCGGATATATTTAGGATATAGGAAGCCTCTGTGGGTGCAGCATCCCCAAAGCGGGACGGCATGGCATTCCCGCTTCAGCCGAGCAGCACCAGGACCACGCCGTAAATCACCGAGGCCAGGGTGCCGAACACGATCACCGGCCCGGCGATCAGGAACATCTTGGCCGCCATGCCAGTGACGAATCCCTCGCTGCGGAAGTCGATGGCCGGTGAGACCACCGCGTTGGCAAAGCCGGTGATGGGCACCAGCGTCCCGGCGCCGCCAAAGCGGGCCAGCTTGTTGTACAGGTTCAGCCCCGTCAGCAGGGCGGAGAGAAACACCAGCGTGCAGGAGGTGGCGGTGCCCGCCGTCTTTTCCTCCAGGCCGGCGGCAGTCCAGCCGTTCAGGATCAGCTGGCCCACCACGCAGATGGCCCCGCCCACTACAAAGGCCAGGACCGTATCCTTCAGCAGCGGCGACTTGGGGGCCTTCTGCTTCACATACTGCTGGTATTCCTGCGGCGTCATATTCATTGAAAATCCCCTCCAGGCCATTTTCCCATAGGGTCTCCTGCTTGTTCGGAAACTATACGCACTTGCAAACCTGCGCGGAAGGGAGTACACTGTTGCCCGAAGATTTGTGTGTTTGGAGGAATCCCCATGAGACCCATGCCCGCCCCGCTGGGCCTGTATATCCACATTCCCTTCTGCAAGAGCAAGTGCGTCTACTGCGACTTCTACTCCCTGCCCCGGTCCGAGAGCCGGATGGACGACTACACAGATGCCCTGTGCGCCCATCTGGCGGAGACCGCCCCCTTCGCGGCGGGCCATCTGGTCGACACCGTGTACTTCGGCGGCGGCACCCCCAGCTATCTGGGGACCAAGCGGCTGGTGAAGATCCTGAAGACCATTCTGAAAAAATACAAGGTGGACAAGCAGGCGGAGATCACCCTGGAGGCCAATCCCGACTCCGCCGGGGACTGGAAAGAGCTGCGCACCCTGCGCCGGTGCGGGTTCAACCGCCTCTCCCTGGGAATGCAGTCCGCCGATGACGAAGAGCTCTCGGAGATCGGCCGGGTGCACACCATGGCTCAGACGGAAGCCGCCGTGGAGGCCGCCCGGAAGGCCAAGTTCCAGAATCTCTCCCTGGATTTGATTTACGGCCTGCCCCATCAGACGCTGGAGGGGTGGCAGAAAAACCTTTCCGCTGCCTTGGACCTGACGCCGGAGCATCTCTCCTGCTATGGGTTGAAGGTAGAGGAGGGTACGCCCCTTTTTGCCCGGCGGGGGACCGCGGGTCTGCCGGGGGACGACGCCCAGGCGGACATGTATCTCTACACGGTGGAGTTCCTGAAGGCCCAGGGCTATGAGCAGTATGAGATCTCCAACTTCGCAAAGCCGGGCTGCGCCTCCCGGCACAATCTGAAATACTGGACCCTGGGGGAGTACGCCGGCTTCGGCCCCGGCGCCCACTCGGACTTCGGCGGTGTGCGGTACGCCTACACAAAGGATCTGGAGGGCTATATCCGGGGCGTGCGGGACCACGCCCCCATGCTGTCGGAGAGCGACCGCATCCCACCCCTGGACCGGGACACCGAATGGGTAATGCTGGGCCTGCGGACCACGGCGGGTTTGGACCCCAAGGCATTTGAGCGCCGCTTCCGCCGCCGGTTCACCTGCTTTCTGCCCTTCCTGGACCAGTGCGCCAGGGCCGGCTATGCGGTGGCGGAGGACGGCCGCTGGCACCTGACGCCCCGGGGCTTTCTGGTGTCCAACCAGATCATCGGTGGGATGCTGGATGCCCTGGCCGCGGACAAACAGCGGCGGGCCGATGCCGCCGCCCGGGGAGATTTCCGGGTGAACCTGGATTGAATGAAAAAAGCCGCCCGCTGGAATGCTCCGGCGGGCGGTTCTTTCTCATGCCTTCCGGGCCCGGATGGCATTGACCGGGCAGCCGTTGGCCGCGTCGAAGGCCCCCGCCTCCTCCGCCGGGGTCCGGGGCTGGGCCTGCACCACGGACACCCGCCCCTGGATCTGAAACACGGCCGGCACCGCCGCCGCGCACATCCCGCAGCCGATACACCGGGAGGCGTCCACATTGACTGTCATGCGCTTCCTCCTTTTCCGCGGGCTGCGCCCGCTGTTCCCTTTTATTGTAATACACCGCGCCGGTTTCTCCAAGTCTTTTCTGCGGCGGGCGGAACTTTTTTCCCGCAGACGCCGTCTTGTATTTGGGAGACTCTGTGCAATCTGGTGGATTTTGTTGCCCCATTCCCATTTACTTTTCCGCCTGTTTATGCTATTCTGAAGAGGATTATGTAGACCATCTCAGCTGCAGCTTATGGAGGTATGACATGAAAAACACCCTGCGCAAAACCCTGTCCCTGTTTTTGGCGTTCACGCTTCTTTGCTCCCTGGGCCTCACCGCCGCCGCGTCCGAGGCCATGGGCGAGGACCTGACCTCCAAGGGCACTCTTTTGAACCAGAAGACCCAGCTCTCCACCAATGTGTTTTGGAGTACTGCGTACTCCGACCTGCGGACGGAGAACGTCGTCACATACGAGCCCAATGCAGATGTGACGCCCATCGTCACCTTCGGGGACTCCCTGACCACCCGCACCACGGTCACCTCTGCGGCCCGGGCACTGGAGAGCCAGGGCTACCGGGTGGTGGCGGGCATCAATGGCGACTTCTTCAACACCTCCAACGGCCTGCCCATCGGCATCCTGGTGTCGGAGGGAGAGGTCCTCAGCAGCGACGGCGGCTACTACGCCATGGGTTTCCGGGAGGATGGCTCTGCTGTCATCGGCAAGCCCGGACTCTCCATCTCCGCCAACCTGGGCTATCAGGGTTCGGACAGCAGCGGGTACTTCACGGACATCATCCGCACGGTGGCCGGCATCAACAAGGCCCGGGTCTCCACCGGCGGCATCTACCTCTATACATACGACTTCAACAACCGGCACACCACCGGCAATACCGAGGCCGGCGTGGACGTGCTGTGCACCATCGTGGACGGCTCCCTCTCCATCGGCGGCACCATGACGCTGGTGGTGGACCAGGTGATCGAGGCCACCTCCGCAACGGCCATCGGGCCGGACCAGATCGTCCTCTCCGCCAACGCCCTCTCCAACACCTACTACACCGACGCCCTGCGGAACATCCCTGTGGGCGCCACGGTGACCGTCACCGTCTCCGCCGCCAATGAGGCGTGGAACGATGTGCAGTACGCCGTGGGTGCCTTATACTCCCTGGTGCAGGACGGCGCCGTGGTCTCCGGTCTGCCCTCCGGGGTGAACCCCCGCACGGCGGTGGGTGTGACAGCTGACGGCACCGTGGTGTTCTATACCATCGACGGCCGCCGGTCCGGCCACTCCATCGGCGCCAGCCTGAGCCAGGTGGCCCAGCGGATGATCGAGCTGGGCTGCGTGGCCGCCATCGGCCTGGACGGCGGCGGCTCCACCACCATCACCGTGACGCAGCCCGACGACACCACCGCCGCTACCATCAACCGCCCCTCCGACGGCAGTGAGCGGGCGGTGGCCAACCACCTGTTCCTGGTGGCCACCAATGAGCCCACCGGCGAACTGGGCCACTTCTACGTCCAGGCGGACAACGCCTACGTTCTGGCGGGCAGCAAGGTGGAGATCTCCGCCGCCGCCGTAGACACCAACTACATCCCCATGGACGAGGACTATGACTACGACCTGGAGGCCTCCGACGGGGAGCTGGACGGCAATATCCTCACCACCCCGAAACGGGGCGGTGAGATCACCGTCACCGCCTCCAGCGGCCGCAGAGAAGGCTCTACCACCGTCTACGCCATCGAGGATCCCACGGACGTGGTGATCCGGGACAGCAGCGGCACCGCGCTCACCACGCTGAATGCCGCCACCGGCACCACCACCCAGCTGGCCGCCACCGCCGCCTACAACCACATCTCCCTGAAGGCGGATCCAGAAGCCTTCACCTGGGAGGTCACCGGCGACATCGGCACGGTGGATGAGCACGGCCTCTTTACTGCCGCCGCGCCCGGCACCGGCACCATCACCGTCTCCGCCGGCCGGGCCAGAGTCTCCATCCCCGTCACCGTCTCCAGCTCCGGCACGGTCTCCGCCGGCGGCGTCATGGAGGTAGAGTCCTTTGAGGGCAGCACCACCATCTTCCGCGGAAACGGCGGCGGACTGGACTTCAGCCTGAACCACAGCGCCGACACTGTCCGGCTGGGCCGGGGTTCCGCCCGGGTGGACTACACCCTCACCGAGGCCGACGGCGGCTTCGGCGCCGGGGCCTATACCTCCCAGTGGCGGGCGGTCAAGAGCACCGTCATCGACCGCTCCACGTACAATGCCCTGCACATGTGGGTCTACGGCGACGGCTCCGGCAACATCCTCTCCCTGCTGTGCAGCAACGGCACGAAGGGCTATCTGACGGGCGGCAGCGTGACGCTGGACTTCACCGGCTGGAAACAGGTGACCTTCGCGAACCTGGGCGACTGGTATGAGATCTTGGGCCTGCAGGTCAGTGTCCCCGCCACCGCCGCCGGGGAGGGTCTGGTGTACGCCGACACGCCCCGGACCGGCACCATCTATATCGACCACATCACCGCCACCGCCTCCGGCACGCCGGACAACGCGGCGCCTGTGGTCTCTGCCTCCCTCGACAATTCCCTCTGGCAGGTGACCGCCTCGGTCGCCGACGCGGTGGATGGCATCCTGCCGGCGGGCAGCGTCACCGTCACCTACAACGGCGCCCCCTACGGCAGCTATGATCCCGCCACCGGTCTTGTGACCGTGGCCCTGCCCGGCCCCGGGGAGAGCCACGAGGCCATGCGGATCACCATCACCGCCCGGGACCTCTCCGGCAACATCGGCCGGGCCTCCGTGGATGTGGAGCCCTACGGCGTGGACCACAAGTTCACGGACATCAACGACTACTGGGCGGCCACCTATGTGGACTTCCTGTACAACGCCAATATCACCACCGGCTATGCCGACGGCACCTTCCGGCCCAACGACAACATCTCCCGCCAGCAGTTCGCGGTGATGCTGTATCGCTACCTGGGGCTGGACGGCACCCAGTATGAGAGCGTGACGCTGCCCTTCGCGGACAACGCCTCCATCGGGGATTACGCCCTGACGGCGGTGAAGGCCCTGTACACCGAGGGCATCATCAACGGCTCCACCGGCAGCGACGGACGGCTGTACTTCAATCCCGGCGGGTCCCTGACCCGGGCCCAGGCCGCCGCCATGATCGGCCGTACCCAGGAGAAGGGCTACGCCATTGTCGAGCTGACCTTCTCCGACACCGCCTCCATCCCTGCCTACGCCACCTACTACATCCAGACCATGGCGGCCCAGGGCGTCATCAGCGGCTATGCGGACGGCACGTTCCAGCCCGGAGCCAACATCACCCGGGGTCAGATGGCCAAGATCCTCTACAACCTGATGTGAGTTTCGCCTTTCAGAGGCCGGCGCATCCGCGCCGGCCTCTCCTTATGGAGAGCGTCTTTTCGGAATCTGCCGGGTGCTGCAAAGCGTTATCGGCTCCAATCCCCTGTGATTTCAGGAAAGGGTCTCCCCCGGGGCCCGTCCAGGCAAATGCCGCCGGGCACAGCCCTTCCCGGTCGGCCTCTATTCAGGCGGCCAGGGCTGTCCGGTGAAGCCGGAAGATGGAAACGGTGCCTGTTGACAGCTCCTGCCCCAGGGTGTAAAGTAATCATATTCCACATCCTGTCCGCGGACAGGATGTCTCTTTGCGAGGAGGCCCCCCCCATGAAGCTGAGACGTTCCGCCTGCATTGACACGCTGTACCTGGAGCTGCCCTTCCTGGACCGGTTCCAGGCGGCAAAGGAGGACGGCTTTGACGCCGTGGAGTTCTGGAGCTGGGCGGACCGGGACCTCTCTGCCGTCAAATCGGCATCAGATCGGGCCGGGATCCCTGTCTGCGGCTTCAACGGGGACGCGGACCTCTCTCTGATCGACCCTGCCCAGCGGGAGGCGTATCTGGCCTTTCTGCACCGCTCTCTGGAGGCGGCCCGGTTCCTGGGCGCCTCCGGCGTCACCGTCCACTCCAACGGTCTGGGGCCGGGGGGCGTGGTGCTGGCGCCCCGGGAGGACCTCTCCCACACGGTGAAGCTCTGCTCCCTATACGCGGGCCTTGCCGCCAGCGCCCGCCTGGCGGAGGAGGCAGGCGTCACCCTCTATCTGGAGCCGCTGAACATCTCCACAGACCACCCCGGCAATTTTCTGCGGGACACGCAGACGGCGGCGGAGCTGGTACGCCTGATCGGCTCTCCCCGCCTGAAGGTCCTGTATGACATCTACCACATGCAGCTGAACGAGGGCCGCCTCTGCGACACCATCCGGCAGTACGCCGATACCTTCGGCCATGTCCACGCGGCAGACGCCCCCGGCCGCCGTGAGCCCGGTACCGGGGAGATCGCCTTCCCCCGGGTCTACAAGGCGCTGGAGGCCGCCGGCTACACAGGGCTGGTGGGCTATGAGCTGTTTCCCGCCCGCTCCACCCGGGAGGCTGTAAAGGCCATTCTGGACGCCGGCTGACACGTTGACCGGTACCCCCTGTATTCTGCGAAAAAGGACGGATCCAACAAGATGCACTCCATAAAAATCGCTCTCTCCCGCTATGGCTGGTTCACTGCCGGAGTCCTGCTGAACGCCTTCGGCGTGGCCCTGATTACCAAGGCCGCGCTGGGGACCTCCCCCATCTCCAGCCTGCCCTATGTGCTGAGCCTCCGCTTTCCCGTCACGCTGGGACAGTTCACTTTTTTGATGAATATGCTGTTCATTCTGGCGCAGGTCCTGCTGCTGCGGAAGGACTTCCGTCCCGTTCAGCTCCTACAGGTTGCTGTGAATGTGGTGTTCAGCCTGTTCATTGATGTGAGCATGGGACTCCTCTCCTGGATGGAGGTCGGTGTGCTGCCCATGCGGCTGCTGGCGCTGGCCGTGGGCTGCGCCGTGCTGGGCTTCGGCATCAGCGTCGAGGTGGCGCCCCGGGTGCTGATGGTCCCCGGTGAGGGGATCGTCCAGGCCATCGCAGTCGTCACCGGCCGACAGTTCGGCAATGTAAAGACGGCTTTCGACGCCACGCTGGTGTCCACAGCCCTGCTCCTCTCCCTGCTCTTCTTCCATCGGCTCCAGGGTCTGGGGATCGGCACTATTTTTTCCGCACTGGCGGTGGGCCGGTTCGTGGACCTCTATAACCGGAGACTGCCGCTGATCTCCCGCATCTCCGCCCTGGGTGCAAGAACCTGAAAAATCAGTGTTGCATCCCTTCCGTTGTTATGGTATATTAGCAGATAAGTAAGTTGGCCTGCCGGCCAGGAAGGATCTGTGAACCCGCGTGGACGAACCTCCGTTGCCCACCCATACATACCGAGGTGTCTTTCAGAAGGACAGTCTGCCCCAAGGGGTGAGACTGCCCTTTTCGCGTTTTGGGCCTCAGGGATCCGCTGATTTTTTTGAGGAGTGATGATTTTTCCCATGGACAGTTCCACTATATCAATGACCGTGGCCATCGTCCTGCTGGTGATGATGTCGGCCTATTTCTCCGCCACGGAGACCGCCTTCTCCTGCCTGAACAAGATCCGGATGAAGAGCCGGGCGGAGTCCGGCGACCACCGGGCTGCTCTTGCCATGGACCTGGTGGAGGACTATGACCGGCTGATCTCCACCATCCTCATCGGCAACAACATCGTGAACATCACCGCCTCCACTGTGGGCACAGTGCTGTTCACCAAGCTGTATGCGGCTTACGGCCCCACCGTCTCTACGGTGGTGTTGACGCTGGTGGTGCTGATCTTCGGCGAGATTTCCCCCAAGAGCCTGGCCAAGGAGCACGCGGAGAGCTTCGCCATGTTCTCCGCGCCCATCCTGCGGGTGTTTCTGCTGGTCCTGCGGCCACTGAACTTCCTGTTCTCCCAGTGGAAGCGGCTGCTGAACATGATCTTCCACCCCTCTGAGGACCAGGGCATCACGGAAGAGGAACTAATCACCATGGTATCCGAGGCGGAGAACGAGGGAGGTCTGGACCAGCACGAGAGCCAGCTGATCCGCTCCGCCATCGAGTTCGGCGACCTGGAGGCCGGGGACATCCTGACGCCCCGAGTGGACATCGTGGCAGTGGAGGACTCTGCCTCCATGGAGGAGATCGCCGCCGTGTTCGCTGAGAGCGGCTACTCCCGCCTGCCGGTGTACCACAAGGACGTAGATGACATCGTGGGCGTGATCCATGAGAAGGACTTCAACGCCGCCCGCTACCGGGGCCAGGGCAACATCTCCGGCTGCATCACGCCGGTCCACTATACCACCGCCAATGCGGACCTGGGCCTGCTGCTGCGGACGCTGCAGAAAAAAAAGACCCACATGGCCATCGTGGTGGATGAGTACGGCGGCACCGAGGGCCTGCTGACCATGGAGGACATCCTGGAGGAGCTGGTGGGCGAGATCTGGGACGAGCACGATGAAGTGGTGGAGTCCTTCCGCAAGCAGAGCGACGGCAGCTTCCTGGTGGCCGCCGGCGCCGACCTCTCCGACTTGTACGATCTGTTCTCCATCAAGGGGGACTGCGACGCCAGCACCGTCTCCGGCTGGGTGATCGACCAGCTGGGCCGCCTGCCCCTGGTGGGGGACCACTTCCAGGCGGAGGGCCTGGACGTCACTGTGACCATGGTGGACCACCGCCGGGTGCTGGAGGTTCGGGTGGCCGTGGCGGCGGAGGCGCCGGAGACCGCGGAGGGCGCGGCACAGCACTGACCGGACGAACCCGCCGCCCGTCCCGCCGGGGCTCTGGCGGGACGGGCGGCTCCCTCATTTGAAACCGGAGGTCTTATGTACGTCTATTCCCTGGGACAGTGGCTGCTGTTCTTCTTTCTCTACTGCTTTCTCGGCTGGGTGTGGGAATCCTGCTACGTCTCCGCCAAGCGGCGCCAGTGGGTGAACCGTGGCTTTCTTCACGGCCCCATGCTGCCCATCTATGGCACCGGCGCCGTCATCATCCTGCTGGCCACCATCCCCGTGCGGGACAGCCTGTGGCTGGTTTTCCTGCTGGGCATGCTGGCCGCCACGGCGCTGGAGTATGTCACCGGTGCCGCCATGGAGGCCCTCTTCAAAGTCCGTTACTGGGATTACTCCAAGCAGCCCTTCAACCTCAACGGCTATATCTGCCTCACCAGCTCCCTGGCCTGGGGCGCCTTCTCCATCCTGCTGGTGCGGTTTCTGCACCCGCCTGTGGAGGATCTGGTGCTGCGGCTGCCCGCCTTCCTGGTGGATCCTCTGGCGTTCCTGCTGACCATCGCCGTCACCGTAGACGCAGTCCGGTCCTTCCAGGCCGCCATGGACCTGCGGGAGGTCCTCACCCGCCTCACGGAGGAGAACGAGGACCTGCGCCGCCTTGCCAAGCGGGTGGAGGTGATCTCCGCCTTTGCGGAGGAGGACCTGCGCCGCTTCCGGGAGCGCACGGAGGTGGAGCGGCTGCTCCGGCAGGAGCGCTGGGAGGACACCCGCCGCCAGATTCAGGAGGCCTATGCCAAGGGCGCCCGACGCCGCCAGGCCCAGCTGGAGGAGTCCCTGCGCCGCCGGACCGATGCCAAGCTGACAGCCCTTGCCAACATCCAGGAGGCTCTGGAGGCCTACCGGGACCGGCTGGCAGCTGCCAGGGACCTGACAGAGGAGTCTCTGGAGGCCCGCCGGGCGGAAGTCCAGCAGCTTTTGGACCGACTCCGGGACCGGGAAGCTTCCATCCGCGCCCGCACCGCCAGGCGTTATCGCCAGTCCCTGCGCATCCTGCGGGGCAACCCCTCCGCCAGCGCCAAAGCCTTTGCCGAGGCCCTGGAGTCCCTGCGGAAGCTGGGGGATCGCCGGAGGGGGGAGGACGGCGAATGAGGAAAG
Source organism: Clostridiales bacterium (assembly GCA_019410105.1). Next base: position 124,126 of record DXTB01000002.1, on the reverse strand, counting down.
CCGGCGCAGCAGCCCCTGCTCTGCAGAGCGGCCGTTGGTTCCATACGGAGCGGACTTCCCTTCTTTTCGTGTCCCCTTATAGCAATTCTCCATCTCTGTCTGAACCGACGATCTTATACAAACAAAGCGGCACAGCCGAAGGCTGTGCCGCTTTGTCGATCAGGATGGCAGCGTGGACTTGTTCTCCGCAGCGGGCGGGTCCGCGGGGAAATCCAGAATCCGCCGGATGCACAGGGCATAGACTGCGATGCTCACCACCGGCCCCGCGATGTCGGAGATGGGTTCCGCGTAGAATGCGGCCCGAGCGCCGAAGACCGCCGGCAGGGCAAACAGGGCGATAAAGTACACCGCCTTCCGGAAGGCGGACAGGGGCAGGGCCAGCTGTACCTTTCCCATGCCGGTGAATCCGTCCACAATGGCGTACTGCAGCCCCAGGGGGATCAGGGCCAGGGTGCAGATGTGGATGGCGGAGAGGGCCTCCGCTGCCAGCTCCGGCTCCGTGGTGAAGAGGCGCACGAAGAGAGCTCCCCCCAGACGGGCCAGCAGAAACAGGGCCGTCACATAGGCCACGCACAGTCCGGCGATGAATGCCTGGGCCTTCAGGATCCGGTCCCGCCGCCGGGCGCCGTAGTTGTACGCCAGGATGGTGCCTGTGCCGGCGGAAATGCCTCCCAGGGGCATGGTCACCACCAGCATGAAGCTCTGGGCGATGGTGGCGCAGGTCACCAGACGGTCTCCCAGCTCCGCCCCGCCATAGGACTGGAGGATGGCGTTCATGGAGATAATCATGATGTTGTCCACGCCGATGATGAGGAAGGGCGTCATGCCCACCGCCAGGATGCGGAGCATCAGCCGCCCGTCGTAACCGCCGAAAGTGATGGCGATGGGCACAGACTTGCCGAAGAGAAACCGCAGTACATAGAGGCAGCTGGCCAGCTGAGAGAGGACCGTGGCCACGGCAGCCCCAGCCACCCCCATGTCAAAGAGAAAGATGAACACCGGGTCCAGCACGATGTTCAGTGCCGCCCCCAGCATGACGGAGATCATGCCCTTCCGGGCGTAGCCCTGGCAGATGATGAACTGGTTCAGCCCCAGAGCCAGCAGGTTGAACACCGTCCCGCAGAGATAGACGGTGAAATAGGTATTGGCGTAGCCGTAGGTGGCATCGCTTGCGCCGAAGGCCATCAGCATGGGCTGGCGCAGGGGGAACACCCCCGCCATCAGCACCACGGAGCAGACACACAGCATCAGGAAGCTGTTGGAGAGGATCCGCCGGGCCTCCTCCGTTTTACCCGCCCCCATGCGGATGCTCATGAGCGGCGCGCCGCCCACGCCGATAAGAGAGGCGAATGCGCCGATCAGCGTCACCACCGGCCCGCAGACCCCCACGCCCGCGAGAGCGGTCTCCCCCACCAAGGGGATGTTGCTGATGTAGATGCGGTCCACGATGCTGTACAGCACGCTGACGAACTGGGCCAGCATACTGGGTATGGCGATCCGCAGCACCAGGGGCCGGATGGGGTCCGTGCCCAGATTGTTCTCCAGCTTCATAGCAGGTCTCTCCCAAAACACACAAAAATCGGGCTGTCCGCACCGGACAGCCCTCTCATTATAAAGACACGGGATTCAGTTTGCAACCCCCGATTCGCCCCGGAGGATAGCGGAGAGCTGTTCGCACAGTGCGGCGGCCTGCCCACTGCCAAAATAGCCGATACGGACCACCCGGCCGTTGACCCTGGCTTTGCCGGTGCCGTTGGAGACGGAAAGCTTCCGCTCAAGGTCCCCGCTGGCATCCAGATCCACGATGATGTCGCCGATCTCCGAAATAACGTCTGCGCCTGTCAGTGTATCCCAGCAGAAATGATAGGTGTACTGATCCAACAGCTCCAGGATTGCCTCTGCCTGTTCGCTGTCCGCAGAGACAGTATAGCTCTCAGAGTCTGTCTGGCTCTGCCCGTCTCGCACATCGAGGGTGACCAAAAAGCCGTATAAATCCTCGCCCTCCAGATCCACCGCATCCCCGATGGAGCGGGGCCACAGCATCCAGGCTGCAAAGGCCAGGACGGCCGCCGCCAGTAGGACCAGTACCACTCGCTTCACGCTTCGGGTCATGAAATCCCTCCTCTGCAAATAGGGCCGCCGGGGCTCAGCCGCACTTGCGGACGCTGCCCAGCAGGGTCTCCAAAGCCATCAGCCCCACCAGCACAGCCAGCGCCGCCAGCAGGATCAACAGCCACTTCCACTTGCCGCGGATCATCTCTCCGCCCCCTCGGTCTTGTTTTTTCCAATATAACATAGGCCATGGAATTTGTCCATACCGCGTCTGAAGGCAAGCACTCAAATTCCCCGCAGGTCAAAGGCCGGGGTGTACTCCTCCCTGGCCGACGTCCGCTCCTGGGTGTAGCCGTCGGTGATCCCGCAGTTTTCCATGTACTCCACTGCCGCCCGGTACTCCGCCTTGGTCACGTGGCGGGCCAGTTTCCCTTCTGCCCCTGGCTGGGGCGTATACTGGCTCATGAGGGAAAACAGCACCTCCCCGGGGCGGAAGCTCTCCGCCACCCAGTCGATGACTCTTCGGGTGTTCTCCAGTTCCCCTGGCAACAGAAGATGTCGGATCAACACACCCTGCTTTAAAAGGCCGTTTTCCATCCGGTAAGGCCCGGTCTGGCGGAACATCTCCAGAATGGCCCGCTTGGCCCAGTCAAAGTAGTCCGCCGCGCCAGAGTATTTGCGGGCAGGTTCGGAGAGGCCATACTTCAAGTCCGGCAGATACACCTGTACCTTCCCCTCCAGACGGCGGAGAGTCTCCGGTTTCTCATAGCCGCCGCAGTTCCACACCACCGGCACGGGCCATTCCTCGTCCCCCAGGGCCTCCAGAACCGCGTCGGTGAAGTGGGTGGGGGTCACCAGGTCCAGGCAGGCGGCCTCCTGTCCGATCAGCTCGTGAAAGATCTCCCGGAGCCGCTCCGCCGTCAGGACCTTTCCCACCTCCCCCTGGGAGATGGGCTTGTTCTGGCAGAAGCAGCACCGGAGATTGCAGCCGGAGAAGAACACGCACCCGGCGCCGCGCTCCCCCACCAGGCACGGCTCCTCCCAGAGGTGGAGCATGGCCCGGGCCGCCACGGGCACGCTGGGCATCCCGCACACGCCGCCCCGCCTCGTCTCCGTCCGCTCCTCGCCGCAGTTTCTGGGGCACAGGCGGCAGATCACAGCAGGTCCTCGGGGCGGAAGTCCGGGCCCAGGTCCCCGGCCATCCAGTGCTTGCGGCACAGCCCGATGTACTGGTCGTTGGCCCCCAGCACCACCTGCTCACCCTCCTTCAGCACCTTGCCGGCAGCATCGAACCGGGCGTTGAAGGTGGCTTTCTTGCCGCACCAGCAGATGGTCTTGACCTCCTCGATCTTGTCGGCCATCACCAGCAGGGCCTCGCTGCCGGGGAACAGGTCCCCCTTGAAGTCCGCCCGCAGGCCGTAGCAGATGACGGGGATGCCCAGGTCATCCACCAGACCCACCAGGTACATGACCTCCTCCCGGGTCAAAAACTGGGCCTCGTCCACGATGACGCAGGCGTTCTGCTGCAGTTCCATGACAGAGAGCTGCTGCATCTCGTCAAAGTAGATGCAGGGATAGGTGAGGCCGATGCGGGAAACCACCATGTGGTCCCCGTCCCGGGTGTCCAGCCGGGGCTTGACCAGCAGGGTCTTCTGCCCCCGCTCTTCGTAGTTGAACCGGGTCATCAGGGCGTTTGCGGTCTTGCTGGAACCCATGGCCCCGTATTTGAAATAGAGCTGTGCCATTTGTCTGTTTTCTCCCTCTCTATGTATCTTCTTATGCGGCACTCCGCCGCCTTCTCTTTGGTGCCGGTCCCCTCCGCCGGGAGGGATCCTCAGCCCTGCAGCCCACGGTCGATCTTCCGCTGGGCCTCCCGCCGCCGCTGTTCCTCCAGCTGCTCCGCCGCTTTCTCCGACGTCAGGGGCTTGGGGATCTCCTCCTCCGGAATTTCCATCACCATCCTGCGGCAGCCGCGGCAGAGCCAGGCGGTCTTGTACCTGTTGAAAAGGCTCCCCTCATGGAGGATATCGATCTCCGGGCCGCTGGCACCAAAGAACCGGTTGGGCCAGCCGGGCCACCACTGGACACTGTCCCGTCCCCCAGTGATCGTCCCCACCTCCATCTCCTGCCCGCACCAAGGACAGATCATGGGCGGGGGCGGGGTCTCCCGCAGGGCCTTCTTCTCCTTCCGCTCCTCGTTCCAGTCCCGGAGCTCGTCCATCAGGCTGGGAGCGCAGTCCTTCTCCTCCTGCCCCGGCTCCGCCGGACGGGACGGCTTTTCCGGCTCATAGTCCCAGGGATCCTCGCTTTTCTTCCAGAAGGGCACGGTCACTCCTCCTCTCGGCTTTCGGATAAATGCTCTGCATCAGCCCCGTAGATGATGCGGCGGTTGATCTCCTCGGAGGTCAGATGCTCCGCCCGGGTGCAGTTGGCCGTGTCAAGGACCAGCTTGCGGCACGCCTCGCAGTGCCAGGCCAGCTTGTAATCGCTCCAGAAGGAACCGTCCCCCCGGAGGTAGAGGGTTCCGTCGGCATCCGCCAGGCGAAACGCGCCGGGACGCTCCCACACCAGGCGGACAGCGTCCCTTCCGCCCACCAGATACCCCATCCGCATCTCCTGCCCGCACCAGGGGCAGGTCATGGCAGACGGCGTCTGCTCCTCCGCTGTCTCCTTCTCCCCTGGGACCTTCCACACCTCCCCGTCGGCGGCCGGGGGCTGGGGCTCCCCCGCTGTCCAGGTGCGCCGTTTCTCCGGCTCCATATCCCAGGGATCCTCGCTTTTCCTCCAGAAGGGCATCACGAATCCTCCTCGTTTTGCTCTCTCGCCTGCCGGATGCGTTCCTCAAAGGTCTCCCCCGTCCGCCGGGGCAGGAAGGAGACGGGCTCCGGCGTCTCCTTCCCATGGTAATAGCACCACAGCCACCGGAGGCACCAGACCAGCTTGCGGGTCAGCAGGGCCAGCAGGGCGATGCCCGCCAGGTTGATGAGTTCCATTCAGTTGCCCTCGTCCTTCTTCTGGTCCTCGGAGTCCGGGACCTCCTCATAATCCACCGTATACACAGGGCCGTGAAATTTCGGCTCCTGCCTGTCCTCGTCCTCCGCCCGGTACCGGGCGGACCGCCTCCGCACATGCCGCACCACCAAGATCACCGCCACGAGAATGAGAATGGGCACCGCAAACCGCAGCGCCACCAGCAAAATACTCCCCAGCAGCCGAAACAGCCCCAGGGGCAGTCCCACCAGCCAGCCCATTCGTCACTCCTCCTTCAAGCGTGCTGCCGCTTCCGTGTAATACCGCCCAAAGGCGGAGGGCACCGCCCGGTCCGACAGGGCTCCGGCATCTGCCCAGACGAAGTCCGCCGGGCCGTCTCCCGCCACCTCCAGGGTGTAACCGGTCATGTGCCACTCCACATGGGTAAAGATGTGCTTCGCCGTCAGTCGGCTCTCCCACCGCCTGGGCTCCAGGCCCCAGACGGACACCGCCGCTCCGGCGGCAGCCTCGTCCAGGGCTCCCTCCACGTTGGGAAACTCCCACAGGCCCGCCAGCAGGCCGGTCCCCGGCCGCTTCCGCAGGGCGATCTTTCCGTCCCGCACCAGCAGGAACACCGTCTTCTCCTCCACCCGGCGGGGCTTTTTGGCCCCCTTCACTGGCAGATCCTCTGCCGTGCCCCGAAGGCGGCCCTTGCAGAAGGCCATGGCCGGACACTCCAGACACCGGGGCGGGCCGTTGGGTGCGCAGACCGTGGCCCCCAGCTCCATGGTGGCCTGATTGAAGACGCGGATATCCGCCTCAGCCTCCGGCATGACGGCCTGGATCTGTGCCCGCACGGCCTTTTTTACCTTGGGATCGGCAATATCGTCCCGGCAGTCCGTCAGCCGCATGACCACCCGCAGCACGTTGCCGTCCACCGCCGCTTCCCGTCGGCCGAAGGCGGCGGAGGCAATGGCGCTGGCGGTGTAGTCCCCCACCCCCGGCAAGGCCAGCAGGTCCTGGTAGGTGTCCGGAAACCGGCCGCCCTGCTCCGCCACGATCCTGGCGGCCTTCTGCAGGTTCCTGGCCCGGCTGTAATAGCCCAGGCCCTCCCACAGCTTCATCAGCCGCTCCTCCGGGGCGGCTGCCAAAGCCTCCACCGTGGGGAATGTCTCCAGAAAGCGGGCATAATACCCCAGCACCGCCGCTACCCGGGTCTGCTGCAGCATGATCTCCGAGACCCAGATCTGATACGGGTCTGTGGTCCGCCGCCAGGGCAGGTCCCGGGCATTGGCCCGATACCACGCCAACAGCGGCCCCGGCAAATCTTGTAAAACAGTTTTGGTTGTCAAATTCTCACCGCACATGGTATGATTGTACCATATCCGCAGAATGGATATGGCACCCTTTCCGAACTTGCGCCGCTGTATCAGCCTGTCCAGCCGCACAATCGCCGCATTGCGGTTATTGTACCACATCCGGCGCCAACTTCCCACCCCCTGTACAAAAATTTTGAAAGTCTCTTGACTTTCCCCCGGGTGGAAGGTGTACCCTGTCCCCAGAGATGAGGTGTAATCCCTTGAAAATCAATGAAGTGGAAGCCCTGGTGGGCATCACGAGGTGGAGGTCCTGCGGCGGATCAAGCTGCTTCGGAAGCTGGGCCTTCCGCTGGAGGAGATCCGGCAGATGCAGCACGGCGCCTACACCGTGGGGGACGGTATGCGCCGCCATCTGGTGTCCCTGGAGCGGGAGCGGCAGAATCTGGAAGCGGCCATCCGCTTCTGCGGGACGCTCACAGACCGCAGGGAGCGGCTGGAGGAGCTGGACGCCCAGTCCCTGCTGGATCGGATGGCCCAGATGGAACAGGAGGGAACGACCTTTATGAACAAGCAGAAGCAGGACACCAGGCGCCGCCGCTTCGTGGCGCCCATCGTGGTCGCCATCGTCATGTCAGTCCTGATGGCGGGGCTGATCTGGCTCTTCCTCTGGGCTTTCGAGGTGGATCCGGCCGGTGCGCCGCCCCTGCCGGTGCTGGCGCTCTTTGTGGCCATCCCGGCGGCAGTGGTGGTCGGTGTGGTCATCGCCCTGGTCCAGCGGGTCCGGGAGATTGAGCGGGGAGAGGAAGACGATGCGCGGAACTACTGAGCGGCGGGATTGTCGACAAGCAGCGGTGTCCGCCGCAGGGACGGCCGTATGGCTGCTGGCTGCGGCCGCGGTGTTGCTGTGGGTGCGGCAGGCCTTTTTCCCCAGCGGTGCGGCATCCGTTCTGCTGGCGGTTCTGGCCGCTGTCCAGGCAGCAGGGCTGATCCCGCTGGGGCTGGCCCTGCGGGACCGCTTGAAAGAGATCAAAGGAGGAGAATTATATGAAGCTCGTCAGTATTGAGACCATTCCCGGCCAGGAATTTGAGGCCCTGGACATCGTGCGGGGCACGGTGGTGTACAGCAAAAACTTCGGCCGCGATTTCATGGCCGGCATGAAGACCCTGGTGGGCGGAGAGATCACCGGCTACACCGAGATGCTGGTGGAGGCCCGGCAGATCGCCACCAAGCGCATGGTGGACGCGGCAGAGGCTCTGGGAGCCGACGCAGTGGTGGGCCTGCGGTACGCCTCTGCCTCCGTGATGCAGGGGGCGGCGGAGGTCATTGCCTACGGAACGGCTGTAAAGTTCAAATGATGCACGTCACCTTTCTGGACCACAGCGGCTTTCTGGTGGAGCTGCCCGGTCTCACGCTGCTCTTTGACTGGTGGAAGGGGGACCTGCCCCCCCTGCCATCAGGCCCCCTGCTGGTCTTTGCCAGCCATCGCCATCCAGACCACTTTGATCCCCGGATTTTTGCTCTGGATGACGGGCAGCGGGATGTCCGATTCCTTCTTGGCAAGGGCATCCATCTGACAGACCGGAACCGGAAGAAATGGGGACTCTCGGAAAAAGCCGCCGCGGACTGCCGGGTGCTTTCCGGCGGGGAGAGCGCCTCTCCCCTGCCCGGCGTCACCGTGGAGGCACTGCCCTCCACCGACGAGGGCGTGGCCTTTCTGGTGACGGCGGAAGGCCGGACGGTCTTTCATGCCGGGGATCTGAACTGGTGGCACTGGGAGGGCGAGGACCCCGTCTGGAACCGGAACATGGAAGCGGACTTCCGGCGGTATGCGGAACCTCTCCGGGGCCGGAAGATCGATCTGGCCATGCTGCCTCTGGATCCCCGTCTGGGGGAGGACGGCTTCCGTGGCCCCCGGTACTTCCTGGAGCTGGCGGATATCCGCCGCTTTCTGCCCATGCACCAGTGGGGAAATTTTAACTTTACAAATCAATTCCTGTCATGCTATACTTCTTTCACATCCCGAACTGTGTACGTTAACAGAGTCGGTCAAGTCTTTACATTTGAGGAGGAAGCGGACACATGAAGATCGATGGCAATGAACTTGCAATTGAGCAAAACGAGCTGGACCGGGAGGGCCGCCATGCGGAAGCCATGGCCATCAAGCGGGAATTTCTGAAGCAGGTGCGGGAGAGCGGTGACCACTGCCCCTGCAAGCAGGCCTGCCCTCACCACGGCAACTGCTTTGAGTGCGTGACGCTGCACCGTGGTCACCGGGATCACTTGCCCATGTGTATGTGGGATATGGTGAATGAACGGCTCCATAAGCTCTCCCGATTGACAGAAGGGACCCTGCGGTCCTATGAGGAGGCGCACCGCTGAGGAAGCTCCAGAAAAGCGCCCGTGCCAATCGGCACGGGCGCTCTCCTCTTCATCTGTCTTCAATCTGCAAGGATCAGGCAGCTGCCGGTCACATCAGGGCTGTGGCCCGTTAGCTCCGCCACGAAGTCCGTGTCCTCACCGGCGGCACTGACCGCCGCTTCCAGCGCGGGGATCTGGTCAACCGTGGTGACGGCGTAGACTCGGTCCACCAGCGGGGCGATATCCGAGAGTACCAGGCCGGCAGTGTCGTCGGCGCCGGAGGTGATGACCTCCGGCGGCAGCTCAATGGAGACAGCCACACCATACTCACCCAGAGCGCTGCGCAGCTCCTCCAGGAACAGCCGGATGCTGGCCGCCCGGTCGGCGCCGTTGTAGTCGATCTTGTCCAGCTTCCCTACTGTGGGATAGCCCACATCCGTTAGCAGGATTTCATCAAAACCCTGTTGTGCCAGCTCCGCCGCCAGGGTGCACAGGTACTGCCGGGCCGCCGGCTTGCTGGGATCCAGCCAGTTTCCGTTGTTCCCGTCGTAGAAGATATAGCCGCCGGTGTTCTTCAGTCCCATGCCCTCCACGTCCGCGCGGGCGGCAATGGGGTCCAGGAAGCAGCTCATCCGGGCGATGGAGTGGTAACTGCTTTCCGTCACCTCCGCCAGAGCCGCCGCCGTGTCCTCCGCCGTGCTCACGGTGCCGGCCGCGGCGCCAGTGGCAGCAAAGTAGATGTGTCCGGTGCTGTCTTTCAGCGTGACGGCAGCAGCGTTATAGGCGGGAGCAGACATCACAGAGGCTCCCAGCCAGGCATCTTTCCAGCCCGCCTGGGTCAGCGGCGCGGCGGAAGCAGAGAAGGCAGCCAGAGCCTTCGGCTTCTCCGGCTCCTGAATGGTAATCTCTACGTCCTCTGGGGGCACTTCCTCTTCCGCGGGGGGCGTCTCCGTCTTCCAGGGCAACTCCAGGTGGAAGCTGCCGTCCCTATCGTAGACGATATACTCCTGCAGCCATAGAAAGCCCACCGCCGCCAGGATGATGAGCACCAGCAGCACTGCCAGCGCGATCTTCCCCTTGGAGGTCCTGCCCCGGTAGCTCCGGTAGCCCTTGGTGCCTCCCATGTCCGTCACCTCTTCTCCAGGAGATTGCCCCTGCCCGTCAGGGCTGGATGGCGTTGAGCTTGTTCACGCGCCGCTCATGCCGGCCACCCTCAAAGTCCGTGGAGAGGAACACCTCCACCATCCGCTCCGCCAGGTTCTTGCCGGTGAACCCCGCGCCGATGGCCAGCATATTGGCGTCGTTGTGGCGGCGGGTCATCTCCGCCTCCAGGGAGTCGGCGCAGTGGGCGCAGCGGATACCCTGCACCTTGTTGGCGGCAATGGAGATGCCGATGCCGGTGGTGCAGATGACGATGCCCCGATCATACTCGCCGGAGGCCACAGCCCGGGCCGCCGCCTCGCCGAAGTCGGGGTAGTCGCAGCTCTCCGTCGAGTAGCAGCCGAAGTCCTTGTATTCATGGCCCAGCTTCTCCAGAAGCTGGATGATGTCGCATTTCAGCGCGTAGCCGCCGTGATCAGAACCCAGAGCGATTTTCATGGTGATCGTTCTCCTTTTCAAATCAAGTCATCCCATTCGGAGAGGAATGGGGCTGGAATGGATTTATTATAGCCAGTTTTCCCCTGAAAAGCAAATCACAATTCATGCCACACCGGTTTCCCCTGCCGGAAGGCGGCAAAACGGCGGAATCCGCAGGCCCGCAGCAGCGCCTGCCCCTCCCGGACGGCACAGCCCACAAACCCCGGCGTGTGGGCATCCGTCCCCAGGGTGACGATCTCGCCGCCCAGGGAGCGGTACAGCCGCAGCCACTTTTCGTCCGGCAGCGGGGTGTTGCCCCGGTTGGTGTTGAGCTCGATCCCGATGCCCTTGGGGATGATGAGGCGGAAGATCTCCGCGATCTCCTCCTCGAACCCGTCGAAGCTGACATGCATCCCCCGGTTCTCGTTCAAATACCGCAGGGGCAGCGTCAGATGGCCCAGTACCTGGAATCGCCCCCACTCCGCGAGCTTCCGCACCTGGCCCAGGTAGTCGGCAAGGCAGTCCCGCGCTTCCTGTTCGTCCCGCGGGGTAAGGAAATACAGGTCCCGGCCCTCCATCTTCTCCGACAGGGTGTGGATGGAGCCGATGAGAAAGTCCAGCGGCGGGGCCTCCGCCAGCATGGACTCCATCCGCCTGATGCCCCACACGGCGTCTCCCAGCTCCGCGCCCAGGCGCAACGTGATCCGGTCCCCCACCGCCGTCCGGGCGGCGCGGAACTCCGCAATCATGGGATCCCAGTCATAGGCCCCCCGGGGTTCGGTGGTGCCGAACCGGATGGGCTCCACATGGTCTGTGAAGCAGATCTCCTGGAACCCCAGCCGGATGGCCGCCTCCGCCATCTCCTGCATGGAGGCGGAGGCGTCCGGTGAGATGCGGGAGTGGACGTGGTAGTCGGCTAAATACATACGTGCCTCACTTTTTGAACTTCTTGAAGAACTTCTTCTGCTCCTCGTAATTGCTCTCGCCCATGGTCTCGGCGAACTTCTTCAGGGCTTCCTTCTGCTCCTTGTTCAGATTTTTGGGGGTTTCAATGTAGACGGTGACATACTGGTCGCCCCGCCCCCGGCCGTTGATGGAGGGGATGCCCTTGCCCTTCAGGCGGAAGGTGGTGCCGGACTGGGTGCCCTCCGGCAGGGTATACTTCACTTTGCCGTCGATAGTGGGGATCTCCAGCTCCGCACCCAGCACCGCCTGGGTGAAGGTGATGGGCGCCTCGCACAGGACGGAGGTGCCCTCCCGCCGGAACATCTCGTGAGGCCGGACCGTAATGGTAATCAGCAGGTCGCCCGCCGGGCCGCCGTTCTTGCCGGCGTTGCCCTGTCCACGGATGGAGATGGTCTGCCCGTTGTCGATGCCGGCGGGAATGCTGGCCTGAATGGTCTTTTTCTTGCGCACCATACCACTGCCCCGGCAGTCCTTGCAGGGCTGGTGGATAATCCGCCCCTTGCCGCCGCACTTGGGGCAGGGGGAGGAGGTGGCGAACACGCCCATGGGCGTCTGCCGCCGGACCTGGACCGTCCCGGTGCCGTGGCAGTCCGGGCACACCTCCGGCGACGTGCCGGGGGCACAGCCGTTGCCGTGGCAGGTGTCGCAGGTCTCATACCGCTCCACGGTGACTGCCTTCTCACAGCCGAAGGCCGCCTCCTCGAAGCTGATGGCGATGGACATGCGGATGCTCTCGCCCCGCTGGGGGGCGTTGGGATTGGTGCGCCGCCCGCCGCCGAAGCCGCCGCCGAAAAAGCTGCCGAAGATGTCCCCCAGGTCGCCGAAGTCGAAGCTCCCGTCGAATCCGCCGCCGAAGCCCCCGGCGCCGAAGTTGGGGTCAACGCCCGCATGGCCGTACTGGTCGTACCGGGCCTTCTTGTCCGCGTCGGAGAGGACCTCATAGGCCTCGTTGACCTCCTTGAACTTCTCCTCCGCCGTCTTGTCCCCCGGATTCAGGTCCGGGTGATACTTCCGGGCCATTTTTTTATAGGCCTTTTTGATCTCATCCTCAGAGGCTCCCCGGGAAACCCCCAGGACCTCGTAGTAATCGCGTTTCTGTTCTGCCATAGAATCACCAACTTTTCAATTAGGAATGGGGAGTTAGGAATTAGGAATTGTGGAATCCGCTCCCGGCGGATGAATTGAAATCCGTCCGGCTCCGCCGGACACCTCAATTCCTTATTCCTGATTTCTAATTCCTAATTCATGAGAGCGTGCCGCGCAGGCGGGGGTGTCCCCCGCCCGCGCGGCCGCATGGCATCTGATCACTTCTTGTTATTCTCGTCATCGTCGACCACCTTGTAGTCGGCGTCATAATACTGGCCCTGCTGGGCGCCGGCGTCGGGGCCGGCCTGCTGCTGGGCGCCGCCCTGGGCCCCCTGGGGATTGGCCTGCTGATACAGCTTCTCGCTGACGGCGTAGAAGGCCTGGGTCAACTCGTCGGTAGCGGTCTTGATGGCAGCGGTATCCGTGCCTTTCAGAACCTCCTTCAGCTTGTCGATTCCGGCCTGGACCTTGCTCTTGTCATCGGCAGGGATCTTGTCGCCCATCTCGGAGAGGGTCTTCTCGCTCTGGTAGACCATCTGGTCGGCCTGGTTGCGGACCTCGACCTCCTCCTTCAGCTTCTTGTCCTGGGCAGCATACTGCTCCGCCTCCTTGACGGCCTTCTCAATGTCCTCCTTGCTCATGTTGGAGGAGGAAGTGATGGTGATATGCTGCTCCTTGCCGGTGCCCAGGTCCTTGGCGGAGACGTTGACGATGCCGTTGGCGTCGATGTCGAAAGTCACCTCGATCTGGGGCACGCCGCGGCGGGCCGGGGCGATGCCGTCCAGGTGGAAGCGACCCAGGGACTTGTTGGCCGCGGCCATCTCCCGCTCACCCTGGAGGACATTGACCTCCACGCTGGTCTGGTTGTCAGCGGCGGTGGAGAAGATCTGGCTCTTCTTCACGGGGATGGTGGTGTTCCGGTCGATCAGCTTGGTGAACACGCCGCCCATGGTCTCAATGCCCAGGGACAGGGGGGTGACATCCAGCAGCAGCAGGCCCTTCACGTCGCCGGTGAGGACGCCCGCCTGCAGGGCGGCGCCCATGGCCACGCACTCGTCGGGGTTGATGCCCTTGAAGGGCTCGTTGCCGGTGAAGTTCTTCACGGCCTCCTGCACGGCGGGGATCCGGCTGGAGCCGCCCACCAGCAGGACCTTGCTCAGGTCACTGGGCTTCAGGCCCGCGTCGGACATGGCCTGGCGCACGGGGCCCATGGTGGCGTCCACCAGATGGGCGGTCAGCTCATTGAACTTGGCCCGGGACAGGGTCACGTCCAGGTGCTTGGGGCCGTTGGCGTCGGCGGTGATATAGGGCAGGTTGATGTTGCTGGTGGTGACGCCGGAGAGCTCGATCTTGGCCTTCTCGGCGGCCTCCTTCAGCCGCTGCATAGCCACTCGGTCGGTGGACAGGTCCACGCCGTCGGTGCGCTTGAACTCGCTGACCAGCCACTTCATGATGCACTCGTCGAAGTCATCGCCGCCCAGGCGGTTGTTACCGGCGGTGGCCAGGACCTCGATCACGCCGTCGTCGATGTCCAGGATGGACACATCGAACGTGCCGCCGCCCAGGTCGTACACCATGATCTTCTGGCTCTGTTCCTTATCCACGCCGTAGGCCAGGGCCGCGGCGGTAGGTTCGTTGATGATGCGTTTCACGTCCAGGCCGGCGATCCTGCCGGCGTCCTTGGTGGCCTGGCGCTGGGAGTCGGTGAAGTAGGCGGGAACCGTGATGACCGCCTCGGTGACTGTGCTGCCCAGATAGGCCTCAGCGTCCGCCTTCAGCTTCTGGAGGATCATGGCGCTGATCTCCTGGGGGGTGTAGCTCTTGCTGTCAATGGTCACTTTATAATCGCTGCCCATCTCCCGCTTGATGGAAGAGATGGTGCGGTCCGGATTGGTAATGGCCTGGCGTTTAGCCACTTGACCCACCATGCGCTCGCCGGTCTTGGAGAAAGCCACCACGGACGGGGTGGTCCGGTTGCCCTCCGCATTGGGGATGACCACAGCCTCGCCGCCCTCCATGACGGCCACACAGCTATTTGTCGTACCTAAGTCGATACCGATAACCTTAGACATAATGATTGCCTCCAATTTATGATCAAATAATTCTATCTCAACAAATAAAAATTTGCGATTGTTGTTTTCATTCCCCCCAGGCGAATCCATTGCAATGATTTGTCAGGATATATGCCTGACAAAAACACGTTGGCTCGTGCGCCGTGGGCGCACACGCCAGTGGCCGATGTCACTGGTGCGGGGGAAGGTCGAGGGGGGACACAGTCCCCCTCTCGAATTCGCTCAGTTTGCCACCTGCACAATAGCGTGTCGGATCACCTTGTCACCCAGCAGGAACCCCGCCTGGAACACCTGGGATACCACGTTCTCCCCAAGGTTCTCATCGTCGATGTGCATAACGGCGTTGTGCTTTTCCGGGTCAAATGGCTGGCCCTGGGCCTCGATCTCCGTGACTCCCAGCTTCTTCAGGATCTCCTGGTACTGGTGGAAGATCATCTCCAGCCCCTTCTTGTGGGGAGAGTCCTCATCGCCTTCAGTGGCCACAGCCCGCTCCAGGTTGTCGTACACCGCCAGGAACTCCTTGATGGTGTCCGCCTTGGCGTCCTGGTAGAGATTGTCTTTCTCCTTAGCGGTGCGCTTGCGGTAGTTGTCGTACTCTGCCGTCAGCCGGACGAACTGATCCTTCACGGACTCCAGCTGCCGGGCGGCCAGCTCCGCCGCCTCCATCTGCTCCCGGGTCAGGGTGTAGGTCTTTTCCTTTTTCTTCTTGCCCCTGGCGGCCTTCTCCGCCTTCTCATCGGGCACCTTCTCCTCCGCGGGGGGAGCCTCTTCCTGAGGAGCCTCCTGCGGCTCTTCCGGCGTCTCCTCCGCCGGCTGCTTCGTCTCTTCGCTCATTCTTTTGCATCCTCCTTCGGGGGTAATTCCTGTTTGCCGAACAGCCGCGTCAATCCCTCCGCAAAGCCGGAGAGCCGGGCGGCCACGGTTCCGTAATCCATTCGTGTGGGTCCCACCACGCCGATCAGGCCCCGCATGTCGTTGCCGATGTCATAGCTGGCCACCACCACACTGGTGTCCTGCAGGGCCTCGCTGACATTCTCCGGACCGATCAGGATCTTCATGGGCCCCTCGTCCGGCACAGGGAGATTCTCCTTGCTGTCGGACAAAAAGCTCATCAGCTGGTGGGCCTTGTCTGCGTCCCGGAACTCCGGCAGCTTCAGCAGTTGGCTGGTGCCCACGGTAAACACCTCTTTCTGCCCCGCCTCCTCCAGCACATCCGCCGCGTAGGCGATGGTCTGGCTCAACAGCAGGAACATCTGGGGCGTCACCTGTTCGGACACATCCATCAGCCGCCGGTTCATCTCGTCTGCGGAGATCCCGGTGAAGTTGCTGTTCAGCAGGTTCACCAGGGTGGGCATCTGCTCGGTGTCCACCTTCAGCTGCATCCGCAGCAGCTGGCTCTTCACCCGGTTGTCGCCCATCATCATGACCACGATGCAGCTGTGCTCATCCACGGGCAGCAGCTCAAACCGCCGGGCGGTCATCTGCTTCTTGCCGGTGGCGGCCACATAGGCGGGGTAGTTCATCAGAGAACTCACCGCCCGGCCCGCCTGGGAGATCACCCGGTCCAGCTCCTCCATCCGCATCTGGAGGGACTGGTTGATCCGCTCCGTCTCTGCGATGGAGAGCCGCTGGCGCTCCATCAGCTCGTTGACATACAGCCGGTAACCCTTGGGAGAGGGCACCCGCCCGGCGGAGGTGTGGGGCTGTTCCAGATAGCCCAGCTCCGTCAGATCCGACAGCTCGTTGCGAATGGTGGCGGAGCTGACGCCGCCCATCTCCGCGGCAATGGCCTTGGAACCCACCGGCTCTGCAGTACGGACATAGTCCTCCACCACCACTTTCAGTATTTGCTTTTTCCGGTCCGTGAGTTCCACAAAAAGCACCTCTGGTCCAAGCTGTCTCACGCTGGTTTTAGCACTCCTTTCTCCGGAGTGCTAAAACGAGTTTACCACCACGCGCCTTCATTGTCAACGGATGGATATAAACAAATTGTAAACAAATGCCATCGGATTTTTGAACATTTTCCGCGGCTCCGCAAATCAAAAACCGGCCGCCTGCCGCGGCCGGTTTTTCGTCTCACATGGTCCCCCTGTCCGCTCAGTCCGGCCTGGCCCCCGCCCCCTGCCGGGGCAGCATCCCCGTCCGCTGAAGGGCCGGCTGCAGCGCCCGCAGCAGAAGCACCAGCAGCACCGTCTGCACCGGCAGCATGATGAGGTTTTTCACCGCGCTGAGAGACGCGCTGGCATACCAGGCCTCCAGGCTGAAGCGGCCGTTGCTGTTGAGAATGGCGATCCACAGCGCCCCCAGCACCACGTTCTGCACATTGGTGACCAGCTTGGCGCAGAAGATCCGCCAGACCCGCAGGGGCGCCCGGTACAGGAACAGAGCGTAGGTCAGCACACCCAGCATAGTGGTCAGAGTATAGCCGGGGAAAAAGGGATAGCCGCCTCCTCCAGTGAGGAAGAAGCTGAGGATGTCCTCCGCAAAGGCGAACAGCAGGCCCAGCACCGGGCCGCAGACCCAAGCACAGACGGACCGGGCCAGGAAGCCCCAGGTGACCTTGGCCCCGCCGAACAGCGGCACCGAGGGCACTTGGGCCAGCACAATGCACAGGGCGATCATCAGGGCGGAGAACAGCAGCTTCCGAAGGTCCCGGACCTCCCGGGACGCGTCCCGCCAGTAGTCGGCGGAAAAGGGATGTGCGTACATAAAAAACCTCCTTCTGTTTTGGCAGTCCGAAATTCGGAGATGCCGCACAGAGGAAGGCCGAAAGGGTCCCTGTATGCGGCAGCGGGATGCGGGACACACACTGCGGACTCGCGGTCCTTTCGTCCGAAGAGCAACTCCCCGTCTCTCCAGCACTGGATGTACACGTATGTCCCTACTCTGCCTGTTAGATATTGTCCATTATAGGACTTTCGCGGAAAAAAGCAAGGGTTTCCGCCGTTTTTCCAGCACACCTTGCGGCAATCCGGTCCATGTGTTAAGATGACCGCAACCCGAATGGGAGAGGAGGCGATCCGCAGATGGTTCTTTTGATTACCGGCGCCTCGCACACAGGCAAAACCCTGCTGGCCCAGAGACTTCTCCAGACATACCGCTATCCCTGTCTCTCCATGGATCTTCTGAAAATGGGACTTATCCGAAGCGGCAACACCCGCCTCACGCCGGAGGATGACCGGGAGCTGGAGTCCTATCTGTGGCCGATTGTGCGGGAGATCATCAAAACCGCCATTGAAAACCGCCAGGATCTGATCGTGGAGGGCTGTTATGTCCCCCCACGCTGGAGTCAGGACTTTACGCCGTCCTATCTCCGGGAAATCCGCTTTTGCTGCCTTGTGATGACCAAGGCATATATCGAGACCCATTTTGCAGACATACAAAAATATGCCTGTGCGGCAGAGCGGCGCATTGACGATTCCACCTGTACGAAAGAGACTCTCCTCCTGGATAACGCGCACTATCAGCAGATGTGCGAGACCTGGGGGTATCCCTGTATTCTGATCGATCAGGCGTACGAGGTGGATATCCCCCTGTGAAAAAACGATCCCGGCCCTTTCGGCCGGGATCGTTTTTTCACTTACTCTACGTTACTGGGCAGCGCCAGCGGTCTCCGCAGCCTTCGCGGCAGCGGCCTTCTCCGCCTGGGCCTTCTTGATGGCCTTGTACTTCTCCTTCTCCTCCGCGGTGGCGATGGGAAGGATGGCGTCCCGCGGGCAGACCTTGGTGCAGAGCTTGCAGCCCACGCACTTGTCGTAGTCGATGACAGCCACGCCGTTCACCACATGAATGGCGTCCTTCTTGCACTCCTTCTGGCACAGGCCGCAGCCGATGCAGGAGTGGGTGCAGACGCTCATGGCAGCCTTGCCCTTGTCCTGGTTGGCGCAGGCCACGTGGACCTTCTTGGACACAGGGACCTCCGTGATCAGATGGCGGGGGCAGGCCTTGGCGCAGGCCATGCAGTCGGTGCACTTGTCCGGGTCCACCACGGCGGCGCCGTTGGGACCGATGGACATGGCGCCGAACTGGCAGGCGGACACGCAGGAGCCGAAGCCCAGACAGCCGAACTGGCACTCCAGGGGACCACCGGCCACCTTGGTGGCGGACAGGCAGTCCTTCACACCGACGTACTCATAACGCTTGGCGGCGTTGGTGCCGCCGTTGCAGCGGACAAAAGCCACCTTCCGCTCACCGGAGGGAGCCTCCTGGCCCATGATCTTTGCGATGGCGGCAGCATTCTCCGCGCCGGCAGGGGCGCACGCATTCACCGGAGCCGTGCCCGCCAGGATGGCGGCGGCACAGCCGGCGCAGCCGGGGAAGCCGCAGCCGCCGCAGTTGGCGCCGGCCAGATGGCTGAGGATTTCCTCTTCCCGGGGGTCCTTCTTTACCTCAAAGACCTTGGAGGCTACTGCCAAGATGAAGCCGAACACGGCGCCGAGGACAGCCAGCACCACAACGGCAGCAATGACATTTCCGATATCCATTTTCCTCTTGCCTCCTCTTACCAGACCTTCAAACCGGAGAAGCCCATAAACGCCAGGGCCATCAGACCAGCGGTGACCAGGGCGATGGGAAAGCCCTCAAACGCCTTGGGATAGTCCGCAAACACCAGCCGCTCCCGGATGCTGGCGAACAGCACGATGGCCAGCAGGAAGCCCAGGCCGCCGGTGATGCCGTAAACTACGGAGGAGATGAAGTTATAGTTGTTCTGCACGTTCAGCAGCACCACGCCCAGTACGGCGCAGTTGGTGGTAATCAGGGGCAGATACACACCCAGAGCCGTGTACAGAGACGGCATGGATTTCTGTAAAAACATCTCCACGAACTGGACCAGGGATGCGATGACCAGAATGAAGGTCACGGTCTGCATATACTCCAGTCCAAAGCGAACCAGGACGAACTCGTTGACCGCATAGCACACGGCGGAAGCCAGTCCCATGACGAACGTCACAGCGATGCCCATGCCCACAGCGGTGTCCACCTTCTTGGAAACACCCAGGAAGGGGCAGATGCCTAAGAACTGGGAGAAGATGAAGTTGTTTGCCAGAATGGCACCCAGCGTAATTGCCAGGAGTTCATAGATTTGATCCATTATTTGCTCTCCTCCTTATTTTTCTTAGGTCTGGACAGCGCCCACTGCATCAGGGCAATGAGGCAGCCCAGCACCAGGAAGCCGCCGACGGGCAGGGTCAGCATGCCGATGGGGAACTGCTCCGGCAGGATCTGAATACCGTTGCCGCCGTTAAGGATACCGCCGCCGAAGGTGCCGGCGCCCAGAAACTCACGGATGATGCACATAACCATCAGCACCACAGTGTAGCCAAAGCCCTGGAAGATACCGTCCCAGAAGGAAGCGGCCACACCGTTCTTGTAGGAGAAGGACTCCGCCCGGCCCAGGATGATGCAGTTCACCACGATCAGGGGGATGAACACGCCCAGCGACTCGGACAGGGCCGGAACGAATGCCTGGATCAGCAGATCCACGCAGGTCACGAAGCCAGCGATCACCACAATGAACATGGCGATACGGATCTTGTCCGGCACGATCTTGCGGATAGCCGCGATGATGACATTGGAAAGGGTCAGGATGACGGTGACCGCCACGCCCATGCCCAGGCCGTTGAAGAACGAGGTGGTGATGGCCATGGTGGAACACATGCCCAGCACCTGCACCAGCACAGGGTTGTTGGTGATCAGTCCCTCTTTGAACTGTTTGCCTAAATTCATGAATTGCTCCTCCCTTCTCAGCCCATGGCAGCCACGGCAGCCAGCGCCGCATTCACGCCGGCAGTCACACCCTTGGTGGAGACGGTGGCGCCGGTGATGGCGTCCACGTTAGTGCCCACCGTCAGGGTGCCGTCCGCCGCGCTCTTGCCGATAAACTGGTCCAGCACACCCACGCCGGAGGCGGTGGGTTCGTTGCCCACGACCTTCGTGCCGATGCCGGAGGTCTCAGAGTGGTTGACGACAGAAACGCCAGTGACGGCGCCTTCCGCGTCCACGCCCACCATCATTTCAATGCTGCCCTGGGAGCCGGAGGCGGTGACCTTTACGGCATAGCCGGCGGCCTCGCCGTTCACCTGGACCTCGTACATCTCGTTCAGGGTGCCGCCGGCAGCTGTGGCCGCAGCGGTCATATCGCCAGACAGTTCCAGCGCGTCGGAGAAGGTGGTGTTGTCCGGATCGGACACCACGGCCAGCATGGCCGCTTCAGTCTTCTGCTGGTTGATCTCAGCGATGGGGCCGGCCGTCACACCGTTGACCAGACCCAGCAGCAGTGCCACGATCAGGCAGGTCCCCAGCAGGGTCACAGTCAGCTTTACGATGTACTTGGGGTCCATATCAATCTTTTCTTTGGTCTTGACTTCGTTGCTCATTTCGCAGCCGCCTCCTTGTTAGCGGATTTCACAACGCCGAAGCGAGAGGGCTTCACAGCCTTGTCGATCAGCGCCACTACCAGGTTCATAATCATGATGGAGTAGCACACGCCCTCGGGATAGGAGCCGAAGTAGCGGATGAACACCGTCAGCAGGCCGCAGCCCAGGCCGAAGATCAGCTGGCCGGTCTTGGTGACGGGGGAGGTGGTGTAGTCAGTGGCCATGAAGAAGGCACCCAGCATCAGGCCGCCGCCGAAGATGCTGTACAGCATGAACTGCAGATTGTCGGCACCGCCCTTGGGGAACAGGAAGGTCAGCACGGCCACGGTGGCGATGTAGGCCGCGGGGGTCTGCCAGCTGATGACCTTGCGCCAGATCAGATACGCTCCGCCCACGATCAGCAGCAGGGCGGAGATCTCGCCCAGGGAGCCGCCGATATTGCCCAGGAACATATCCGTCACGCTGTACTGGCTGGTGAGGCCGGCCATGTCGCCGGTCTTCATATAGGCCAGAGGCGTGGCAGCGGTAACCACGTCGGCAGTGCCGGCCAGGGGCACCCAGCCGGCCTGGGGATCCGCCCAGGCGCCGCTCATGGTGCCGGCATAGCTGGCCACCAGGGCGGCACGGCCCGCCAGCGCGGGGTTGACGAAGTTCTTGCCGATGCCGCCGAACAGCTGCTTGACCACCACGATGGCGAAGAAGTCGCCCACCAGAATCATCCAGTAGGGCATATTCACCGGGCAGACAAACGCCAGCAGGATGCCGGTGACTACGGCGGAGAGATCGTTCACGGACTGGGGCTTCTTCATGAGCTTGCGATAGCCCCACTCAAAGAACATGCAGCCCACCACGGACACGGCAGTCAGAGTCAGGGCCCGGAAGCCGAACTTCACAATGGCCCAGATCAGGGCGGGCATCATGGCGATGATAACATCCAGCATGATGGAGCGGGTGTTCTCCGCCGCCCGGATGTGGGGAGAAGAAGTGGCAATCAGTTTGAGATTCTTGTAGTCAGTCATTTCGCAGCGGCCTCCTTTGCTTCTTCGGCCTTTTTCTTTGCCTCGGCGGCAGCCCGGTCAGCGGCCGCCTTGTCCTTCACCAGCTGCTTGCCGGTTTTGAACATATGGGTCAGGTGCATCCGGGCCGGGCAGATGTAGGAGCAGGCGCCGCACTCCATGCAGTCCATGATGTGGGCGTCATTCAGCTCCTCCACCATGCCCTTGGAGGCATACTGGTACATGAACAGGGGCTCCAGGTGCATCGGGCAGACGGACACGCACTTGCCGCAGCGGATGCACTGGGGATTCTCCACGGTCTTCTCCTCGTTCTCGCAGAAGGCCAGGATGGCGCCGGTGCCCTTGGCCACGGAGATGTCCGCGGTGTACTGGGCCATGCCCATCATGGGGCCGCCGGCGATCAGCTTGTATGTACCGTCCTTCAGGCCGCCGCAGGCGTCCAACAGGTTGGAGACGGGGGTGCCGATGGGGCACTCCAGGTTCTTGGGCTCCACCACGCCGGAGCCGGAGACGGTGACGATCTTGCGCACCACGGGCATACCGGTGGTCAGGGCCCGGTAGATGGCGCATGTGGTGTTGATGTTGAATACGGCGCAGCCGATATCGGCGGGCAGTCCGCCGGGGGGCACCTGGCGGCCGGTGATGGCCTGGCAGAGCTGTTTCTCACCGCCCTGGGGGTAGCGGCAGCGCAGGGGCTCCACCACCACGGGGGCCTTCTGCTCGGCAATGACCTTGTTCATGGCGTCGATGCCGTTGCGCTTGTTGTCCTCCACGCCGATGACGACCTTGTCCACGCCGAACATCTTGGCCAGGAACTTGGCGCCGCCAATGATCTCCTCGGGCCGCTCCAGCATGGTGCGGTGGTCGCCCGTGATGTAGGGCTCGCACTCCGCGCCATTGATGATGACGGTGTTCACCTTGCCGATGCCGCTGGTGATCTTCACGTGGGTGGGGAACGTAGCGCCGCCCATGCCGACGATGCCGGCGTTCTTGACGATCTCCACCATCTCCTCCACGCTGAGGGCATTGGGATCCGCGGGGGCCTGGACCTCTTCGCTCACCTCGTCCTGCATGTCGTTTTCAATGACCACAGACGTGATGTTGCCGCCCATGGAATAGGGGCGGGGTTCCACTGCCTTCACCGTGCCGGAAACGCTGGCGTGGATCGGGGCGCCCAATCCGTGGAATTCGCCGATCTTCTGGCCCACCTTCACGTGGTCCCCGGCCTTGACCAGGGGCGTGCAGGGCGCGCCAAAGTGCATCGACATGGGGATGACCACAACAGCCGGCGGAGCCAGCTGCTCGATGGCCTTTTCATTGGTTGCGGCCTTCATATCATGGGGATGAACGCCGCCAAAGAAAGCTTGTGCCATTGTCTTCACCTCATTTTTACTCCTTGATAGTCGGCCCGGGCAGGAGGGCACGGCCCCTCCCCTTCCCAAGAGAGGGGGTCTCCAGGCAGGCGACACTATCACATACTGCGTCTCATTCTACACCTATTTTTGAAAAATGTCCAGACTGTGAACGACAACTTTTGAAAAAAATATGCTTCTTTATACAGAATCTTTGCAACTTTTCACACGTTTTATCCAGTTCTGTCATTCCCTCCCATTTTTACGCCGTCTCTTGTTATTTCAGAAGAAACATGATATGCTTGGTGATACGGGTCCGGCTCCGGCCGCCCCATTTTCAAATTATCTGGAGGCCAAGACATATTATGATGGCACAACTGATCGACCGAAAGCATCTGAAGCAGGAGATGAAGGAGCTGCTGCGCTCCGCCCAGGTCAGCCCCCGCGGGATGACCTGCCTGTACCTGGCCCTGGTGCTGGTGCTGAACCTGGCGGACAGCTTCATGGGTCTTATGAATCCGGGCCTGCTGGGCACCTTCATCTCCATCCTCACCGGCCTGATGAGCATGGTCCTGGCCTCCGGCTTCGTGATGTACTGCATGGCCATCCGCCGGGGCGAGCGGGCGGAATACCTGACGCTGTTCGACGGGTTCTCCTTTGTGGGCAAGGTCATCCTGCTGAACATCGTGATCTACCTCTTCACGTTCTTCTGGTCACTGCTGTTCGTCATTCCAGGCATCATCGCCGCCTACCGCTACCGCTTCGCCCTGTACAACCTCTATGAGAACCCCGGCATCGGGGTGATGGAGGCCCTGAACATGAGCAAGCAGCAGACTCTTGGCTACAAGGGGCAGCTGTTCATGCTGGATCTGAGCTATATCGGCTGGCTCCTCCTGGCGTCCCTCACCTCCGTCGTGCAGACGGGCTATATCTACGCCTGCATTTTCCAGGACCCCGGCTACTATTTGGCGAACCCCGCTCAGGTCTATGCCATCACCCTGCCCATGCCCGTAGGATTGCAGGTGGTGCTGGGCTGTGTCTGGCCGCTGCTGGTGGCGCTGTTCTACCTGCCGGTCTACCAGTGCACGGAGCTTGGCTATTTTGACACCGCCAAGCACACTTCCGGCGTGGGAGAGGGCGCGGCCCCCAAGGATCCCGGCAGCTTTGACAGCGGCTGGGGAGGCTTCTGAGCGCCCCATTAAGCCTACAAGCCCCCGGCGGGTTTTAGAACCCGCTGGGGGCCTCTCTTTCAGGAGACCTCGCCTGCGGGCCGGGCCGGGGGCTCTGCGCCATCCGGCCTCCTTCCGGGGTCCGCCTCCGCGCCAAGGGCCCCCCTCCACAAGCATCTTTCAGATTCTCCCTCAGACGCAAAGCTCCCCCGGCGGGCCTTTGGCCCGCCGGGGGAGCTTTCTTCCATGTTGCGGGGATCACAGCCGGGGGAACTCCCGCCGGACGTAGGCGCTGCGGCCCAGAGCCGCCGCCAGCAGTGTGGAGGCGGCGATGCCGAAGGCAGCCTGCACCAGATTGCTGGGGATACCCGCCGCGGCACCAGCCGCGCTCCCCAGCAGCAGGGCGTCGTACAGCCAGTAGCCCACCACCATGGGCAGCTCTCCCACGATGCCGCAGGCCGCAAGGCCCAGGGGACCCCGTCCCTTTCCGAACGCCTGATGGCACGCGGCCGCCAAAGCCGCCATCCCTGCCTTGATGACCAGGGTAGCGGGTGCGTAGATGGGCGAGCCCAGCAGCACATCCGCCAGGGCCGGGCCGATGCTGCCCGCCAGGGCGCCCCAGGCTGGCCCCAGCAGATATCCGCCCAGCAGCACCACCGTGTCCCCCAGGTTCATGTAGCCGCCGGTGGGGGACGGCACCTTCACCACCATAGTGGCCACGCAGGCCAGCGCCGCAAAGGCCGCCGCCATCACGACCATCCGTGTCCGCTGGAAGGTCTTGGCCGTCTCCTGCTCCACTGTCTTCTCCATATCCTCTTCTCCTTCCGGCGGGGCCGTCTCGCGCCCCATTTGCTGTTGCCATCATAGAACAAATATGATATGATTAAAAGCGTCAATTTCTGAATTTTTTATCAGGTCAGATGGAGGAAGCCCATGCGTACCTACGCCCTGGAAAACCGCGGCAGAGCGCCGCTGTATGAATACCTGTACCGCTGCATCCGGGGGGACATCCTGGACGGCACCCTGACGGCCGGGGAGCGGCTGCCCTCCAAGCGGGCCCTGGCGGAGCACCTGCACATCTCCGTCATGACGGTGGAGGGGGCCTACCAGCAGCTGGAGGCGGAGGGCTATGTGTACACCCAGCCCAAGCGGGGCTTTTTTGTGGCGGAGGTAGAGCGGCCCCGGCCTGCCGCCCCTGCTCCTCCGGCTCCTGAGGCGCCGCCGGAGGCCCCGGTCTGGCGGCTGGATCTGAAGAGCAACCAGGTGGACGCCAGCCGCTTCCCCGCGGCGGCCTGGGCCCGTCTGACCCGGCAGGTGCTGTCCGAGGACGGGGAAGCCCTGCTGCGCCCAGTGCCCCACCAGGGGCTGCCCGCCCTGCGGCAGGCCATCGCCCGGGACCTGCGGGAGTATAAGGGCATGGCTGTGCCGCCGGAGCAGATCGTGGTGGGGGCCGGGGCGGAGTACCTGTATCTGCTGCTGGCTCAGCTGCTGGGGCGGGAGGCCGTCTTTGCCGTGGAGGATCCGGGCTATCCCAAAATCCGCCAGGTGTACGGCAAGTGCGGCGCGGCTTGCCGCCCGGTGCCCCTGGACGGCCAGGGCGTTCCCCCGGAGGCCCTGGAGGCGGCGGGAGCCAGTGTGGTCCATCTCTCTCCCGCCCACCACTATCCCACCGGACTGGTGACACCCATCGGCCGGCGGCAGGCCCTGCTCCGCTGGGCTGAGAAGGCCGGAGGCATCATCATCGAGGATGACTATGACAGCGAGTTCCGCTTTACAGGCCGTCCCATTCCCACCCTCCAGAGTATCGACACCGCCGGGCGGGTGGTGTACATGAACACCTTCTCCCAGACCATCTCCCCCTCCATGCGGGTGGGATTCATGGTGCTGCCGCCCCGCCTGCTGGAGCAGTACCGCCGGGAGCTGGATTTTTATTCCTGCACGGTGCCCGCCCTGGACCAGCACGTGCTGGCCCGGTTCCTGGACCAGGGCCACTACGAGCAGCACCTGGCCCGGATGCGCAAGGAGTACCGCACCCGTCACGACGCGGTTCTGGCCTCCTTCCGGTCCAGCCCTTTCCGGAACCGGATCACGATCTCGGAGCAGGGGGCGGGGCTCCACTTTCTCCTGCGGCTGGACACCCGGGAGAGCGACGGGGCCCTGCGGGACCGGGCTGCGGCTCTGGGCGTCCGGCTGGGCTTTCTCTCGGAGTACGCCGCCATCCCCTCCCCTGCCTACGCCCACACGCTGGTGGTGAACTATGCCGGCCTCAGCCCGGCGGCGCTGCCAGAGGCCATGGACCTGCTGGCGGAGATCTTCGGGGCCTGATGCCTACCGTCCACTCCCACGCGCAAAAAAGCCGGCCGCCCTTGGGGCGGCCGGCTCTCTGCATCGGGTTTTCGGTTCACACGCCGGGCTTTCCCTCCAGCGCGGTCATGCTCTTTTTGAAATGGACAGCGAACATGGTGGCTGTGGTACACACCGCCAGGAAATCCGCCACCGGCTCCGCCAGAAAGACCGCAAAAGCCTTATCCGCAAAAAAGTTGGGCAGAATATAAATGAAGGGAATCAGCAGGATGATCTTCCGCAGCACTGCCAGGAACAAGGAGATCTTGGCGTTGCCCAGGGCCACGAAGGTCTGCTGACAGGCGATCTGGATGCCGAAGATCCCGGTGGCCGCCATGTAGATCCGCAGGGCCCAGGAGGCATAGCTCACCAGCTCGCTGTCCGAGGTGAACATCAGGGCGAACAGCTGGGGGAACAGCTGCACCAGCGCCCACAGCAGCAGGGAGTAGGCCAGGCAGGCCATCAGCAGCACCTGGAAGGCACGCCGTACCCGCTCCGGATTCCGGGCGCCGTAGTTGTAGCTGATGATGGGCTGGGCCCCTTGGGTCAGGCCCTGGAGGGGCATCATGGCGAACTGCATGATGCTGGAGAGCACGGTCATAGCACCCACAGCGATGTCCCCGCCGTATTTCAGCAGTGAGGAGTTGAAGCACACGGTAATGAGGCTCTCCGTAGACTGCATGATGAAGGGGGAAGCGCCCAGGGCCAGGGCTGGCAGCACCACCTTGGCTTGGGGCCGCAGGTGCTCCCGCCGCAGGTGCCACTTGGTCTTGCTGCCCGTAAGGAACTTTAGCACCCACACCGCGGAGACCGCTTGGGATAGAATGGTGGCCAAGGCCGCGCCCCGGACCCCCATGCCGAAGGCGAAGATGAAGATGGGGTCCAGCACCGTATTGAGGATCGCGCCGATCAGCACAGTCTTCATGCCCACCACCGTGAAGCCCTGGGCGGTGATATAGGCGTTCATGCCCAGGGTCACCTGGACGAAGATGGTGCCCAGGGCATAAATGCGCATATAGTTCAGGGCGTAGCCGATGGTGTTGTCGCTGGCGCCGAAGATGCGGAGCATGGGTTCCGCAAACACCAGAAAGACCACAGTCAGCACCACGGACACCGCCACCAGCATGGTGAAGCTGTTGCCCATGATCCGCTCCGACTCCTTCAGGTCTCCCCGCCCTTCGGCGATGGAGGCCCGGGGTGCGCCGCCGAAGGCCATCAGGGCCGCGAAGGCGGAGATCACCATGATGATGGGCAGGCACACCCCCACGCCGGTGAGGGCCAGCTTGCCCACAGTCTCCACCGGCTGCATGTGGCCGATGTACACCCGGTCCACCAGATTGTACAGCATGTTGACGATCTGGGAGGTGATGGTAGGAACGGCCAGGGAAAACAGCAGCTTTCCCACGCTCCCGCTGCCCAGGTCCACATTTCGACGGCTCATGTATTGCCTCCTTCCTTCAACCGCACTTCCGCGCTGGTCAGAACCTTTTCCAGCAGTTCCTGAAATCGCTCCGCCTCCGACTGTGTCAGACCGGCAAACAGCGCGTCCAGGCAGGTACTCTGGAGCTTCTGCCCCTCCCGGGCCAGGGCCGCGCCCGCATCTGTCAGCGCCAGATGGATCACCCGGCGGTCTGCCTTGTCCGGCTGACGGCGGAGCAGCTCCCGCGCCGCCAGCAGGTCCACCGCGGCGGACACCTGGCTCTTGGCCAGTCCCCGGAGCTCTGTCACGTCTCGGGCAGTGTCATGTGCCGGATGATTGGCCAGAAACAGCACCACATGCATCTCCCGCATGGAGAGCCCGGTGCGGGACAGAAGCTCTGAGAAATGCCTATCGTAATACCGGCGGAACTGCTGGATAACCCGCAGCAGCTGCGTACTGCTCACTGCCACAGCGCCCGCCCCCTTTCATTTTATTTAAAACAGTTCTTATAAGAACTATTCCAACATAGCACTATTTTTTCCGCCTGTCAAGATTTCCGAATCCATCCTTGACAATTCTCCCTTCCTCCAGTATGATGGTGGCAGAAGATATCGTTTTTAAAATCAGATTTCGGGGTGTTCTTTATGACATGGAATATTGTGAGCGACAGCAGCTGCGACCTGCGGACATCTTCCTTCCACAGCAGCTGCGTCCGGTTTGAGACCGTGCCCCTGCGCATCCAGGTGGGCGGCCGGGAATTTGTGGACGATGACGCCCTGTCGGTTCCCGCCCTGCTCTCCGCCATGGCGGTGGAGAAGGCTGCCTCCTCGTCCGCCTGCCCCTCCCCCGCCGACTTTGCCGGGGCCTTTGAGCGGGGGGACCGTACCGTCTGCTTCACGCTTTCCTCCCAGCTCTCCGGCACGTATCACGCGGCCTGCATCGCCCGGGAGATGGTGCTGGAGGAGCACCCGGAAAAGCAGATCTGCGTCATCGACTCCCGCGCCGCCGCCGGGGCCATGGTGCTGCTGATCCGCCGGGCCCAGGCCCTGATGGAGGCAGCGGGGGATGATGGGGACTTCGACGCTCTCTGCCAGCAGCTCCACCGCTATCAGGCCACCTTGCGGACCTGCTTCACCCTGGAGAATTTCGACAACCTCATCAAAAATGGCCGGATGCGGCCCATTGTGGGCACGTTGCTCCGCTCCCTGGGCATCCACATCATTGCGGACGCCACAGCCGAGGGCACCATTCATGTGGCGGATAAGGCCCGGGGCGTGGGTAAGACCTACCGGGCCATCACCGCCCTGATGAAGGCCAGCAAGGACTGCACCGACGCAGAGGTGGTAATCTCCCACTGTGAGAACCTGGAGGGTGCTATGGCCCTGAAGCGGCAGATCCTGGCAGACCTGCCGGTGAAACAGGTGGACCTGCTGTCCTGCCGGGGACTCACCAGCTTCTATGCCATGGAAAAGGGCCTCATCGTGGGGTACTGAGGTACGTCCTTCCCCATCAGGCGCCTCCGCGGAAGGCCGCTTCCGGAACAGCAGTCAGCCGCCGGAACCGCCATCTTCCGGCATTTGGATATGGCAAAAAAGCGCGCACGGAAAACCGTGCGCGCTTTGCTTTTTCTATCCCAGCAGCACACCCGCCACCAGGAACGCCAGGGCCAGCAGCAAAAACCAGAGTATCAGCTTCCACACATACTTCACCCAGCGGTCGTAGGGCACATGGCCCAGGGCCAGGGCGCCCATCACCACCGCCGCAGTAGGGGTGATGATGTTCACCAGGCCGGAGGCGGACTGGAACGCTGTCACCACCAGATCGCCGCCCACCCCGGCGAATTTGCCCAGGGGCGCCACAATGGGGATGGACAGTGTCGCCAGGCCCGACGAGGACGGGATCAGGATGGTGAGGGGCAGGTACAGGGCGAACACCAGCAGCGTGAAGCTGATGGCCCCGGCGCCGGAAAGGGCCTGCTCTCCCCAGTGGAGGACCGTGTCGGTGATGGCGCCGTCGTTCATCAGCACAGTGATGCCCCGGCTGATGCCGATGATAAAGGCCACGCCTAAAAGGTCCGCGCAGCCGGCCACGTAGGTCTCTACCAGCTCCTCCTCACTCATCCGGTCAATGAGGCCGATGACGACACCTGCCACCAGGAACAGGGCGGAGAGCTCCGGAAACCACCAGCCTAGAGCGGGCAGGGACAGGCCCATCTCGTCAAAGGGCACCACAGCATAGACCATGATAAGGAATGTCAGCGTAAAGAGGGCCATGATGACCTTCCGCTTGGCGGTAAAGGGCACCTGCTGGTCCATGCTTACCTGGATCTTGCCCGCGCCCACGCCCACCACGGATTTGGAGGGGTTCTTCTTGACCTTTGCGGCGTAGGCCATCACAAACCAGATGGCCGCCGCCTCAAAGGCCACCCACTCCAGCAGCCGCAGCACGATACCCTCTCCCAGAGAGACCCCGGCAAAGCCCGCGGCGATGCCGGTGGCAAAGGGGTTCACCGTGGAGGCGATGACGCCGGCCCCGGCCCCCAGCAGGATCACGCTGATGCCCACTACCGCGTCGTACCCAGCCGCCAGGAACACCGGGATCAGCAGGGGATAAAAGGCCATGGTCTCCTCCCACATGCCGTAGGTGGTGCCGCCCAGGCCGAACAGCAGCATCAGAATGGGGATCAGCCACTTCTCCCGGCCGCCCAGCAGGCGGATGACGTTGCCCACGCCGGCGTCCACGGCACCGGTCTTCATCACCACGCCCAGAAAGCCGCCCACCATCAGGATGAAGATGCACACGTCCACCGCGTCGTAAAAGCCAGAAAAAGCTGCCTTCAGAACGTCGCCCACTCCCTGGGGATTCTGCTCCACCGTGTGGTACGTCCCCGCCACCGGCACGCCGTCCACGTAGTCATAGCTGCCCGCCGGGATGATCCAGGTGGCGGCAGCCACCAGGATCAGCAGCAGGAACAGGATCGTATAGGCTGTGGGCATGTGGAATTTTTTTTGATTCAAGATATCTACCCCGCTTCTGTTTTGACGCCGCGGCGTCAACATCATTTCCATCATGTTTGCCGGCAGCACGCGTGTCGGCAAACATCCTTCCCAGCTATCAAGTGTGCAAGCGAAGCGAGTACATGCAGATAGCTGTAAACGCTCTCACGAAAAAGGCGGCGCCTTTTCCATGAATTATCTTCCGATGGTGGCCACCAGCACAGCTTTGATGGAGTGCATCCGGTTCTCCGCCTCGTCGAATACCACGCTGTGGCGGCTGCGGAACACCTCGTCGGTGACCTCCCGGATGTCCACGCCCTTGTCCTGCCACTCCTTGGCCAGCTTGGTCTCAAAGTCATGGAAGGAGGGCAGGCAGTGCAGATACAGCACGTTGGAGTTGCCGGTGGCCTTCAGTGTCTCCTCCGTCACCCGGTAGGGCGTCAGCAGCTTGGCCCGCTCGGGGATCAGGTCCTCCTCGCCCATGGAAGCCCAGATGTCGCCGTAGATCACGTCCGCATCCTTCAGGGAGTTCATGTCGTCGGTGATCTCGATGAGGCCGCCGTTCTCCCGTGCGGTGGCGAATACCCGCTTCACCAGTGTGCCGTCCATCTCCTTGGCCAGCTCCTGGGGCCCCAGGCCCACAAAATGCATACCCATCTTGGCGGCGCCGATCATCCAGGCGTAGCACATATTGTTCCGCACGTCGCCGGGGAACACCACCTTCACCTGGTTCAGGGGCTTGTGGCAGTGCTCCTCAATGGTCATCATGTCCGCCAGGATCTGGGTGGGGTGGTCTGCGTCGGTGAGACCGTTCCAGACGGGCACACCGGCGTACTTCGCCAGATCCTCCACCACCTTCTGGTCGTAGCCCCGGTACTCGATGCCGTCGAAAAACCGGCCCAGCACTTTGGCGGTGTCCTCCAGAGACTCCTTCTTGCCCATCTGGCTGCTGCCGGCGTCCAGATAGGTGACGTGGCCCCCCTCCTGGGTAGCAGCCACCTCGAAGGAGCAGCGGGTGCGGGTGGAGGTCTTTTCAAACAGCAGCACGATGTGCTTGCCCTGAAGGGTTGGGTCGCAGATGCCGGCCCGGCGCTTGGCCTTCAGGTCGTGGCCCAGGTCCAGGAGATAACGGATCTCCGCGGGAGTGAAGTCTTCCAGAGTCAGAAAACTCCGGCCTTTCAAATTGATTGCCATAAAATGCACTCCTTTTTATCTTGTTCATGATGAGGACTTTTTGAGGGGACAGATGTGGACCGCCGAACAGGGGCTGTGGGGGATACTGCTCCCGGCGGAAAAGAAAGCATGTTTCGGCGGGGGAAGGTTGGCGATCCCTTGCGGCGGTCAGAGAGGGAAACGTCCGGCCCTTGGGAGCCCCTCCAGCCCGGGGAAGTCCGGGATACACGCTGCGCTGATTTTCGCTGCCGCTGGCCGGTGGATAATGAGAGTTTCAGCATAGGGCCAAGCTGCAGCTTCCATGACCGCCAGGGCAGCGCGTAGCGAAGCCGAACGCGCGGAAGGAGGAACCAGTGGAACACTGATGACGGAAATCCCCGGAGCGCCGTAGCGCGAGACAGGAAAAGAGAAGCAGTTCAAATGCGTCCTTGCATCCCGGCAACTTCCGCACCATCCGCCACAGGACGGCAGTCGGGGGAATTGCAGAAGGGCCTAGCGTGCCCGAAGGCAAGGCCAAATCGGAGCAGGCACCGATTCGCCGCCCCCCGTCAGCGCGGAGGGCCACTGCACCAGAGCGCATCCAGGCGCCTTTCTCTTTGGACCGTGCACGGCCCGTTTCTCTTTTGGCAAGACCGATAAGGGGTCCCGCCGCGCCCCGCACGGTGGGGAGAGGAGGATCGCCCAAGCCCACGGAGTAGGCGCGGAAGTGCCCTTGGGGTGCAAGGGAGCGGGCGCAGTTTTCGCCGCACACGGAAACGGGGCTGAGCGGACTTTGCGACGATGACATGGGGGGGCATCCCGCTGGACAAGCCCTCCCTGGCCGGGGCCAGCATCCCCCGGCCGCCGGGGCGGCCCATTCACGCTCTGCGAATGCTTACGGATCCTCCCGCCACAGCGGCATGGACATGCACCGGGGGCCGCCCCGCCCGCGGGAGAGTTCTGCGCTGGGAATGGTGTGGAGCCGGATACCCGCCTCCTCCAGGGCCCGGTTGGTGACATAGTTCCGGGAGTACACCACCACCTCGCCGGGGCCGATGGCCAGGGTATTGGAGCCGTCGCTCCACTGCTCCCGGGCGGCGTCGATCTCGCTGCCCTGGCCGCAGGGGATCAGTGTCACCTTATCCAGCTCCAGGTGCTCCTTCAGGATGTCCTCCAGCCGGCCGTCCTCCTGACGGATTTTCATCTTCCGGTTTTCGTCCAGCTCCATGACGAACACCGTAATCTGCTGGAGGATGTTGGGATGGACGGTGAACTTGTCCCGGTCCACCATGGTGAACACCGTATCCAGGTGCATGAAGGACCGGCTCTTGGGAATGTCAAAGGCCAGCAGCTTGCGGAAGGTCTTGCTCTCGGAGAGCACCGTCTCCGCCAAGGCGTCGATGGAGTCCTCCTCCGTCCGCTGAGAGATGCCCACCGCCAGCACCTGAGGGGACAGGATCAGGATATCGCCCCCCTCCAGGGAGGAGGTCTCGCCCCGGTCGTACCACCTGGGGGCGTTGCGGTAGTCCGGGTGGTGCTCGAAAATGAACTTGCCGAACAGGGTCTCCCGGTTTCTCGTGGCGGTGTGCATTTTGTGGATGGACACGCCGGTACCGATGGTGGCGAAGGGGTCCCGGGTAAAATAGAGGTTGGGCAGAGGGTCTACGGCGAAGGGGTAATCATCCCCGGCGGCAGAGAGATAGTCCCCCAGCCGGGCGCTGTTTGCCCGGAGCTGGGACTTGCGGACGCCCGCCATCATGGCAGACACCATCTCCTTGTCCGGCAGGGCAGAGAGGAAGTCCTCCAGGCTCTCCCGGAGCCGGTCGTCCTTGACGCCGGACTCCTCCAGGAACTGGCGGATCAAGTCGGCCCGCACGTCGGCGTCCGTGATGGACTCCGCCACCAGATCTCGCAGGTAGACCACCTCCACTCCTTGCTGCCGGAGGCAGTCGGCAAAGGCGTCGTGCTCCCGCTGGGCCTCCTTCAGATAGGGGATGTCATCAAAGAGCAGCCGCTCCAAATACTCCGGCATCAGATTTTCCAGCTCACCGCCGGGGCGGTGGAGAAGGACCTTTTTCAGCCGCCCGATCTCGGAGGTATTGTGAATTCCGGTTTCCAAAAAGCTCACTCCTTTGTTCATCGGAAAGGTACAGGGAAATCGCTCTGGTTTAGGGTCTCTGGATTTTGGCATTTCATGCGCCGTTCCGAAAAATCCGCGCAAAAAAAGAACGGACGAATCGTCCGTTCTCCCCACATGTTCTCCGCAAAGGCCGCCCGTCCCTCCTTCGGGCCGCGGCGTCTCCCCGCCGCCTCCGGGGTCCCGCGGCATCGGCAGTGGAAACGCAAAAACAGGAGAGAGGCTTCCGCCTCTCTCCTGCTGTTATCTGTGCTTGCCGAGATACGCCTCTTTGATCTTCTCATTGGCCAGCAGCTCCGCGCCGGTGCCGGACATGGTGATGTTCCCCGTCTCCAGCACATAGGCCAGGTCCGCGATCTTCAAGGCCATGTTGGCGTTCTGTTCGATCAGCAGTACCGTCACGCCCTGGCGGTTGATCTCCCGGATGATGGAGAAGATGTCCTGCACCACCAGCGGCGCCAGGCCCAGGGACGGCTCATCCAGCATCATCAGCTTCGGCCGTGACATCAGGGCCCGGCCCACCGCCAGCATCTGCTGTTCGCCGCCGGAGAGGGTGCCGGCGGACTGCCAGTTCCGTTCCTCCAGCCGGGGGAACAGCTCATAGACCCATTTCAGGTCCTTTTCGATCTCCGCTTTGTCCTTGCGGAGGTAGGCTCCCAGCTTCAGGTTCTCCAGCACCGTCAGGTCCGCAAACACCCGCCGCCCCTCCGGGCTCATGGCGATGCCCGCGGAGATGATCTTGTCGATGGGCTTGCCCAGCAGCTCCTCCCCGTTCCACTGGATGGAGCCGGACTCCGCCTTCACCAGGCCGGAGATGGTCCGCAGGGTGGTGGACTTGCCCGCGCCGTTGGCGCCGATCAGGGTGACGATCTTGCCGTCCGGCACCTCCAGGTCGATGCCCCGGAGAGCCTGGATGCCGCCGTAGGACACCCGCAGCTGTTGGATTTTAAGCATCTTCCGCCACCCCCAGGTACGCGTCGATGACGCGCTGATTGTTCTGGATCTCCGCCGGTGTGCCGTCGGCAATCAGCTTGCCGAAGTCCAGCACATAGATCCGGTCGGAGATGTCCATGACCAGGTCCATGTGGTGCTCGATCAGAAACACCGTCAGGCCGAACTTCGAGCGGATCTCCCCGATGAAGGCCGTCAGCTCGTCGGTCTCCTGGGGGTTCATGCCCGCAGCCGGTTCGTCCAGCAGCAGCAGCTGCGGATCCGTGGCCAGGGCCCGGGCGATCTCCAGCCGCCGCTGCTTGCCGTAGGGCAGGGAGTTCGCCTTCTCCCCGGAAACGTCGCTGAGGTTCACCTCCGCCAGCAGCTCTTCCACCCGCTGGCGCTGCCGCGCCTCCTCCTGCCGGTTCAGATGGAAGGTCGCAGTGAGGAGGTTGCACGTCGCACGGCAGTGCATGGCCGTCAGCACGTTGTCGAACACCGTCTGGTCCTTCCACAGACGGATATTCTGGAAAGTCCGGGCCATGCCCATCCGGGTGATCTTGTCCGGGGTGGGGGCCAGGGCGTGGGTGTACTCCCCAGCGTGCTCGCCCTTGTAGAGCTTGCGCATCTTGCCCTGGGGGTAGTTTTCCACGATCTTCTCCCCCCGGTACCACACCGCGCCGTTGGTGGGCTGGTACACGCCGGTGATGACGTTGAAGGCCGTAGTCTTGCCCGCGCCGTTGGGGCCGATCAGGGAGACGATCTCCCCCTCGCCTACCTCCAGATTCATGTTGTTCACGGCGATGACGCCGCCGAACTGCATGGTGATATTCTCCAAGCGAAGGATCTTCTCACTCATTTCGCCGCCTCCTTCTTTTTCGATCTTCCGGAGAGGCGGGCCCGCAGGCTCCGGGCCACATCAGAGAGCTCCCGGTCCCCCATGAGGCCACGGCGGAAGAACAGCACCACGATCATGATGATGATGGAGAACACCACCATCCGGAAGCCGGTCCGCAGGAAGGGCACCTTGAAGGCGCCGATATACGTCTCCGTGTCCAGGAACCGCAGCCACCACTCGCTGGCCGCCACGTACAGGAACGAGGCGATGCAACTGCCGGAGATGGACCCGATGCCGCCGATCACCACGATCAGCAGGATCTCGTAGGTCATGGAGGTGGTGAAGGTCTTGGCTTGGGCCTGGTTGGCGAACATGGCGAACAGGCCGCCGCCCACGCCGGCGAAGAAGGAGCTGATGCAGAAGGCCATCCGCTTGTGCTTGGCCAGGTTGATGCCCATGGCCTCGGCGGCCACCTCATCCTCCCGGATGGCCTTGAAGGCCCGGCCATAGGTGGAGTTGATCAGCAGCACCATGATCCCGATGCACACTGCCACCAGCAGGAAGGGCACAAAGGTGGAAAGGCGCAGCACCACCTCCCCATTGGCGTTCTCGATGTTGAAGCTGGAGAAGGTGGGAAAGCTCTTCAGCGCGTTGGCGCCGTTGGTGACGGGGCCCAGCCGGTCCCACTGGAAGATGGCCCGGATGATCTCCGCAAAGCCCAGGGTGGCGATGGCCAGGTAGTCGCTCTTCAGCCGCAGCACCGGCAGGCCGATAAGCCAGGCGATCACCGCCGCCACACAGCCCGCCAGGATCAGCGCCGCCAGCACACCCAGGATCAGACCCAGGGCGCCGCCGCCGAACAGCTCCGGCAGGGAGAAATTCACCGCCGAGCCGCCGTAGAGGTAGTAGACGCTCTCCCGGTCGGCAGAGGGAATGGTCAGAATGGCGTAGGTGTAGGCGCCCAGCAGCATGAAGCCCGCCTGCCCCAGGGAGAACAGGCCCGTAAAGCCGTTCAGCAGGTTCAGGGAGGCCGCCACCAGCGCGTACACAGCTCCCTTCTTCAGCACGGTGAACAGCATACTGGTGGGCTGCATGGTGTTCTCCAGCACAATCACCAGGACCAGCAGGGCCGCCACGCAGCCCAGGGCGATCCACGCGCCCCGTTTGCTCTTTTTTTCTTGCAGCATCGTGACGCCCCCTTTACACTTTGTCGGTGGACTTCTCACCGAACAGGCCGGTGGGCTTCACCACCAGGATGATGATGAGCAGCGCGAAGGTGAACGCGTCGGAAAACACACTCCAGTTGGAGCTCTTGATCACCGTCTCGCTGAGACCGATGAGGAATGCCCCCACCACGGCCCCGGGAATGGAGCCGATGCCGCCGAACACTGCCGCCACGAAGGCCCGCAGGCCCGGCAGGGAGCCGGACAGCGGCACGATGGAGGGATAGTTGGTGAAGTACAGCGCAGACCCCACCGCCGCCAGGAAGGAACCGATGACAAAGGTGAAGCTGATGATGTTATTGATCTTGATGCCCATCAGCTGTGCGGTCTCAAAATCCCGGGAGGCAGCCCGCATGGCCATGCCGATCTTGGTGTGGTTGATGAGTTGGGTCAGCACCACTACCAGCGCCACCACCAGGAATGGCGTAATCACCGTCACCATTTTGGTGGAGGTGCCGGCAATGGTGATCTGGCTGGACAGGCCGGGCAGGCTGGGGTACATCTGCGGCAGTCCGCCGGTGATATAGGTGGCCAGATTCTGCAGCAGATAGCTGACGCCGATGGCGGAGATCATGACGCTCATCCGGGGCGCGCTGCGCAGCGGCTTGTAGGCTGCCCGTTCGATGACAAAGCCCAGCAGCACCGTCAGCAGGATCATCAGCGGCAGCGCCACGCCGATGGGTAGGCTTGCGCTGAGATAGACCATGATTAATCCCGCCGCCATGAACACGTCGCCGTGGGCGAAGTTGATCAGGCGCAGGATGCCGTAAACCATGGTGTATCCGATGGCGATCAGGGCGTACTGCCCGCCCAGCGAGATGCCGGAGAGCAGGATGGAAATTCCGTATTGCACAGGGATACCCCCTTTTCTTTCAGAGTTGGCGAGCGGGAAGGACCGTCTCCAAAAGGGCCGGGCTGCGGCCCCTTTCGAGGCGGTCCCATCTCGCGCAAGAACAAGCCGCCTGGCGGGGGATACCCCGCCAGGCTGGCCGGATGGCAGGCTTATTCCACAGTCTGGACCGTCTCCAGCGTCCAGGCGTTGTTGGCGGTGTCTGCGGTCTTGATATAGGCGGTGTCCCGGATGGCGTCGCCCTGCTCGTCAAAGGCGATGGAGCCGGACACGCCGGTGTAGGTCACGTCAGGCAGCGCGGCCTTCACGGCGGCCTTGTCGGTAGAGCCGGCGGCCTTCAGGGCCTCCAGCGCCACATAGTAGGCGTCATAGCCCATGGCAGTGACAGCGGCGATGGTATCGTTGCCGCCGTTGTTGGTCATAGCGGTGGAGTCCTCGTTCAGCCATGCCTTGATGCCGTCATCGAACTTGGGAGAGCCGCCCTCCTGGTAGAAGGTGGACACGTACAGCTGTACGTTGCTGCCCTGCGCGGCCTCCAGCACCACGTTGCTGTCCAGTGTGTCGGAGCCCAGCAGGGGGATATCCAGGCCCATGGAGGCGGCCAGACCCACGATCTGCGTGGCGTAGGCGATGGAGACGGGGCAGAAGATCACATCCACATCCTCTGCCACGGCCTTGTTCAGGTAGGTGGTGAAGTCGGAGGTGTTGGTGGGGAAGGAGTCCTTGATGACCTCACCGTCAAAGTTCTGCTCGAAGAAGGCGATCAGGCCCTGGTCGTACTCGTTGCCCAACTCACCCAGGCAGTAGGCCTTCTGTGCGCTGAACTTGTCTTTTGCGAAATTCACCAGCACCTGGGCCTGGAAGTTGTCCAGGAAGCAAATCCGGAAGTAATAGTCGTTGCCTGCGGTGATATTGGGGTTGGTGCAGGTGACGCCGATGGCGGCCAGGCCCGCCTCGTCAAACACCGGACCGCCGGCCATAGCCACGCTGGAACCGTAGGAACCC
This sequence comes from Clostridiales bacterium, assembly GCA_019410105.1. Next base: position 84,916 of record DXTB01000002.1, on the reverse strand, counting down.
AGCACCAGGCTGACATCCTTGCTCACCAGCTCCGCCGCGGCGGTGGGCGCCTTGTCGGTAGTGGAACCGTTGTCCGCGTAGACCAGCTCCACGTTGTAGGTGGTGCCACCGATGTCCACCGTGGGGGTCTCCTTATTGGCATACTGCATACCCAGCATCTCCTGCTTGCCGCCGGGACCGGAGTCGCCGGTGGCGGGCTCGAACACACCGATGCGGACCACATTCCCCCCGCTGCTGCCGGAGTCGCCGGTGGATGTGTCGCCGCTGCCGCCGCAGGCGGCCAGACTCAGAGCCATGACCATAGCCAGAGCCAGTGCAAGAACTCTCTTCATGCTTCTTTTCCTCCTATCAATGGTTAAGGATCGCTGTTCCCTCATGTATGAAAGGCATTTTACAGGTTTTTTCCAGGCTTTGCAAGATGAATAATCCACAGAAAGTTTTCCGCTCTCTTTCAAAAAAGTTCAAGATTTTTCCGCATATTCCGGTCATTTGTCCCTCTGTTGTGGACGTTTCAAAAAAATCGCAGAGAAAAATGCGGTCATTTGTCCTCGATAGAGAGACAGGCGAATTGGTAATTTTGCCAAACTCCAGTGACTGCGTTGATGCATTTTCCCGTCACTCCAACAGTTTTGGAGGGTTGCGGCGGCTTTATTCCCCGCTTTTTGCAAAAAGGCCGCCGTCCGGAGAACCGGACGGCGGCCTTTTCTCAGACCTCTTCTTTTTTCAGGGACAACGGCTGTTCGCCGAACACGGCCAGAAACGCCTCCCGCTCCATGGTCTCATGCTCCAGCAGATAGGACGCCACGGCCTCCAGCTTGTCGCGGTTGTCGTTCAGGATCCGTTCGCAGCGGTCATAGGCATCCGCCACCAGGCGCTGGACCTCCTGGTCGATCTGGGCGGCCACCGCCTCGGAATAACTGCGGCCCTGGGTCATGGTGCGGCCGATGAACACCTCGTCGTGGCCGGACTCGAAGGCTACGGTGCCGATCTTGTCGCTCATGCCATAGGTGGCCACCATCTTCCGGGCGATCTGGCTGGCCCGCTGGATGTCGTTGCTGGCACCGGTGGAGATGTCTCCCAGGCACAGCTTCTCCGCCACCCGGCCGCCCAAGAGACCCACGATCTGATCCTCCATATACCGCCGGGAGAGATAAGACCGGTCCTCCTCCGGCAGGGAGATGGTCATGCCGCCCGCCTGGCCCCGGGGCACGATGGTGATCTGGGTCACCGGGTCCTGATCTGGCAGCGCATGCATCACCACAGCGTGGCCTGCCTCGTGATAGGCGGTCAGCTCACGCTCGTGCTGGGGGATCACCCGGCTTTTCTTCTCCGGTCCGGCGATGACCTTGATCTCCGCGTCCTTCAGATCCTGCATGGTGATGAACTTCTGATTTTTCCGGGCGGCCAGCAGGGCTCCCTCGTTGATGAGGTTCTCCAGGTCCGCGCCGGTGAAACCCGGAGTACCCCGGGCCAGCTGGCCCAGGTCCACATCCTCCGCCAGGGGCTTGCCCTTGGCGTGGACCTCCAGGATCTCCTTCCGGCCCCGGATGTCGGGCAGGCCCACGTACACCTGCCGGTCGAACCGACCGGGCCGCAGCAACGCCGGGTCCAGCACATCCGCCCGGTTGGTGGCCGCCAGGACCACCACACCTTCGTTAGCGGTAAAGCCGTCCATCTCCACCAGCAGCTGATTCAGGGTCTGCTCCCGCTCGTCATGGCCGCCGCCCAGGCCCGTGCCCCGCTGGCGGCCCACAGCGTCGATCTCGTCAATAAACACGATAGCCGGGGCGTTCTTCTTGGCCTGCTCGAACAGGTCCCGGACGCGGCTGGCGCCCACACCCACGTACAGCTCCACGAAATCGGAGCCGGAGATGGACAGGAAGCCCACGCCTGCCTCCCCTGCCACGGCCTTGGCCAGCAGGGTCTTGCCGGTGCCGGGAGGGCCCACCAGCAGCACGCCCTTGGGAATCCGGGCCCCCAGAGACAGGTACTTCTTGGGGTCCTTCAGGAACTCCACGATCTCCCGGAGCTCCTCCTTCTCCTCATCGGCGCCGGCCACGTCGTCGAAAGTGACCTTTTTGTCCTTGTCCGTCAGCATCCGGGTCCGGGCGGAGCCGAATTTGGCCATCTTGTCCGGTCCCATGCCACCTCCCTGGGGCCGAATCACCAGGAAGTACCACATCAGCCCCAGGATCACCGCCGTCAGCAGGAAGGGCAGCAGCTCCAGCAGCCAGTTGGTGCGCACCGGCTCCGGGTAGTCATAGTGCTGGATGATACCCTCCGCATACTGCTGTTGAACCAGGTCATTGAAGTCGTCATAAAACAGCTGGAAGCTGTACAGCTCATACCGCACGGTCTCGCTGCCGTTCACCGGCTCCCGCAGCTCCAGGGTCAGTGTGCCGCCGCTGTCAATGGTCAGCCCCGTCACTTTTTCCTGCAGGAACAGCTGGCGGACCTGGGAGTATTCCAGCTGGTCCACATGGTTGTCGTTCTGCCAGAGCCAGTTGACACACAGCAGGATCACGAGGGCCAGCAGTACGAAGCTCAGATTGGATAGCCGTCTTTGTTTTGTCACGAGCAGAAGCCTCCTTTCCCATTGCCTGGGACGCAATGGGAGACTGTTTTCATGTTACGATTGGGCGGAGTCCGCCCAAAACAGGGCGTATCGCCTCACTCCCCGGAGTATACCTCCGGCTTCAAAACCCCGATGTACGGCACGTTCCGGTACTGCTGGCAGTAGTCCAGCCCATACCCCACCACAAACTCGTCCGGCACCACGAACCCCGCCAGGTCGGCGGTGATGGCCTTAGTCCGGCGGGAGGGCTTGTCCAGCAGCGTCACGATGGTAATGGAAGCCGCTCCCTTGGTCATGAAGTAGTCCTTCAAAAACGCCAAGGTGTTGCCGGAGTCCAGAATGTCCTCCACGATGATCAGGTGCCGTCCGGTGATGTCCTGCTGCAGGTCGTGGGTGATCTGCACCCGGCCGGAGGACACAGTGGCGTTCTGGTAGGAGCTGACGGCGATGAACTCCACGTCGCTCTTCACCTGGCAAGCCCGGACCAGGTCCGCCATGAATACGAAAGACCCCTTCAACACGCCCAGAAACAGCGGGTTCTTGCCATGAAACTGCTCATACAGCTCCGCGCCCATTTCGGTGATGCGGGCCTTCAGCTCCTCCTCCGTCACCAGGACCTTCAGGATATCCCTTTCCATCTCGCTTTTCATATCAAATCTCTCTCCTTTGCCGCTTCGGTAATCTGAATGAACCGGCAGGGCTCCCCCTCCGGTGCTGCAAACGCCATATCCACGCCCAGCCGCCACACCGCCGCCAGGCATCCTCCCGCGTAGACGGCCGGCAGCCGGTCCCGCTCCGGGAGGGAGATCCGGCGGTCCATGCACAGCCGTTTGATGCTGCGGCCGCCCCCGTGGGTCTCCGGCAGAACCAGACGGTCTCCCGGCGCCGCAGGGCCCACCGTCAGGCCCATCCGCTCCCCCTGCCGCCAGGGCCGAAGGGCAAGTCCCTCCCCCTCCCGGTGGTCCAGCAGGGTGATCCGGTAATCGCCCCAGGCGACGGGGCACTCCTGCAACAGCTGGACCTCCGTCAAAAGCTGGGGCCGGGTTTCCAGGATCAGCCACTCCCGGCAGTACCGGGCGGTGACGCCCTGGGGCAGGTCCACCCGGCTCTCCCGGCCCCAGAGGGTATCCCGGGTCAGGTGCAGGATGGCCTTCAGATGGGCGGCTGTGATATCCCTCCGCCCCACGCCCAAAAGGTCGAAGAGCCGCAGCAGCATCCGAGGGCGCACGGCGTCCGTGGCCTCTGCCAATGCCTGCCGGGATAAGGTCACCCGCCCCTCCTGCACCTCCACATGGGCAGTACGGCGGGCGGCCTCTTCCTCCAGTGATTGGTCCGCCACCCGCAGGCGGCGTCCGGCGTCGTTGATGTGCTCCACAGCTCTGGGGTTGATCTGCCTCAAGCGGGGCATGACCTCCAGCCGGAGGAAGTTTCGGGCCGCGGCGCCGGGGTCGGCGTTGGTGGTGTCCTCCACGTGGGGGATGTGGCGGGCGGCGGCGTAGGCCGCCAGCTCTTCCCTTGTCACGTCCAGCAGTGGCCGGCAAATGCCGTTTTGCTGGTAGGCCATGCCGGTAAGGCCCGCCACGCCGGTGCCCCGGATCAGGTTGAAAAGAATGGTCTCCGCGTTGTCATCGGCGTGGTGGGCTGTGTAGATTTTGATATGCTGCCCCAGCTTCTCCGCCTCTTGGCGAAGAAAATCGTACCGGAGCCTCCGGGCCGCCTCCTCCAGAGAGAGGCCCTCCCGCTCCATAAGGCCCCGGACATCCCCGGAGCTGGAGACGAAGGCGATGTCATGGGCGGCACACCAGTCCCGGACAAAGGTCTCGTCCCGGTCGGCCTCTGCGCCCCGCAGCTGGTGGTTGAAGTGGGCAGCCACTACCCGGCCATCCCGCTCCCGACACCACCGGTCCAGCAGGTCCAGCAGGCACATGGAGTCCAGCCCGCCGGACACGGCACATAGGGCCGGACGCCCCCGACCGGGCAGCACCCACCGGGGACAGCGGGACAGCAGTTCCTCCATGTCCGTACCTCACCTCTCCCAAAACAGACCTCAGTCCTCGTCGTACCTCGTATCCAAGGTCGAGAACTGGGTGTATTCCGGCATCCACCGCAGCTCCTCCCCCGGCACGTCTGAACGCGCCGGGGGACCCCGGCGGCCACTGACCGGGAGCAGACAAAGTCCGCCCCCTGCAAGGTTTTGGCCCCGCCAAAACACTTGACGCACGTCCGTGCGGCTTTGCAAAGCAGAGCACAGACCTCAGTCCTCGTCGTACCTCGTATCCAAGGTCGAGAACTGGGTGTATTC
>DXTB01000002.1:0-79939 GCA_019410105.1 Clostridiales bacterium | reverse complement strand
ACAGACCTCAGTCCTCGTCGTACCTCGTATCCAAGGTCGAGAACTGGGTGTATTCCGGCATCCACCGCAGCTCTACTTTGCCGGTCTCACCGTGGCGGTTTTTCGCCACAATGCACTCAGCGATGTTGTGCTTCTCCGAATCCTCATTATAATAGTCATCCCGGTACAGGAACAGCACGATGTCTGCGTCCTGCTCGATAGCGCCGGACTCCCGCAGGTCCGACAGCATGGGCCGCTTGTCGTCCCGCTTCTCACTGGCGCGGGACAGCTGGCTCAGGCAGATCACCGGCACGTTCAGCTCCTTGGCCATGATCTTCAGCATCCGGGAGATGTCGGACACCACCTGCTGGCGGTTCTCCCCCGCGTAGCCCTTGCCGCCGGCAGAGGTCATCAATTGCAGGTAGTCGATCACCACCAGGCCCAGATCATCCAGCCGGCGGCACTTGGCGTTCATGTCCGCCACGGACAGCATGGGATTGTCGTCGATCCGGATATCCACCTTATTCAGGATGGTGGCGGCCCCGGCGATCTTCTCCCAGTCGGTCTCCCGCAGGGCGCCGGTCTTGAGGCGGTTGTTCTCCACCAATGCCTCGGAGGCCAGCAAACGGGTGGCCAGCTGTTCCCGGCTCATCTCCAGGGAGAAGACGGCCACTGTCTTGTGGACGGCCTTGGCCACGTTCAGGGCCACGTTCAGCGCAAAGGAGGTCTTGCCCATGCCGGGCCGGGCGGCCAGCAGGATCAGGTCCGATTTGTTCAGGCCCGTGATCTTCTGGTCCACCGCGGACATACCCGTGGAGAGCCCCGGCAGGTGATTCTCACTCTCACTCATCTCTCCCAGCCGGTCCAGCACCTCCGGCAGCACCTGCCGCAGGGGCACCATGTCCTGGGCGCTCTGTCCCCGGCGGACGGCGTAAACCTTCTGCTCCGCCGCCTCCAGAATTTCGGAGGCCTCGCCCACGCCCTCCTGCACCATGGCGGTGATCTCGGCGGCGGCCTGGGCCACGCCCCGCAGCAACGCCTTGTCCCGGACGATGGCCGCGTACTCCATCACGTTGGCGCTGGTGGGGGTGATCTCCATCAGCTGGGCCAGATAGGAACGGGTGGTGTTCTCGTCGTAGGTGCCCGCCTTCTGCATCTCCTCACAGACGGTAATGCCGTCGATGGGCTTGGCATAGGTGAACATGGAGTAGATGGTCTCAAAAATCTCCCGGTTCTGCCGGAGGTAAAAATCTGACGGCCGGAGCTTGTCCATCACATCCTTGACGCAGTCCGCGTCGATGAGCATGGAGCCCAGGACGGCTTGCTCCCCCTCCAGAGAGTGGGGCATCTGCCGCAGGAGAAGGTCTTCGTTTGCCATCTTACTGTCACCTCGCTGTGAATAGGAGTCCACCTGTTTGGGTTAGGAAAGCGCGAAGGGCCATTGTACCAGAGCGCGCCAAGCGCCTTTTCTCTTCCACCGGGCGCGGCGCACTCTCTTTTTGGCACAGCCAAAAAAGAGAGCGGGGGCGCACCCCTGCGGGCGCAGGAGCCCCCGAGACTGCCGCAATGGCGGCCCATTCCTCTCCCCCAGAGTGTGCCCCCAAACAGAGGAACTCCCTTTATTTTTCCTCAAACACGGAGACGTACACCGTCCCGTTGACCTCAAACCCCAGCTTGGCCTTCACCTGATAGGATCCGAACGCCTTGATGGGCTCGTCCAGCACCAGCTTCTGCTTGGGGATGTCGATGCCGAACTGCTGCCTAAGCCCGTCGGAGATCTCCTTGGTGGTGACGGCGCCGAACAGCCGCCCGCCGTTGCCGGCCTTGGCGGTGAGCTTCACCATGCACTCCTTCAGCTTCTCGGCGGTGGCCTCCGCCTCCGCCTTCTGCCGGGCCTCCTCAGCCTTGCGGGCCTTCTCCTTCAGGTTCATGGTGTTGATGGCGTCCGCCGTGGCGGCGATGGCCAGCTTCCGGGGCAGGAGGAAGTTCCGGGCATAGCCCTCGGACACCTCCACCATCTGGCCCTTTTTTCCCTGGCCCTTCACATCCTGCTGTAAAATCACTTTCATGATAACGTCTCCTTTTAGTCGTTCTGTTTCTGAATTTGTTCCTCCAGCTGCCGGGTCCGTTTTTCCAGCGCCTCCAGCCGGTCATTCTGATGAACCAGAATGCACACCAGCACCGCCAGAACTAGGGCGATGGACGCGCCTGCCAAATACCAGCGCCGGCTGAAATCAAAGAGCTGGTATCCTCCGAAAAAGAGGAATGCCTCCACCAGCGCCAAGCAGATGCCAAATGTGGAAAGAAACCGCTTCATGGCCGCGCTCCCCCTCACTTTTCAAAATACGCGTCGATGGCCTCCAGCAGACGACTCTTCACCGTCTCCACATCTGTGTTCTCCACACGGCCGCCGGCAGTGGTGGAGTTGCCGCCGCCGCCCAGGGCCTCCAGGATCACCTGGACGTTCACCTCTCCCAGAGAACGGGCGGACATCTGCACGTTCTCCCCACTGGGGAATACCACAAAGGACGCCTTCACGCCCTTGAGGCTCAGCAGCTCGTCCGCCGCCTGGGCCGCCGTCACCCGGTCCACGCCCTCCTGGTCGATGGCCGCCACGGCGATGTCCTCCCGGTACAGCTCCGCCCGGCGGATGATGTCGTAGCGGGACACCATCTCGCTCAGATCGCTCTGGAACAACCGCTGGACGTCGGTGGTGTCGGCCCCCGCCCGGCGGAGGAAGGCCGCCGCCTCAAAAGTCCGGCCGCCGGTGCGCAGGGTGAAGTGCTTCGTGTCCAGCACGATGCCGGCCAGCAGCGCCTCCGCCTCCTCCCGCAGCAGATCGGCGGGCTCCACCAGATACTGCAAGAGCTCCGTCACCAGCTCACTGGCGGAGGAGGCATAGGGTTCGTGGAAGCTGAAGGCGGCGTTTTCGATGTAGCTGGCCGCCCGGCGGTGGTGGTCGATCACCGCCACCCGGTTGCTGGACTCCAGCAGCTGGGGGCTCTCCACCATGTCGGGGCGGTTGGTGTCCACCACAATGACCAGAGCGCCCGGCCTCATTTTCAAAAATGCCTCCGCCCCGGAGGTGAACGCCCCCGCATACTCCGGCAACGCCTGGAGCTTGGCCAAAACCGCTCCGGCGGCGTTGTGCTCCAGATCAATGACCATCTGGGCCCGCTTGCCGTGCTTGCGGGCAATGCAGTAGAGCCCCGCCTCGGCGCCTACGGCATCCATGTCCGCAAAGCTGTGGCCCATGATATAGATCTCGGACGCGTCGGCCATCAGCTCGTTCAGGGCGCTGGCCATGACCCGGGACTTCACCTTGGTGCGCTTTTCCGTGGACTTGCTGCGGCCGCCGTAGAACTGGAAGTCCACCTTTCCCCGGACCACCGCCTGGTCTCCGCCCCGGCTGAGGGCCATCTCCAGGCTGAGACGGGCGTTGCGGTACAGCTCCGCCATAGCGTCGGCATCCTTGCCAATGCCGATGGAGAGGGTAGGGCACACATCCCCCACCTTGATCTCCCGAATGGCATCCAGGATGGAGAACTTCTCCTCCACAAAGTGGTCGTAGTGGCATTCCTCAAAGATGAAGAGGTAGTGGTCCCGCTCCGTCTTCAGCAGCAGGCCGTCGGCGCAGGCGGCCCAGTTGTTCAGCTTCTCGTCGATCTGGGCCAGCACGGCGCTGCGCTGGGTATCGGCACATGCCTTCATCAGGTCCTCGTAGTTGTCTACCATCAAAATGGCCAGCACCGGCCGGGTGGCGGTGTACCGCTCCCGCAGGTCGTCGGCCTCTGTGGTATCCACCCAGTAGGTAGTGGCCACCAGGTTCTGCTCGGCCCCCCGGCCCTTGGCCCGCACCAGGCTGCCGTACACCCGGAACCGCCGACTGTTCATCACCACCCGGTCCGGGCACTCCTGCTTTCCCTCCAGCATCCACTGAACGGGGAAATCCGGTACTGCATCCTCCACCTTCATCTCGAACAGGTGCTCCCGCACGCCGGCCAGCTGCAGGAAGTTCTCATTGCTCCAGATCACCTCGCCGGTGTCCGGCCGGAACACCATGATGGGCAGCGGAGAGTTGATGAGGGTGGATTTGCTGGCGGTATCCACGCTGCCGGTGACATTATCAATGTACTGGAGGATGTTCTGCCGCCGCTTCTGGTTACGGTTGGTGAAATAGGCATACAGGCCCACGGTACAGGCGATCTCCACCAGTCCCAGAGGCAGGCTCACCGTGGCGGTGGCCGCCGCGAAGACGATCATGCAGAGGAAGTAGAGCTTGAGATTGGGCTCCAGCAGGCGGGAGAGCTTCTTGTTGTTCATCTCGATCAGGTCTCCTTTTGAAAGGAACGCATACATACCCATATTGAAGAATAGTATAGCAGTTTTTCCCACAAGAAGCAACTGTTAAAACAGGCCCGGGCTGATCCGGCCCGAGCCTGTTTTGATGGTCCTCAGGATGCCGCCGCGGCCGTCCGGCGGCCGTTGGCGCGCAGAAGCAGCAGGTTCAGCCCCAGTGCCGCCAGGGCGAACATTGCCGCCGGCAGGCCCAGGGGGCGGAATCCCCACCCCTCCTGCACGGCGCTGCCGATGAAGGAGCCGATAGCAATGCCGAAGTTGTAGGATACCGGCTGCACGGAGGCGCACAGGCTGGAAGCGAAGGGGTAATCCTGCTCTGCCAGGGACAGCGCGTGCATCTGGGCCGGGGTGTTCAGCAGGTACATGAGCAGCCCCATGGCAAAGACCCCCGCAAGGCCCGCCCACCGGTTTCCCAGCAGCAGCGGCAGCAGGGCAAACAGCACCGCCTGGGCGGCGAAGGCCATGGGCAGGGTCCGGAGGCCGCCCCGCTCCCCCAGCCGGCCGGAGAGGAGATTGCTGGCGGCGCTGCACGCTCCCATCACCAGCAGCAGCGGACTCACCGCCCCCGCTGGAACCCCCAGTGTCTCCGTCAGGATCGGCGAGAGATAGGTGTACACGATATAGGTGGCGGAGGCGCTGCACAGGATCATCCCCACACACAGGGAGCATCGGGGGTCCCACAGGATGGAAAAGGACTTCAGAAGCCCGCTGTCCGCCTGTGCCGGCACCGCGGGCAGGGAGCGCAGCAGCAGCGGCAGCAGCGCTGCGCCCATAGCCAGGATCACGGCGAAGGTCCACCGCCAGCCCAGGATCTGGCACACGGCAGTGCCCAGGGGCACTCCCAGCACCGCTGCCACGGAAAAGCCGCCGTATACCAGCGAGATGGCCCGGGCGGTCTGCTCCGGGGCGGCGACCTCCTTGGCATAGAGCATGGCCACCGCCGTCAGCGTACCGGACACCAGCGCCGCCACTACCCGGGTGGCATACAGCACCGCCACATTAGGAGCGGCAAAGCTTGCCGCGCTGGTGAGGAGGAACACCCCCATCAGCACCGCCAGCAGCTTCCGGCGGGAGATTCCGCCGGTAGCTGCAGTGATCACAGGCGTCCCCACCGCGTAGCAGGCGGCGAACACCGATACCAGCTTTCCCACTGCCGCCAGAGAGGTGTTCAGCCCCTCCGCGATCTCCGGCAGAATGCCCACAATCACAAATTCGCAGGTCCCCAGCACAAATCCCAGGGCCGCCAGCAGCAGTACCGCCCCAGGCAGCGGCTTTTTCGTCTGTTCCATGACACGGTTCTCCTTCTGTTTGCGTACACAGCTTTTCCCAAAAACAGCTTCCCCCAGAGTCGGCCTCCGCGGGAAGCCGGCGCCGGAGAAAGTCTTTCAGCAGTTCTCCGCCGTGAGGATAGGGCTCTCCGGATAGAAACAGTCCCGCTCCGGCGTCCGGTGCTCCACCACCGCATCAAACAGCAGCGACAGGGCCTTGCGGCTCTGGTAGGTCAGGTTCTGGTCAATGATGAAGTCCAGCAGTCCCTCCCGCAGGAAGGTCCGCGTCTCCGGGCTGTTGTCGTGGGCCAGAACCCGCACCTGTCCCATCCGGCCGGCCCCGCGCAGGGCTTCCATGCACGCAGGCACGGAGCGGTTGGCCATATAGATATACTTCAGGTCCGGCTCTTCCGCCAAAGCGGCGGTCACCGCTGCCAGTGTCTCATCATAGTTGTCGTGGGTCTCTGCCACCCGGCAGTCCTCCTGCCGGAGCCCCCGCTCCGCAAGCCGCTCCAGAAAGCCGTCTGCCCGGCCCTTGTGTCCGGCGTAGCCGTGGTCGGCGTACACCAGCAGGATCCGGTCTCCGGGCCTGAGGAACTTGGCGGCGATGTCCCCGGCCACCCGGCCGGCGTGGTGGGCGTCCTCCCCCACGTAGCACAGCCGCCGGGCGCCTGCAATGTCGGAGTTGAAGGTCACCACCGGCATCCGCCGCTCCGCCAGGAGCTCCAGCTTCTGGCGCACCTGGGGGCAGTCCGCGGCGCACAGGGCGATCCCCTGGACCTCCTCCGCCAGCGTGTCCAGCAGGTGCAGGCAGTCCTCCATCCGCCCCTGGCGGTACGGGTGGATGGTGACGCTCACATTGTAGTCCTGACGGTCCTGCCGGAACTTCGCCACGCCAGCGGCCATGGCCTCGCCCACATAGCTCTCCCACGTGGGCTGGATGATAGCGAAATGCCGGGCCATGCCGCTGGTGGCCAGGGCGCTGGCCACCCGGTTTGGCTGGTAATCCAGCTCCTCCATCACCTCCAGCACCCGCCGCCGGACCTCCTCCTTCACATACGGCCGGTCGTGGAGCACCCGGTCCACCGTGCCGATGGAGACGCCCGCCCGTTCTGCGATCATCTTGATCGTTGCCCGCATGTCCCTTCACTCCCTTTCTCCGGCCCTTCCGCCGGTCATCTTGGTTTTCTTGAAAAAAATGTATACAAAACGCTTGACCTGTGCTATACTAGGGGCAGAATGGTGCGGCCTTCCGTGTCCGCCGGCGGCAGGCCGCCGGCTGTCGGAGCGCCGCGGGGCGTGCCTCTGCCTGGGCCGCGCCTTCGTTTCAGTATAACAAAGTGCGCGTCGAGAAGCAACTGCTTTTCCGCCCTTTTTTACACAGTTCCACAGTATTTCACTGGTGCGGAGCGCCGCTCCGCCTCAGTCAAATAAAACCCCATACGGTTTCAACGGAATGACGTGACCGAACCCCTGCCGGCGAAACGGGGCCGCGCAGGCTACGGGCGTCTCTTGTTTGCGTGCGCTCATTTTGCGCCATTTCCGCTGTTATGGGGGTATTTTACATATTTTTTCAAAGGAGTATCATCGATCTATGGCAGAAAAATTGAAAATCATCCCCCTGGGCGGTCTCAATGAGATCGGCAAGAACATGACCGCCTATGAGTACGGCGGCGAGATCATCGTGGTGGACTGCGGCATGGCTTTCCCCGGGGACGACATGTACGGCATCGACCTCATCATTCCCGACGTCAGCTACCTCATCAAGAACCGGGCCCGCATCCGGGGTCTGTTCATCACCCACGGGCACGAGGATCACGTGGGTGCCATTCCCTATGTGCTCAAGCAGTTGAACATGCCCATCTACTGCACCCGGTTCACCGCGGGGCTCATCAAGCTGAAGCTGGAGGAGCATGGGCTGGTGAAAAGCACCAAGCTCATCACGGTGGAGCCGGGCAAGAGCGTCCGGGCCGGCAAGTTCACTGTGGAGTTCATCCATGTGAACCACTCCATCGCCGACTCCGTGGCCTTTGCCATCCACACCCACATGGGCACCATCGTCCACACCGGCGACTTCAAGATCGACTCCACCCCCATCGACGGGGAGGTCATCGACCTTGCCCGCTTCGGCGAGCTGGGGAAGGAGGGCGTCCTGGCGCTGCTGGCGGACTCCACCAATGTGGAGCGTCCGGGCTTTACCCCCTCTGAAAAGACGGTGGGCGCCACCTTCAAGCGCCAGTTCCAGGGATGCGAGGACCGGATCATCGTCACCACCTTCGCCTCCAACGTCCACCGGATCCAGCAGGTGCTGGATGCCGCCGCGGCCTTCGGCCGGAAGGTGGCCGTCACGGGCCGGTCCATGGAAAATATCATGAAGGTCTCCACAGAGTTGGGCTATATGAAGGTGCCCAAGAACACCCTGGTGGACATCAACCGGATCAAGGGCCTGCCCAAGAACAAGCAGGTCATCGTCACCACCGGTTCCCAGGGCGAGGAGATGAGCGCCTTGTACCGCATGGCCTTCTCTCAGCACAAGCAGGTGGAGATCGGCGCCGGGGACAAGGTCATCATCTCCGCCAGCGCCATCCCCGGCAACGAGGTGACGGTGTCCCGGGTCATCAACGAGCTGTTCCGCAAGGGCGTCAAGGTGGTCTATGATCGGGCCGACATGCTTCACGTGTCCGGCCACGCCTGCCAGGAGGAGCTGAAGATCATCCACGCCCTGACGAAGCCCCGGTTCTTCATCCCCCTCCACGGCGAGCAGCGGATGCTCCAGATCCACTCCCAGCTGGCCCAGGACATGGGCATGGACCGCAACCATATCGCCATTGCCGACAACGGCTCCGTCATCGAGATCACGGCCAAGACCATTAAGTTGGGCGGCACCGTTCCCTCCGGTGAGGTATATGTGGACGGCTCCGGCGTGGGCGACGTGGGCGCCGTGGTCATGCGGGACCGCAAGCGCCTGGCAGAAGACTGCATGGTGGTGGTGGTCCTGCCCATCTCCGCCCATGACGGCAACCTCCTCAGCGAGCCGGAGATCATCACCCGGGGCTTCATCTACGTGAAGGAGTCCGGGGACTTGATGAAGGAACTGCAGAGCGTGGCCCGGGACGCGGCGGAGAACGTCTCCCGCAAGCGGGGCCGGGATGACGGGGAACTGAAGGGTTCCGTCAAGTCCGCCGTCAGCAGCTACCTGTTCAAAACCACCAAGCGCAATCCCATGGTTATCCCCGTGGTCACCAGACTGTGACATACCAGATAACGGGTGTGCAGATAAGAGAGCCGCAGGGAAAGCGGCATCTCTTATCTGTTCGCTCTGATTCTTGATTTTCAGGGAGGTCTACATAACAATGGCACTGCAAGCCGCATTTTTCTTTCTTATCGGCGATGCCGATGAGACCACCCGCACCGTGGTATCCACCCCTAGCATCCATTTGAACGTGGTGGGCTGCAAGACCTACGCTGAGGCGGAGGCTGCCGCGAAGGAGCTGGCCGCCGGAGGCGTCACCGCTATGGAGCTGTGCGCCGGCTTCGGCAACGAGGGCATCGCCCGCATCCAGCGGGCCGTGGGTCCCGACGTGGCCGTGGGCGCGGTGAAGTTCGACTTCCACCCCGGCCTGGGCTTCAAGAGCGGCGATGCCCTGTTCGGCTGAGACGCATGAAAGCGGAAGGACTTTCGTCCTTCCGCTTTTTCTTTTTCCCGCACGGTCCGCAGGGAATGCAGAACTGCGGCACGCCGCGTCCTGGCACCGGCAGAACCGGACAGTCTCATCCGCCGCCCGGCGGGTCCCGCCAGCTCATGCCCCATCTGCGGCGCGCCGGTACTTCTCCACCATCGTCCCATACTCCGGCATCTCCCGGAGGAAAGCGCAGTCCGGGTCCGCCTCTACCTGGTCCAGAAGGGGCTCCAGCAGCACCGACTGGGCCTCTCCGGCGGCCTCCTTGGTGGCCAGATGCCGGTACAGGGGCGAGGCGCTCAGATCCCAAGGCACTGTCAGGCTATGCAGCAGCCGGTCCAGCAGGTCCAGCGCCGCCGGGCCGTCCTGCTCCGCCGCCGCCAGCTGGAAGGGGGCGGACAGCACTGCGTAATCGCTCAGGTCCAGGGCCTCTCCCGCCCGCCGGGCGGCGTCGCAAAAGCCCTGGGCCCGCTGCCGGTCTCCCTCTGCCTGGGCCATCTCGATCAGGGACAGCAGCGTGGTCTGGATGCCGTGGGCCCGGTCGAACAGCTCCCGCTCCAGCAGGGTCCAGGCCTCCTCGGTCCGCCCCTGCTTCCGCCGCAGGGCGGACAGCAGTTCCCGCTTGTCCCGGTGGGTGTTGGAGATCTGGTCCAACAGCGCCTCCGCCCGGTCCAGATCCCCCCGGGCGATGCAGCGGCTCGCCACGGTATAGGTCGCCCACTCCCGGATTTTGGGGTCCGCGCTCTGGGCGGCCTGCTCGTACAGGCCCGCGACAAAGTCCTCCCGGCCGGGCCGGGCTGTCTCATCGGTGCCGGGGAACAGGGTCAGAAGCCCCTCCAGCAGCCCCGCAGCGCTGTATGCCAGCGCGTCGCTGTTGGGGAACTGGCGCAGCTTCTCCTCTGCCAGGGAAAAGGCCGCGCCGCACCCCTCGGTCCGGGACACCTCGTACAGTCGGTTCAAAAACTCCGCGATCTCCGTCTCCGTCAAGTCCTCCTGAAAGGACAACAGTGTGTTCAGGTCCACCCGCAGCGTCCGGGCCAGCACCGGCAGCAGGGTGATGTCCGGGTAGGAGTTTCCCCTTTCCCATTTGTTCACCGCCGGGGCTGATACCCCCAGCTTCCCCGCCAGCTGCTCCTGTGTCAGCCCCAGTGCCGTCCGCCGGGTGCGGATAATCTCGTGGATCTGCATGGCAAAGCCCCCTCTTGTGATCTGTCCCCAGAATACCATCTCCGGCGGTGCGCTGCAATCGACAGGTGTTCAATTTTTCTGACGATCTTTTAACCGGCGGTTAATGGGTAAAAATCGCTGTAATCACTGTGCCCCAAACCGGGCTTCCGGGGCGCGCCTCTCATTGGGCGAACCTCCCCGCGCAGACAGGGCAGAACTCCAGACCGCCGCGGGCAATTCAGCAGGACGCAGACTGCACCTGACCCTCCCGGCCGCAGCAGGTCCCGACCGAAGCCCTTACGGCGCGGGTCTGTATGGGATCATGGGAATACGCTCTTCCGGCACCGGTTCCCATCGTCCCGGCAATGGACATGAAGGGCTGCGCCCTCTGCCCCAATTTGCAAAATACAGGCGCACAGCTTTTGCTGTGCGCCTGTACTGCTTTTCCCTCACTCCCCCTTGGGGTCCTCTGTGTCGAACACCGTCTTGGCGCTGGCAGCGAGCCCTGCCAGCCCCTGGAGCTCACTGGGAATGATGATCTTGGTGGCCTTGCCGTCCGCCACCTTCTGCATGGCTTCCAGAGCCTTCAGCTTCACCACCTGGTCATTGGGGGCGGCGGCATTCAGCAGCTTCAGGGAGTCCGCCAGGGCGGTCTGCACCTGCATGATGGCCTGGGCCTCCGCCTCGGCGGCCATGATGCGGGCCTCCTTCTCGCCCTCGGCCTTCAGGATGGCGGCCTGCTTGGCGGCATCCGCCTTGAGAATCAGGGACTGCTTCTCGCCCTCCGCCACCAGGATCTGGGACTGCTTCTGCCCCTCCGCCTGGAGGATGGACTCCCGGCGCTCCCGCTCCGCCTTCATCTGCTTCTCCATGGCGTTCTGGATCTCCTTGGGCGGGATAATGTTTTTCAGCTCCACCCGGTTGACCTTGATGCCCCAGGGGTCCGTGGCCTCGTCCAGAATGGCGCGCATCTTGGCGTTGATGGTGTCCCGGCTTGTCAGGGACTGGTCCAGTTCCATCTCGCCGATGATGTTCCGCAGGGTGGTGGCGGTCAGGTTCTCAATGGCGTTCATGGGCCGTTCCACGCCGTAGGTATACAGCTTCGGGTCCGTGATCTGGAAGTAGATCACCGTATCGATCTGCATGGTGACATTGTCCTTGGTGATGACGGGCTGGGGCGCGAAATCCGCCACCTGCTCCTTCAGGGACACCTTCTTGGCCACCCGCTCCACAAAGGGCACCTTCAGGTGCAGTCCCACGCCCCACACGGTCCGGAACGCTCCCAGCCGCTCCACCACATAGGCCTTGGACTGCTGGACGATGACGATGTTCCCGATCAGCAGGATCAGGATCAGCACCACCAGGATCAACAGCGGAACCCACTTGAGCACATCCATCATATTCACACAACCTCCTCTTTTTTATCAGGCGCTTTCTGCGCCGCTTCCACAATGAGCTTCACACCCTCCATCCGCCGGATCTCCACCCGGCTGCCCGCCGGGAGCACCGATCCGTCGGCGCTGCGGGCGGTCCAGGTCTTGCCGTCCACATAGACGGCGCCGGAGGCGCTGTCGTTGTCGATGGTCTCCGTGACTCTGGCGGTGCGGCCCAGCACCCGGTCCGCGTTGGTAGGCACAGCCCGCCCGGCGGAGAGCTTTTTCACCAGGGGCCGGGTGGCCGCCAGGGCCGCCGCCGACACCGCCAGGAACAGCACCAGCTGGATCAGGAGCCCCGCCCCCGCCATGGCGGCGATCAGACCCGCCACGGCGCCGGGCACAAACCAGATGGAGACCAGCCCGGCGGTCACCGCCTCCACCACGCCAAAGACCACGATGGCCGCAATCCACAATGCCGTCATTTCGCTGTCTCCGCCTCCTTTCAAATACAGCATACACAGGGCCACCAGGGCGGTCACTGCCGCCAGCCCCCCCACTCCGGCCCATTTGTTGGCCGGGGACAGGTTGCTCACAAAATCTCCCAGCGCCGTTTTCAGTGTCCGGGACTCCATCCGCTCCGGCGCCGCCGGCGTCTCTTGGCCGCCCAGGGGGACCTCCTCGCAGAACAGGTCGTTCATGGTGACGCCGTAGCGGTTGCAGATATAGATGATCTTCTCAAGCTCCGGGTATCCCCGGCAGGACTCCCACTTGCTCACCGCCTGCCGGGAGACCTTCAGCTGGGCCGCAAAGTCCTCCTGGGTCATGCCCCGGGCCCGGCGGAGCTCCTGCAACCGCTCTCCAAATGCCATACGCCTCTCCTCTCTGTCTGTCATTTTAGCAGAACCGCCCCGCCGTTTCCACCAACTCTGCTTTGCATCCGGCAAAATCCCGTGCAACTTCAGGTTTCCGTCCGGGAAGTGCGGCTCCGGCGGCGTTTATCGTTATTGTATCATGCCCATTTTGCAAATACCATTTCATTTTGGTTACAAAACCTCCCGGCCCGCCGGCGGCAGTTGCGGCAAGAGCCGGCGGGCATCTCGACATTTTCCGCAGTCTGCATTATAATAGGAAAAACGCCCCGCTGAGGCGGAGGCAGCAAGGAGGATGTTCCATGCGTCAGCCAAGAAGTGCGAAGGCCAATCCCTTTCCATACAGAGGCAGCCTGGTCTGCTACCTGTCTCTGGACGCTGCGGGCAGTCTCACGCAGGTGGGCCACGATTTCTCCTCTGCCGCAGAGGCCTACCGCCGGGCCGCTGCCGGAGAGATCCGGCTCTATGCCGTCTGGCCCGGGGAATACAGCAGCGACCTCTTCGAGATTGACGATCTGAATGCATTTGCAGACGCTTTTGGCGTGGAGCGGCCGGACCCCCATGTCCACGATCTGGCGTGGACGCTCAGCCCGATGGATGACGGAACATCCCGCTATGCGAATGTGAATGTTGTCTTCCGCTGCGGCTGTACGCTGAGCAAGCAGAACATCAAAAAGTTCGCCAACGACATGCGCCGCCAGATGGGTTGGAATGTGGCGACTTCCACGGTACCGGGATGCCATGGCAGCGCCGACGGGCCGGAGGTCTACACCATTCGCGTGGAGCGCAGAACGCTGGGCCACGCCGCCCCCTGAGAGCCTCTCTTCCACCGGCTCCAATGAAAATCCACGGGCATCTGTATGCCCCGCCAAGGAGGAACCCCCATGAAATACACCATTCCCTGCCTCTTCGGGCTGGAGGCCCTGGTGGCCGACGAGCTGCGGCGGCTGGACCTGAAAAACGTCCGGGCCGAAAACGGCCGGGTCCACTGCGACGGCGGCCCGGCGGACATCCCCCGGCTGAACATCAACCTGCGCTGCGGCGCGCGGGTGCTGGTGGAGCTGGCCAGCTTCCCGGCCCCGGACTTCGAGGCGCTGTTTCAGGGCGTGGCCGCCATCCCCTGGGAGGATTGCATCCCCCGGGACGGGGAGTTCCCGGTGAAGGGCTACTCCATCTCCTCCCAGCTCCACTCCGTCCCCGCCTGCCAGGCCATTGTGAAAAAGGCCGCTGCCAAGCGGCTTGGCCAGGCCTACGGCTGCGAGACCCTGCCGGAGACCGGGGACCGCTATCAGATCCAGTTCGCCCTCATCAAGGACACCGCAGCCGTGTACCTGGACACCTCCGGCGACGGACTCTACAAGCGGGGCTACCGGGCCCACAACAACGGCGCCCCCCTGCGGGAGACGCTGGCCGCCGCCCTGGTGCTGCTCTCCCGCTACCGGGGGAGGGATCCGTTCTGCGACCCCTTCTGCGGCAGCGGCACCATTCCCATCGAGGCGGCGCTGATCGCCAAAAACCGGGCCCCAGGCCTGGACCGGCGCTTTGCCGCCCAAAAGTGGCAGAGCCTCCCCGCCAAGCTGTGGCTGGACGCGGCCGAAGAGGCCATGGATCAAGAATTCCACGGCCAGTACGACATCTGGGGCGGGGACATCGACCCCAGTGCGGTGGAGTTGAGCCGCCACAACGCGGAGCTGGCGGGGGTGGACGACTGCGTGCGCTTCGAGGTGGCGGATGCCGGAAAGTTCCACCGGGACAGCGACTACGGCCAGCTGGTGACCAATCCGCCCTACGGTGAGCGGCTGCTGGAAAAGAGAGAGGCGGAGGCCCTGTACCGCTCCTTCGGCAAAGCTGCCCGGACATTGCCGGCGGGCTGGCGCGTGCTGGTGCTCTCCTCCCACACAGAGTTTGAGCGCGCCTTCGGCCGCAGCGCGGAGAAGAAACGCAAGCTCTACAACGGCATGCTCAAATGCGACGCCTTCTTCTACCACGGAGGCGCAAAGACAGAGCCAGACAAAGGTTAAAAGACAGGAGAGATCGCCGCTGACAGTCCTCATCTTTCATCTCTTCACTCTTATCTCATATTTCGCCAAGGGGGGCCTGTCATGCGCCATGTCTTTTTGATCAACCCCCATGCCGGGAAGCAGGACCAGACTGCCCGCATCCGCGCCCTGGCGGACCGTCTGGCCGCGGCCCACAATCTGGACTGCCGGTGCCTGCTGACGGACCGCCCCGGCGGAGCGGAGGTCCTCTCCCGCGCCTTGGCAGAGGCCGGGGAGCCGGTGCGCATCTATGTCTGCGGAGGAGACGGCACCGTCCACGAAGTGGTCAACGGCATCGCCGGGTTTCCCAACGCCGCCATGACGGTAATCCCCGCCGGCACTGGCAATGACTTTTTGAAGAACTTCGGCCCGGACGCGGCAAAATTCTCCGACCCGGAGAACCTGTGGGACGGGCCGGAATTTCCCCTGGATCTCATTGACTGCAACGGCCGCCTGTGCCTCACCATCGCCTGCAGCGGCATTGACGCCCGCATTGCCGACACCGTCCACCGGTATGGGAATGTGCCGGGCCTCTCCGGCCGGGGGAGTTACCTACTGTCCGTGGCAGTGAATTTTCTCTTCAAGCCCATTGGCCGCCGGTGGCGGGTAGAACTGGACGGAGAGATCCTGGAGGATAACTTCGCTCTGGTGTCCATGTGCAACGGCCGGTACTACGGCGGTGGCTCCATGCCGGTGCCGGAAGCCCGGATGGATGACGGAGTGCTGGAGACCATCCTGGTGAAAAACGTGCCGAAGCGCACCTTCGCCCGGTTGTTCCCGGCCTACTCCGCCGGGGAGTATTGGAAATTTCCCCACATCGCCCGAATGGTGACGTCCCGGCAGGTGGTGATCACCGCCAGCCCCGGGGAGGCGGACATCGTCACCTGTCTGGACGGGGAGAGCCTCCGGAGCCGGGAGGTGCGGCTGGTACTCGCGGAGAAGCGGGTGAACTTCTTCGGGCCGAAGGGGTGCAGTCCCAATGCCACGGCAGGATTTGACCGAAAGCCAAGGAAGCGTCGATATTCCACAGCTTTTCTGCTATTATAGGCATCCTACGATCATTCAACCGCTGCGCCTCGGCACGGTATAATAGTCAACTAGAATAATTGATAAATAGAGGCCAGGACACACCCGAAGGAGGTGTCCTGGCCTCTTAATTTTTCATTCAGTGCTTTCCTGCTTCCATTTATGGCTTGTCGTATCGGAATGCAGAAACGATATAGGCAATTCTTGATGTTCCGTAAGGCACAATTCCCCCCATAACCAACCAGATAAAGGCATATTCCCTTGTCAGGCCAAAGGCAATCATGCCGGCTATAATGGTCATAAATGAAGCGTACAGTGCGACCCGAAATGCTTTTTCAGCGCATTTCAATTCGATATACTGATTTCTCTCATCCTGCTCCGCAATCATATCCTCTTCCGTTTTTTTAGGTTTCAGAAGGGAAATACCGACCAGCAGAACAATAATAAAGAGAGCAACCCCTGCGATAGCTTTTTGCGAGGTTGTGAACGCGGTAATATCACCCAGATAAAAGCTGCCGAAGGCAGCCAATACCAAGAGCAGGCCCAGCATCTTACCCTTTCCGCCAAATAATTGCATAGTTATTTTTCCTCCTCCCCCTCGTCCTCGCCGTCAATATGCAGGGCCATTACCATGTGATAAAAAGCTGCAAGTAAGCAGATACCTATGCCGATAACCGCCTTTGGAATACCATGCGTAGCCTCGGTAAATATACAAAATCTTGATATTCCAATACCAACGGCAAGCAGTAATAATAAAATCCCCCGGATAAACATTTTCTTATTTGTGATCTTCATCCTGATTTTCCTCACATTCTACATTTTCTTTCAAGCAGCACAACTCTTCAACGGTCGTATGAAATACCTGTGCGATCTTGTAGGCCAGAACAAGCGATGGATTGTATTCGCCTCTTTCTATGGAATTGATCGTTCTTACTGTCACACGAACCCGGTTCGCAAGCTGCTGCTGCGTCAATCCTGCGGCAGTTCGCAAATCCTTGATAATCGTTTTCACGCTCCTCACTCCTCAAATAGGAAGTTAACTTCTTAGGAAGCTGACTTCATATTAAATTAGGGCAGCGAAAATGTCAAGAGAAATTTTAAGAAGCTTACTTCCTATTGAACAGTGAAAAAGCCATAAAAATATTGCATTAAAGGCGCGTCAGCCTCCGCTCCTGTCCATGGCGGCTTGCCGTTCATCTCGACCATTGACCGAGGCCGGATGCTGTGTTGAAAAATTTTTCAGGGAGGTATGGGATAACCCGCAACAACAGCATATAAAGAAACATCGTATTATACGGAACACTTGATAAAAATCAAAAATTTCTTCATATTTGGAAACTTTTTCCCGTGAATTGTGCAGTATTTGCGCCGGTGAAAATCGTATCCGTGAAGAATGCGTAACCCCAAGCAGAGCTGTTTCATGCGGCACAGTGAGATGTGAAGCCGTCAGTCCGCCTGAGGCAGCCGTTTGGGCAGAAAGCTGGTCATGACAGTCGAATTCTCCTGTCCAGCAGGACGGCTCCCATGCGCTCCCCTTCTGAGAGGGAGATTTTTTCGGAATTCACAAATTCTTCATAGATACCCCCTTTACAAATGGAAAACATTGCGCTATGATAGCAGCGTTAGCACTCGAATGATATGAGTGCTAACGCTGAACTTGTTTTTCAAATTTTTATTTCTATAAGGAGGAACCCCATTATGAAACTCACTCCGCTCGCAGACCGTGTCATTCTGAAGATGGTGGAGACCGAGGAGACCACCAAGGGCGGCATTATCCTCACCGGCAGCGCCAAGGAGAAGCCCTCCGTGGCGGAAGTCATCTCCGTGGGTCCCGGCGGCAACGTGGACGGCAAGGACGTTGTCATGACCGTGAAGCCCGGCGACAAGGTCATCACCAGCCAGTACGCCGGCACCAAGGTCACCCTGGAGGACGTGGAGTACGTGGTTGTCCGTCAGAACGACATTCTGGCGATCGTGGAATAAATCTCCCGCTCCCGCTTGCAATCAGGAATCGGAAATTGTGGAACCGCCTGCAACGGCCAATTTCAAATCGTTTGGCTCTGCCGGACGCCAAAATTCCCAATTCCTAACTCCCCATCCCTAATTTATGAAACATGAAGCTCTATTACAGGAGGTTTGATTACTATGTCTAAGCTCATCAAGCGCGGCGACGAGGCCCGGAAGGCCCTGGAAGCCGGCGTCAACTCTCTGGCCGATACTGTCAAGATCACCCTGGGTCCCAAGGGCCGGAACGTGGTTCTGGACAAGAAGTACGGCGCTCCCCTCATCACCAATGACGGCGTGACCATCGCCAAGGAGATCGAACTGGACGATCCCTTTGAGAACATGGGCGCCCAGCTGGTGAAGGAGGTCTCCACCAAGACCAACGACGTGGCCGGCGACGGTACCACCACCGCCACCCTGCTGGCCCAGGCCATGATCCATGAGGGTCTGAAGAATCTGGCCGCCGGTGCCAATCCCATCGTGGTGAAGAAGGGCATGGCCAAGGCCGTGGAAGCCGCGGTGGCCGAGGTCAAGAAGCAGGCCAAGACCGTGGACGGCTCCAAGGACATCGCCCGTGTCGGTGCTGTGTCCTCCGGCGACGAGGAGATCGGCAAGCTGATCGCCGACGCCATGGAGAAGGTCTCTGCCGACGGCGTCATCACCATTGAGGAGTCCAAGACCGCCGACACCTATTCCGAGGTCGTGGAGGGCATGCAGTTTGACCGGGGCTATATCACCCCCTACATGGCCACCGACATGGAGAAGATGGAGGCCAACCTGGACGATCCCTATATCCTGATTACCGACAAGAAGATCTCCGTCATCGCTGACATCCTGCCCATCCTGGAGCAGATCGTCCAGTCCGGCAAGAAGCTGCTGATCATCGCGGAGGACGTGGAGGGCGAGGCTCTGTCCACCCTGATCGTGAACCGTCTGCGCGGCACCCTGAACGTGGTGTGCGTCAAGGCTCCCGGCTTTGGCGACCGCCGCAAGGAGATGCTGCAGGATATCGCCATTCTGACCGGCGGCACCGTGATTTCCGAGGAGGTCGGTCTGGAGCTGAAGAGCGCCACCATGGATATGCTGGGCCGCGCCCGCCAGGTGAAGGTCACCAAGGAGAACACCACCATCGTGGACGGCGCCGGCGACAGCCAGGCCATCAAGGATCGCGTGGGCCAGATCCGCACGCAGATCTCCACCACCACCAGCGACTATGACAAGGAGAAGCTGCAGGAGCGGCTGGCCAAGCTGGCTGGCGGCGTGGCCGTCATCAAGGTCGGCGCTGCCACCGAGACCGAGATGAAGGAGAAGAAGCTCCGCATCGAGGACGCGCTGAACGCCACCCGCGCCGCTGTTGAGGAAGGCGTGGTGGCCGGCGGCGGCACCATCTTCGTGAACGTGATCCCCGCCGTGGAGGCTCTGCTTTCCAGCGTGGAGGGCGACGAAAAGACCGGTGTCCGCATCGTGGCCAAGGCCCTGGAGGCTCCCATCCGTCAGATCGCTGCCAACGCCGGTCTGGATGGCTCCGTGATCCTGGAGAAGGTCCGCACCTCCGGCAAGACCGGCTACGGCTTTGATGCCTACAAGGAGGAGTACTGCGACATGGTCTCCGCCGGCATCATCGATCCCGCCAAGGTGACCCGCAGCGCCCTGGAGAACGCCGCCAGCGTCTCCGCCATGGTGCTGACCACCGAGTCCCTGGTAGCCGATAAGCCCGAGCCCCCCGCTCCCGCTGCCCCCGCCGGCGGCGAGATGGGCGGCATGTACTAAGTGCAAAAAACATCAAGCCCCCTGGCGAAAGCCAGGGGGCTTTTCTCGTGGAGACTCGGCTTGTCGGCGGAGCACAAGCATCAAGCATTGAGTCCTCCACTGCGCCTTCGAGCGGGGTGAGCCGGAGTCGGGAATCGCTTGCGTTCCGGCTATAACGCCGGAATACAGGATACGAAGCTTGTGATGGCAGGAAAGTGGGGGTGACAGGCTTTGCAGCGGCGCCCCGCTTCCACCAGCGGCACAGATGCTGCACATACTGAGTACCAGCAACCATTAAGCCCTTTGGCTTTACAGCCACAGGGCTTTTTCTCGTACGCTGGGGTCCATCAGCGTTGCCCTCCCCTGCCCATACTCTGGAAACCGCAGTCGGCATGCGTCATGGGCTATGCCTCTGCTCATGTCTGTCCGACCTGATACTTCTTCAGCAGCCGCCACAGTGTCCCCCGGCTGATCCCCAGTTTTGCCGCCGTCTGCGTCCGGTTCCCGCCGCATTCCTGAAGAACGGCCAGCAACTCCTCATAGGACAGGTCGATCCTGGTATGGGCGGCCTTCGGCATCGGCGGCGGGCACGGGGGCGGCGTCTCGGGAGAGGCGGCACTCTCCAGCAGATGGGCGATCAGGCCAGATACAGAGACGCCAGGCCGGTAAAGCACCGCCAGCCGCTCACAGAAATTCTGCAGCTCCCGGATGTTTCCCCGCCAGGGGCAGCTCTGCAGCAGACGGCAGTCGCCATCGCTCAGTTCCAGCGGACAGCCGTCGCCCTCCCGAGCCTGGAAGTTCCGAAGGAAGCTCTGCGTCAGCAGCGGGATGTCCTCCTGCCGCTCCCGCAGCGGGGGCAGATTCAGCTGCAGGACATACAGGCGGTAATAGAGATCGCTGCGGAATTTACCTGCCCGGACCAGCGACTCCAGGTTCTTGTTGGTGGCCGCGATCACCCGGATATTGATGGGAGTCACCTGACTGTCCCCCAGCCGCATGATCTCCCGCTCCTGCAGGACCCGCAGCAGCCGCCCCTGAAGTCCCAGGGGGATCTCCGAGATCTCGTCCAAAAAGATGGTGCCGTTGTGGGCGATCTCAAACAGGCCCGGCTTACCGCCCCTGGTGGCGCCGGTGAAGGCGCCCTCCACATAGCCGAACAGCTCGCTCTCCAGCAGGTTCTCCGGCAGGGCGGCGCAGTTGATGGCTACGAAGTTGTTCTGTGACCGACGGCTCCAGGCGTGGATGCTCTGGCTCAACAGCTCCTTTCCGGTACCGGTCTCCCCCACCACCACGATGTTGGAGTCCGTCTGGGCAAAGGCCTTGGCCTCCTGGATACAGGCTATCATCCGCGGGCTGCGGGTGATGATATCCCCGAAGGTGTACTTGGCCTTGTGTCCCTTGTAGTGGAGCTTTTTGCGCAGCTGGTCCTCCGTGGTCTGGATCTGCGCGGCGTTCAGCAGGGAAACCACAGTTCCAGCCCGGAGGCCGTGCATCATCATGTTTTTCGTTTTGACGGACAGGTGGGTGTTTTTGTAAGCGATAATCTCGTCCGTGTTCTCCGTCGCGGACACGATGCGGCTCAACGCCGGGGTGGAGAACACGGAGGATGCCGGCTTTCCCAGATACTGTTCCCGGCGGGAGAGCTGCAAAATCTGGATGGCAGCTGTGTTCAAAAAGGAGATCTGTTGATTGCGGTCGATGACCACCAGCCCCTCATAGGCGTTGTCCAGCATGGTTTGGAAGCTCAGGGCCTTCTCCCGTTCCACCTGACTGATCTTGGCCTGCTGCTTGGCCTCCGAGATGGCGTTCCAGAATGCTTCCCGGCCGGAGGTAATGAGCATGGAGGTCAGTCCGATCTCCTCCGCCAGGCGGCAGCCGGTGCCGCCGCCGATGATGACCCGCTTCCCGTCTCTGGCTGCCTGCTCCACACAACGGCGGATCTCCAACAGGCTGTTCTCCTGAAAACAGTACGGCGTCACGTCCACACCCAGCTGGCGGGCCAGCTTCTCCACGCCCAGGATCATGTTCTGGGTTCCCAGGATGGCGGCCGGAACAGGGCCGTACTTCTGCCGCAGCTGCAATAGAGTATTGACAATGTCCGTTCCGTTGATAATCAGCTCGATCACCGGGATAGAGAGGGAACGGCGGCACAAGTCCAGATAGGTGGCGCCCCGGGCGATCATGGCGTCGCAGTCCGGCCACTGGGGCAGCAGCTCCTGGGTCGTGGACGCCACCAGGATGTCCAGTGAGTACTCCGTGGCGTCCAGAGCCTGCAGGCGCATCTGCTCCGTGTGCTCCTGGAACACGTCCCAGGCGAGATTTGCCATGCTGGCGTAGGGAATGACGATGGCAATCCGAACCATAGCAGCCTCCTGTTCCCAAAAATCGGTGTGCTTCTTTGCCCATCATAGCAAAAGCCGCTTTTTACGTCAAGCCGCCGTCTGTTCTATTTGAGACGATTTAGAACAGTTAAAACACTATTTTGAACGAATAAAACACTCTCCGGTGAAAACAACCAATTGAGGCTGCAAAATTTTGGAGACACTTTTGTGAAAATCTGAAAAACCGCTCAACGGAGTTTCAGCAAAAATTTTGTGGCATCCAAAAACATTGATTTTTCCAAAATTGGCACAGAGATTGCTTTATAATAAGGCGAACAACCAACAGAGAGGACGTGACAAGAATGGAAAAGAAAGTTCTGATCCCTTCGGACATTTCTCAGCCCGGAAAAGACTATCTCGCCGAAAAGGGCTATACCATAAAAATGGGCCGTGGGACAGACGAGCAGACGATTTTGGAGGATGTGGCAGACTGTGATGCCCTGCTGGCCCGGAATGAGCATATCACCCGTGCCATCATGGAGGCCGCCCCCCGCCTGAAGGTCATCAGCAAGCACGGGGTGGGGCTGGATAAGATCGACCTGGACGCGGCTAGGGAGCTGAACATCTGGGTCACCAACGGTCCCCTGAGCAATACCGTGGCGGTGGCGGAGCACACCATGATGCTGATCCTGGCCTGCGCCAAGAAGCTGGTCTTCTTTGACCGGGCGGCCAGACGCGGCGACTACGACATCCGCAACCGGGTCAAGGGCATGGATCTGGAGGGAAAGACCCTGGGGCTGCTGGGCCTGGGCAAGATCGGCCACATGGTGGCGAAGAAGGCCATCAACGGCTTCGGCATGGAGGTGATCGGCTATGATCCCTTCCTTCCTGCAGACCGCTGGGACCCGGAGGTGGGCCGCCGTGAGACCATGGAGGAGATCTTCGCCGGCAGCGACATCGTCTCCATCCACATGCCCTCCACCCCGGAGACCCGCAACAGCGTGGACCGCCGTTTGATCGGGATGATGAAGCCCACGGCCTATCTGATCAACGCGGCCCGGGGCGACCTGATCCGGGAGGCGGATCTGGCGGAGGCCCTGCAGAACGGCGCCATTGCCGGCGCGGGGCTGGACGTGTTCCAAACCGAACCCCCCAGCCCGGACGATCCGCTCTTCCAGCTGCCCAACGTGACGGTCACGCCCCACAACGCGGCTCTGACGCTGGAGACCACGGACCGCATGGGCCTCCACGCCGCTATGGGCATCGACGAAGTGCTCTCCGGCCGCCAGCCTTCCTGGCCCGTGGTGGTGCCCAAGGAGCCGAGAACATGATGCGATTTCAGAGGTGAGAGTTGATGAAAAAAACGATTCGCAACAAAGAGCTTCTGGTTGGCGTAATTTTTCTGATAGTAGGTGTCGCGTACTTCGCGCTGGCTTTTACAATTCCCAGCTATGACGCCTATGGCGGCTCCTCCGTGGTGGATTCC
The DNA here is from genome assembly GCA_019410105.1 of Clostridiales bacterium. The sequence goes on along the minus strand of DXTB01000002.1, from coordinate 56,616 downwards.
TCTTTTGTTCCCAAGGTGATCGGCGCTCTAATGACTGTTCTCAGTGTTTTGCAGCTGGTCTTTTCTTTGAGGGCCGGCAAAAACCCGCCCCCTGCAGCTCCCTCTGCGAAGCCGACAGAGGAAGACGGCACGTTCAAGGTGGAGGACTGGGACGATGACGCTGCCAACCGCAACGCCGACACCAAGGCACTGATTGCCATATTCGCGATTCTGATTGTGTACATGGCGTTGATGTCTGTGCTGGGCTTTCTCATCTCCTCGGCCCTGTTCCTGTTTGCCACGATGATGCTGCTGACACCGAAGCAGAAGCGGAAACTGCCTGTGATTGTCATCCTCTCTGTTATCGTGGCCATCGGTGTCTATTACCTGTTTGTGTACGGTCTGGATATGGTCCTGCCGGCCGGTATTCTCGGATAAGAGGAGGACATCACATGTTAGATCTTTTTATCGACGGCATCGCAGCAATCGCAACACCGGATACGCTGGCGTTGATGATTCTCGGTGTCATTGTGGGCATTATTTTCGGCTCCGTTCCCGGTTTGACCGCAGTGACCGGCATTGCGCTGTTTCTGCCGGTTACATACAGTCTTGGGCCCATCAAAGGCATGGCGCTGCTGATGGCAATTTATATTGGTGCCGTGTCCGGTGGTCTGATTGCAGCCATCCTGATCAACATTCCCGGCACACCGGCCTCTGTGGCCACCTGTTTTGACGGAACTCCGCTGGCCAGAAAAGGGCAGGCCTACAAGGCTCTGGGTGTGGGCACGGTGTTCTCTTTTCTGGGCACGATTTTCGGCATTCTGATCCTCGTATTTGTCTCCCCAATCATTGCTAATTTCGCTCTAAAATTCGGGCCTGCGGAGTATTTCTCTGTTTCGGTATTCGCCCTGACCCTGATTGCCAGCTTGGCAGGGAAATCTTTGATTAAGGGGCTGATCTCTGCGGCTCTAGGCATTATGTTCATCACCGTAGGCGCAGCCCCAATTGATGCCGTCAGCCGTTATACCTTCGGCTTTTCCGGTCTCCGCGGAGGCTTCGACATTCTGACCGTGCTGGTGGGCCTCTATGCCATTTCAGAAATCCTCAGCACTGCCGCGAACAAAAAGGCTCTCGCTGCTGGCTCCGGCCAAGTGATGCAGTTCTCCGGCAAGGGATTCGGCTTCACCCTAAAAGAATTTTTGAGCCAGAAATGGAATTTCCTGATTTCCGCGCTGATTGGCACCGGCATTGGTGTTTTGCCCGGCATCGGTGGTGCCACATCCAATCTGTTGGCATACACAGTGATTAAAAACAAATCCAAAACCCCGGAGAAATTTGGAACCGGCATTATTGACGGCGTAGTCGCCTCCGAGTCCGCCAATAACGCCACCATCGGCGGGGCCATGATTCCTTTGCTCACCTTGGGCATTCCGGGTGATGCAGCTACGGCTATGCTGCTTGGTGGTCTGATCGTCCACGGTGTCCAGCCCGGTCCCCTGCTGTTCACCACCCACCCCGATGTGGTATACGGCGTGTTTGCCGCCATGGTGGTTGCCTCCATTCTGATGATCCTTGTCCAGATGTTTGGCCTGCGGCTGTTTGCAAAGGTTTTAAAGGTGCCCAAATACTATTTGATGCCCATTATCATCGTGTTGTGCGTAGTCGGTGCCTTCGCACTCAATAACCGGCTGTTCGACTGCTGGTCCATCATTTTCTTCGGTCTGGTAGGCTATGCCATGAGCAAATTCGACATTCCTCTGGCGCCTATGATTATGAGCTTTGTGCTGGGAGAGACCATTGAGACCAACCTGCGCCGGGCGCTGATGTATTCTAACGGTGACATCTCTACATTTGTGACATCCCCCATTTCCTGTGTGTTCCTGGTGGCGGCTGCCATCTCCATCGTTCTGACGATTCGCAAGCAGCTAAATGACCGTAAAAAGGCAACTGCCTGAGGAATCCAACCGTGCACCACAGCAGACGCTGTTAAACATGACAAGAAAGGAAGATTCAACATGAAAACCTGGAAGAAATTGTTCTCTCTGTTTTGTGCAACCGTAATGATGTGCAGCCTGCTGGCTGGCTGCGGCAACAGCCCGGATACCCCGGCCGATGATGCCTCTTCGGAGGATGGCGGCACTGACTGGCCCACCAAATCCATCAACATGATCGTTCCCATGGGCGCCGGGGGCGACACTGACTTTAATGCCCGCACATATGCAAAATATCTGGAGGATGTGTTGGGTGAGACCGTAGTCGTCACCAATATCACCGGCAATGGCGGAGCGCTGGGTTCCGAGGAAGTCAAGAACGCCTCTCCCGACGGTTATACCTGCCTGTTTTATCACACCTGCCTGAATATCAACCAGGCCACCGGCATTGCCGACTACGGTTCCGAGGCATTTGAGACCGTGGCTGTGGTGGGAAAGAGTTCCGGCGAGGCCGTGGTCGTGCGGGCTGACGCTCCTTATGACACCATGGAGGAGCTGATTGCATATTCCCAGGCCAATCCCCAGACCGTGAAAATCGCCGCCAACACTGGAGCCACCTCTCACTGGGCATCCGTCGTACTGAATGTGGAGGAAGATGCGCAGCTGAATATCGTCAATGCCTCATCCTCTGCAGAACGTGTTGCGAATCTTCTGGGCGGCCAGTTGGATGTTATTATCAATCCCATCGGAACCGTACAGGATTATGTGACCTCCGGTGATTTTAAGTATCTGGCAGTCACGACCTCCGAGCGGCTGGACTACCTGCCCGACGTGCCCACCTGTCTGGAACAGGGTGTGAATCTCTCCTACGATCTGATGTACTATGTCATGTTCCCCAAGGGGACCGATCCTGCCATCTGCCAGAAATTTGCCCAGGCGTTCAAAGAAATCTCTGAGATGCCGGAGTATGCCGAGGAGATCAAGACCGCCTACAACCAGACTCCCTATTTCCTCGACACCGAGGAGTCTATTGCCTACATTCAGGAAGAGAACGAGAAGATGATGGCCTATGCCGACTACTTCAAGTAATCTCCATTGACCAGCGTCCTCACAGCGGCAGGTCTGGCTGGTCACCGGCCGGACCTGCCGTCTTTTTGCCCTCATGTATTACTAAAGGAGGAATTTCCCATGTATAATGCGCACAAGATCACCGACAAAGTGGCCGCCGGCAAGCTGGCCATCGGGTCCCACGTGGGCTTTGACAGCCCCTTCGTCACCGAGATGATCGCCGGCTGCGGCTTCGACTTCATCTGGATCGACGGCGAACACAGCGCCATCGACCGCAAGGATATCCAGAACCATCTGATGGCCTGCCGGGCCGCCGGCGCCGCCGGCATCGTCCGGGTGCCCTGGAACGATCCCGTCATCATCAAGGCCATCCTGGACATGGGGGCGGACGGCATCGTGGTGCCCATGGTCTGTTCGCTGGAAGAGGCCAAGCAGGCCGCCGCCGCCACCCACTACCCCCCTGACGGCATCCGGGGCATGGGCACCCGCCGGGCAGTCAACTACGGCATCTGGGACAAGAATGCGTATGTGGCCGACACGGACAAATATATCCTCACCATTGTACAGATCGAGCACATTGACGTGGTAAAGGACCTGCCGGAGATTGCCAAACTCCCCGGCATCAGCGGCTTCGTGGTGGGACCCAACGACTTCACCATGAGCATGAACACCCCGGAGCGCACCTACACCGTTAACGACCCGGAGGTGCAGGAGCAATTTGACAAGATCGGCCAGGCCCTGGCCGGCACCGGCAAGCTCTTCGGCGTCTCCGGCGCCTGCAGCGAGAAGTTCGTCACCGACTGGATACGCCGTGGTGTCAACTATATGTGCATGAACTTTGACTTCAACTACATCGTCAGCGGCGCCAAGAACGTGATGCAGACCTCCCACGCCGTGCTGGACCAGCTGGGAAGGGCGTACTGAGATGGCGTTTCTGACACAGGAACAGCTGGACGCCCTGGCCCAGTTTGACACCCCCACCATCTGCAACGCCATCGAGGGCTTTGGTGTCCGGGGCCGGACCGAGGGCTTCACCCGGCCGGAGCTTCGGATGCGCGCCGCCATGAGCGACAAACCCATGGTGGGCTATGCCCGCACCGGCGTCATCTCCGCCCGGCAGCCGGCCACGCCGGCCCACAGCGCGGTGATGGAGGCATATTACCGCCAGTATGAGGACTTCGACCTGCCCATGGTGGCAGCCATTCAAGACCTGGACCGGGTGCCGGTGGGCTCCTTTTGGGGTGACGTACAGGCCACGGTCCACCGGGCCCTGGGCTGCATCGGCGTCATCACCGACGGCGGCGTCCGGGACATCGAGGAAGTAAAGAGGGTCGGGTTCTACCTGTTCTCCAAGGAGGTGCTGATCTCCCACGCCTACATCCACATGGTAGAGGCCGGCACAGCGGTGGACATCTGCGGCATGACGGTCCGCCCCGGCGACCTGATCCATGCGGATGCCCACGGCGCCATCGTCATCCCCCAGGAGATCGCCGGGCAGCTGGCAGAGGCCTGCGTCCGGGCCATGGACGCCGAGGAAGCTTTGAAGGGGCCCTGTCAAGCCGCTATCGCCCGGGGTGAGAGGGTCACCGCTAAAGAGATCATGGCCTGGCGGGGCGAGATGCAGCGCCGCCGGGCGGCCATTGCGCCGAAGCAAGAACATCTGTAGAAAGAGGTCTTTCCCATGAAATACACAGTCGAATCCCTGCGGCAGTTCGGCATTCAGGTGGCGGAGAAGGCAGGTATGTCCCACCAGGACGCCGAGACGCTGCTGAAGAACCTGCTGTTCAGCGACATGCGGGGCGTCCGCTCCCACGGCATGACCCGCCTGAGCGGTTATGTGACCCGCATCGAGCGGGGGTGCACCTCCGCCACCGCCCAGCCCACCATCACCATGGACAGTGGTGCCGTGTTCTCTATGGACGGAAACAACGGCATGGGCTCCACCATCGGCACTGCCGCCATGCAGGCGTGCATCCGGCGAGCCAAGGAATACGGTGTCAGCTTTTGCACCGTAAATCATGCCTCTCACTACGGCTTCGGCGGCTTCTACGCCATGCAGGCCGCGGCAGAGGGCATGATCGGCTTCAACATCTGCAACTCCCCCGCCCTGGTGGCTCCCTTCGGCGGTGCCACCGCCATGTTGGGCACCAATCCCCTGACGGTGGCGGTGCCCTCCGGCAAGTACCCGGATCTGGTGCTGGACATGGCCACCAGTACCGTGGCCAAGGGCAAGATCGCTCTGGCCCTGAAGGAGGGCAAGTCCATTCCCGACAACTGGGCCCTGGCTCCGGACGGCAGCCCCACCACAGACCCCGCTGTAGCCAACAAGGGTGCCCTGACACCCCTGGGCGGCGCCAAAGGCTACGCCCTGGCCCTGATTATCGACGTGATCTGCTGCTGCCTCTGCGGTGGCAACAACAGCCGCCAAATCCCCCGGATGTTCGAGGATCCCAAGGAGCCCTCCGGTGTGGGGTACTTCATGGGCGCCATCGACATCGGCAGATTCGTGGATCTGGAAACCTTCAAAGCCCGGACCGACGCCATGTATGATGAGCTGAAGGCCGCCCCCACGGCACCGGGCTTCCGGGAGATCATGATCCCCGGGGAGATCGAGTTCCATCTGACCCGGCAGGCGGAGCGGGAGGGTATCGACATCAGCCCCGCCATTGAGCAGGACTTCGCGGATCTGGCCGCCAGGTACGGCGTCCCGCTGGAACTGCTGCAATCCTGCTGACTTTCCAGTGGAATCGGCTGTCCCCCGGCCCCTGCGGGCCGGGGGACACACAGACAGGAGGAATGAAATGCACATCGTCATTTTGGACGGATACACGGAAAACCCCGGCGATCTCAGCTGGGGAGAATTGGAGAAGCTGGGAGACCTGACGGTTTACGACCGCACCAGCCTCACCGATGAGGACGAGATCATCTCCCGGATCGGCGGTGCGGAGGTGGTCCTCACTAACAAGACCCCCATCTCCCGCCGAGTGATGGACGCCTGTCCCTCCATGCGCTTCATCGCCATGCTGGCCACCGGCTATAACGTGGTCGACATAGCCTGCGCAAAAGAGAAGGGCATCCCTGTCTCCAACGTGCCGGTCTACGGCACCCATTCCGTCAGCCAGTTTGCCATCGCCCTGCTGCTTGAAATCTGCCATCACATCGGTTATCATAATGATACGGTAAAGAGCGGGAAATGGGAACAGTGCCCGGACTGGTGCTACTGGGACTACCCCCTGATCGAGCTGGCGGGAAAGACATACGGCCTGCTTGGCTGCGGGAACATCGGCATCCACACTGCCGCCATCGCATCGGCCCTGGGGATGCATGTCATCGCCTACGACATGCGCCAGCGGGACGAAGCTCTGCAGCTGGGGGTGGAGTACGTCTCCCTGGACGAACTGTTCGCCCGGTCCGACGTTCTGGGCCTCCAAATGCCCCTGTTCCCCTTCAACACCGGCATCATCAACCGGGAGAACATCGCCAAGATGAAGGACGGGGTCATCATCATCAATAACAGCCGGGGCCAGATGGTGGTGGAGCAGGACCTGGCGGACGCCCTGAACTCCGGCAAGGTGGCGGCCGCCGGGCTGGATGTGGTGTCCACAGAGCCCATCCGGGGCGACAACCCCCTGCTGACCGCCAAGAACTGCATCCTCACCCCCCATATCTCCTGGGCCCCCAGGGAGAGCCGCCAGCGCATCATGGACTGCACCGTGGACAACGTGCGGGCCTACCTTCAGGGCGCCCCCATCAACGTGGTCAACCCGTGACCGGACCGGGGCGGGCCTTCCGCCCGCCCCGCGCATCCAGAGAGGAGGAAACTCATGTCAAAGTGGATTCTCATGCCGGACTCCTTCAAGGGGACCATGTCCTCCCTGGAGATCTGCCGGCTGATGCGGGAGGCCCTTCTGCGCCACGTGCCGGATGCAGAGGTGGTCTCCATTCCCGTAGCGGATGGCGGCGAGGGGAGCGTGGAGGCGTTTCTGGCCGCCATGGGCGGCCACCGGGTAGAGGTGCCCTGCACCGGTCCGGATTTTCGTAAGATCTCTGGTTTTTACGGTCTGCTGGCCGATGGCTACACCGCCGTGATCGAGATGGCCGCCGCCGCAGGCCTGTCCCTGATGGAGGGCCGTCTCTGTGCTGAGGGAGCCACCACCTACGGCGTGGGAGAGCTGATTCTGGCGGCGATCCGGGACGGCGCCAGGCGCATCATTCTGGGCCTGGGCGGCAGTGCCACCAACGACGGCGGCTGCGGCTGTGCCGCCGCTCTGGGCGTCCGCTTTCTGGATGGCACCGGGGCGGAGTACGTCCCCGTAGGCGGCACGCTGGACCGGTTGTGCCGGATCGACATGTCCCATCGCTCCCCCCTGCTGAACGGTGTGGAGATCGTGACCATGTGCGATGTGGACAACCCCCTCTGCGGTCCCAATGGCGCCAGCGCCGTCTTCGGCCCCCAGAAGGGGGCGGACCCTGATATGGTGACCCGTCTGGACCGGAATCTGCGCCACCTGTCGGAGGTGATCCGCCAGGACCTGGGCCGGGAGATCGCAGACCTTCCCGGTGCTGGCGCCGCCGGCGGCATGGGAGCCGGTGTGATGGCCTTCCTGGGCAGTCGCCTGCAGATGGGGATCGAGACAGTCCTGGACACCGTGGGCTTCGATGCCCTGCTGCCTGGTGCCACCGCGGTCCTGACCGGCGAGGGCCGTATCGACTGTCAGAGCCTTCGGGGCAAGGTGGTCATCGGCATCGCCCACCGGGCCCGGCAGACACGGATCCCGGTGGTGGCCGTGGTGGGCGACGTGGCCCCCGGCGCGGAGGACGCCTATCAAGAGGGCGTCACCGCTATCGTGTCCACCAACCGTCGCGCCGTGCCCTGGGAGGTAGCCCGCCAGTCCGCCCGGGCAGATCTGTGCGCCGCCCTGGAGGATCTCTTCCGGCTCTACAATGCGTTCCGGACCGCCCGATGACATGAGTGGATTTTTGAAAAGACGAGCGCGGCGCGGAACAAATTCCGCGCCGCGCTCACTGTTCTTTTCACAGAGGACCGGTCAGCCCATGCGGAGGGTGTCCCGCACGTCGCTGTCAAAATAGGCCACCGGGTTCTGGGGCTCTCCGTCCTGGCGGACCTCAAAGTGGAGATGGGCCCCTGTTGCCATGCCGGTCTTCCCCACGGCACCGATCATCTCCCCGGCCCGGACGGTGTCGCCCTCCTCCACTGTAAAGTCCCGGCACTGGCCATATAGGGTAGAAAGGCCGTCCCCGTGGTCGATCACCACATAATTGCCTCGCTCCACGTCATAGCCGGACTCCACCACAGTGCCGCCCGCTGCGGCCAGGACTGCCTCGCCCTCCGGCGCGGCAATGTCGATTCCGGTGTGAGTTTCACAGGTCTTGCCGCCCGGCTGCCACCGGGGGGTACCATAGGGGTTGGAGAGGCTGATGGTGTTGGCTCCCTGCACCGGCCACTGGAGGAAACGGCTGGCCGTCTCATCCACCGCATAGACGCCGTAGAGCCACGGGTCTTCATCACCGGCCAACTGGGGCAGGAGGATCCCGCCGGGGCTGTTTGCGTCATATTCCACCTTCAGCCGCCCTGTGGACAGCGTGTAGGTCTTGGTCTGCTCCGAACCGTCAGTGAAGGTCACCGTCACCGTCAGCCGGGCGCCGTCCATCCGGTCGATGCTCTCCTGATTCGCCGCCCGGGGATCCCTGTCCCAGTCGATATCGCCGGTGTCCGGAATCAGGAATCCATAGCGCACCTCCGGGTCATAGCCCTCCGTGACGGCAGCGCCCAGATCCGTCACCACCTCCATGGTCAGGGGCCCCTCTTCCTCCTCGCCATAAACGGCATGGATCACTCCTTCGCCGCTGGAAAGCCGGTACTCCGTGCCGTTGGCCTCGGCCTCCAGATAGTTCTGCACCTCTTCTCTGGAGAGGTTGGTCAGAGTTCTGCTGCGGTACAGCGCCTCCCGGTCAATGGCAAGGGAAATGGTTCGAATATTCTCCCCGGTCACCTGGAACAGACAGCCGGTGTAGTGGCCGCCCTCGGCAGACCAGGAGACTTGACCGGCTGTGCTGAAGGCCAGCCCCCCGTTGGCGTTCGCCTCGTAACGCTCCCCCGTGTCAGCGGCATAAGCCGTCAGGCCGAAGGAGAAGCTGGGCAGGGCTGTTACCGGCGCGCCGCTCTCTCCGGGCTCTCCGCCGCCAATGGGCCCCAGCGTTACAGAACCTACCACCAGCGCCAGTGCACAGGCGGCGCATACTGCCGCCCGGAGCACCGGGCGCCGCTTTCCGGGCGCCAGATGTTTGGGGCCGGTCGTCTCCTTCTGCGCTCCCGCCGTCTGCCGGGCGGCGGACAGCACCCGGTCATTCAGCCCGGCGGGGGGCTGGATATGCTCCATCAAATTCTGATAGTCGTTCTTCTTCATGGTCGTCTCCTCCCAGCAGGTCTTTGAGTCTTTTTCGGGCCCGGCGGAGCCGGGTGCGGACCGTGGCCGCCGGAATGTCCAGCAGCCCGGCGATCTCCTCCGTGGAATACCCCTCGGCATAATACAGGTGGATGGGGACGCGCAGCTTTTCCGGCAGGCGGGCCACTGCGTCCCACAGCTCTGCGGCGCCGCTGTCCGCTTCCGCGGCCGTCTCCGGCAGGTCCGCCAGCGCCAGCACCGGACGCCGCAGGCGGAAGCGGTGCAGGTCATGGCACCGGTTCACCGTGCACCGCAGCAGCCAAGCCCGCAGATGCTCCCCGTCCCAGGCAGATGCCTCCTGGCCCAGCAGCCGGAGAAACACGTCCTGGTACACGTCCTCTGCGTCCTGGACGCTCTGCATCCGGCACAGGGCCAGCCGGTAGACGGCGGCACCGTGGTGTTCCATGGCATTGCGCAGCAGGATTTCAGCCTCTTCCATGCAATGCCTCCTTTCTCTCGTTTGAAAAGCGCTTTCAACCTATATACGCCGGGGCGGGCCGAAATGTTTCCCCCTGGGAATTTTTCTGCCGGACAGCGGACGGCCGCCCGCTATATGGAATGCTGTCCTGCCAGACGCCCGGTCCCTTTTGCCCATGGGACCGGCCTGCCGTCAGGAGATCCCTCTCCGCAGGCAAAACAGGCAGGCGCATTTGCGCCTGCCTGTCCCTCACACTTCTTTGATTCCGTAGATCTCAAACCGGCCGATCAGGTTCTGAACCGTCAGTTTCTGGGCCAACAGCTGCTGGTAGGTGGTTCCCCGATTCCTTCCCGCGGCGCGGAGCTTGTCCATGTCCGCCAGGACCTTGTCCCGTTCCTTCAGCAGGTCGGCGTACATGCGGTCATAGGCCGCCAGTCTCTCCGCCTCCGTCATCATACGTTGAACCGGAAGTAGACCATGTCTCCGTCCTGAACCACATACTCCTTGCCCTCGCTGCGGAGCAGCCCTTTCTCCTTGGCGGCGTTGACGCTACCGCAGGCGATCATGTCATCGTATGCGATGACCTCCGCCCGGATGAAGCCCCGCTCGATGTCGGAGTGGATCTTGCCGGCGGCCTGGGGGGCCTTGGTGCCCTTCTTGATGGTCCAGGCCCGGCACTCGTCCTTGCCGTAGGTCAGGAAGGAGATCAGGCCCAGCAGAGCGTAGGAGCACTTGATGAGCCGGTCCAGGCCGGACTCCTCCACTCCCAGCTCCTCCAGAAACATCAGCTTCTCCTCGCCCTCCAGCTCGGCGATGTCCTGCTCCATCTTGGCGCAGATGGGCAGCACCCGGCTGCCCTCCGCGTCGGCAATGGCCTTCACCTGCTGGTAGTACTGATTATGCTCCAGATCGGCGAAGCCCGCCTCGTCGGTGTTGGCGGCGTAGATCACAGGCTTCAGGGTCAGCAGGTCGGAGGTGGCGATCAGGGCCGCGTCGTCCTCGTCACAGGCAAAGGTCCGGGCCAGATTGCCCCCGTCCAGATGCTTCTGCAGTGCGGTGAACACGTCCACCTCATGCTGGAACTTCTTGTCGCCCTTCAGGGCTTTCGTGGCCTTCTCCACCCGGCGCTGGACCATCTCCAGGTCCGCCATCACCAACTCCATGTTGATGATGTCGATGTCCCGCCTGGGGTCCGTGCTGCCCTCCACGTGAATGACGTTCTCGTCGTCAAAGCAGCGGACCACGTGGACGATGGCGTCGGTCTCCCGGATGTTGGCCAGGAACTTGTTGCCCAGGCCCTCGCCCTTGCTGGCGCCCTTCACCAGTCCGGCGATGTCCACGAATTCGATGACCGCCGGGGTCTTCTTATCCGGCTGATACATCTCCGCCAGCTTGTCCAGCCGCTCGTCCGGCACTGCTACCATGCCCACGTTGGGGTCGATGGTGCAGAACGGATAGTTGGCGCTCTCGGCGCCGGCGTTGGTGATGGCGTTGAACAGGGTCGATTTGCCCACATTGGGCAGACCCACGATACCTAATTTCATAAAAGCAGCGCTCCCTTGCTGATATTTTCGGACAATTATTGTACCATTTCAGGCCCAAAAGCGCAAGGGTCAGCCTGCGTTCCCCGACGTTTTTCTATCCTCTTTGCGAAAATGTAAAACACTATTGACATTTCGCATCTGCCGTGCTATTCTAAAAATGTCAAAAGAACTTGACAATTCAAAGCAAGGAGGCAGTTCTATGAAATTCTTTCGGAACATGGATGAGATGGAACTCCACCTCTCCCTGAACGCCATCCGGGTGGCCTGGTTCTTCACGGTGATGGCCCTGTTTATATGGGGGATCTGGGACTGCGTCCACACCGGCCGTTTCACCGCGCCCATGTACCTGTTGATCTTTCAGAATCTCCTGTATTTTCTGGCCCTGCAGGTGGGGAGATGGCGCGCCGGGGACCGGGACGGCGCCAGGAGCTTCCTGCTGTATGTCCCGCTGCTGGCAGTCTTCCTGCTGGCCTTCGGCCTGCTGCTGCGGTGTGCGGGGCTGTGATCCATGGAAAACCGGATTCGGGAGCTGCGGAAGGCGGCGGGGCTCCGGCAGGAGGACCTGGCACGGGAGCTGGGCGTCACCCGCCAAACCATCAACGCCATTGAGAACAACAAGTACGATCCCACCCTGGGGCTGGCCATGCGGCTGGCCCGGCTGCTGAAAACCCCTGTGGAGGATATCTTCCATCTACCGGACTGACGCAGAACACCCCCGCCGCGATGCGGCGGGGGTGTTTCAGGATCGTTCAGCATCTCCGGGCCGGGTCAGGGTCCGCCGCAGAATGGGCACAGTCTCCTCCTACCTGTTCTGCGGGGCGGGATCAGGGATACAGGATCATCTTGCCGGGCACGCCGCTGTGGATCTGCGCCAGAGCGGCCTCAAAGTCCTTCATGGGGAAGCGGCCGCCGATGACCTGATCCAGCTTGAAATAGGGTCCCTTCATGACCTTGGCGAAGTCCTCCCAGGTCTCCCAGATCTTCCGTCCGGAGACGCCGGTCAGCTGGACCTCCCGATAGACCAGGTCGTCGGTCATGTCGTGGAAGGTGATGGGCTTGGTGGGCAGTCCCACGCACACCAGACGGCCCGCAGCCCGCAGGCACTTGAGGGCGCTGTTGAGGGCGGGCTCCGCGCCGGTGATGTCGATGGCCGCGTCCACTCCCACGCCGCCGGTCAGAGTCCTGACCTCCGCCGGCAGGTCGCACTTGGCGCTGTTGAGCACCGCGTCGGCGCCCATCTTCTTGGCCACCTCCAGCTTCTCATCGATCAGGTCGCAGGCGATGACCTTGACAGCGCCGAAGGTCTTGCTGGCGCTGATGGCTGTCAGACCGATGGGGCCGCAGCCGCTGACCAGCACGGTCTTTCCGTTGACCTCCGCCGCCTCCACGCCGTGAATCCCAGCGCCCATGGGCTCGAACATGCAGGCCGCCTCGTCGGTGACGTCATCCTCCAGCAGGAACGTGCAGTCCCAGCGGATCTTGGCGTATTCGGCGAAGGCTCCGTTCTGGGTGCAGCCGAACAGCTTCACGTTCTTGCAGATGTGTGGCATCCCGTTCTTGCAGAAATAGCACTCGCCGCAGGGAATATGGGACTCGCAGGACACCCGGTCGCCCACCTTGCGCTCCGTGACGTTTTTTCCCACCGCCACGATCTCGCCGGCTGTCTCATGGCCCACGGTAACGGGGGCCTTGATCCGCTTCTGGGACCACTCGTCCCATTCCATGATGTGCAGATCCGTGCCGCAGATGGCCGAGCAGTGGACCTTGATGAGGACTTCATCGTCATTGATCTCCGGGATCGGCAGGTCAGTGTGATAGACCAGGCCGGACGGGGCGTTGACCTCCTTGACAAGGCCGCACATGGTATCCTTCATTGTCAGCTCCTCCTTTTTGATCCGCGCCGCGCGGCATTCTGACCGGGCCGCTCAGTCGGGATATGCTTATTGTAAAGGGAGAGCCGGCGGCCAGATTGTAACAGGTGATACAAATGCATCTTGTGGAATGGGAGAAAATCTGCTACTATTTTTGTTGATGTTGATATGGAATCCTCTCAGGAAAGGAGGCGGGATGCCCCGTGTCCGGCGACATCCAGATCAGCCCCCACGTGGGGGAGCTTTTTGTCAAATACGGCGTCAGACGCCAGTACCGCAGCGGCGAGGTCCTGCTGGAAAAGGGTGCGCTGTCCGCACAGGCAGGCTTTCTGGTCAAGGGGCAGCTCCGCACCTTCTGCCTCGGTCCCAGCGGAGATGAGATCTCCCTCTTTTACCTGGGACCCGGCAATCTGTTCGGCAGCAGCGCCCTGGTGTATCACGCCAAGGTCATGGTCAGCGTGTCCGCCATCTCTCCGGCGGAGGTCTATCTGCTGGCGGCAGACCGCTTTTGGAAGCTGTGGCAGGAGCACGGCTATCCTCCCCAGGACCTGATGGCCCATTTTGTGCGGCGGATCACCATGCTGTCCGACTATATCTGCTGTTCCCACTTTCTGGAGGATGACAAGCGGGTGGCCTATTTCCTGCACACCTGTTGCGCCAGCTCCGGTCCCTCCATTCCGTACACCCACGAGCAGATCGCGGCCATCACCGGTATGAGCCGTGTCTCCGTCACCCGCATCCTCAAACAGTTTCGGGAGGCCGGCATCCTCCGCCAGTCTTACCGCAGGATCGAGATTCTGGCCCCCCAGCGGCTGTCTGAGGTGTTTGCCTCCCTGGGATATTTTCTGGACTGAGCCCCTTTCGGAAAGCGCGAAAAATTTTTCCGAAAAGGGGCTTGCTTTTTTGGCTCATTGGCGCTAAGATATCGTTAAGAGGTCGTTAAGAATTCGTTAATATTTTTATATTCATGACAACTTTTCGTAAATAAATCCTCGAATCCGAATCGGGAAGGAGGTGTCCTCTCATGGAAGTCGGCGGCTATGTGATGCTCGCAATCGTTGCTGTCTTGGCGCTGGGCTGCATCAACAGCTCCATCAAGGCCCACAAAAACAAGCAGTCTGCTAAAGAGGAGGAGCCTGCCTCCAAATGATTCTGCTTTCCATCTCTCCCTTCATTTTTATTCAGTGCGGAAGCGGCGTCCATTTCGATGGACGCCGCTTCCATACTGGAAAGGCGCACCGCGGTTCCGCGGTGCGCCCTTTTCGTTCTATCTGAAATCTCCGCCGCCCGCCGCATCCGGCGGCTTTTTGCCCTTCCGCAGCATCTGCCGCAGAGCCGCCACCGGGCCGCAGAGTTATTTCTGGCTGCGGGAGTCTCCCGCCATCAGCCGAAGAAGTACTCGAAGAGGTCGTAAGGATTGGTGTACCCGCCGCCGTTCTGGGTGTTCTGATCCTGCTCCGTCTGGCCCTGCATAGCGGACTGCTGATCGGCAGACACGGCGCCCCAGGTCAGCTCCAGAGTGATGGTCTCACCCTGGCGGTAGACGGTCAGTGTGGAGGTATCGCCGGCCGCATAGCCCTTCTTGGCGGCGGTCAGGTCCTCCAGGGAGGTGATCTCCGTGCCGTCGATGGCGGTGATAACGTCGCCCAGCTGCAGGCCCGCCGCAGCCGCCGGACTGCCGTCCTCCACAGAGTATACGAAGGCACCCTGGCTGATGTCATAGCGGTACTGCTGGGCCATGCCGCTGGTCAGGGTGCCGATGGTGGCGCCCAGATAGGCCTTGTTGCTCACATAGCCGTTGGTCATGATCTCCTGGATCATGCTGATGACGTCATTGATGGGGATAGCGAAGCCCAAGCCCTCCACACTCTCGCCGGAGCTGCCGTAGCTGGAGTATTTGGCGGACACGATACCCACCACCTCGCCGTAGCTGTTCAGCAGCGGACCACCGGAGTTGCCGGGGTTGATGGAGGTATCGGTCTGGATCATATTGAAGGGCGTGCCGTCCACGTTGATGGTGCGGTTCACGCTGGAGACCATGCCGCCGCTCATGGAGAACGTCAGGTCCCCCAGGGGGTTGCCAATGGCCAGAACCCGGTCGCCCACATTCAGCTTCTCACTGTCGCCCAGGGTGACGGCCTGCAGGCCGGAGGCCTCGATCTTGATGACCGCGATGTCGTAGTCCTCATCCCCGCCCACATACTGGGCGTCGTATTCATCGCCGTTGTACAGGGTGACCTTCACGGTCTGGGCATCCTCCACCACATGGTAGTTGGTGACAATATAGCCATCCGTGGTGAGAATAAAGCCGGAGCCGGAGGATGCCGTTTGTACCGGCTGACCGAAGAAGTTGTTGCTGTTGGTCCCGGTGACATTGATAGACACCACGCTGTTGACATTGGCGGCGTAAACCTCCGCGTCGCTCATCGCCGTCTTGCCGTCCACGGTTTTCAGTGCGACCTGACTGACGGTGCGGCCGCTGACGTTGACCGAGGTCTCGTCGCCGCTTCTGCCGACGCCCCAGACAATGCCGCCGCCCACGGCGCCGCCCAGCAGGGCGCAGCACAGGGCCAGGGCCGTCACCTTCAGTCCAATGCGGTTTTTCTTCACAGGCTTCATCTCCTGCACGGGCTGCTGCGGCCCGCTGTTATGGTCCTGTACCGGGCCGGGCTGGGGAGCCGGATGCGCCTCCGCCTCGCTGCCGTCCTTCCGGTAGGTGTAGTGATAGAGATTGTGTTCGTCGTTATACATAATGATTGCCTCCTATTATGTATCCCGCTCATCCATTGTTTAGAACAGAGGATAACATGGGATCGTGTCAAAAGTATGAAGTTTCTGATTCCAATTTTTGAATTGTCCCGGACGGCGCTCCGGAAAAAACCGGAAGCTTTTCAGGGGCTCTTCCTTGAACCTTTGACTGAAGTATAGTATGCTTATCTTAAACACATCTGAAAGGAACTTTGAACAAGGTGTTAAGAATCGATTCCATCAAGCTCCCGCCGGAGGCCGGCATGGCGGAGCTGGCCGCCGAGGCCGCCCGGCTGCTCCGGATACGGGAGAAGGACATTCTCTCCCTGCGCTTACTCCGCCGCAGTGTGGACGCCCGGGAAGAAGTCCGCCTGGTCTACACGGTGGAGGTCGCGGTCAAGGAGGAGTCCGCTATTCTCCGCCGAGCCAGGAGCCGGAAGATCAGCCGGGCCGCACAGGCCCCGGCGTACACGCCGCCGTCTCCCCTGCCTGCGCCGGCGGTGCCTCCCGTGGTGGTGGGCGCCGGGCCCGCGGGGCTCTTCGCCGCCCTGGTGCTGGCCCAGGCGGGGCTGCGCCCCATCCTGCTGGAGCGGGGCCGCCCGGTGGAGCGACGGAAGGCGGATGTGGAACGGTTCTGGGCCACGGGAGAGCTGGACCTGACCTCCAATGTCCAATTCGGCGAGGGCGGCGCAGGAGCCTTCTCGGACGGGAAGCTGAACACCGGCACACGCGACCCCCGCCACCGCTTTATCCTGGAGACGTTGGTATCCTGCGGCGCTCCGGAGGATATTTTGATCGATGCCAAACCCCATGTGGGCACGGATTATCTCCACACCGTTCTGGTAAATCTGCGCCGCTGTCTGCTGGAACTGGGAACGGACATCCGGTTTGAGAGCCGGCTGGCGGACCTGGACATCCGGGACGGCGCCCTGCGGGGCATCACCGCGGAGGGGCCGGAGGGCGTTTATACCCTTCCCTGCTCCCACCTGCTCCTCTGCCCAGGGCACTCCGCCCGGGACACCTTCGCCATGCTCCATAAAAGGGGTGTGCCCATGGAGGCCAAGCCCTTCGCCGTGGGGGTGCGGATCGAACACCGGCAGGCGGACTGCGACGCCGCCCAATACCGGCAGTACGCCGGGCATCCCGGGCTTCCGGCGTCTACCTACAAGCTCTCCTGCCATCTGCCCGGCGGCCGGGCGGCCTACTCCTTCTGCGTCTGCCCCGGCGGGGAGGTGGTGGCGGCCGCTTCTGAGGCGGAGCGGGTGGTCACCAACGGCATGAGCGAATTCGCCCGGGACAAGGAGAATATCAATGGCGGCCTGCTGGTGAACGTGACGCCAGAGGACTATGGCGGGGCGGAAGATCCCCTGGCGGGTATCGCCTTCCAGCGGAAGCTGGAGTCTGCAGCCTACGCTCTGGGGGGTGGGGACTACCGGGCCCCGGCCCAGCGGGTGGGGGACTTTCTGGCGGGGCGGCCCTCCGTCGGCCCAGGCCGAGTGCACCCCAGCTACCGCCCCGGCGTCACCTGGACGGACCTGCGCCGGTGCCTGCCGCCCTTCGTGGCGGATACCATTGCCGGGGCGCTCCCCCTGCTGGGGCAGAAGCTCCGGGGCTACGACGATCCGGACGCCGTCCTGACGGCGGTGGAGAGCCGTTCCTCCTCCCCAGTGCGCATCCCACGGGATGGGACCTGCCAGTCCTCTCTCCGGGGCCTGTACCCCTGCGGCGAGGGAGCCGGCTATGCCGGCGGCATCCTCTCCGCCGCCGCGGATGGGATGCACTGTGCCGAGCAACTCTGTCAATCCATTCAAAAGGAGTCTGATTGTTTATGAATCGCAATATCTGCATCTATCAGGAATTCCTCACGGAAGCCCACAAGGACCGGATCCGGGAGACCGCCCGCCGGACGGGCTTCACCCCCCATTTCTTCAACCTGGACCAGTTTGAGGAGGCGAAGGACTGCCTCCAGCACTGCGAGGTTCTGTACGCCCATTCCGCTGACCTTCTGCGCGCCGCTCCCGCTACGCTGAAGTGGTACTGCTGCTCCTTTGCCGGGGTGGACCTCTACTGCAAGGATCCCGGCCTGTTCGCCAACCCGGACTGCCTGCTGACCAACTCCAACGTCTACGGCGTTACCATCGCCGAGCATGTGGTGATGGTGACCCTGATGCTGCTGCGGCGGATGCCGGAGTACATCGAGATCGTCCGGGGCCACGGCTGGTCCAATCAGCTGCCCGTCCGCTCCATCCGGGACAACGAATTCACCATCCTGGGCACCGGGGATATCGGGCGCCATGTGGCGGACCGGCTGCGGGGCATGGGGGCCGCGAAGATCATAGGTCTCAGCCGCAGCGGAAAGCTCCACCCCGCCTTCGACGAGGTGTATCCCATCTCCGCTCTGGACGACGTGCTGCCCCGCACAAAAATCCTGGTGATGGCCCTGCCCAGCACGCCGGAGACCGTTCACATCCTGAACCGGGAGCGGATCGCCCTGCTGCCCGCCGACGCCTGCGTCATCAACGTGGGCCGTGGCACCGCTCTGGACCAGAAGGCCCTGGCGGAGGCCCTGAACAGCGGAAAGCTGGCAGGCGCCGCCCTGGACGTGATGGACCCGGAGCCTCTGCCCCAGGACGATCCTCTGTGGGACGCCCGCAACATCATTCTCACCCCCCACGTCTCCGGCAACATGACCCTGGGCTACACCTGCGGCGAAAACGTGGCCCGCTTCTGTGCCGATCTGGAGAACTACGCCGCCGGGCGCCCGCTGGCGGGACTGGTGGACCGGAACCGGGGATATTAAGCAGTCCGCTGGGGCAGGCCAGTGATATACGAAAGCTATTTGCGAAAGGAGTTTTCCCATGACCATCGGCGAAAAAATCACCCAGAGGCGGCTGGCTGCCCACCTCTCTCAGGAGATTCTGGCAGAGCGGCTGGGCGTCTCCACGCAGGACGTCAGCCGCTGGGAGAGCGGCGAGGTCCTTCCTGATGCGGAAAAGCTTCTCCAATTGTGCCGCGTCTTCGGCATCTCCGCCGATGAACTGCTGGGGGAGAATGCCAAGGCTGATGATGCGTCCGACTTCCTGTCTCTTCCACTGTGGCGGTGGAGTCTCCGGGTGATCTCTCCGCCTCTGGCCTTCGCAGGAACAGCAGCCGCCTTGACAGGGCTGACCGGAGCTGTCTATCATGCACTGACCGCAGACCAGTGGTACACCGATTTCGGCCGCTTCGGCACTGCTCTGCGCAGCACCTGGTGCGGTGCCGTTCTCTCAGCGGGGCTTCTCCTGCTGGCGATAGCTCTGGCCCTGCTGGTATTTGAGGTGCTTCTATCCAAGCGGGACTGATTATGTTGTTGAATTTTTAAGGAAAGGAACTTCATCCATGAACAACTTCACCTTCTACTCCCCCACCCTCTTCACCTTCGGCGATGGAGAAGAGAAAAACACCGGCGCACTGGTGCGCCGGTTCGGCGGCAGCCGGGTACTGCTGGTCACCGGCGGCGGGTCCGTCCGCCGCAACGGCGCCTATGACGCCGTCACCGCCTCCCTGGAGGCCGCGGGCATCCCCTTTACAGAGCTCTCCGACGTCCAGGCCAACCCCCGCAGCGGCAAGGTATACGAGGGCATCGACCTGGTCCGGCGGACCGGCGCGGACTTCCTGCTGGCACTGGGCGGCGGCAGTGTCATCGACACCGCCAAGGCCATCGGCTTCGGCGCGCTGTACAAGGGGGATTTCTGGGATTTCTTCACCGGCGCCGCCAAGATCGAGAAGACGCTGCCCGTGGGCGTGGTGCTGACTATCTCCGCCGCCGGCAGCGAGGGGTCCGACAGCTGCGTCATCACCCAGGAGCGGGGCAACCTGAAGTGGGGCTGCCCCAAGACGGATGTCATCCGCCCGAAATTCGCCGTGCTGAACCCCCGGTTCACCTGCTCCCTGCCTGCCTACCAGACCGCCAGCGGCGCGGTGGACATGATGGCCCACATCATGGAGCGGTACTTCACCAACACTCCCGACGTGGGGCTGACGGACCGGCTGTGCGAGGCCCTGCTGAAGACCGTGCTGGACGCGGCCCCCAAGGCCATTGCCGATCCCAATGACTACGCCGCCCGGGCGGACCTGATGTGGGCAGGGATGCTGGCCCACAACAACTCCTGCGGCGTGGGCCGGGAGCAGGACTGGGCCAGCCACCAGATCGAGCATGAGCTCTCCGCCTTCTACGATTGCGCCCACGGCGCGGGTCTTGCGGTGATCCTGCCCGCCTGGATGGAGTACGTGCTGCCCCATGATCCCGTCCGGCTGGCCCAGTTCGCCGTGCGGGTCTTCGGCTGTGAGATGAACTTTGCGGACCCGGAGGCCACCGCCCGCCAGGGCATCGAGAAGCTGTGCCTCTTCTTCCACTCCCTGGGGATGCCCATCACCTTTGACGAGCTGGGAGCCAAGGCCAAAGACATCCCGGACATGGTGGCCCACCGGGCGGAGAAGCCCGGCGGCTTCCCCTTCGGCGGCTTCGTGAAGATCCAGCCCGCGGACATGGAGGCTATCCTCCGCCTGGCAGCCGGCGAGGCCCAGTAACAGCAAGCCCGCCCGGGGAGCGATCCCCGGGCGGGCTTTTGCCGTATCCTCGTCACCGGAACTCCCGGGGACTCATGTGGAAGGTGCCGCGGAAGGCCCGCAGGAAGGTGGAATACTCCTCAAATCCGGCCTGCTCCGCCGCCTTCATCACCGGCACGCCGGCGCGGATCAGCTCCCCGGCCCGCAGCAGCCGCTTCTGGCTGATGTACTGGTGGACCGTGTAGCCGGTGACGGCCTTGAACCGGTGCATCAGATAGTACCGGCTGATGAAAAACCGCTTGGAGAGGGACTCCACCGTCAGCTCCTCTCCCAGATGGTCCAGAATGTACCGGAGCACCTCCTCCATCTTGGGGTCCACCCGGTAGCTGTCCCGCTCCTCCTGGGCGGTGCGGGAGCGCAGCACATCCCGGTTCACGTCGATCAGCATCTGCTGGCAGAGGGTATCCGCCATGCGGGCGGCGCCGAAGCTCCGGTCCCGCAGGGCCTCCTCCAGCTGCTGGATGCGCTGCATATAGTGGAGCCGCCGCTCTGCGTCGAAGCGCAGCAGGTGGAACCCCCGCTCCCGGGTGGTGTCGAAGCAGGTGTCCAGCGCCTCGCCGGGGTCGCTGCGCCGCTCCAGCCACTCCCGTCCCAGCCAGATCACCACCCGCTCATAGGGCTCCGCCGGGTCGATGATGGGCCGGTGGATCAGGTCGTGTCCCACCAGCAGCAGGTCCCAGGGCTGAAGGAAGTAGGTGACGCCCTCCACCACATAGGTGACCTTTCCCCCCAGGAGAAGGATCAGCTTGTCAAAGGCGTGGTAGTGATAGTCCACCTTCTGGGCCCGGCTGTCCTTCAGGTGGAACAGCCGGAAGTCCTCCTTCAGATAGCCCCGCTTGTTGATCTCCTTCCGGTCCGGCATCTCCCGCCTCCTTTTCCGCCCGCCGGAGCATCCGCCGGGTCACCCTTCGGCCGTGGAACCGGGCGCCGCGCCCGATGAGGCAGGGCCCGTTTTGCAGGTATTCTACCACACATAGCCGATTTTCACAACAGGCACAGGAAAAGACGCCCCCAATTTGGCGGCCGGGGCTTCATCTGCCGATTGTGTTTTTCTCCCGGATTTGCTATACTGAAAAAAATACCCAACGCTGAGGAGGGACCCCCATGAGCCATGCCGATGCGCTCTTTCTGCAAAACTGCCGGGACATTCTGGACCACGGGGTCTGGGACACAGACCTGCCCGTCCGTCCCCATTGGGAGGACGGTACTCCCGCCCACACTGTGAAAAAATTCGGGATCGTCAACCGCTATGACCTTCAGGAGGAGTTCCCCATCCTGACCCTCCGCCGGACCTACTGGAAGACCGCGGTGGACGAACTGCTGTGGATCTGGCAGAAGAAGTCCAACAACATCCACGACCTGAACGGCCACATCTGGGATGAGTGGGCGGATCCGGACGGCTCCATCGGCAAGGCCTATGGCTATCAGCTCTCCATCAAGCACCAGTATCCCGAGGGGGAGATGGACCAGGTGGACCGGGTGCTGTACGACCTGAAGCACAACCCCGCCTCCCGCCGTATCCTCACCAGTCTCTACAACCACCAGGATCTCCATGAGATGAATCTGTACCCCTGCGCCTGGTCCATGACCTTCAACGTCTCCGGGAATGTCCTCAACGCCATTTTGAACCAGCGGAGCCAGGACATGCTGGCCGCCAACAACTGGAATGTAGTGCAGTACGCGGTGCTGGTCCACATGCTGGCCCAGGTCAGCGGCCTGGTGCCCGGCGAACTGGTCCACGTGATCGCGGACGCCCATATCTACGACCGCCATGTGCCCATCATTGAAAAGATGCTGGCCCAGACGCCGTCCCCGGCGCCGGTGTTCCGGATGGACCCGTCCGTGACGGACTTCTACGCCTTTACCCGGGACAGCTTCTCCCTGGAGGACTACATCCCCGCCCCCTTCGAGGACCAGATCCCCATCGCTATTTGAGGAGGCCTGCGCTGTGAATGCCATCGTCGTCGTCGATCAAAACTGGGCCATCGGCCGGGACAATGATCTGCTCTTCTCCCTGCCTACGGACATGAAGCGCTTTCGCTCCCTCACCCTGGGGGGCACGGTCATCCTGGGCCGCCGGACGCTGGACTCCTTTCCCGGCGGGCGGCCCCTGCCCAAGCGGCGGAACATCGTCATCACCCACTGCCCGGACTTTTCCCGGGAGGGGGCGGAGACCGTCTCCAGTCTGGCGGCCATGCGGGAGGCCACAGCCGGTACCCCGCCGGACCAGCTGTGGGTCATCGGCGGCGGCAGCATCTACGCCGCTCTGCTCTCCCAATGTGCACGGGCTTACGTGACCCGGGTGGACGCCGCCGCGGAGGGAGCGGACTCCTTCTTTCCCAATCTGGACAAGCTGCCCGGCTGGACTGTAAGAGCCGTCAGCGAGCCGGTGACGGAGAACGGGCTCACCTATCGGTTCTATGACTATGTGAATACGAAGCTGTGCGATTGAGCAGCGGCCCGCCGGGAGATCCCGGCGGGCCGCCTGGTTTTTGCTCCATGGCCTGTGAGTCACGGCAGGCCCCAGATCTCCCGGGCCCGGGACAGCAACGTCTCCACGTTCTCCTGGTGCTCCGCCAGCAGCTGCGCATTGGCCGCGTCCTCCGCCGCATCTCCATAGGGGCGGTACTCTCCCGCCGCCGTAATGTAGAGCTGGTGGCCGGCACAGGTGACGCCGTCCTCCTGAAAGTCATACTCAAAGAGAAGGACGCCCAGTTCCGGCTCGCCGGTCATCCGGGGCCAGATCAGGAGGGAATCTGTGAAGCCCACCTCCTCCCCGTTTTCCAGCGTCAGGTTCGGCATGCCAATCCCCAGATTCCCCGTCCAATGGAGAAATCCAGGCCGGGCCACATTACAGTTGTAACCCTCCCCATCCGTGCCGCACCCCGGGAGGGCCGGAGCCTCCCGCCACCCGGGCTGGGCCCGCAGGGCCTCCATGTAAACATCATAGGGCCGGTAGGCTGTGAAATACCACACAGCGGAGAGCAGGGCGAAGGCGGCGAGGAGCAGGGCCAGAAGACGGAGGAAACGCCGCGGGCTGCGCGGCCCGCCCTGTGCATCTTCCACTGGAATGACATCTTTTCTCATTCCTGCGGCACCTCCTGCGGTGGCAGTTCCGCAATCGCCCACATCTCCTCCTGGGCGGCGGTGGCGGCGGGCAAGTCCACTTCCTCGCCCTCTTTCCACAGCAAGACGGCATCCTCACCCAAGCCGAAGTAGATCGCTTCGGTCTCCATGGCATCATCCGACCAGCTTTCAAACATGGCGTCCCCGCCCCGGTTATAGTTGCTGTCAAAGTCAAACAACTCCACCCGGAGAATGGGCCGCTCCAGATAGTAGTGAAGTCCGTCCGCCTCCTCCCGGAATGTCAGGGCATACCAGGTCTCCCGGCCCTCCCGAAAATCCCAGTGGACCCCCACGCCTCCGCTCTTCAGCCGGTAAACATCCAGCGTATAGTCCCCGCCATCCATGGGGATGCACGTCCATGTAGTGAGGGTCCAAATCCCCACTGCGGCGGCCGCGCATACCACCACGGCAACAATCACGCCAATGATATGGGCCCGGCGCTTGCCCCTCTTCCACTCACCGGATATTTTTTTCACTGCTACCGCCGCGTCATCGGCGGCCTTTTCCACCTCCGGCAGGGGCGCGTCCATAGCCGTTAGGGCGGCCCGGCAGTCCTCACAGGTCTTCAGATGTTCTTCCACCGCCGCCCGGCTCTTGTCCGAGCAGACGCCGTCGTGGTACAGGGGCAGCAGGTCCTGTACGATATCATGGTCCAGCTGGTCCATCAAATCCCTCCTTCAATTTCTGGCGGGCCCGGAAGTAGGTGACCCGGGCCCAGGACTCCGTCTTGCCGAAGAGCTCCCCGATCTGGGCAAAGGGCAGCTCCCCGAAGGTCCGCAGGGAGAACACCTCCTTGTAGGGTTCCGGCAGGTCATGGAGCAGCCGGTGGAGCCGCTTGGCGGCGTCCCGGTCCGCAAAGCCGCACTCCAGCCCGTCGTCCCCCGGCTCCTGCTCCAGCTCTCCCCGGTGCTTTCGCTCCCGGCACAGCGAGAGGTACTGGTTCCGGGCGATCTGGCACAGCCACACCCGCAGCTGGCAGTCCCCCCGGAACTGGTCGATGGAGGCCAATGCCCGGAAGAAGGTCTCCTGGGTCACCTCCTCCGCCGTGTGGGCGTCCCGGCTGAGGGCCAGGATGTAGCGGTACACGTCGGCGAAATACGTCTGATAGATCTCCTCAAAATCCGGCACGGCCTCTCCTCCTCTCTGCCATAGGACGCATGGACGGCGGTTTCGTTACAAAAAAAGCGCCCGGAGGACCGGACACTTTTTTACGGCTCTTTTCTGCGGCATTCCTCTACGGGAAGCATCGCTCCACAACTGCGGCAATGCATCAGTCCCATCCGGACTCCACCTGGATGATCGGAAGTCCTTTCCCGATAACTCTGCGCCGCAGGAAGGGCACACGAACACCGCTGTATTGCCTGCTCCACAGGACCAGCCCCCAACACCATCATCACTGCTGCTGGTCCAATGGGTCCCAGGGGCCACAGACCGGTTCCAGCCGCGATCATCCCGCCGAACAAACCCACACATCAGACTCCGCGGGCCGCCCACTTCTTCCAGGTGACCATGCGCCCATCTCCTTGTTTTTTCTCCGGCGCCATTATATAATGGAGACCAATAATTTGCAAGGCGGGAGGTGATTCCATGGCGGACCTGAACACAGATGTGCGGTACATCAAGGGCATCGGGGAGCAGCGGGCCAAGGCCCTGGGCAAGCTGGGCATCGCCACCCTGCGGGACCTGATCTCTTACTTCCCCCGGGCCTACGACGACCGCTCTGCCCTGCGGCGCATTGCGGACCTGGTGCCCGGCGAGACCGCCGGCGTGGCCGCCATGGTGGCGTCCCCGCCCACCATCTCCCACATCCGCAAGGGGCTGGATCTGGTGAAGCTCCGGGCGGTGGACGACACCGGCACCCTGGATGTGACCTTTTTCAACCAGGCGTGGCTGAAAAACAGCCTGCACCAGGGAGAGACCTATATCTTCTATGGCCGGGCGGAGGGCTCCCTCCTCCGGCATCAGATGGCCAATCCTGTGGTGGAGCCGGAGGGGCGGCGGGAGGTCACCGGCCGCATCGTGCCCATCTATCCCCTTACCGCCGGAGTCAGCCAGCTGATTTTGTCCCGGTCCATCCGCCAGGGGCTGGACGCCTGCGCGGACATCCTGCCGGACGTGCTGCCGGACCGTGTGCGGCAGCATCATCAGCTCTGCCGCATCGAGTACGCCTATGAGAACATCCACTTCCCGGAGAGCGCGGAGGCCCTGGACCTGGCCCGGCGGCGGCTGGCCTTTGAGGAGCTGTTCCTCTTCACCATCGGGCTGGAGCGGCTCCGCTCCCGCCGGGAGGTGGTCCACGTGCCCCCTTGTGGCGGCGTGGACATGGAGCTTTTCTACCGTGCCCTGCCCTTCACCCTGACGGACGCCCAGCGCCGCTGTGTGGAGGAAGCACTGGCGGACATGCGCTCCGGCACGCCCATGAACCGGCTCTGTCAGGGAGACGTGGGTTCCGGCAAGACCATGGTGGCCGCCGCCTGCGTGTACTTCATGGTGAAGAATGGCCGCCAGGCGGCCCTGATGGCCCCTACGGAGATCCTGGCCCAGCAGCACTACCAGGGCCTGGCCCCTCTGCTGGAAAATTTGGGTATCCGGTGCGCCCTGCTGACCGGCTCCACCACCGCCAAGACGAAACGGTCCATTACTCAGCAACTGGAGAGCGGGGAGATCGACTTTGCCATCGGCACCCACGCCCTCATCACCGGCAGCGTGGCCTACCGCGACCTGGGCCTGGTGGTGACGGATGAGCAGCACCGCTTCGGTGTGGCCCAGCGGGCGGAACTGGCCGCCAAGGGGGACCACCCCCACATTCTGGTCATGTCCGCTACCCCCATCCCCCGGACCCTGGCCCTGATCCTCTACGGAGACCTGGACGTGTCCATCATCGACCAGCTGCCCCCCGGCCGCCAGCCGGTGCAGACCTTCGCCGTCACCGGGGGCTATCACCAGCGGGTGTACCGCTTCATCCGCAAGCTGGTGGGCGAGGGCCGCCAGGCCTATATCGTCTGTCCCATGGTAGAGGAGAATGACCAGCTCCCCGACGAGCGCAAGGCGGTGACGGAATACGCCAAAAAGCTCCAGTCCGAGGTGTTTCCGGATCTCAAGGTGGCCTTCGTCCACGGCAAGATGAAGCCCAAGGAGAAGGACGCCGTCATGGCCGCCTTCGCTGCCCACGAGACGGACATTCTGGTGTCCACCACCGTCATTGAGGTGGGGGTGGATGTGCCCAACGCCGCGGTGATGGTGATCGAGAACGCGGAGCGGTTCGGCCTCTCCCAGCTCCACCAGCTGCGGGGCCGGGTGGGGCGGGGGAAGCATCAGTCCTACTGCATCCTGATCTCCGACAACCGAAACGAGGAGACGAGGC
This sequence comes from Clostridiales bacterium, assembly GCA_019410105.1. The sequence goes on along the minus strand of DXTB01000002.1, from coordinate 29,492 downwards.
AGAGGCTGAAGGTCATGACCAAGACCACTGACGGTTTCCAGATCGCGGAGGAGGACCTGCGGCTCCGGGGCCCCGGTGACTTCTTCGGAGCACGCCAGCACGGCCTACCGGGGCTGAAGGTGGCGGATCTGGGCTGCGACACCCAGCTGCTGCAGGAGGCCCGTCAGGCGGCGGAGCAGCTGCTGGCACAGGACCCGGCGCTCACCTCCTGCCCCGCCACGGCAGAGCGGGTGACGGAGCTCTTCACACAGCAGGCGGATGCCCTGAACTGAAACTCCCCGGCAGAAGCCGGGGAGTTTTTGCAGTTCTTTGTGACCTTTTGCCCCGCTCACTCGTAATCACAGCAGAAGGAGGTGAGGCCAGTGACCGAAGCGGAACAGCTCTTTGAGCAGGTATACCGGACCTATGGGCCGTCCCTGTACCGTTTCTGCCTGATCCAGATGAAGAACCCGGCGGATGCGGAGGATATCTTGCAGGAGGTGTTCTGCAAGCGGCTGTACCGGGCGCCGGTCTTTGCCTCTCCGGACCACGAGCGGCGATGGCTGTTCCGGGTGGCCCTGAACCAGTGTCGGGACGCCTGGAAGCGATCCAACCGGTCCGAGCTGCCGCTGGAGGCCGCCTCCGCCGCCGTCACGCCGGAGGAGCTGGGCCTGTTGGACCACGTGGCCGCCCTGCCGGAGTCCCAGCGGACAGTCCTTCACCTCCACTACTACGAGGGCTACACCCTCCGGGAGATCGCGCGGCTCCTGGGGGTGACGGTGCCCACGGTGAAAATGCGGCTGAAGCGGGGCCGGGACGCCCTGCGGAACACATGGGAGGAGAGCTTATGAATCGCTATCACGAGTCAATGGAACACTGCGCGCCCCCGCCGGAGCTGGAGGAGCAGCTGCGGGAGGCTGTTTTGTCCGCGGAGCCGGAACCTCAGGCCCGGACCGCCGTCTACCGCCCCCGGGGATTTTTCCGAAAGGCGCTGCTGGCTGCGGTGCTGGCTGTTGTACTGACGCTGTCCGTGGGGGCAGCAGTGCTGGTGGACTGGGATGACATCTTCTCAGACCGGTTTGGCCCGGAGGGGGCGGAGACCCCCATGGCCGAAAAGGCCTTCCAGCCAGTCAACATGACCTCCGTCTGTGATGACGTAACACTGACCATCCGGGAGGCGCTGGTGGATGAAAAGAGCATCTACCTGATCCTGGACTACCAGCTGCCGGACTCGGTGGATCCGGAAACCGTGGAGATAGCTTACAACAGCCGGGAGAACACCCAAAAGGACGACATCAAACTTCCAATGGTCACCTATTACGCCACAGACGATATTGCCTGGGAGGATTTGAAAGCGGCCGAGCAGGATACCTGGGCAACACTGGACTGGACAGATCCGCTCACCCGTATCTTCTACGGGAAGTCGGAAAGCACGCTGAACCGCATTGGCAGGGTCAATGGCTCCAGCGGCCTGGGGGAGGCCGGCTACGATCCAGCCACCAATACACTCTCCTATCTCTGTAATATCACCGGAGACGCGGACAGCCTGGACTTCACCGCCCAGCCCCTGACGTTGCTGGTGACGCCGCCTGTCCTACGGGTGAACGGTGTGGACACAGCGGTGACAAACCACCCCGCTATCCTCACCTTCCAGCCGTCCGCAGTCTCGCAGACCCTGACGGGATCCTACCGGCACGGCGGCTTCTCCGCCCGGGCCGTCCTGTCCCCCCTGTCCATCTATGTGGAGGTCTCCGGCGGCACCGCCTATCGGGATACAGAGGAGCTGGTGTCGGACACCTCCCTGCTGCTGCGGGATGGCAGCATCCTGCCAGCCGTGGACCTGATCTTCGGATTTACCGGAGGCGGCAGCCATAATACAGAGGACGAGTATCTCTCCTCAGCAGACTTCACCAGCCAGTTCCAGGACCTGCTGGACGTGAGCCAGGTCGCCGCCGTGCAGGTGGGAGACATCCAAATTCCCCTGGAATGACCATCCTCCCGTCCCGGGGCAATGCCCCGGGACGGCTTGTTTTTGGGGAATTGAGTTTTCCCGCCTGGTGTGGTATACTGAAACGATCAAATCACACAGCGGCGCGCCGGAAGGGCGCGCCCTTGAAATGGAGGACAGCGCAGAATGGTGCCTTATGCCAAGCGTATGGAAAAAATGGCCTTCACGGCCAATGTGGTCAAAGGACTGTTCGGGTCCATGACCAACCCGGACATCATCTCCTTCAGCGGCGGTTCCCCCGCCAGAGAGGCCCTGCCGGTGGACACCATCCGCCAGCTGGCCGACGAGGTGCTGCGGACGGACACCCGGGGCGTGGAGGCCCTGCAGTACGGCCCCATTGAGGGGATCCGGGACCTGCGGGAGGTGGTGGTCCGGGAGCTGCTGGCTCCCAAGGGCATCGACTGCGGCGTGGACAACGTCATAATCATCACCGGCGGCCTGGAGGGCATCAACCTGGCCTGCCAGGCGTACATCGACCCCGGCGACGTGATCCTGGTGGAGGCCCCCACCTTCGTCCAGTCCGTGGAGATCTTCGATATGTTCGAGGCCAGGTGCGTGGGTGTGGCCATGGATGACAACGGCCTGATCCCGGAGGATCTGGAGCGGAAGATCCGGCAGTGCCATCCCAAGATGATCTATGTCATTCCCACCTTCCAGAACCCCAGCGGCCGCACCCTCAGCCTGGAGCGGCGGAAGGCCGTGGCGGAGCTGGCCGCCAAATACGACGTGCTGGTGCTGGAGGACGACCCCTATCGGGATATCCGGTACAGCGGAGAGGACCTGCCTCCCATCAAGCACTTCGACACCACAGGCCATGTGGTGATGGCGGGCAGCTTCTCCAAGATTTTCTCCCCCGGCTCCCGCCTGGGCTATGTGGTGGCGGATACGGAGACCATCCAGCATCTGGTGGACGTGAAGTCCGCCACCAACTCCCACACCTCCATGCTGCCCCAGATCCTCTGCGCGGAGTTCTTCAAGCGGGGCTGTTACCCGGCCCACCACCAGATGATCTGCGACCTGTACCGCAGGCGCCGGGACGTGATGCTCCAGAGCATCGACCGGTATTTCCCCGCCGGTACCAAGCACAGCAATCCGGACGGCGGCCTCTTCACCTGGGTGGAGCTGCCCGGCGGCATCGACACCTCCGCCCTGCTGCAGGAGTCTTCCACAGACCCGGCTGTGAACGTGGCTTTTGTGGCGGGAGAGGGCTTCTTCTCCGACCGGGACGGCCAGGGGAAGAACTGTATGCGCATGAGCTTCGGCAACACGCCGGAGGACCTGATCGAGGAGGGTGTCCGCCGCCTGGGCGGGCTGATCTGCTCCAAGCTGAACAAGTGAACAAAGAACCGCCCTGGCGTACAGCGCCAGGGCGGTTCTTTGTTCACTGCAGCTCGTCCAGGGTCAGGGAGAAGCTGTCCATAAAGGTCTCCAGAAAGTACGTCACTTCCGGCAGTTCGTAGCCCTCCAGGGCTTTCCGGGTCTGGCCGGCGGCCTGCCGGAATTCGTTGTTGCCGGCTTTCAGCTCCTCTACACACTTGATATAAGCGGAGAGCTTGTCCGCCGCCTTCACCACCTGCCGCACCTCCGGGTCGGACTGCGTCAGGATGGGCCCGTACACCCCCTGAAGCTCCGGCGGCAGCATATGGAGCAGCTTGCCCTCCGCCACCGCCTCCACGTCCTTGTAGGCGTTTCGGATGGCCGGGTTGTCGTACTTGATGGGGGTGGGCATGTCGCCGGTCAGGATCTCGCTGGCGTCATGGTACAGCGCCGCCACCGCCACGGCGCCGGGGTCCAGGCGGCCGCCGAACTTCTCGTTGCGGATCACCGCCAGAGCGTGGGCCAGGACGGCCACCTGATGACTGTGCTCCTGGACGTTCTCCGGCGCGGTGTTGCGCATCAGGGCCCACCGCTGGATGAACCGCATCCGGGAGATGTAGGCAAAGAAATGGCTCTTCATGTCAGTCCTCCAAAAGCTCACCCAGCAGGGATGCTCCGTCAGTGCCGGTGACTTTCACATTCCGCACCTGGTTATGCAGGTCCGTCCCGTCCGCCAGCACCTCCATATAGTTGGGTGCGTGGCCGAAATACCTGCCGTCCTTGGGCTGTTCAAAGAGGACGGGATACACCGCTCCCACACAGGCCGCGAGATAGTTCCGGTGGAGCGCCTCCGCCACCGCCGCCGCCTGGCGGGCCCGCTCTTCCTTCACGGCCTTCGGCACCTGACGCATCTTGGCCGCCGGGGTGCCGGGCCGGACGGAGTAGGGGAAAATGTGCATCTGGGCAAAGCCGCACCGGCGGATGAAGTCCAGCGTCTGGGCAAATTCCTCCTCCGTCTCCTCCGGAAACCCGGTGATGAGGTCCGTGGTGACAGCGGGGTGGTCAAAATATTGATTTAAAAGTGCAACGGACTGCGCATATCGAGTGGTATCGTATTTCCGGTTCATTCGCTTCAGGGTGTCGTCGCATCCGGACTGCATAGACAAGTGGAACTGGGGGCAGAGGTTCGGCAGGGCGGCCGCCCGGCGGCAGAACTCCTCTGTGATGGTCCGGGGCTCCAGGCTCCCCAGCCGGATGCGGACAGCCGGTGCGGCGGTGCAGACAGCCTCCAGTAGGTCGATCAGGGTCTCTCCGTTCTTCAGGTCCTGGCCCCAGGAGGAGATCTCGATGCCCGTCACCACGATCTCCCGGTAGCCCTCTGCCGCCAGGGCCCGAGTCTGCTCCACGGCAGTGGGGACGGGCAGGGACCGCACCCGTCCCCGGGCGTATGGAATGATGCAGTAGGTACAGAAGTTGACGCACCCGTCCTCCACCTTCAGCATAGCCCGGGTGCGGCCCCCCAGGCCGCCGGCGGGCAGGACCTCGAACACCCGCCGCTCAAAAGGCTGGTCGATGGCCTCGATCTGCCGCTTCTCCGCTGCGGCCTCTTCCAGAAGGCGGATAAAACCCGTCCGGTCGCCGGTGCCGGAGATCAGGTCCACCCCCAGCTTCCGCACGTCGTCCGCGTGGGTCTGGGGATAGCAGCCGCACACCGCCACCACGGCGCCGGGGTGCTTCCGCTGGACGCCGTGGATCACCTGCCGGGACTTCTGGTCGCTGACTGCCGTGACGGAGCAGGTGTTCACGATATAGGCATCCGCCTCATCGGAAAACTCCGTGAGCGTGTGCCCCCTTGCCAGCAGCTCCTGCTCCATGGCCTGGGTCTCATATTGGTTCACCTTGCAGCCCAAGGTATAGATGGCAACTTTCATGGAATCTCCTTGCACTTTCCGCAAAACCTTTATATAATAACTTGATGCGTTTCGATTATACTGTAATTTTTACCGTTGGGCAAGGCCCAACCGCAAGGAGATCGTTTTTCATGATTTATCTGGACCACGCCGCCACTACGCCCGTTCCCCGGGCGGTGGCGGATGCCATGTATGAGGTGCTCACCGAACAGTTCGGCAACCCCAGCTCCCAGTACCCCATGGGGCTGGAGATGAAGCGCCGGGTGGAAGCCTGGCGGAAGACCGTGGCGGACGCACTGGGCTGTGGGGCCAAGCAGCTGTTCTTCACCTCCTGCGGCACGGAGGCGGACAACTGGGCTGTCACCGCCGCCTGCTGGCAGAACCGCCACCTGGGCCGCCACATCGTTACCACCGCAGTGGAGCACAGCGCCGTGCTGGAAGCCTGCCGCTGGATGGAGCGGCAGGGATACGAGGTGACGTATCTTGTCCCGGCTCAGGACGGCTCCCTCTCTGCGGAGCAGGTCCTCGCCGCCGTCCGGCAGGACACGGCGCTGGTGTCCTGCATGCTGGTGAACAACGAGCTGGGAAACATCTATCCCATCGCTGAGATCGCCCGGGGCCTGGCGGTGAAGAACCCACAGACGTTGCTGCACACCGACGCGGTCCAAGGCTTTTTGAAGGTCCCCTGCTCCGCAAAAACGCTGGGGGCGGACTTCCTCACCATCTCCGCCCACAAGATCGGCGGGCCCAAGGGCATCGGCGCTCTGTACATCGGTCCCCGGGTCCGGAATCCAAAGCCGCTGCTGGCCGGCGGCGGGCAGGAGGGCGGTCTTCGGGCCGGCACTGAAGCCACGGCCCAGATCGCGGGCTTTGCCAGGGCTGTGGAGCTGCGGCGGGAAAATTTGGAGGAGAAGCTCCGCTGCATGGCGAAAATCCGGGACTATGCCGCAGAGCGGCTGTCTGCCATCCCCGACTTGAAAATCCTCTCCGCTCCCGGCGGCGCGCCCCATATCCTCTCCATCTCTCTCGTAGGCTGGCCCAGCCAAAATATTGTCAATGACCTGGGCAGCCAGGGCGTCTGTATCTCCGCCGGCTCCGCCTGCCATCAAGGCAAGCCCAGTCACGTGATCGCAGCTTTGAAGCTGCCGAAGAAGGTCTCCGGCGGGGTAATCCGCCTGAGCTTCGGTCCGGAGACTGACAAGGGCGACATCGATGCCTGTGCGGACGCCCTGCGGCGCCACCACGACACGCGGATGCCCATGCTGTAAGGCAATTTTACTTTTCAGTTTCAAGAGGTTTCGTCTTTTATGTTTCGTCATCTTCATCGGGAGCCCGGCTTCTACAAGCGGCTGTTCTTGCTGGCTCTGCCGCTGATCCTGCAGAATCTCATCACCACTTCCCTGGGATTTGTGGACACCTTCATGGTGGGTATGCTGGGGCAGAATGAGCTGTCCGCTGTCACTGCCGCCAACACGCCCATCTACCTGCTCCAGATCATCATCCTGGGCCTGCTCAGCGGACTCTCCGTCCTGGCCAGCCAGTACTGGGGCAAGGGGGACACCGACAGCATCAACCGCTGTATGGGCGTCAGCCTTTACGCCGGGCTCATCATTGCGGTTTCCGTGGCCGCTGTGCTGTTCTTCTTCCCCCTCCATGTGATGGCTCTGGTGACCAACAACGACCTGCTCATTGAGTTGGGCGCCCCCTATCTCCGGATTGTTGGCCTCAGCTATATCTTCAACACCATCAGCTCCGTCTACATCGGCATGCAGCGCAGCACGGAGAATCCCGCCATGGGCATGATCGTCTTCGGCATCTCCATGCTGACCAACACGGGCCTGAACTACATTCTCATTTTCGGCAAGTTCGGCGCGCCTGCGCTGGGGATCACCGGTGCTGCCATTGCCACCTTGACCTCCCGGGTGCTGGAGTTCGTGATCGTCGCGGTCTATGCCCCCCGCTACCGCCGAGTGCCCCTGATGCTCCGCCTGCTGCTGCGGCCCGGCGGGGCCATGGCGCGGAGCTTCCTGAAATACGCCACCCCCGTTCTGGTGAACGAGGTGCTGTGGGGTCTGGGCGTCAGTGTTATGACCGCCGTCATGGGCCACATGGCCATCAGCACGGATATGCTGGCGGCCCACGCCATCATGGGCAACATCGACAAGTTCTCCACTGTGGCCTGCTTCGGCATCGCAGGCGCCACCGCCGTGATTGTGGGCAAGCGGATCGGTGAGGGCGCCGGCCGGGAGGAGGTCTACTCTCTGGGCTGCTGCCTGCTGACGGTCTCCTTCGGAGTGGGTTTCGTGGTGTCGGTGTGCCTGGCGGTCCTCCTGCCTACGGTGTTCATCCCCTATCTCTATCCTCTGTTCCATTTGGAGGGGCTGGCGCTGGAGATCGCCGTCACCATGTGCGTCGTATATCTCTTCATGCTGCCGCTGAAGGCCTTTGACATCACCAACATCACCGGCCTGCTTCGGGCGGGCGGCGACTCCCGCATGGCCTCCATCATCGACCTGAGCTGCCAGTGGGTCATCGCTGTACCTCTGACCTTCCTGACTGCCCTGGTGTTCAACGCCCCGGTAGCGGTGGTGTGCCTATGCATCCAGTCGGAAAATGTGTGCAAGTGCCCCTGGGGTATCCTGCGGCTGCGGAGCCGGAAGTGGATCAACGATGTGACGGGCGAGGACACGTGATGGAAAGTCTTTTCCGCTGCCCCGTCTGCGGGGCGCCGCTGGACCGCGGAGACCGGGCCTATCGCTGCCCGGCCGGACACAGTTATGACATCGCCCGGGAGGGCTACACCTATCTGTTGCCCCCTAATCAAAAGCACTCCGCCGATCCGGGAGATGACCGGGATATGGCCGCCGCACGGCGGGATTTCCTCTCCAAGGGGTATTATGATCCACTTCTCAATACGCTCTGTTGTCAGATTTTGTCTCTTTCCGGCGAATCGCCGGTGATCTGGGACGTGGGCTGCGGCGAGGGATTCTACACCTCCGGCATCTTCCGGACCCTGGCCGCCGCGGGAAAATCCCCCCGGATGGCGGGAACCGACATTTCCAAGCCCATTCTCCGATCCGCCGCCAAGCGGGAGAAAGGCATTGCGTGGGCTGTGGCCTCCTCCTTCCACCTGCCGGCGGCGGACGGCGCGGCGGACATTCTGCTGGACTGCTTCTCCCCCCTGGCGCTGGAGGAATTCCGGCGAGTGCTGAGGCCGGGCGGGCACTTCCTCTACGTGGTGCCCGGACCGGACCACCTCTGGGAGCTGAAGCAGGTCCTCTACGACCGTCCCTATCCCAATGAGGAAAAGGAGACCCCCTATGAGGGGTTCGCCTATCAGTCTATCGTGCCGGTGGAGGGCACCATCACCCTCCCCTGCCAGGCAGACATCCGCGCCCTGTTCCAGATGACGCCCTATTACTGGAAGACCCCCAAGACAGGTGCAAAGCGTCTGGCGGACCTGGAGTCTCTCACCACCCGTATCTCCTTTCGCATTCATATTTTTCAAAAACTCTGACAGGAGGTTCTGCTGATGAAACCCAATCCCACCCGCTCCGCCCTGCTGGTCATCGATATGGAAAACGGCTTTGTTCATCCGGAGGGCGGACACTGGATCCGCTTCGCCCAGTCCATGGTCCCCAACTGCGTCCGGGCCGTGGAGCTGGCCCGGGCCAAGGGCATTCCGGTATTCTTTGTCAAGCGGCTCTACCGCGCTGACGGCAGCGATGTGGAGCTGACCCGTTACCCCGGCTGGGTCGCCGGCGGCCGGGCCTGCCGCCCCGCCTCCACCGGTCCCAACAGCGCCCAGGCACCGGAGGGCCTGCGCCCCCAGCCCGGGGACTACACCATCATCAAGCCCAGGTGGAGCGCCTTTTTCCAGACGGAGCTGGACCTGATCCTCCGGCGGCTGGACGTGCGGACGGTGATCCTCACCGGCACCACCACCCCCAACTGCATCCGCACCACCTGCTATGACGCCATCGCTCTGGAGTACAACACCGTGGTGCTGACGGACTGCTGCTCCTCCCATACCGAGGAGATCCAGCGGGTGAATCTGGAGGACATGGCCCGGGCGGGCGCCATTTTGATGGACTCGGCGTCCTTTGCCGACTACGGCCCCGGCACAGTGGAGGACCTCTCCGCCGCCATCCGGGCCCGGATGCTGGAAGAGGACACGGTGCCCGAGCCCTTCCGGTCGGAGGACGGCCAGGTATTCTGGCCCGACCTCTGGTAATCACAAAGGAAAACGGACGCCCTCCGCACAACTGCGGAGGGCGTCTTCTTGTTTCGAGTCATTCCCTCTGGATCCGGATGCGCCGGGTGGCGATCTCGTCGCAGAAGCGGGCGTCGTGCTCCACGAACAGCAGGGTCGGCCGACAGGCCAGCAGCAGATCCTCCACCTGCATCCGGGAGATGACGTCGATAAAGTTCAGCGGCTCATCCCACACGTACAGGTGTGCCTGTGTGCAGAGGCTTGCGGCCAGCAGCACCTTTTTCTTCTGGCCGCTGCTGTAATCTGCCAGGTCCTTCTCAAACTGCTCCCGTGGAACATCCAGCTTCCGCAGGATGGTCCGGAACCGGCTGCCGTCCAGACCCTGGGTCCGGACAAACTCCGTCAGGCTGCCCCGCAGGTGGTCCGTATTCTGGCTGACATAGGACACCACCAGGCCGCTCATGGTCTCCACCGTGCCGCTGTGGGGGATCTCTTCCCCCAGCAGCAGCTTCAGCAGGCTGGACTTGCCGCAGCCGTTTGCGCCCTGGAGGGCGATCCGCTCCCCCGCCAGCACCTCGAAGGTGATCTCCCGGCAGACCCTGCGACCGTTGTAGCACACGGCTACGTCCCGGAACTCCGCCAGCCGCGCACCCGTCCGGCAGGGCAGGGGCGTAACCGCCAGCGCCTCCTGCCGCTCCAGGTTCTGCAGCAGCTGCTTCTTCTCCTCCACTGCCTCCTCCCGGCGGCGCTGGATGGATTTGGACCGCTGCATCAGCTTGGCCGCCTTGTGGCCCACAAAGCCCCGGTCCGCCGCCTTGGCCCCGGTCTTGTCCACGCCGAACTTGCTCTTCTCCGTCCGGTCCGACCAGCCGGAGGCACGGCGGGCGGACTCCGTCAGCCGCCCGATGTCCTTCTGCAGCTTCTCCTGCCGGGCCAGTTCAAAGGCGTCCTGCCTCCGGCGGTTCTCCCACCAGGAGGAGAAATTCCCCCGCTGGATCTCAATATTGGTCCGGTTGATGGCCAGAATATGGTCCACACACTGGTCCAGGAACGCCCGGTCATGGGACACCAGCAGAAAGCCCCGCTTCCGGGCCAGATAGCTCCCCAGCTTCCGCCGTCCCTCCAGGTCCAGATGGTTGGTTGGCTCGTCGATCAGCAAGAAGGCATTCTCCTTCAAAAACATGGCCGCCAGCAGCACCTTGGTCCGCTCCCCGTTGGAGAGGCTGGAAAAGGGCAGCTCCAGTGATCTCTCTGCCAGGTCCAGAAGCCCCAGCTCCCGCTGGATCTCCCAGTCCTCCGCCTCCGGCGCGATCTCCCGCACCACCTCCAGTCCCGTCCGGGACAGGTTCGCCACCTCGTAGGGGAAGTACTCAAATTCCACAGAGGCGGAGATGGTGCCGCTGTACGGGTACTCCCCCTGGAGCAGCCGCAGGAAGGTGGTCTTTCCCCGGCCGTTCCGCCCGGTAAAGCCCAATTTCCAGCCGCTATCGATCTGAAAGCCCACATGGTCAAAGATGAGCTCCGGACTGCCCTCGTATCCAAATGTCAGATTCGAGACGTCGATCATGGACATATCGCATTCCTCCTTTGCGCAGACCCTCATGTGCGGTCTGGCGCACCGCAGACTTCGGCAAATGCCGCGCACATGAGCGTCTCATCCGTCATTTCCGATTCGCCGTGCTTTTGCGCAGCAAAAAACGGCCGCGGGAGAGCAGACCTCTCCCGCGGCCGGGCATACGGCATTCACCCCGCATCCGGGGCTGTGCGATACCTGGGTGAGATCAGCGGTCTGCCTTCCCTGCAATGGCATGGAAAAAGACGCTGCGTCTTCGCCGCAGCAACCCTCTATGCCAAAACACGAAAGTCAGATCCGCATCTTCACACCCCTCCAATCATTCATCAATCTCCGGTTATCCTAGCACACTTCCGCCGGGATTGCAAGCCCCCCTCATGCTCCCGCCTTCGGAAAGGTAAGCGTAAAGGTGCTGCCGTGGCCCGGTTCGCTGTGGAGCTCCACCTGGGCACCCAGATAGGCCGCCCCGTGCTTGACGATGGAGAGCCCCAGTCCCGTGCCGCCGGAGGAATGGCTCTTGTCCACCCGGTAAAACCGCTCGAATACCCGGCCCTGGGCCTCCCGGGGAATGCCGATGCCAGTATCCGCCACCGTGATCCGAGGGCCGAAGGCGGTATTTTCCACTGTGACGGTGACGCTGCCGTTCGCCCGGTTGTAGGCGATGGCGTTGTCGCAGAGGTTGTAGACGATCTCCTCCACGATCTGGGGCACGCCCCGCACCAGAGCCTCGCCGCCCTGGAGCCGGGTGGTCACCTGTTTCCGCTGGGCCGCCGGAGCCAGCTGCTCCAGGACGGCCCGCGCCTCCTCGTACAGATCCACGGTCTCCCACTGGCCCAGGCCGCCGCCCTCGTCCAGGCGGGACAGCTTGATGATGTCGTTCACCAGCCCGATGAGCCGCTCCGTCTCCCGGTGGATGTTCCCGGCGAAGTGGGGGACGTCCTCCGGCTTCACCAAACCGTTCTGCAGGATCTCCGCCGTACCCAGGATGGAGGTCAAGGGCGTCTTCAGCTCGTGGGAGACGTTGGCGGTGAACTCCCGCCGCAGCCGCTCCCGCTGCTCCTTCTCCGTCACATCCAGGATCACCAGCACCGCACCCGCGATCTGGCCGTCCTGTTCCACAGGACTGGCGATGATCTGGCGGCAATCATCGTCCTTTTCCAGCAGCTGCTCACACCGCCGACCGGCCAGAGCCTCCTCCACGCAGCGGCGGAAGCCCGCCTCCCGGTTCAGGGCGTAGACGCTCTCTCCCTCCTCTGTGGGGACCTGCGCGTAGAGCAGCCGCAGCACGGCGGAATTGTAAGTCAGCACCCGCGTCTCCTGGTCGATCACCAGGAAGCCCTCGCTCATGTTCTCCGTGATGGCGGTGAACTCCTCCTGCCGGCGCTTTAAATCCCGCATCTGCCGCTGGATCTGCCTCTGCTGGCTGCGGAGCTTGGACAGCAGGGGCGTCAGCTCCTCATAGGTCTCGCTGCCGGCGGGGTCATTGAGGTCGATGGCGTTGATGGGCTCCACCAGCTGCCGCGCCACCCGGGAAGCCAGCGCCATGGCCAGGATGAAGGCCAGCAGCATCATCAGCGCCACCGGCTGCAGCGCCTGCAGTACCAGGACCCAGACGGAATACTGGGCGCTGGACACCCGCAGCACCGTTCCGTCGGCAAGCCGCTGGGCCGCATACAGCGTCTGCTGGGAAAGCGTGTCCGAATAGCGGACCGCATGTCCCTTCCCCAGGATCAGCGCCTCCCGGATCTCCTCCCGCTGGGCGTGGTTCCCCATCTCCTCCGGGTCCTGCCGGTTGTCGAAGAGCACGGTGCCGTCCGCATCCACCCAGGTAATCCGGTAGCTGCCGGGCAGATCCTCTGTGAGATAGTCCGTGCCATTCTCCTCTACCCCATGGGCGATGTACTCTGCCAGACTCTCCAGCTCACCGGAGACCCGATCCTGGAAATAACCGTGGAGCACGCCCACGATCAGCACCAGGCTGGCCAGCAGCACTGCCAGGGACACGCCCAGGATGGAGCGAAAGATCCGTTTCGTCATGTCTCTCCAGCCCTCCTGTCAGTTCACAGGGCTGATCTTGTAGCCATAGCCCCGGACCGTCTCGATGTAAGCGCCCGCCTCCCCCAGCTTCTGGCGGAGGGTCCGCACGTGGACGTCCACGGTCCGGCTCTCGCCGGTAAAGGCGTAGCCCCAGACGTTCTCGATCAGCTGCTCCCGGGAAAGCACCTGGCCGGGGTTGCGCAGCAACAGGCACAGCACTTCAAACTCCTTCTGGGTCAGGACGGTCCCCTGTCCCCGGACCCGGACGATGTGCTGCCCCGGATCCACCTCCAGAATGCCGCAGCGGAGGGTGCCGTTCTCCGTCTCCGTCCGCCGCAGCAGCGCCCGGATGCGGGAGAGCAGCTCCATCATGCCGAAGGGCTTGGCCACATAGTCATCGGCGCCGCCGTCCAGACCCACCACCTTGTCGTACTCCGTGCCCTTGGCCGTCAGCATGATGACCGGCAGCTTGGCCGTGCGGGGCGTGGCCCGGAGCTTTTTCAGGACGCTGAGTCCATCCTCCTCCGGCAGCATGATATCCAGCAGCACCAGGGCGGGCATCTGCTCTCCCACGGCCTGCCAGAACAGGGAGGGCAGCGGAAACCCCCTGGCCTCCATACCCTGGCTGTTCAATGTATAGATCACAAAATCCCGGATACTGTCGTCATCCTCCAGCAGATAGATCACAGATACCCCTCCCCATTCAATCTCTCCGCCCCGCTGGAGGGACGGAGGGTGTCTCCCTCCGGCGGCCGGTCAGATCAGCTGCTGCTCGTTAATCATCAGCTTGAACTGCAGGCCCAGCTTCTCCGCTGCCTTTCGACAGAGGAGCATCCGGCCCATGAAGATCTCAAAATAGTCCATGACAGAGCCGTACTTCGTGTCCACGGACAGCTTCAGCTTGATGAGCGTGTGCTCCTCGTTGATCTTCAGGACGGACTTCTTCACCGAGTAGTTCACCCGGTCATGGATGTCGAAGCTGGCCATATCCGGATTCCGGACCCGGCTGCGGCGGACGTCGGACTTGTCCGCCAGGATCAGTGCCGCCGCCACGGCGTTCACCGGCATGCCGGTGCCCTCGTCGTGGTTGCCGATGGCGGTGACGATGGTGGCGATCTCCTCCGGAGGACAATCCATGTTGTCCAGAATGCGGAAGGCCATGACCGCACCGGACTGGGAGTGATCCACCCGGTTCACCAGGTTGCCGATGTCGTGAAGAAACCCGGCGATCTTTGCCAGCTCCACCGTCCGCTCCGGATACCCCAGGGTGGAGAGGATATAGGCGGCGTTTTCCGCCACCGCCGTCACGTGGGCAAAGCTGTGCTCCGTATAGCCCAGAGCGGTCAGAGACTCGTCCGCCCTCTGGATATAGATCCGGACCGCAGAATTGTTTTTCACATCCTCATAGGTAAGCATGGCCCCTCCCCCTTTTCAATATCGGCGCCGCGCCTGTGCGCAGGCCGCTCAGTTGTTGGAGGGGTGATTCCCCGTAATGGAGTACTCCACCCACTCCGCCACGTTGGTGGCGTGATCGCCGATCCGCTCCAGATACTTGGCCACCATGATGAGATCCAGCCACAGCTCGCCGGAGTCGGCGTCTGCGGCGATCAGCCCGATCAGCTCCTTTTTCACCTGGTTGAACAGGTCGTCCACCTGGTCGTCTTCCCGGCAGACCTCCCGGGCCAGCTCCAGATCCCGCTTTACAAAGGAGTCCACACTGTCTGTCACCATCCGGATGACGGCCTTGGACATCTCCTCGATCCGCTGGCGGCCGGGGCCGTCCGGCAGACGCACGAACCGGGTCAGCTCCGCGATGTCCGCCGCCTGGTCCCCGATCCGTTCCAGATCGGAAATCATCTTCAGCGCAGAGGAGATCTCCCGCAGGTCCCGTGCCACGGGCTGCTGCTGCAGCAGCAGCTTCAGGCAGAGGTTCTCCACCTCCCGCTCCTTCTGGTCGATCTCCCGCTCCGCCTCCCCGGCGGCGCGTGCCAGGTCCTCGTCACCCTTCATCAGGGCCTGGGCCGCGGCAGAGATGGCATCCTCACACAGGGCGCCCATCTGGATCATTTCCACGTGCAGCCGCTCCAGCTGCTCGCCAAATCTGTTTCTCACCTTACGTCCCTCCTTAGCCGAACCGGCCGGTGATGTAGTCTTCTGTGCGCTTGTCCGTGGGGGTGGAGAACAGTGTCTCCGTCCTGCCGAACTCCACCAGATCCCCCAGCAGGAAAAACGCCGTGTTGTCGGAGACACGGGCGGCCTGCTGCATATTGTGGGTCACCATGATGACAGTATACTTGCTTTTCAGTTCCACTGCAAGGTCTTCGATCTTGGAGGTGGAGATGGGGTCCAGGGCGCTGGTGGACTCATCCATCAGCAGGATCTCCGGCTCCACTGCCAAGGCACGGGCAATGCACAGCCGCTGCTGCTGGCCGCCGGAGAGGCCCAGGGCACTCTTCTTCAGCCGGTCCTTCACCTCGTCCCAGATGGCGGCGGAGCGGAGAGAGTTCTCCACGATCTCGTCCAGCTTGGCCCGGGAGCGGATGCCGTGGGTCCGGGGGCCGTAGGCCACGTTGTCATAGATGCTCATAGGGAAGGGATTGGCCTTCTGGAACACCATGCCGATCTGCTTGCGCAGCCAGGTGGTGTCCACATTGGGGGCGTAGATGTTCTGCCCGGCGTAGTTGACCTCCCCCTCAATGCGGATGCCCGGTACCAGGTCATTCATCCGGTTCAGGGTCTTCAGAAAGGTGGACTTTCCGCAGCCGGAGGGGCCGATCAGGGCGGTGATCTCATGCTCCGGAATGTCGATATTCACACCGTGGAGGGCATGGTGCGCCCCGTACCACAGATTCAGGTCCTTTACTTGAATGATGGTGGACATTTCGTATCCTCCTCGTCAGTTTTTCTTCAGCTTCCGGCCCACCAGATTGGCGGACAGGTTGATGACCAGCGTCAGCAGCATCAAAATGGTGGCGATGGCGAAGGCGATGTCTGTCTCGCCCCGCTCACTGGCATACACATACAGGGCCACGGTCAATGTGGCGGAGGAGGATTCCAGCGCAGTCACAAAGTTATTGAGCACCAGGCCGAAGCCGGCGGTGTACAGCAGCGCCGCGCTCTCGCCCACAATGCGGCCCACCGCCAGGATGCAGCCGGTGACGATGCCGTCCACCGCGTTGGGCAGCACCACAGTGCGGACCATGTGCCATTTACCGGCGCCCATGGCCAGGGCGCCCTCCCGGTAGGAGTCCGGCACGGTCTTCAGGCTCTCCTGGGTGGTGCGGACGATGGTGGGCAGGATCATCACCACCAGGGTCAGGCCGCCGGCCAGCACACCGGTCTTCAATCCCATCATCTGGATGAAGAACAGCATACCCACCAGGCCGAAGATGATGGAGGGGATGCCGGTGAGGGTCTCGGTGGCGAACTCGATGACAGCCACCAGACGCCGGTTGGTGGCGTACTCCGTCAGATAGATGGCGGCGCCCACGCCCAGGGGCAGCACGATCACCATGGACAGCAGGATGATATAGAGCGTGTTGAGGATATTGGGCAGGATACCGATGGTGTCGTTGATATAGCTGGACTGGGTAGACAGCAGCTCCCAGCTGATGAATGGGACGCCCCGGTAGAAGATATAGCCGATGATCAGAACCAGCAGCGCGCAGGTGAGGAAGCCGCAGAAGTACAGCACCACCCGCAGGCCCTTGTCGTACAGCTGGCGCCGGGGGGACAGGGTATGAGATTCCATGTTCGGTCAGTCCTCCTTTTTCCGCTTGATAAAGACGTTGAGGAACACATTGATCAGCATGATGAAGAGGAACAGCACCAGGCCGATGGAGAACAGGGCATTGCGGTGGAGGGAGCCCACGGAGGCGTAGGACATCTCCGAGGCAATGGCGGTGGTCAAAAACCGCACCGGCGTCAGCAGGCCCGGCATATTGGCCACATTGCCCGCCACCATAATGATGGCCATGGCCTCACCGATGGCCCGGCCGATGCCCAGCACAATGGCGGTGGCGATGCCGCTGCGGGCAGCGGGCACGCTGACGCGGAACACGGTCTCGATATGGGTGGCCCCCAGGGCCAGAGACGCCTCCTCATACTCCCGGGGCACGGCGCGCAGCGCCGTCTCCGACACGGAGACGATAGAGGGCAGAATCATCACCGCCAGCACGATGATAGCCGCCAGGAGCGTGGCGCCGGAGGGCAGGTCAAAGGCCACCCGGATGGCGGGCACCAGCAGGATCATACCCACCAGGCCGTACACCACGGAGGGGATGCCGGCCAGCAGTTCCACTGCCGCATGAACTACGGCGGCAAACTTAGGCGGCGCCACCTTGGACAGGAAAATGGCCGTCATCAGGCCGATGGGCACCCCCACGAGAATGGCCCCCGCCGTGCCCGCGAAGGAGGTGAGGATGATGGCGAAGATGCCGAAGTCTCCGGTAGAGGCATACCAGCGGGTCCCGAACAGGAAGTTGATGGGCCCGATCTCCAGAATGGCCGGCAGGCCCGAGATGATAAGGTAGATGCTGATGAGGAGCACGAACGCCACAGCCACCATGCCGCAGATAAAGAAGAGGGCATTCATCACCCGCTCCATGGCCTTCAGGGCTTTTTTCCCGGTCATGGGCTCCTTTTTCCTGTCGGCGGTACCGACCAGCGCGCCGTCCATGGCGGCCTTCACAGCCTGCCCCGCGATTTCATGTTCCATAAGGTTCTCCTTTGTTCCCGGACAAGGCGTCCGTCCAGATTTCAGCGGAACGGCCGCCGCCCCAGTGGTGGGCACGGCGGCTGACCGTATATATGAGGGTGGAAAACAAGCGTTGTCTTACTGGGCCACGGGCACGGCGCCGGCGTTGGCGATCAGGTCGCTGGCGGCGGTGGAGGTGGCGAAGTCGAAGAAGGCCTGGGCCGCGTCCGACAGGGCCTCATCGGTGCGGGTGGCGAACACGAAGGGACGCTGAATGGCATAGCTGCCGTCCAGGACCGTGGCCTCAGAGGGAGCCACGCCGCCCACAGTCAGGACCGTGATGCCCTTCTGATCCTGCACGGCGGAGAGGGAGGCATAGCCGATGGCGCCGGGGGTGGTGCGGACCGCCTCGATCACGGCGCCGGTAGAGCTCAGCTCCTGGGCCAGCACGCACTGGTCCTCAGTGCCGGTGATAGACTCGAAGCCGTCACGGGTACCGGAGCCGGACTCACGGCCGATCACGGCGATGGCGCCGGCGTCGCTGCCGAACTCAGACCAATCGGTGACAGCGCCGGTGTAGATGGAGGCGATCTGCTCCAGGGTCAGGTCGGAGACGGGGTTCTCAGCGTTGACGATCACGGCGATGCCGTCCAGGGCCACGATGGTCTCAGTCAGGCCGCCCGCCTTCTCGTCATCGGTCAGTGCGCGGGAGGCCAGGCCGATGTCGCAGCTGCCGTTGGACACGGCCTCGATGCCGGCGCCAGAACCGGTGGGGTTGTAGGTGACGGACACGCCGGAGTTGTCGGCCATAAACTGCTCACCCAGGGCGCCGATGACCTCCTCCATGGAGGTGGAGCCGTCGGTGGCCACAGTGCCGCTCAGCTCAGCGGTCTCCTCCTGGGCGGCGTCGTTGGAAGCGGTATCATCCGTGGTGTCGTCAGCCGTGGTGTCACCGCCGCAGCCGGCCAGCAGAGCCATGACCATGGTCAGGGACAGCAAGAGCGAAAATACTTTTTTCATATCGAAGATTACTCCTTTTCCTATGTCTGTTGCTCAAGGGACGGTCTTAGTATAAACAGCCGGAAGTAAAATCCGACACCAGGACTCTGTAAAGTCTATGTAAAATCCTTGCAAGCGCATACAAAGGCAAAAAAACAGCTCCCGGATTGCTCCGGGAGCTGTTTTCAAAAATGAATCAGGCATTTTCAGGCAGCGGGGATGGTCAGCACCTGCCCGATGTGGATCATGCCGGGGTCACGGATGGTATCCCGGTTGGCCTCGTAGATCACAGTCCAGCGAGTGCCGGTGCCGTACACCTCATAGGCGATGTTCCACAGGCAGTCTCCCGCCTCCACGGTGTAGGTCTGGGCCTGGGGAACAGGCTCCTCCGGCGTCTCCTCCGCGGGAGCCTCGGTCTCTACCGTGTAGTCCTTAGCCAGGTTCGCCTTCAGGGCGGTCACCTCGTCTGCGGTCAGGCCGGCGTCCAGCATATAGTCCTCTGCCGCAGCGGCCAGATCCACAGTGGTCAGATCCGTGCCCTCCGCAGCGCCGGTGATGTTGGTGAGGATGGAGACGATGTTGCTGTTCTTCACCGCCTCATACTGCTCGCCGCCTTCTTCCAGGTGATAGTAATTCACATAGGTGGTCATGTAGTCCGCCACAACCTCGTCATAGGTGGCGCCCATCAGGCACTCCAGCAGGGCGGAGACAAAGCCGGCCCGGTCCTTGCCCTCGGTGCAGTGGACCAGATAGGGCCCCTCATTCTCCGCGAAGAAGCGCAGGCCCTCCGCCAGGCCGGACTTGAAGTCGGCAGCGGTGAAGTCCACGCCCAGGTTCAGGGCCTTCACCTTCCCCGCCTCGTACAGGGACTGGTAGTAGGGGGAGTCGAAGCCCTCGGCGGCGATGTAGCCCTCGATCAGCTCGTTGGAATCCGCCAGATTCATGACCGCCTGGATGCCGCCGACCTCTGCCAGGTCATCGGCATAGGAGGCGCGGCCCAGCTCGTTGTTCACGGGGCTGCTGCTGCGGAAAAAGGCGTTCTCCCCCAGATCGCCCACAGCCACGTTGCGGAAGTTGGCGAACACCGCGTCGGAGGCGTAGTCCGCCCGCTCGTCAGTGCGGGTCAGCTGGTGGATGAGGTACTGGTCATAGTAGCCGCCCTGCTCCTTCATGGAGATGGAGACGGTGATGCTCTCCAGGGACTGGCCCTCGGGGAACTCCCAGGTGTAGGAGCCGTCCTCGGCGGTGACCTTGGCGGCCAGGCCGTTGCTGGTCGCAAAGTCCCCCATGTTGATGGCGGCGATCAGCACACCCTCGCTGTCCCGCAGCACCAGCGCGCCGGTGTCCACATCGGAGTAGTTGGTGCACAGGGGCATGTCATACCCAGTGCCGTTGACGGTGACGGTCAGCAGGTCGCCGTATGTGTAGCCGCCGTCCTTCAGGTCCGCCGGATCGATGTCCAGGACGATGTTGCCATACTTCTGGATCTCGGTTACGCCGCCCTCCAGGGTGGGGTACTCCGTCTCCGCAGCGGATGCGGGCAGCGCCAGGCTGAGCATCAGCACCAGGGACAGGAGCAGGGACAATGTCTTCTTCATACGCATTCCTCCCAAATTCTCGTCGGTCCTGTTGCGGGACCTTCTGTTTCGTATCATAGCACAGGCGTTTCCGCTTTTCCAGAGGGTTCCCTCCTTTTCACGCATTTTTTCAGGTCTTCCCGGAGCTGGCATCCGCTCTTGCGGTCCGCTTTCGGGTTAGATATAATAGAGGGGTATTTCATGGAACCTGGGAGGCACGACTATGGACTTCACGGAACTCCGCCATTTGGCGGAGCAGATCGAGACAGAGTGCGGCAAGGCCATCATCGGCAAGGGTGAGCAGATCCGCCTGGTACTCACCAGCCTGTTTGCCGGCGGGCACGTGCTGATTGACGATATCCCCGGCGTGGGCAAGACCACGCTGGTGAAGGCCCTCTCCGCGGTGCTGGGCTGCGGCATGGTGCGGGTGCAGTTCACCCCGGATCTGCTGCCCTCAGACATCGTGGGCATGAACATTTACAGCCAGAAAACCGGGGAGATGGTCTTCACTCCCGGCCCCATCATGACCAACATCCTGCTGGCGGACGAGATCAACCGGGCCATCCCCCGCACCCAGTCCGCCCTGCTGGAGGCCATGGAGGAACGGCAGGTGTCCGTAGACGGCGTCACCTATCCCCTGGCCCCACCCTTCATGGTCCTGGCCACCCAGAACCCCGTGGAGACGGAGACCACCTTCGCCCTGCCCGCTGCCCAGCTGGACCGCTTCCTCTTCAAGCTCTCCATGGGCTACCCTACCCCCAGGGAGGAGGCCGCCATGCTCCGAACCGTGGGAGATGGAGCCGCCTTTGCGGACCTCCGCCCCCTGCTCTCCCCAGAGGAAATCAATCGGTTCACCCGGGAGATCCGGCAGGTCCGCCTGTCCGATCCGGTGGTGGCGTACATCGTGGAGCTGGTCCAGGCCACCCGGGAGCAGCCGGAGCTGGCCTGCGGCGCCAGCCCCCGGGTGTCCCGGGACCTGTTCCGGGCCTCCAAAGCCTATGCCGCCCTCTCCGGCCGGGACTATGTCACCCCGGACGATGTGAAGTATCTGGCCCGCTACGTCCTGCCCCACCGGGTACTGCTGTCCCATCAGGCGGCGCTCTCCGGCCTGGAGGCGGCCGGCGTGGTGGAGACCGTACTGGCCCAGGTGCCCTGCCGGGAGACCGGGGAGGTCCTTGCCCATGGCCAGAACGCCTGAGTCCGCTGCAGTGGACTTCGCCGAGTCCAGCCTGTTCACGGGGCGCTTCTCCATCCTGGCCCTGGCAGCCTGCGGAGTGGGCTTCAGCCTGAGCGGGCGGCTGCCCGCCGCCATCTTCTCTCTGGCGGCCGCCGCCGTGGCCGCCGCGGCCCGCCTCTGGGCCCGCCATGTGCTGGACGGCGTGAACGCCGCCCTCCAGGCGGAGCGGAGCTGCGTCTTCCCCGGGGAGCCCTGTCCTCTGCGGGTGACGCTGGACAACCCCAAGTGGCTGCCCCTGGTCTGGCTGACGGTGCGCTTCCCCCTGGAGCCGGGCGGCGCCCTCCGGCCGGAGCACCGCTGGGAGACCGTGGAACTCCCGGAGGGGGGCGTGCAGAAGCCCTATTATGAAAAGAACGTCTCCTTCCTGCTGGGGCATCAGCGGATGTCCTACACCAGCCGCCTCCAGGCGGAGCACCGGGGCCTGCTGTCCTTTGACCGGATCCGGCTGCTCTCCGGCGATGGCCTGTGCCTCTGCGTCCGGGAGAAGGAAATCCCGCTGCCCAGGCCCGTGACGCTGGCGGTGTTTCCCCGGCTGGTTCCCGTGTCCACCCGCTGGTTCCTGCGCAACAGCTGGGAGCTGGAGACCGGCGCCCGGGGCTTTCAGGATGACCGGACCGTGATCCGGAACGTCCGCGCCTACCAGCCGGGGGACAACGCCCGGTCCCTGAACTTCCGCCTGATGGCCCGGGGGCAGGGCGCCATGGTGAACATCTACGAGAAAATCTCCCCCCGCCGGGCCGCGTTCCTGCTGGATGGTGCCTCCTTCGCGGGCCTGCCGCCGGAGGACTTCGAATCTGCCCTGGAGATCCTGGGCTCCCTGGCGGCGCAGCTGATGGAAGAGGAGGTGGCCGTGTCTCTGCTCATCTCCCGCCCCGCCGGGCGGCTGGAGCAGTTTGCCACCTGCCGGGACCGGCGGCAGCTTCCCGCAGTCCTGACGCTGCTGGCCGCCGCAGATACCGCTGTCTCCATTACGGCGGACGAGATCCTGCCGCGCCTCCGCACCCTCTCCGGCGCCTTTCTGATCTGCGGGGATGTCCGCCGCCTGGACGCCGGTACCTGTGCGCTGCTGGAGCGGCACCGCGTCCCCCTGCTGGCCTGGGGGGAACAGTCTCACCCCCTCCTGCGGGTCCTGGACCTGAATGCCTTTCGGGCAGGAGGCGGCCTATGAGACATGGAAAGACCACCGCCCTCAAGTGCCTGCCGCTGGCCACCGAGCTGCTGATTGTCTTCCTGACGGCCGATATTCTGTGGCAGCTCCTGTGTGGCCGGCCGCCCTTCTCCATGTGGGGGTTTCTGCTCTCTGGCGGGCTGATGACCGCGGGCAACAGCCTCTTTCTCCAAAAGCCCCGCCGCTTTTGGCAGATTCTGCTGCTGAACGTCCTCCTCTGCGCCGTCTGGATCCCCCTGCTCAGCCGCACGCTGGACCTGACCTATCCGCCTCTTCTGGTGATTCAGGTGCCCCTGTACCTCTTCCCCCTGTGCCGGGGATACCACTGGGGCGTCACGCCTGTCACGGTCCGCCACCTCCACGGGGCCGGGGAGTACATGGGCCTGTATGGGCTGTTCTATCTGATCGTGGCCTCCTTCGCCCCTCAGCTGCTGGACCGGGTGCCGGTTCTGTTGGCGCTGCTGGCGCTGGATCTGCTGGCAGTGGTGGGGATGCGCACCTCCGGCCGCAACACCATTCGGGCCGGTTCTCCCTTCGGGCGGCTTCCTGTTCTGCTGGTCCCAGCGGTCCTGGCCTTGCTGGCTGTGGCCGCCTGCGCTCTGCTGCTGGCCGCCAGGGGGGAGCTGATCCCCATCTTTCAGGCCGTCGGCAGCCTTCTGGAGGGCGCCCTGATCGCTGTATTCCGGTTCCTGACGTCTCTCTTCCAGGGCCGCTCCGCCGGGTCCGCAGGGATGTCCTCCGCCGCCGGAGGCGGCAGTGAGGCCGCTCTGCCTGTGGAAAGCGCCTCCGGCCCCGCCATCGCCCCTCAGCTGGTGACGGCGTTGCTGCTCCTGTCCCTGGCCGCGCTGGTCCTGGCCGGAGTGGCTGCCCTGGTGCGCTGGCTCTGGCGCAGCCGCAGCCGCATCAGGTTGCCGGAGGAGGATGATGACGACGGGCTCGTCAGGCAGCGTCTGGGCCGCCGTGGCCTGCTCTCCCGGCTGGGCCAGCGCCTGCGGGTCAGGGCATTTCTGCTGCGGTACGCCGGAACCCCCCGTGCCGCCCTTCTGGAACTGGAGCACTGGGGCGCCCGCCGCCGCTGCCGCCGTCAAAGCCAGGAGACCCCCCGGGAGTATCTGGAACGTCTGGCAGGGGGGCCCCTCCGGGACGCGCTGGATGCGCCCATGCAGGCTCGGTACAGCATTCTGGTGGACGATGTGGAGCGGAGCTTGTACAGCACGCTTCCGCCCCGCCTCTCCCGGGAGCAGGTGCGGGAGCTGCTCTCCACTGTCCATAGAAGCGCCCGCACGCCTCCTGCACGTGCGAAGTGACCGCCGACCGGTCCGCGCCTCCAGAAATGCCCGAGATTCCCGATAACCGAAAATTCAAGAAGGCAGCCGTTCGCATGAACGGCTGCCTTCTTTGTATCCAGGTCGAACCTCGGCACCGGGCATTCCTCTCCGGAGTCTGAAAATACAGCCGACGCCCGCGCTTATGTAGAGGACAGCGCCGGACGGGGCGAACCGCCCCGGGTCTTTTGGGGTGCCGGTTCCACACTAGCTGCGGAATGCTCCGCCTCCGCGGTCTGATTCATGATGAGCATCTGGAGCCGGTTCTCCACATTGGCGTAGCTGGTGTCCGGATCCAGGTCCAGGGGCAGGATCTGCACGCCGGGGAACTCCTCCTTGAGCCGCTTGGTGACGCCCCGGCCGCACACGTGGTTGGGCAGGCACCCAAAGGGCTGGAGGATGATGAAGGACCGGACCCCCTGGTGGGCGTAGTGGGCGATCTCGCCCGCCATCAGCCAGCCCTCGCCGCAGGTGAGGGTCTTGGGGATGAAGTGCTCCACGTCACTGTACAGGTCCTGAGGCCGGGCCGCCGGGTGATACAGGGGATGGGACCGGGCAATGCGCTCCAAAAACCGCTGGATGAACTCCACGGCGCCGTCCAGGGCGAAGGGATAGGGCGCCAGATGGGCACCGAAGTCCCGGATCTCGCTGATGGCCGCCTGGAAGTCCTTGCGGAACTGGTAGGTGATGCGGGGCAGGATGACCTCCATGTCGTTGCGTTCCAGGTACTCCTCCACGTGGAAGTTGGTGCCGGGATGAAAGTTCACCAGCAGCTCGCCGGTGACCAGCACCCGGGGCTTGCGGCGGGAGCGGTCATAGCGGAGCCCCCGGAATGCCTCGATGGCCCGCCGGAAGGCACCGATCATCTTGCCCAGCCCCTGCTTGGATGCGGCGGCAATCCACTCCACACATTCGCTGAACACGCGGTTCGTCTCGCCTGCCGCCGTCTCATAGGGGCGGATCTTCCGGCACAGCTCCTCCAGAATGTCCAGCATGGAGAAGGCCCACGCCGCCAGCAGCACAGACCGGGCCCCCAGCATGGACACGCCGGGGTGGATACCCTTGGTGTCGCCAGGGTCTGTGGTGAGGATGGGGACGTTTTCAAATCCGGCGCTGTCCAGCGCCTTGCGCAGAATCGCGGTGTAATTGGCCATCCGGCAGTCGCAGCTGAGCTTGGCCATGCCCACGGCCACGGAGTCCTCCGGATAGTTTCCCTTCTGCAGGGCGTCGATCAGCTCGCCGATGACCATCTGACAGGGGAAGCAGATGTCATTGTGGGTGTACTTCTTCCCCACCCGGATCTGCTCCACGCCGCCCACCGGCAGGCTCACCGCCCGAATACCCTCCCGGTCCATCAAGGCCGTGAGAAGAGTGGACACCGGGGCGGAGATATTTGGCACCAGCACAGTCCGCAGCTTCCGGTCCTCCTTGCGGTACTTCACCGCGTAGGGCTCCGGCAGGCGGCAGGCCGCCTGCTCCGCCTGGGCAGAGCGGCGCAGCTGTACCGTCTCAATAAAGGACTGGACCCGGATGCCGAGAGACCCGGCGGCCTCGCTCTCATCCACCTTCAGGATCAGGGGCGGCTTGCCGCTGCCCTCCCCCAGCAGGCGGATGATCTCATCGGACAAAATGGCATCATGGCCGCAGCCAAAGCTGACGATCTGCACGTACTCCAGGCAGGGCTGCTCCGCTGTCACCATGGCGCCGGAGAGCATCCGGGCGTGGAAGTCATTGGTGATCTCCACACGGGACCGGCGCAGGTCCGCCTTCTCCAGTCCGGGCAGGCTATCCACCGTCAGCACCGGGATGCCCCGACGGGTGAACATCCCGGACAGGTCGTGGTTGATGAGGGGGTCTGTGTGATAGGGCCGTCCCGCCAGCACCACGGCGAAACCGCCCGCCTTTCCGGTGTCCGCGATGACCCGCTTTCCCTCCTCCACCAGCTGATGGCGGAAAGAGAGGATGGCCGTCTCCGCCTGACGGTAAGCGGCCTCCGCCTGCCGCTTTGTGGCGCCGCAGTGTTCCACGGCATACCGGCAGATCTGCCGCTTCCGGTCCTGCTTGCTGAACCAGTGGAACACCGGCGTCTCAAAGCCCACGGAGAAGTGCTCCCCGGGGGACTGGAAGTTCCGCACCACCATGGAGTAGCCCATGATGACCGGGCAGACGTAGGGGCTCTTCTCCCCTTTGTTCTCTGTGGGCATGTGGAGGATATAGGGCAGGAAAATCCGGTCTACGCCCTGTTTGGACAGGTCCAGCACATGGCCGTGGACCAGCTTGGCCGGAAAACAGATGGTGTCCGACGCCACGTACTGCAGTCCGCTCTCATACTGTCTGCGGCTGCTGGGATGGGAGAACTTCACCCGATATCCCAGAGCCCGGAAGAAGGTACTCCAGAAGGGCATGCTGTCCCAGAACTCCAGCACCCGGGGCAGGCCCACGGTCTGGCTCTGCTCCTCCCGCACGGGGGATACCGGATATGTCTTGAACAGCAGCTCCTGCCGCAGCCGGAACAGGTCCGGCACTTCCTGGGCCTTATGGGCAGGTGCCGCCTCCATCACAACGGCGCCCCGGTCGCACCGGTTGCCGGTGACATAGCAGCCACCGTCCGGGAAATGCAGGATCGTCCGGCTGCAGTGGTTGGTGCAGTGGGGGCAGAGTACACCGCTCTCCCGGGTGTATTGGAAGTTTTTCACCGCGTCAAAGCCGATGAAGGCGGAGCAGCGGCCGTTGGCGTAGCCGTGGGCCTCCACCTCCTGCTTCACCGCGAGAGCCGCACCCAGAGCGCCCATCTCGCCGGGATAGGGGGCCAGGGTCACGTCCCGGCCCAGATACTCCTCCAGGGCCCGCAGGACGGCGAAGTTCCGGAAGGTGCCCCCCTGGACCACTACCCGATCCCCCAGCTCCGCCACGTTGGCGATGCGGACCACCTTTGTAAACACGTTCTCGATGATGGAGCGGCACAGCCCCGCCATCAGGTCGTCAGGCTGCTTGCCGTTGCGCTGCTCGTTGATGATGGTGCTGTTCATGAACACAGTGCACCGGCTGCCCAGCTCGGCAGGGGCCTGAGATCGGAAGGCGGCGTCCGCCACCTGGTCCACCGGCATCCCCAGGGTGGCGGCGAAGTTCTCCAAAAAGGAGCCGCAGCCGGAGGAGCAGGCCTCGTTCAGCATGATGTTCGTGACCACGCCGTCCTTCAGCCAGATGGCCTTCATGTCCTGGCCGCCGATGTCCAGCAGAAACGTGGCGTCCGGGAAGAAGCGGCGGCAGCCCCGGGCGTGGGCCACGGTCTCTACTGTGTGGTAGTCGGCGTGAAAGGCAGCAGAGAGCATCTGCTCGCCGTAGCCGGTGGTGCCCAGGCCCAGCACCTCCAGCTGGATGCCCAGCTTCTCATACTTCTCCGCCAGGGCCAGCAGGCCCTCCCGGACCACCTTCAGCGGCTCCCCCTGGTTGTTGGCGTAGAAAGTGTCCGTCACCTGCTCGTTCTCGTCTATAAAGACGAACTTGGAGGTGGTAGAGCCGGAGTCGATGCCGATGTACCCCCGCAGGACCTTCCGCTCCGCGGCATCCACCGGCTGGCGCAGCTCCGCCCGGTGGCGGCGGAGAAAGACCTCCCGCTCCTCGTCGCTGGCAAAGAAGGGCCTGCCGGTGCCGGAGGGCCCTTCGGTCTGGGCCGGGGCCTTGTCCAGCCGCTCCATGGCCTCTGCCAGGGTCATGGCGTCCTCCTGTCCGGGGAACAGCTCGTCGATGGCGATGGCGGTGCCCCGGGCCACGATGGTCTCCGGGTGGTCCGGTCGAACGATATCCCTTTCCTCCAGATTCAGCCGCTCCGCAAACACCCGCACCAGCGTGGGGTTGAAGGTCAGCGGGCCGCCCTCAAAGATGATGGGGGCCGTCAGCTCCAGTCCCTGGGACAGGCCGCCGATGGTCTGCTTGGCGATGGCGTGGAAGGTGGAAAGCGCGATATCCGCCCGCTCCGCCCCCTGGATCAGCAAGGGCTGGATGTCTGTCTTGGCAAACACGCCGCAGCGGCCGGAGATGCTGTAAACGGTCTTCCCGCGGGCAGCCAGTTGCTCGAACTCGTCCGCCGGCACGTTCAGCAGCGTGGCGATCTCATCGATAAACGCGCCGGTGCCTCCGGCGCAGCTGCCGTTCATCCGCATGTCGGAGGTCTGGAGCTTTCCGCTGGCCTCGTCATAGCGGAAGAAGATCACCTTGGCATCCTGTCCGCCCAGTTCCACCGCGGTGCGGACCTCCGGATACAAGGCCCGGACTGCCGCCGCGTTGGCCACCACCTCCTGGACATAGCAGGCCCCCAGGGCGGCGGCAATGGGCCGTCCGCCGGACCCGCACACGCCGATACGGAACCGCATGCCGGGAAAGTGACCGGCCGCCTCCTCCAGCAGCTGCCGGACGGTATCCGCCTGATGGGCGTTATGCCGCTGATAGCGGGTGAACAGTACGCTGTTGTCAGCCGGGTCCAGGGCCACTGCTTTGACGGTGGTGGACCCCACATCCACGCCGAGGCGCAGAATATCCGAATTGATATGTGCCATATACACTCCTTCTAGGGAAAACGCCCCAGACCCGTACGGCAGCCTGGAGGGCGCGCCGGCGGATCGGGGGCTGGTCTCCCACATCTCTGTTTATTCGAACTCATTATAGCACGTTTTTCTCACAGGCTCTTGTATATTTTTCGTAAAGAATTCGCCGTTTTAGCTATCTTTTTCCCCAAAAAAGTCCGCCATCTTCCCATCCATTTTCGTCAAAGCAGCATCCGCAGGCACACGTCCCCGCAATCGAATCGCATAGGCGAGCGGAGCCGTATTCTTTGCGGTCCGATTGCGGGGCAGAGCCTTTCCGCCGTGCGGATGGTTCCGCTGAAAAAGAAAAGCGGGCACAGGCGGAATCCAATCCCCTGCGCCCATGAATGCATTTAGACAAAAAAACAACCACATCTTTTCGATGTGGTTGTTTTTCTGGAGGTGACACCCGGATTTGAACCGGGGAATCAGGGTTTTGCAGACCCTTGCCTTACCACTTGGCTATGTCACCGTTGCTTCTATTTTATTATATGCAGTTTGAACCGAAATGTCCACTGCTTTTTTAAATTTTCTTTTCCACTGAGAATGCCCACACGATCTTGTGTGGGCATTCTCAGTGGAGCGGGCAACGAGGCTCGAACTCGCTACCTCCACCTTGGCAAGGTGGCGCTCTACCAGATGAGCTATGCCCGCAAGTGGTGCCCAGAGCCGGAATCGAACCAGCGACACGGGGATTTTCAGTCCCCTGCTCTACCAACTGAGCTATCTGGGCAAATCTTTTCCGCGCCGCACGGCGCGGGAGGGGAATTGCAACCCCAAGGGGACCCACGAGATGGAACTCCATCTCGTGGGAGATGGCGACCCGGAACGGGCTCGAACCGTCGACCTCTAGCGTGACAGGCTAGCGTT
>DXTB01000019.1:7936-17708 GCA_019410105.1 Clostridiales bacterium | reverse complement strand
ATTGGCAGTCCATTATTAAGTTTTTTATTATGTTCCCTTTGTACACCGTTGCAAGAAACTATGTATAGTTGAGACTGAGAAAATCGACTTGTAATGTAATCGCCTGGATATTTCATCGCAAGCTGCATTGGTGTAAGTAATTACGGCTATCTGTTTTCTATTCGTTAGAAGCCAGTCACCTAGTGTTTCATCCAAGAAAGTTAAGGTTTTTATTAAGCTTCGAGTTTTCCCTGACCCAGCTCCCGCAAAAACAAAGAAACATTTTGGATCTTCTTTTAAAAAGCATCTCTGAATTTCTTCATCTACATGGTCATCTACATGATCATCTAATAATTCTTCGGTTACCTCTTTTATTTTATCCATCGTTAATCCTCCGGATGTAAATAGTCCTGTAGCCACATTAAACCTTGGTTAATATATGGTGGAACCGAAAGCTCGTCTGGACTAATTTCAAAAATTACGTCTAATGCGAATTCTGCCTTCTGCTCTGATTTTCCTGCACGCAGCATTTTATAAATTTTTTCATGGATCATTTCGAATGTGTCATTAGAGTTAAGTAAATCATGCGTTTGTTCAACCAAGTTCCCAGAATCAGTGACTTTTATCTTCTTGAAAAGATCATAATTTGTATATATAAGACAATCTTCAAAAGTTCCAGGTATGGCCTCTTTTTCTTCTCCTTCAAAGTCCACTTTTACAGGAGTTTGATAGGCTAAACGAATAGAAAATCGATACGGAGAAGCAAAAGAAAATTCCTTTTTATCTTCTGAATAATCTACCAACTTGTCGATGTCTTTTTCTTTCATCAGCCACTTTGCAATAGCGTAGTTTCCACTGATTTGGCCTTCTCCTCTCTTGAGAACTACAGATTTGTGATAACCTTCTTTTTCTGCTGGATCTAAATCTGTAATAACCAATGTTGGGAGGCATAACTTTTCAATCAGAGGACTTAACCGGTGAGCATGACGTCCATTAACCCCAAGAATTGTAATATACCGCTGATATAGTTCTGGAAACTTTGAGCGTATAAAATGTGGTAATAGCATACTTTCGGCTACACCTTCGACCAGAATTGCTGCATCAGCAAAAAACAAATCACAATGGGTTGATTGCAGATAACGTGTAACAAATTTGTTGGTCTGATCTGAATCCCCAAATACATCAGATAAGTTAATTACTTTGGATGTCGCTACTGCGCATTCAGTCCCTTCTGGTAGCCGTTTGAAATATCTTAAATTTCCAAAAGTAGTTTCTATAGCAATATGGCTCGAATGGGTGCTGATCACCAATTGCGTTGTAAAATTCAAGTTTTGCTTGAGAAATTTATGGTTAGTTAAAACTTTATATGCTTGGCGTATAAAAACTTGCTGCACTTGAATATGGAGGTGAGCTTCTGGTTCCTCTACCAGCACCAAATGCATCGGCTCAATTACGGTATTAGTATCTTTAGCTTTTCCTTCACGCATCCAGTCATCTCTAAAACCCATCAAATCAAAAACCATTGAAATAAGGTTTTGATAACCCAACCCATTATACTTTTCTGGTAGTTTCAAAGTATTGTCGGTTTTACTGAGCGCATATTGTACGGCTGAATCGTGTTTTAATGTTTCGCTAGTCATAACTTTAGTTGTTATTGTAAGTTTGGGATCACTAATACCCGGATAACCCAACCCTTCTAATTCTTTTATTGCAGGAGCAAATTTTAATGCAAGTGTCTTATCAAAAACTTGGCGTGCGCCTTCAGTAGCTTCTAAAATATCTAAATCTTCTGGAGAAGGAGCCTTTTCTGGATCTAGATGTTTTTCATAATAATTGCGCATTTGGGCAGATAACTGTTTCCGAACCTTTTCTGTTCCTTCTGAACTGTCAGGATCTGCAAATCCGCGTTGTGCGTCAATCATGTCAACCCTTACGATGTCCTTTAGTGGGTTATCTGTTAAACATTCTGCCTCAAAGGATGTTGGTTGTACAGGGGCATCTTCGAAATGTGACGGATCAAGGATAAATGCCTTGATAGAAAAATATGTAGTCAATTTTCTATCAAGAAATTCACACAAGTCTTTTGGGAAGAGATTGAAAGAACTTTTTTCAACCCTTGCATGTTCTGTGGTGCGAGCTGAAGAGTACGCTTCTCGATACTCATTAAATAAATTAGAAACATCTTTTGGTAAGAGAGCTAACCGAACTCCCAATTTTCCTCCGCGCCATTTTAAGGTAGGAATTATGCTGGCAACATAATGCATTTCATTAGGAGCCACATCAAGCCAAATATCCATTTTAGGAACAATAGTATCCCAATCTAATAAATCAGCAGGCTACTCGCAATCCGCTTCCACCCATTTAGTTCCTATTCTGTTTATATCAATACGTTTTGCAATGGTTATGTCATTAAAAACAAAACTGCGATTTGCTAAAAATTTTGCAAGAGCATCCATCGCTGAAGTTTTTCCGCTGTTATTTGCCCCCACAAACAGAGTTGTTTCTTTACTGATATCAATGTGACATCCAAATAGTTTTCGAAAATTCTGAATATCAATTCCTATTATTCGCATACTGTCTCTCCTTTGAAGTAGATGTTACTACAATATGGCATGATAAAATTTAGCAATAAAATCATTCAATCTACAAAAATCCCGTCTTTGCACTCCCTATCAAAAGAGACTATACTACCATCTTTATCTATCATCAATAATCGGTTGATGATTGTTATCTATCTGATATAGATCCAATTGTCCTTCATTTTGTACTTGTTTGTGTTCCAGAAAATTTTTTACATAGGTCTTTTGCAATATCACACTACCCGTATACTTCTCATTTTTCAAAATCTTTCGCAAGGTTTCCCTGCTCCATGTCTCCTTGCCTCTCGGAGAAGGAATCCCCATTTCTTTTAGGCGAGAGGATATCCTTGAGAGACTTTTACCCTCACCGGCCATCTCATAAATGAGCCGGACGATTTGCGCTTCCTTCTCATTGATTACGAGTCGGCCATCTTTGTTATGAGTGTATCCATAACAGATTCTCTGATAATACCTAGACTCT
Source organism: Clostridiales bacterium (assembly GCA_019410105.1). The sequence goes on along the minus strand of DXTB01000019.1, from coordinate 14,669 downwards.
GGGTTCTCAAATGCTTTTCTCAGCCCCCATTTGATATCTTCGCTTTTGGAATAGCTTTCTTCCTGTGCTCTAGCGCAGACTACCGCCAGAAGAAACTCCGAACTTTCATAGAGGGAATGGATTCCCTCTATTTCAAAATAAATGTCGACCTTCCACCGTCGCAGCATCCGTATAGTTTCCAACGCATCTACAGTATTACGGGCAAAACGGTGTGCCGATTTTGTAAGGATCGTATCGATCTTTCCCCGCCGGCAAGCCGATATCATCGCATTAAATCTACGGCGTCCCTTCGCCTGTGTCCCGCTTCCAATGTCGGAATAAATACCGGCGAATGTCCAATGAGGAATTCGCTTAATCCATTCCTCATAGTATTGTTCCTGTGAGGACAAACTGGTCTGTTGCTCTAAGCTGTTCGTACTGACACGGCAGTATGCCGCCACCTTTAGCTGCGTGGGGACGAGATTATTTGGTGGTATTGTTCTGACGGACCACATGATTTTCCCCTTAAAGTTTACACTACATGAGAATGACTTTTTAGCCTGCTCCTATGGGCTTTTTCTTGTTGGACAATATCAAATAGTTCTCTGGAGATAATTGCCTCATGATGACCATTTATGACTGTCTGAGAAGTGTGATCGACCATCTTGACCTGCACGCCATTTTGCACCTGCGTTTTTCCTAAAATCACATCGCCCACATATTTCTCATTACTCAAAATCTTGCTAATTGTCTCTCGCGTCCACAACTCTTTGCCGGTGGGAGATTTCACCTTCATACGGGCCAGAGAAGCAGCGATTTTCCCTAGACTGTCTCCATCGGCAAATCGTTCAAAAATATGGAATACAATAATCGCCTCTGTGGGATAAGCTACCAACTTGCCTTCGGATGTTACTTTATATCCGTAACACACAGTGGAGGCTTTTGCAGATTCCCCAGTTTGGAAACTTTTTCGAAGCCCAGCTTTGATCTGCTCACTCTTTGTCGTATTCATCCTATCATGTTCCTTTCATAATTGCAATTTGAATAACAAAAGACACAGCCCGAAGCTGTGTCCTAAACATCTATACTTCATATTTAAATGCAAGAGGGTTCGACTCACTTAAAATCCATTTTCCACTACTTTAAGCGAAAAGAAAAGTTGACAAACCCTTGATATAAGCCGTTTTCTGGCTTTTGGGTTTGTCAACTTATCATGGTGGACCTAATCGGGATCGAACCGACGACCTTACGGATGCGAACCGTACGCTCTCCCAGCTGAGCTATAGGCCCATACAGAGTGCTCTCAGCAAAATGAAAGATTCTTGTCGTGGACACTCAGATATTATAGCATAATTTATCCGGTTGTAAAGACCCTTTTTGAAAAAAGTGAAAAGTGATATTGATAAATGGCGGGAAATGATGTATGATATCAAATACAGCCTTCCGACGGACGGCGCAGAGGCGTCCGGCCCGCGGCAAGGCCGCACTAGTCGGGGAGTTAGCGGTGCCCTGTACCTGCAACCCGCTACAGCAGGGATGAATCCCGGCCCCCGGAACTGCGTTGTGCTGTCTGCCCCAGGTAAGCAGCGATGATGGATCGGTCCCGCGCAAGGCCGCACCGTGAACCGTGTCAGGCGGGGAACCGAGCAGCACTAAGCGGACCGCGACCTGTGCCGCGGGGGTCCCGCTCCTGAGCCGGCTGCCTGGGTAACGGGTATAGCGCAGTCTCCAAAGGCCGGTGTGCGGTCTTGCCACGCGCCGGACGCGGCGGGAGAGGGGCGAAGCGACGCGGCTTTCCGCATCCTCCGCCCCTCTCCTTTTTGATTTGATTTGAGGTGACCGCCCTTGTATCAGGCCCTGTACCGCAAATGGCGGCCCCGCACCTTTGACGATGTGGTGGGCCAGTCCCATATCACCGACACGCTCAAGCGCCAGGTGGCCACCGGCCGGCTGAGCCACGCCTACCTGTTTACCGGCACCCGGGGAACGGGCAAGACCACCTGCGCCAAGATCCTGGCCCGGGCGGTGAACTGTGAACACCCGGTGGACGGCAATCCCTGCAACCAGTGTCCGTCCTGCCTGGGCATTGAGAGCGGCTCCATCCTGGATGTGCTGGAGCTGGACGCCGCCTCCAATAACGGCGTGGACCAGGTGCGCGCCCTGCGGGACGAGGCGGTATACACCCCGGCGGCAGTGCGCAAGCGGGTGTATATTGTGGATGAGGTGCACATGCTCTCCACTGCGGCCTTCAACGCGCTGCTGAAGATTTTGGAGGAGCCGCCGGAGCACCTCATGTTCATTTTGGCCACCACGGAGCTGCACAAGGTGCCGGCCACCATCAAGTCCCGGTGCCAGCAGTTCTCCTTCAAGCGGATTCTCCCCGGCGACATCGCTGCCCGGCTGGCCTATGTGGCCCGGGAGGAGGGCATTGAGCTGCGGGGGGAGGGGGCCAGCCTGCTGGCCAGGCTGGCCGACGGCGGCCTGCGGGACGCCCTGTCCCTGCTGGACCAGTGCGCCGGTCCATCCGGCCCCATCGGGGAGCAGGAGGTGCTGGACGCCCTGGGGCTGGCGGGCAACCTGGAGACGGCGCGGCTCATGGAGCAGCTCGGCGGGGGAGACACCGCCGGGGCCCTGGAGACCCTGGCCCGGCTGTACGGCGCGGGGAAGGACGTGGGCTCTCTGCTGGGCGAGCTGTCCGCCCTGACCCGGGATCTGCTCATCCGAAAGACGGCCCCCCAGGGGGGCGCGGCCCTGCTCACCGGCGGCTATGACGAAAATACGATGCGCCGCCTGTCCAACCAGTTCCAGACGGCCCGGCTGGTACAGATGCTGGGCCTGCTTCAGACCACCATCGCAGATCTGTCCCGCAGCGGCAACCGCCGGACGGACACGGAGCTGTGCCTCATCCGCCTTTGCGACCCGGGCCTGGACGAGAGCACCGCGGCGCTGAATGCCCGGCTGGCCCGGGTGGAGGAGCTGCTGGCGGGGGGGATTCCGGCGGCCTGCGCGGTACCGGGGCAGCCCATGAAGCAGTCCGCACCGGCGAAGCGGGAGCCGTCCGCCCCAAGGGCGGAGCCAGTCCCGGCAGAGCGCCCCCCGTTGGAGGAGGAGCGGCCCCCACTGCCTGATGAGCCGGGGGAGCGGGTAGACGTAGACGAGACGCCGGAGCCGTCTGCAGCTCCTGAGGACCGCCTGGTGGCCGGAGAGGCGCCCACCGGCGGAGAAGCCGGCCGGAGCGCCGCGGCCGACCTTTGGCCCGGCCTGGTGGCGGCGGTGCGGGGAAAATTTCCTGCGGTCTACCCCTTCCTGAGCAACCCGGCCATGGTGCAGGGGCGGCTGGAGGACGGGGTGCTCACGCTGTGGGTGAAGGACGAGTTTACCAAGAGCATGGTGGGCGGAGCCTCCATTCTGGAGGAGCTGGGGCGGCTGGCCTCGGCTCAGACCGGCGTCCCGGCGCGCTGCGCGGTCAAGGTGGGGAAGGCGCCCGCTGCCCCGGCCGCAGCGGCACCCGCCCAGGCGGCGGAGCACGACAAACTGGACGATCTGCTGGCGTTCAGCCGGCAGTTTGACAACATCATCATTCAGGAATAAAAGGAGTTGCGACCGATGGCAAAGGGATTCAACAGCCGCGGAATGGGCGGCTTTGGCGGCGGCATGAATATGAACATGATGAAGCAGGTTCAGAAGATGCAGCAGGACATGATGAAAATGCAGCAGGAGCTGGAGACCAAGACATACACGGCCGCCGCGGGCGGCGGCGTGGTCTCCGCCACGGTGACCGGCAAGCGGGAGCTGAAGGAGGTCGTCATTGCCCCCGAGGCGGTGGATCCGGAGGATGTGGAGATGCTTCAGGACATGATCGTGGCTGCGGTGAACGAGGCTTTGCGGGCGGCAGAGAGCGACTCCGCCTCCACCATGCAGCAGCTCACCGGAGGGCTCGGCCTGCCGTTCTGAGCCGGACACAGGGGGACGGGCCAAAGGCCCGCCCCTAAGACTGCCGATAAACCCTCCTGCCGAAGGATTTGGAGGGGAAAGATAGTGTGAAAGGGAACCGTCAGGGTTCCCTTTCGCGTTGGATCAAACGACTTTTTATTATTTTATGTTAATTTTAGAAAGCCCGCCAGCTTGTCGAAACACCTTTTCGACAAGCTGGCAGCGGACCTTTGGTCCTGAGAGGGGGACAGCGCGTGGAACAGACGACACACAGGCAGATGTCGGAGAGCTTTCGGCTGGGGGCGGTGCTGGCCCTGACCGGAGGCTTTCTGGATGCGTATACCTACCTTATCCGGGGTGGAGTGTTCGCCAACGCCCAGACCGGAAATATCGTGCTGCTGGGGGTACGGCTGATGGAGGGGGACTGGGGCGGCGCAGGCCACTATCTGGTACCCATTCTGGCCTTTGCCGCGGGGGTACTGGCGGCAGAGCTGATCCGCGGACGGTTCCGGGGGGCCCAGGCCCTCCACTGGCGGCAGATCACCGTGGCGGCGGAGCTGCTCCTGCTGGCGGCGGTGGCCTTCCTGCCTGCGGCGCTGGACAACGCGGCCAATGTGTTGGTGGCCTTTGTCTGCGCGGTCCAGGTGGAGAGCTTCCGCAAGGTCAACGGCAATGCCTTTGCCACCACTATGTGCACCGGAAACCTGCGCAGCGGCACGGAGCGGCTGTACCTATGGGGGAAGACCGGCGAGCGGGACCACGGACACCGGGCGGCCCAGTACTACGGCATTATCGTGTTTTTCATCGTCGGAGCGGCACTGGGGGCCTGGTGCAGCGGCCGGTGGGGGCAGAGGGCGGTGTTGGGGGCCTGTGTGCTCCTTTTGGCGGCCTTTTTGCTTATGTTTCAGCGCAAACCCCTTGCGAGAACGGGCAAAGGGGTATAAAATAAGAACCACTTAACAATTTGAACCAAAATGGGAGGCACACAGAAATATGGGAGAGCGGTCCAAGGTTTACATGACGGACCTCCGGTGCAGGCCGGGGGTCAGCCTGCTGAACAAGCTGGAGAAGCTGATGCGCACGGCGGGCATCGGGGAGATCAACTTTGAGCGTAAGCTGGTGGCCATCAAGATGCACTTCGGCGAGCCGGGAAACCTGGCATTCCTGCGGCCCAATTACGCCAAGGTGGTGGCCGATGTGGTGAAGAGCCTAGGGGGCGTCCCCTTCCTCACCGACTGCAACACCCTCTATCCCGGCCGCCGGAAAAACGCCCTGGAGCACCTGGACGCAGCCTATGAGAACGGCTTCTCCCCGCTGTCCACCGGCTGCCAGGTGATCATCGGCGACGGCTTGCGGGGCAACGACGACGTGGAGGTGCCCGTGGAGGGGGCGGAGTACATCCAGACCGCCAAGATCGGAAAGGCCATCATGGAGGCCGATGTGATCATCTCCCTGTCCCACTTCAAGGGGCATGAGCAGACCGGCTTTGGCGGCGCCATCAAGAACTTGGGGATGGGCTGCGGTTCCCGCCGGGGCAAGATGGAGCAGCACGCCCAGGGCAAGCCGATGGTGGCGCCCCGCCGCTGTGTGGGCTGCCGCCGGTGCGCCACCCAGTGCGCCCACGGCGCCATCACCTTTGGGGAGGACCGCAAGGCGTCCATCGACTGGGACAAGTGCGTGGGCTGCGGCCGCTGTATTGCGGTGTGCAACACCGACGCCATCCGCCCCGGCAACGACGCGGCCATGGAGGAGCTGGGCTGCCGCATGGCGGAGTACGCCAAGGCGGTGGTGGACGGCCGTCCCCAGTTCCACATCAGCCTGGTCATCGACGTGTCCCCCTACTGCGACTGTCACGGGGAGAACGACCTGCCCATCGTGCCCGACGTGGGCATGTTCGCCTCCTTTGACCCGGTGGCTCTGGACCAGGCCTGCGCCGACGCCTGCGGGAAACAGTCCCCCATCCCCGGCTCCCACCTGGACGAGCAGATGCACAGGGAGGGCTTCTGCGACAAGCACGACCACTTCATCAACAGCATGCCGGACACCGACTGGCGGGTGTGCCTGGACCACTGTGAGAAAATCGGCATCGGCACCCGCTCCTACGAGCTGGTAGAGGTAAAATAACTGCACGACGCGTAGAAAGGGAGTAATCTAATGGACGTGAAGAACATCCTGGCCCACTGCGACCACACTCTGCTCAAACAGGAGTCCACCTGGGCCCAGATCAAGGAGGTCTGCGACGACGGGCTGAAGTACGGCTGCGCCTCCGTGTGCATTCCCGCCTCCTTTGTGAAGCAGGCGGCGGACTACGTGGGCAACGAGCTGAAGATCTGCACCGTCATCGGTTTCCCCAACGGCTACTCTACCACCGCCGTCAAGGTCTTTGAGACCGAGGACGCCATCCGCAACGGCGCCGACGAGATCGACATGGTGATCAACATCGGCTGGGTGAAGGATCAGCGGTGGGATGAGGTGCTGGCCGAGATCAAGGCTATCAAAGCCTCCTGCCAGGGCCGCATCCTCAAGGTGATCGTGGAAACCTGCCTGCTCACCGAGGCGGAGAAGATCAAGCTGTGCGAGCTGGTGACCGAGTCCGGCGCGGACTACATCAAGACCTCCACCGGCTTCTCCACCGGCGGCGCCACCCGGGAGGATGTGGCCCTGTTCAAGGCCCACATCGGCCCCGGCGTGAAGATCAAGGCCGCGGGCGGCATCTCCAGCCTCCAGGACGCCGAGGACTTCATGGCCCTGGGCGCGGATCGCCTGGGCACGTCCCGGATCGTCAAGCTGGTGAAGGGCGAGCACGCCGAGGGATACTGAG
>DXTB01000019.1:0-7836 GCA_019410105.1 Clostridiales bacterium | reverse complement strand
TTACATAGAGGGGCCAGGGACGATAAAATTTTAGAGAAAATTTCCTGTGGGGCCGACTAAGGGCTGGCTTTCCGCGTCTTATTAGGCAGAAAGGAGTGAGCAAAACACGTGCAGCTGCAATTCTCGCATCCTTCCATCTCCGACTCGGAATTTGTGGAACGGATTGAGCAGAAAAAGGCATCCTTTTACCGGGTGGCCTTTGGGTATACACGAAATGAGGACGACGCCCTGGAGGTGGTTCAGGAGGCCGTCTGCAAGGCGTACACCGCCAAGTGGAGGCTTCGGGACCCCGAACGCTTTTACCCCTGGTTTTACCGAATACTGACCAATACGGCGCCGCTGTCCTTCCTCCGCCGGCGGCCGCCGCAGGGGGCTGTGCAGGAGGCGTGGGACGCGCTCCCGGCTGAGGACGGTGAGGAGCGGTGGGCAGACTCCCTCTGGCTGAGGGAGGAGCTGGGGCGGCTGGATGACCGAAGCCGAACCGTCATTCTCCTGAAATTTTACGAGGATATGACCTTCCGGGAGATCGCCCAGGTGCTCCGCAAGCCGGAGAGTACCGTGAAATCCGATTACTACCGGGGGATGAATCAATTGAAGGAAAGGACGACACAGATATGATACAGACATCCGAAGGAAACCTGCCGCAGGGGCTGGATACCGCCATTCGCACCGGCCTGGAGCGTGGGCGGCGCACGGTGGCCCGGCGGGCGCGGGTGCGGCGGGGGGCCGTCCGGTCGGCCCTGTGCCTGGCACTGGTGCTGGGCCTGTTTGCCGGAGGGGTGAACGCCTCGCCGGCCTTCGCGGCCGCCATGGAGGAGCTGCCGATTCTGGGCAGACTGGTGCAGGTGTTCCGGGTCAATGCGCCCAGCGTGGACGGCGGACAGACTGCCGCAGGCAGCCGGGCGGCCCTGACCATGGAGCGGGAGGGCGATACGGAATGGCTGACCCTCCGCTACGAGCAGTCCAGCGCCGGGCGCTACCACGCCGAATTCGCCTCTTTTCCCAAGACGGTCACGCTAACCCTGCCCGGGACGGAGCGGGTGGAGATCCTGTCGGAGCTCTCCCGCGCCCAGGACACCAGCCAGTACATCAAGTCTGTTTACACCGCCGAGGGGTGGGTGGACCGCGCCGCCGTGGTCCAACTGGAGCTGGAGAGCGACGCAGATGTGCAGCTCCGGGAGTACCAGGAGCCGGGCAGTATTGTGATCCGCCTGACTCCCGCAGAGAACCGGCTGGACACCATCTATTCACTGCGTACCCTGTCGGCGGACAGCCCGGAGGCCCTCAGGTCCATGGCCGCGCCGGAGGAGGGGGCGCGCCTGCTGCGGGACAACGCAGGTCGGCTTTTTGTGGAGCTGGGCCAGTATGACACCCGGGAGAAGGCCGAGCGGGCCGCCGGTGACCGGGGGGCGGCGGGCCTGATCGTGGAGCGGCGCACCGGCAACAACGTGCCGGTCTGCTATGAGACGGAGGAGGCTTACCAGAGTGCGGTTCTGCTGGACGGGTACAATGAGCTTCTTCAGACTACTGTGGAGGTGGAGCCTATCCTTGCTTTCCTGGAGGAACACCTGGCCGGCGCGTCCGCCGAGGTACAGGACACCATGCTCCGGGGCCTGACGGGCTTCCTGGACGGGAATGAGGCGGGGCTGGACTGGGAGCGGATCGCGGCCTGCTATGCCATGGCGGGACAGACGCTGCCCGAAAAATTCCAATAAAAAGGCGGAGGAACATGAGACAGAGATACCTGAGACTGATATCGGCGCTGCTCCTGCTGGCCGTACTGGCGGCCTGCGGCACGGACAGGGAGGGCGCTGCGGGCGGCACGGTGGAGGGAGTTGTGAACCGGAACGGCGACTTTTTGGTGCTCCTGACGGACGAGGGGGAGTACCAGACCTTTGAATTCGGAGCGGGAGTAGACACAGGCGCACTGGAGGAGGGAGACTGCGTATCCGTCACCTATACCGGAGAGCTGGGCAAGGAGGACTCTACGCCAACGGCCGTAAGTATTTCCAAACAATAGGGGAGAGGGCCCCGCCGGCAGCCTGGACTGCCGGCGGGGCATCTGCCTACGTGCGGAACCAGGGCCTTTCTGCGCTATGCTTGAAAAGCAGGAAGGGGGCCGTATCATTCCCCTGAGAAGAAAAGGGGGACAGCGGTATTTTCTGGCGGCTGCACGGGAGACCTTCTCCATACAAAATTCACAATTATGTGCTATCATCTGTTTCGGGAGTGATTCGCAGTGAAACGCATTTTGATTGTGGAGGACGAGCAGGACATCCAGGAGCTGCTGGAGGCCTACCTGGGCGACGCGGGCTATGAGACGGCAACGGCGGGGGACGGCATTGAGGCGGTGAGCCGCTTTCAGCAGGAGGCGTTCGACCTGGTCCTGCTGGACGTGATGTTGCCCAAGCTGGACGGCTTTGGGGTGTGCGAGCTTATCCGCCGCCAGTCCCGGGTGCCCATTGTCCTGCTCACCGCCCTGGACGGAGAGGCCGAGCAGCTCCGGGGCTTTGATCTGGAGATCGACGACTACATCACCAAGCCCTTCTCCATGCCCATCCTGCTGCGGAAGCTGGCGGCGGTGCTGCGGCGGGCGGGGGGCGGCGCGCCCGGACGCTGCCTGCGCTACCGGGGGCTGACCCTGGACCCCGACGCGGTGGAGGTACGCCTGGACGGCCGGGTGCTGGAGCAGCTCACCGCCCGGGAGTTCGAGCTGCTGCGGGAGCTCCTGTCCAGCCCCGGGCGGGTGTTTACCCGGGAAATCCTGCTGGCCAAGCTGTGGGGCTACGACTTTTTCGGGGACGAGCGGGTGGTGGACAGCCACATCAAGAACCTCCGCAAAAAGCTGGGGGTGGACTACATTGAGACTGTGAGGGGGGTGGGCTACCGTGTGCCGAAGGAACATCCGTGAGAGCCTGACGGCCCGTATCTTCCTGCTCACCCTGCTGCTGCTGCTGGGGGCGGGGGGACTCACCTTCGGACTGATTGCCTGGGCCACCCCCATCACCTATGTGTCCGTGGTCGGCGACCGGCTCCAGGTGCAGGTGAACGAGCTCACCGACCGGCTGGCCCTAACCAAGCTGGCCGACGCCGGGCCCATCCTGGATGTATTTGTCCGGGAGAGCGGAGCGGCGGTATCCCTGGCGAGCCCCGACGGGGAGAGTGTGGACACGGGCTCCCTCTATGTGTCCGTCACAACGGCCGTGCAGGAGTCTGATTCGGTGTCCACCTATACCTATGGCGCCGACGGCGGCCGGGCGCAGAGAGAAGGGGCCGGGCACTATGTGACCACGGCCCTCAGCGACGCCCTGATCGCGGAGGTGACCTTTGCCGACCGGGCGGAAACCTATCAACTGCTGGTTGTCCCTCCCATGCGCCTGGCCAACCAGGCGGTGGAGGCCCTTAACCGGGCGGCGCCCTGCCTGGCCCTGGCCCTGTTGGCCTTTTCCCTGCTGTGCGCGGTGGGGTACTCCCGCTATCTGGCCAGGCCCATCGTCCGCATCAGCTCCATCGCGGGGCGGATGGCGGAGCTGGACTTCCAGTGGAAATGCGGCGAGACCCGGCGGGACGAGATCGGCGCTCTGGGCCGCAGCCTGGATGAGATGGCGGAGCGCCTCTCCGCCGCCCTGGCCGAGCTGGAGGAGGCCAACGCGGCCCTGCGGGGCGACATGGAGCGGGCCAGGGAGCTGGAACGCCAGCGGCTGGCCTTCTTCTCCGCCGCCTCCCACGAGCTGAAGACCCCCGTCACCATCCTGAAGGGGCAGCTGAGCGGTATGCTGGACGGCGTGGGGGTGTACCGGGACCGGGAGAAGTATCTGGCCCGCTCCCTCCAGGTGGCGGGGCGGATGGAGGCGCTGGTGGGGGAGCTGCTGGCCGTGTCCCGCATGGAGTCGGACGGAGCCTCCCGCCGGGAGGTGGTGGAGCTGTCCGCCCTGACGGCGGAGAAGCTGGCCCAGGACGCCGAGCTGCTGGAGCAGCGGGGGATGACCGCGGTGGAGGCGCTGGAGCCGGGACTTCTGGTGGAGGGGGAGCGCGCCCTGCTGGGCCGTGCGGTGGAAAACCTGCTCTCCAACGCCGCCCTCTACTCGCCGGAGGGAGCGGAGATCCGGGTGACTGCGGCGGGCCGGGGAGCTCAGGTGGTGCTGACGGTGGAAAACACCGGGGCCCGCATCCCGGCCGAGGCCCTTCCCCACCTGTTTGAGGCCTTTTACCGGGCCGAGCCCTCCCGCAGCCGGGCCACCGGCGGCAGCGGCCTGGGGCTCTATCTGGTGCGCATGATCGTGGAGCGCCACGGCGGGACGTGCCGCATCGAGAACAGCGCCGACGGGGTGCGCTTCACCGCCCTCCTTCCGCGCCTCTCCACAGAAAACACATAAATTCTCCCTCTCTCCTCCACGGGGGGCCGGTATCCTTGGGACGAACCCAAACAAGAAAGGATGCCGAGCCATGCAAATTACCCTGCAAGAACTGAACATGACCTATCCCAACGGCAAGAAGGCCCTCCAGGGGGTGAGCGCCTCCCTGGACAGCCCCAGCCTGATCGGCCTGCTGGGCCCCAACGGCGCGGGCAAATCCACCCTGATGAAGCTGCTGGTGGCGGGCCTGCTGCCCACCGGCGGCGCCATACGGGCGGACGGCGAGCCTCTGACCAAATGCGAGCGGGCCTACAAGGCCCGCCTGGGCTATCTGCCTCAGGACTTCGGTCTGTTTGACGAGCTGACGGTGGAGCAGTTTCTGGACTACATGGGGGCGCTGAAGGGCCTGCGGAGCGGCCGGGAGAGCATTCGGGCGGTGATCGAGGCTGTCCATCTGGGGGAGAAGCGGCGGGCCAGAATCCGCACCCTCTCCGGCGGCCAGCGCCAGCGGGTGGGCATTGCCCAGGCCCTGCTGGGCGACCCGGCGTTTTTGATCTTTGACGAGCCCACGGTGGGCCTGGACCCGGAGGAGCGCATTCACTTCCGCAACCTGTTTTCCCGGCTGGCCCAGGACCGGCTGGTGCTCCTGTCCACCCACATCATCGAGGATGTGCAGTCGGTGTGCTCCCGCCTGCTGGTGCTCCACCAGGGGCGGCTGCGCTTCGACGGCACGCCGGAGGAGCTTATCCGGGCGGCAGAGGGCCACGTGGGCACCTTTGAGGCGCGGGCGGGGGGCCGGGAGGACGGCCTGCACATCACCGCCCGGGTGAACACCGCCCGGGGCGTGGCCTGCCGGGCGGTGGCGGAGACGCTGCCCCCCTATGTCCGGCCCGCCGAGCCCACCCTGGAGGACGCCTACCTCTATCTCATCTCCGGGGAGGGCGAGGCATGAACGTCTGGATTCTCTCGGTGCGGGAGCTGGCGCGGCTGCTGCGGGGCCGGCTCACCTGGCTGGCCGCCGCCCTCACCGTCCTGTCCCCCCTGGCGGGGCTGACGGTGTACCGGTCCGCCTCGGCCGACACGATGCAGTCCCTCTATGTGGCCAATCCCGCCCTGGCCGGGGGCGTGCTGGGCGGGCTGTTCTTTGCCCTGCTCACCCTCTGCGACTGCGCCCGTACCTCCCGCTGCCGGGTGGAGGTGCTCTGCGACGCGGCGGTGTCTCCCCTGACCGCTGCCCTGGCAAGGCTGATGGCCCTGCTAGGGACGGCGGCGCTGACCCTGGCCCTCACCCTTCTGACCTGGCTGCCCTGGACGGCCCATACCGTGGGCGCCGTCTTTGACGGCGGGGATTATCTGCTGGCCTACCTCATTCTCATGGGCCTGGCACTCCCCCTGTGTATCCTGCTGGCCGGGGCAGCGTGGCAGTTCACCCGCCGCTTTGACCTGTCCCTGGTGCTGGTGGCCGCTCTGGCGGCCCTGAGCCTCACCATCTGGCGGGACAACTGGCAGCTCTGCTGGCTCAACCCCTGCGTCTGGGCCCTGTCCGACGATTTCTCCAACTTCCGCATCCTCCGCTCCGCCGCCTACATGCGCCTGACCTGGCTGCTGGGCCTGGCGGGGCTGTGGGCCCTGTCCTACCTGTGCATCCGGCGGTACGGCCGGGGCCCCCTGGGCTCTCTGGCCCGCACGGCCCGGCGGGTATACCGCCCCCTGCTGGCCGCGGCCCTGCTGCTCTGCTGCGGCTGGAGCTGTGCCGCTCAGCCCTTCATCGACCACAGCAACCCGGATCTCAGCGCCATGACCTTCCTGACGATGGAACCGCTGGAGGGGGTGGCCTGCCTGCGCCGCTCCGTCCAGGTCACGCCGGACACAAGGCGGGGCACGGTGGAGGGTACGGCCTCCTACCAGCTCCAGAATACCACGGGGCAGGAGCAGACGGTGGCCCTCGGCGTCACCCCCGGCTACACCATCTCCAACGTCCGGGCCAACGGGGTGGAGGTCCCCTTCTCGGTGAGCGATTACCAGGAGTACAACGAGGCCAAACTGGAGGTCGCCATCCCGGCCGAGGAGCAGGTGGAGCTGACCCTGGAGTACGGCGGCTTCCCCCAGGAGAGCATGCCCACCATGCAAGGGAGCAAGGAGCTCAGCGGCGAATACCTCTGTCTGGAGAACGCGGCCCTCTCTCCCCGCCTGATGAACGTGATGCCAGGCGAAGACGGCTATCCCGCCACAATTGAGATCACCCTGCCCGCCGCCATGACGGTCATCCCCTTCGGCGCCAGCGAGGCGGAGGTGGTGGCCGAACATGGGGACGGCACCAAGACCTGGCGCTATGAGACCAACCGTGCCGGCGGCATCCTCTACGCCGGCGACTACGTTCGTGAGGAGATCCAGGCCGGGGGGCTCACCATCGACTTCTACTACGGCCGCAAGCACCAGGCCGTCATGGAGGCCGCCGGCGCGGCGGAGGCCGTCCTGGCGGTGATGGACTACTGCGCCGGGCACTACGGTTCTCTTGCCTTCGGGGATGGGGAGCGCCTCAAGCTGATCCAGAGCCGGGTGGCCGGCGGCGGCTACGCCGGGGACGGGGCCAGCCTGCTGGACGAGGCCGACTTCACCGCCCACAACCTGGGCGACGCAGACAAGGGCGGCGGGGCCGCCGAGGTGATGATCCACGAGCTGGTCCACCAGTGGTGGGGCTTGGGCAACATGTTTGACACCGCCGACCCCTGGTCGGCGGAGGGCCTGACGTGCTACACCACCTACCGCATCGCGAAGGAGCTCTACGGCGAGGACTACGCCAGGGAGCACTATGTGAACCAGTGGCGTGCGGAGGTGGAGGACTACTACCTCAACTTCTACGTCCGCCGCCCGGAGTACCTGGAGGCCCTGCCCGAGGCGGAGCGGCTGGCCATCTCCAACTCCCTGTCCGGCATGCGCCGGTACAGCGAGATGCCGCTGAAGATTTTGAAAGCGGAGGAGCTGGTGGGGGGCGAGGCGGCCATGGATGAGCTCCTGCACGGCCTCTTCAACCGGGAGCTGGACCCCATGTACCCCTATCTGACCTACCAGGAATTTTTGGACGCCTGCGGGCTGACGGAGGAGGACTTGACCCTTGATTAAGATATTTCGCTGCGAGTGCCGGCGGCTGCTGTGCAACAAGTTTTTCATCGGCCTGCTGGCGGTGCTGCTGTTCTATGCCGGACAGGTGTTCTACGCCGTAGCCCTCCCCGGCGTGGCCCATACGGCCCCCTTTTCGCCCTGGAGCTTCGGGGCCTACCTGGGGCGGCTGCTGCCCCTTGTGTGGGTGGGGGCCCTGTTCTTCCTCACCTTTTTCACGTCGGCCCGGGAGCGGCGGGCGGCGGTGCTCACCGCCGCCACCCCCGCCGACCCCCGGCGGTACGCCCTGGCCCGCTGCGCTGCCGCCCTGGTGGGGGTGGCTCTGCTCTGCCTGGCGGCGCTGGCCCTGGCCGCCCTGCTC
>DXTB01000018.1 GCA_019410105.1 Clostridiales bacterium | reverse complement strand
TTGTGCTGCTGGGCGGCCATCACGGCAGTGAGCCTGGGCATGCAGTACGCGCTGGACCTCTGGTAAAGAAAACGCGCACCCGAATGGCTTCGGGTGCGCGTATTCAGCGGTGCTCCAGCCACAGCTTTTTTCGGGCGCGGAGCACGAAGCAGATGAGCCGAACGACCCAGTCCCCCACCATGGCCAGCCACACGCCGATGGCGCCCAGGCCGAAGTGGAGGCCCAGCAGATAGCTGCCCCCCACCCGCACCACAAGCATGGAGGTGATGGAAATGACCATGGGCACCCTCACGTCACCGGCGGCCCGCAGGGCGTTGGGCATGGTGAAGGCCAGGGGCCAAAACAGCATTGCGCAGCCGTTGTGGATGAAGATGAGCACCGCGGCGTACCACTGGGTCTCCGGCGTCAGGCTGTAGAGGCGCAGGATGAGGGGCAGACCCAGCAGCAGCGCAGCGTTGAGCCCCCAGGTACACAGGTAGGTGAGCTTGACCAGCCGCTTGGTGTAGGAGCGCACCTGATCCCAGTCTCCGGCCCCCACACACTGGCCCACCACGGTGATGAGAGCAAGGCCCAGGGCCTGGCCGGGAATGACGCCGAAATTGTCGATGTTGTTAGCCACGGCGTTGGCGGCGGTCTGGGCCGTGCCGAAGGTGGAGATCAGGCTCACCAGCAGCACCCGGCCCAGTTGAAAGAAGCTGTTTTCCAGGCCGTTGGGCACGCCGATGCGGAGAATCTGGGCCATGACCGCCGGTTCGAATCGGAAGCGGAGCAGGCCGGACACCCGCACGGGGTTGCGCCGGCCGTGGAGCAGGGCCAGCATGAGTCCGGCGGCCGCGATGCGGGACAGCAGGGAGGAGAGGGCCACGCCCGCCACACCCTGGTGGAACACGAACACAAAGACAGCGTTGCCCGCAATGTTCTGCCCGTTCATGTAGGCGGAGACGCACATGGAGGCCTTGGAGTTGCCCATGGCCCGCAGCAGGGCGGCGCAGCCGTTGTAGACGGCGATGAAGGGGTAGGAAAGGGCGGAGATGACAAAGTAGGTGACGGCCCCCTCCATCACCTCCGGCTCCACTTGGCCGAACAGCAGGCCCAGCAGCCCTGCCTTGCAGAAAAGCACCAGAACCATGATCCCCAGGGCAGCGGCGGTGACGATATACAGAAGTTGGTTGGCTGCCCGGTTGGCCCGCTCCAGGTTTTGGGCGCCGATGGACTGGGCGCACACCACCGCGCCCCCGGTGGCCAGGGCGGCAAAGATGTTGATGATCAGGACGTTGATGAGATCCACCAGCGCCACGCTGGAGACTGCGGCCTCTCCGGCGGAGGAGACCATCATGATGTCCGCCATGCCCACCATGACGGCCAGAAACTGTTCGATAATTAAGGGCAGAATGAGCCTGCGCAGGGCCTGCTTGCTGAACACGGGACAATCCTCTTTTCTCTTTGTGGCTGTGTTCCAGTATAGCCGATCCAACCCGGGCGGGACAAGAGGCAAAACACACGGAATCCCTTGCCATTTTTGCCGGATAGGGGTATAATTTGGCCCAGGAAATGCGACAAAACCAACCGAGGAGGAGACCATGGAAAAGATTCAGATGACTACCCCGCTGGTGGAGATGGACGGGGACGAGATGACCCGCGTGCTGTGGCAGCAGATCAAGGACGAGCTGCTCCTGCCCTACATCGACCTGAAAACCGAGTATTACGACCTGGGCCTGCCCGAGCGGGAGCGGACGAAGGACCAGGTGACCGTGGACTCCGCCGAGGCCACCAAGAAGTACGGCGTGGCGGTCAAGTGCGCCACCATCACCCCCAACGCCCAGCGGGTGGAGGAGTACCGGCTCTCCCAGATGTGGAAGTCTCCCAACGGCACCATCCGCGCCATCCTGGACGGCACCGTGTTCCGCGCCCCTATCATGGTCAGGGGCATCTCCCCGGTGGTCAAGACCTGGAAGCATCCCATCACCATCGCACGCCACGCCTACGGCGACGTTTATAGGTGCGCCGAGTACCGGGTGCCCGGCCCCGGCAGGGCCGAGCTGGTGTTCACCGGCGCGGACGGGAAGGAGGAATTCCGCCAGACCGTCTACGACTTTGAGTGCTCCGGCGTGCTCCAGGGGCAGTACAACAAGGACAGCTCCATCGCCTCCTTCGCCCGTTCCTGCTTCCAGTACGCCATTGACACCAAACAGGACCTGTGGTTCGCCACCAAGGACACCATCTCCAAGCAGTACGACCACACCTTCAAGGACATCTTCCAGGCCATCTTCGACGCCGAGTATAAGGCCGCCTTCGACGCCTTGGGCATCGAGTACTTTTATACGCTCATCGACGACGCGGTGGCGCGGGTGATCCGCTCCCAGGGCGGCTTCATCTGGGCCTGCAAGAACTACGACGGCGACGTGATGAGCGACATGGTTTCCACCGCCTTCGGCTCCCTGGCCATGATGACCTCTGTGCTGGTGAGCCCCGACGGCAAATATGAGTATGAGGCCGCCCACGGCACCGTCACCCGCCACTACTACAAGTATTTGAAGGGGGAGGAGACCTCCACCAACCCGGTGGCCACCCTCTTTGCCTGGACCGGCGCCCTGCGCAAGCGGGGAGAGCTGGACGGCATTGACGCTCTGGGGCAGTTTGCCGACAAGCTGGAGGCGGCTGCCATCGCCACCATCGAGGGGGGCACCATGACAAAGGATCTGGTGGGCCTGTGGGATGGGGAGATCCCCGCCAGGGGTGTCACCTCCCTGGAGTTCATCCGGGCCATCCGGACCGAGCTGGAGAAAATGCTGTAATTCAAATCGCGGGAGCGTTCCCGAAACCGTCTTCCCTCGTACGAGGGAGGACGGTTTTTTTGAAATAAAGAAAAATGCATTAACTAAAATAAATTTCGGTGATATAATCTGCACAGAATCAAAAATAGAGGAGGACGATTTCTTATGAACATTATCCAGACAAAAGGGGCGCCCGCCGCCATTGGACCCTATTCCCAGGGGATTTCCACCGGAAAGCTTCTGTTTACCTCCGGCCAGCTTCCGGTGAATCCCGCCGACGGGGCCATGCCCGAAGGCATCGCCGCCCAGGCAGAGTGGAGCTGCAAAAATGTGGGCGCTATTCTGGAGGCTGCTGGCTCCGGTTTTGAAAAGGTGGTCAAGACCACCTGCTTTCTGGCCGACATTGCCGACTTTGCCGCTTTCAACGAGGTATATGCCAGGTATTTTACCTCCAAGCCTGCCCGCTCCTGTGTGGCGGTGAAGGATCTGCCCAAGGGAGCCCTGTGTGAGATTGAGGCGGTTGCCGAACTGGACTGACAGCCGCTTATATATGATTGGGGACCGGAATTTGCCGTAAAGCAGAAGAGAAAGGAGTATGGAATATGAGCGTCCAGGATAAGATCAGCAAAAAGTTCCGGGGAATTCAGGGGGGACTGTTTGAAAAAGTCTCCAAAGCCGATGTGGGAACGGCATTGAACGACCTCATTGCCAACGGCGCGGCTCTGATGTGCTGGGCCGACCCCTTCTATCCCGACCCGGCGATCCCGGAGCACGTGAAAAGGGCTACTCTGGCGGGGCTGGAGGACGGGACATCCGCCCATTACACCATGCCCATCGGCAACATGGAGCTGAAAATGGAACTGGCGAAAAAGCTCAAGGCATTCAACCACCTGGATGTGGACCCGGAGCGCAACATAATTATTACACCCGGTTCAGATGCCGGCCTGATGTTTGCAATGATGCCCTTCATTGACCCAGGCGATGAGGTCATGGTGCCCGACCCCAGCTATCCAAACAACTTCCTGAACGCCAGAATCCTCGGCGGTGTAACGGTGCCGGTCCCCCTGCGGGAGGAGAACGGATACCAACTGGAGATCGAGGAGTTCGAAAAACGCCTGACGCCAAACACCAAAATGATTGTCCTTACCAACCCCAACAACCCCACCACTACCGTTATGCGCAGAGAGAGTCTGGAGAAGCTGGCCCAATTTGCAGTTAAGAACGACCTGATTGTGGTGTGCGACCAAGCGTTTGAGGACTCGGTGTACGACGGGGTGGAGTTTGTCACCCTTGCGTCCCTGCCAGGCATGTGGGAACGCACCGTCACGGTATGCTCCATCTCCAAGGGAATGGCGCTCAGCGGCTACCGGGTGGCTTACATCGTGGCGGACGACCACATCATGGATGTGTACTATGGCAGCGCCGTAAGCGTGATCGGAGCCACCAACACCGCCTCTCAACTGGGAGCCATTGCTGCGTTGAAGGATGCCTCTTTCCTGGAGGAGTACAACCGCATCTTTGACCGCCGCCGCAAAATCGTTTATGAGATCTTCAACTCCATTCCCGGTGTGTCCATGGCCATGCCGGAGAGCACCTTCCTCTGCTGGGTGAACGTGTCCCGGCTCGGCACCGCCGACGAGGTCAACGCCTACATCATCAAGGAGGCCAACGTGGTGGTGAACGCCGGCACCCCGTACGGCGCACAAGGGGAGGGACACCTGCGGATTGTATTCGGAGCCTTCCGGGAGGACGCGCAGATGGTGGCGGCACTGGAGCGTGTCAAAGCCGCACTCATGAAGCTGGGAAAGGAGAAGGGGGTTTCCTGAGCAATGGAAGAGAGAAAGAGATATCCGGTTGAGTTCCGGGGCGGACAGTGGTGGTCCGTTGTACCCATGCTTATTTTCCTGGTATTCTGTGTGGTCTATTTTGTGGGCTACAAGGTCTTTGATATGAACGCCCTGGCGGTGGGCGGCTTCCTGGGGCTGCTGATAGGCGCGCTGTTTTGCAAAACCTATGGTGCCTACTGGGATGCGGTGCTGCGTGGAATCGGAAGCTCCACCTCCGTAAGTATTGTGGTGATCCTGCTGGTCATTGGTATGTTTACCAAGCTGATGGCCATCAGCGGGGTATCCCAGGGCTTTGTCTGGATGGCACACATGGTCGGTATGCCGGGCAGCATCTTTACGGCCTTTACATTCCTGGCCGCCTGTCTGATTACCACGGCTACCGGCTCCTCCATCGGGACCCTGACCACGGTGTTTCCCATCCTGTATCCGGCGGGAATCCTGCTGGGCAGCCACCCCGCAATCCTGGCGGGCGCGATCCTCTCCGGTGCAATTTTCGGCGATAACCTGGCCCCCATCTCTGATGTGACCATTGCATCCACAACCAACCAACGGTTCCGAACCAAGGAGGGTTATGCCGATATCGCCGGCACGGTGGGTTACCGCCTGAAATACGCCCTGATCGCCGGCGGCATCGCGTTGGTACTCTTCGCCGTATTCGGCGGCGGCAGCGGCGCAGTCATGGAAGGGGCGGATGAGATCCTTCAGGCCAACATGGATCCCAAGGGCCTCATCATGCTCATCCCAGTGGCCGTCCTGCTGTTTGTGTCGATCCGCACCCGCGATATCTTCAAGGCCGTCACGGCGGGCCTCGTCTCGGGCATTGCCGTGGGCCTGCTCTCCGGTACCTTCGGCCCCTCTGACATCCTGGGGGTGGAGAACGGCGCGGCCACCGGCTTTATCTATAACGGCTTTACCGGCATGATCGGTATCTGCCTGTTCTGCATGGCCCTGTTCGGCGCCATGGGCGTACTCAACGAGAGCGGCACGATGGAGCGCATGATTCAAGGCATCTGCAACAGCCGGTTTGCGCGCACGGCCCGCGGGGCTGAGCTGCTCATTGGGCTGGGCTCCATGCTTACCACCCTGTTGGTGGGAGGTGTGACCAGCGCCTCGGTACTTACCTTCGGCTCCGTGGCTGATGAGCTGGGCGCCAGACACCAGATTCACCCCTACCGGCGCGCCAATTTCCTGACAGGCTACGCCAACACCTTCCCCGCAATCCTCCCTTTTATCAGCGCCTTCATCTTCATCTCGGCCTCGTCCATTGAGCCGCTGCTGGAGGAGTACTCCTATCTGCCTGCGGTGACCCCGCTGCAGATTTTCAGTGGGGCGTTCTATCCTATGGTCCTCTTTGTTGTGCTGACCATATCGATCCTGACCGGGTGGGACCGGATTTATGAGGGCCCGGACGGCGCGATTCTCCACAAAAAGCCCTGATTATAAAAAAGGCTGGAACCAAACCGGTTCCAGCCTTTTTCAGCCGTGATTGAGATTGCGTACATGCATATAAACCGTGTTCTTGGAGATACCCATGAGGCCAGCGACCTTGACGACCGCATCTTTCAGGTTGAAGATTCCCCTCTGGTAAAGGATACTGACAATCTCTTTGTTTTTGTTGGCGTTTGAAATGGCGCTGTCGTTCTGAACCTTTTGGCTGGCTTCGGTCACCGCCTGGACAATCAGTTCATCCACATTCTCTACATAGCTCTCCTCCACGGGAGAATCCGGAGTCTGTGCGGCGGGCGGAGTCATATTCTGCAGAAATTGAAACACCGAGGTGTTCATATAAAAGTTGATGCACAGCAGGCCGATAGCCATGCGGCTATGATTGCGAATTACAATGGTGGCCGATTTAAGGGGTTCGCCTTTCTGGTTTCGGTTAAAGTAAGTGATGCAGTTTGTGTCGGGCCGTTCCTCGATTTTTGCCAGCATGGACAGAGCCAGGTCTGTGATGGGGAAGCCCTCGCGTCGGCCAGTATAGTGACCATTTATAATTTTGATTACGGAATGGTCCAAATCGTGAAGGCTGTGCAATACGATCTCGTATCCATCCCCAAGGTAAGCAGCCAGACCATCCAGCACCGATTTATAAGAGTCCAGAATTCTAAAATCAGTCTCGGTAAACATTACATTGCGCTCTTTCACCGTGTATCCCTACCTGTTTCGTGGATTAAATCAGTTTTCAGTATACCATAGGAATGGAAAAATTTCCACAGGGAATCCGATAAATCAGAAGACCTGTCGAAACAGAACACGGTTTGAGAGCAAAGAAACATCCCGCTCAGGGGTTTCGAGTCCGTATGCTCTGTGCTGTGCTAACCGCCGGAGAACTTTGCTGTACTTTTTTGTATGGTTTTTTCTGGTTGTGGATATGCTTACGGTATCCATAAAACAGGAGGGATTTTTATGTCCGCTGATTTTGCACAAAGTGAAACCAGACTCAATCTCATGCGGGCCTTTGCCGGCGAGAGTCAGGCCCGCAACCGCTACACCTTCGCAGCCGGACTGGCCCGAAGGAAGAACCTGTATGTACTGGAGAGCGTGTTCACCTTCACCGCGGACCAGGAACGGGCCCACGCCAAGGTGTTCTACAACCTGCTGGAGCAGGTGTCCGGTCAGAACCTTCAGGTGGACGGCACCTACCCCGTAGAGCTGTTTCCCGACATTCTGGACCACCTTCGCTCGGCCCAGCACAATGAGTACCAGGAGTGGGACCACGACTACGCGGGCTTTTCCAGAACCGCCCAGGAGGAGGGGTTCCCGGAGATTGCCCACATTTTCTCCATGATTGCCGGAATTGAAAAGACCCATGGCGACCGCTTCGGCAAGTTTGCTGAGCTGCTGGAGCAGGACAAGCTGTTTGTGTCCGATGTTCAGGTCAAGTGGATGTGCCTCAACTGCGGCCAAATTATCGACGCCACCATGGCTCCCGCCGTGTGCCCCGTCTGCAAGCATCCACAGGGCTACTTTATCCGCTGGGAGATGGCGCCCTTCGAATAACTGCAAACCCCATACCCAGGCCCTCACCGCCCGTAGAAGACGGTGGGGGCCTGGGTATGTCCATGAAGAAATGAGGATGGTAGGAGAAGGAAACCTGCCGGTTCTCAATATGGCTTTGTAGAATTTATACTAGACTTATAGGTTTTTATTGACACGACAGAAGTAGGTTGCTATGATTTAGACAGTTCCTGCCATGGAGTGTATGTGGCGGAGAGAGATACAGAGGAGGTTGTTTCATGTTCAAACGCTTTACCAATGGCTGCGTGCAGGTTGTGAACCGGTGGCTTCCGGATCCATTCCTGTTCGCCATCATCCTGACCATCGTGGTCTTTATCGCTGCCATGATCGGTACGCAGCAGGGGCCCCTGGAACTGGTGTGGTCCTGGGGGGGCCAGGGCGAAGTCAAGGATGGCTTCTGGAGCCTGCTGTCCTTCGCCATGCAGATGGCCCTGGTGCTGGTGCTGGGCTCCGCCATGGCCTCCGCCAAGGCGTGCAAGAAGGCGCTGGCAGCGATTGCCACCTTGGCTCACGACAAAAAGAGCGCAATCCTGGTTACCACCTTCGTGTCCACCATCTGCTGCTGGCTCAACTGGGGCTTTGGCCTGATTGCCGGCGCCCTGCTGGCGAAGGCTGTGGCCCGCCGGGTACGGGATGTGGATTATCCCCTGCTGATTGCCTCCGCCTATTCCGGCTTTGTGATCTGGCACGCCGGCCTGTCGGGGTCCATCCCTCTGCAAATTGGCGGCACGGGCTCCGAGGTGCTTGGAGTTGTATACCAGGCCCCGGTTACTGCCACTATATTTCACCCGATGAACCTGGTCATGGTACTTGTCATCCTGGTGCTCATGCCCTTCGTCAACTATGCCATGCATCCGGATACCGACCATACCATTGCGGTGGATCCAGCCTTACTGGTGGACGAGGCGGAGAAGACTTATACCATGAATACCCCGGCGGAGAAAATTGAGCACAATAAAATCCTGTGGTTTATCACTCTTGTGCTGGGCTTTGCGTACATCGTGTATTACTTTGTGCAGAAGGGGTTCAACCTGGATCTGAACATCGTCAATATGATCTTCCTGTTCCTGGGTATTTTGCTCCACGGTGATCTGCGCAGGTATGTGGATGCCATCGCCGATGCCGCCTCCGGAGCGGCGGGCATTCTGCTCCAGTTCCCCTTCTATGCCGGCATCATGGGACTGATGGTGGCGCAGAACGATGCAGGGGTGTCCCTGGCCGGAATTATCGCCAACTTCTTCACCCAAATCTCCGATAATGTCACCTTCCCGGTGCTGACATTCCTTTCCGCCGGCATCATCAATTTCTTTGTCCCCTCCGGCGGCGGGCAGTGGGCGGTGCAGGCCCCAATTGTTATGCCTGCGGCTACTGAGATGGGCATCGAGTACGGCCGGGCCGCCATGGCCATTGCCTGGGGCGACCAGTGGACCAACATGATCCAGCCATTCTGGGCCTTGCCCGCCCTGGGGATTGCCGGATTGTCTGCCCGCAATATCATGGGCTATCTGGTCATCATTACGATCTTTACTGGCCTGGTCGCCTGCGGCGGATTCCTGCTCTGGGGACTCCTGTTTTAGGTATTAAACTTCATGTGAACAGGGGGCACCACGAAACTGTGCAAAGGTTTAGGCACATGAAGTTTTTGCGCAAATAGAAACGCGGCCGCCCCATCTGGGGCGGCCGCGTCTGCGCTTACGGTTAGAACATGCTGATCCCTCTGGCCAGCACGGCGAAGAGGGGCAGGGTGAGGATGGAGAGCAGGGTTGACAGGGTGATGGACTCCGCCGCAGGGGCGGTATCCCGGCCGAACTGCTGAGCAAAGAGGCTGGTCGTACCGGCCACAGGCGTGGCGGACAATAGCACCAGGGCGCAGTAGAGGCCGGAGGAGGAGCGGAGGGGGAGCAGCAGCAGGGCAGTCAGGGTGGGGAACAGGGCCAGGCGCAGGAAGGAAACCAGGTAGTTCCTGGGTTGGCGAAAGGTGTTGGGCAGGTCGGCTTCAGCGAGCTGGGTACCGATGACCACCATGGCCAGGGGGGTGTTCAGGTCGCTCAGGAAGGAGAGGGACGCTCCCACGGGGGAAGGAAAGCGCAGGCCGCTGAGAAAGCAAAGCAGCCCGAGCCCAATGCCGACAACACCTGGGTTGAGCACCGCCCTGCGCAGGGAGAAGGCCGCCCGGCCTCCCATGATCAGCACGCCCAGCGTCCAACTGGTCAGGTTGAAGGCCAGCAGGGCCAGCGCGCCGTAGACCAGCGCCTCCTCCCCGAGGATGGACTGGACCAGGGGGAGCCCCATGAAGCCGATGTTGCCGTAGACCGCGGCAAAACGCAGGGTGTCCCGGGCATCCGCCGGCTGCCGCCGGAAGAACAGCAGGGAGACGGCGAAGAAGAGCAGATAGCAGGCCAGCGCCGCCGCAGAGCCGACCGCAACCTCCTGCGTCAAGGCGGGGGTCCGCTCCACCAGAAAGCAGTCCACCATCACACAGGGACAGACGATGTAGAGCAGCAGGTACGACATCTGGCTGCGGCCCGCCTCAGTCATCTTTCCCGCCCGGCCCAGCACAAAACCCACCGCCATCATCAAAAACAAAGTGGCCACCTGTCCGGTGACCGTCAGCAGATTGGACAGCATCTCCATTCCCCCCGGATGAAAGTTCCTGTTCTTATTAAACCACAGCCTGGGGAAAAAGGGAATGCACTTTTCTCATCCCGGCGCTTGCGGCCTGCCCCAGGGTAGATTATAATAAGGCCAATGGAAACAGAGAGAAGGGGTCAAACGATGGAGATTTTAGTGATTGACGGCCAGGGCGGCCGGATCGGGCAGCAGCTCATCAAGGCGATTCTAACCCGTTATCCCCAGGTGGAGGTGACCGCCATCGGAACCAACAGCCTGGCCACCTCCGCCATGCTCAAGGGCGGCGCGTCTCAGGGGGCCACGGGAGAGAACGCCCTGCTGGTGGCCTGCCGCCGGGCGGATGTGATTTTGGGCCCCCTGGGCATCGTCATCGCCGACGCCCTGATGGGGGAGATCTCCCCGGCCATGGCGGTAGCGGTGGGGCAGGCCCGGGCCCGGCGGATCCTCATCCCCCTGAACCAGTGTGACAATCTGGTGGCTGGAGTGGCGGAGCTGCCCGTGGCCCGGCTGCTGGAGAGCGCGGTGGGGGAACTGGGCAAGCTGCTGCCGCCCGCCGGCGGAGCGGAATAGCGCGAAACCCGGCGGATGCGTCAGCATCCGCCGGGTTTTTCTGCCAGCTTGGCCAGGGTATCCAGTCGGGCCTGCTCCCGCAGGGCCGCCAGGGGCGGGAAGGGGGCGGTCTCAGGAAGGCCATAGGTCTGGTTGAGCTCGTACTCCAGGGGCAGCCAGGTGTCCAGGGGGGCCTCGTTGTGCTGCACCACCACCTCCAGCTTGTCCAGAGCCTTGTAGACCCGGGCTTCCGGCGTGGCCAGGGCGTCCATCTCGGCAAAGAGGGCGGTCAGCTCCCCCCGCAGCCCGTCGGGCAGGGGGGAGAGCAGCTCTGCGATGGCCTGGCGCTCGGTTTCCTCGTTGGCGTCGGTCTTCTGGAAGGAGGGGATGTCTCCGGTGACCGCCTCCCCAACGTCGTGGATGAGGCACATGCGCAGCACCTTGTCCATGTCCACCTCCGGCAGCGCGTCCCGCAGCAGCATGGCCAGCATGGCCAGCCGCCAGGAGTGCTCCGCCACCGACTCGTGCCGCCCGGAGGAGGTCCAGGAGTGGCGGGTGTTGCACTTGAGCTTCTCCAGCCTGGCCAGGAAGGCCAGAAATTCCTTGGGTTCCATCCTTACATCTCCTTTTCCAGCTTGAAGCGCCACCACAGGGAGTAGAACTGAATGAACAGATAGACCGCCACCATCACCAGGGTGAGGGCCAGATCCGCCTCCATGAGGACGGAGAAGAGGAGCATGGCCCCGAAGGCGAAGGTCATCACGTCGTACCCCTTGGCTTTTGCGGCATTGCCGATGGCCACGTTGCGCTCGTCCCGCTCCGCAATCTCGTTCTGTTTCTGGAGCTCCGGGTGCTTCTTCATGGCCTGAACGGCCAGCAGCTCCCCTGTACCGCCGCCGAACAGGCCGCAGCCCACCCCCAGGCATAGAAAGGGGACCGCCCGCCAGGGGGTGGTATCTAGGCCGGGCAGCAGCTTCAGCAGCAGCCAGGCCCCGGCCAGCAGGAGCAGCCCCGCCAGAAAGAGCATCCAGCCCTGCCGTCTCCGTTTGGTCATTGCGCATCCTCCTCATACAAAAAGATCTCCTCGATGCTCTGCCCGAAGCAGCGGGCGATTTTAAAGGCCAGCAGGATCGAGGGGTTGTACCGGCCTTTCTCCAGGGAGCTGATGGTCTGCCGGGAGACCTCCAGAATGGCGGCCAGCTCCTCCTGGGTGATCCCCCGCTCCCTGCGCAGTTCCTCCAGCCGGTTCTTCAAGCGTGCACCTCCTTTGGAAAGCTGACTTTACATCTATGTTATAGCACAGCAGGGCCTGTATGTCAAGTGCACTTTCCATAAAAGGGTGAAAAAAGCGCCGCCCATTGGGCGGCGCTCAGTCTGTCGAAAAACCTTCCCCGAAGGAAAGCCTCGCAGAGTTCCTGCGGCCGCAGCCGCAGGAATCGAATGAAAATCCGTCATTTCCGAGGACATGCGCCTTGGAATCAGCCGGCCTTGCGCAGCGGGGTAGGAGCCCAGTCGGCGTCCAGCCAGAAGGGGGTCTCCCGGCGGAAGCGGGTGAGCAGGGGCACCAGCCCTACCAGCTCGGCGGCGGCACACAGCTTGTCCATGGTGCTCACCACCGCCGATTCCAGGCAGCGGTACACCTTGGTGGGGGTATAGGGAAACATGTGGGAGCGGATGATGTCCTCCTCCCGCCAGGTGAGGGAGAAGCGGGCCCTGGCGTTGCGCAGGGCCACCTCCGGGTGCTGGGAGCCGTGGCGGATACCTGGATGGGAGGCGGCGTCCCTCCAGTTGTAGAGGTAGAAATCGTGGAGCAGGCCGCCACGGGCGGCGGCCCGGGCGTCCAGTCCCAGCCAGTCGCACACCCGCCAACTGGCGTAGCTCACCAGCACGCTGTGGTGGTAGCAGCTCACCCCGGCCCGGTGCTGGGGCAGCAGGCGCATGGACTGCACGGCGGTGTCCTGCATCAGATCGGAGACATAGTTGAGATATTGGTTCTTGTATTTGAAATTCCACATGGCTGGGACTCCTTTGCTTGGTATCTGCCTCTTAGTATACCGTGAAAAGCGAAAGAGTCCATGGAGAGAAGATTACGATTTGGTAAAGATTTTCTGATAAAAGGCGAAACCATTACGCCAGAAAATCCTCCACTGCCCGGACGGCCTGGGTGAGAAAGTCCCCCTCCATGTCCAGCCAAAGCACGTCCCGATCCTTCTGAAACCACACCATCTGCCGCTTGGCAAAGCGCTTGATGGCCCGGCCCAGCTCGTCCTTCAGCGCGTCCAGGGTGGGGATTTTCCCCGTGAGGTACCAGAGGATATAGCGGTACTCCAGTCCCAGCCCCTCCAAAAAGGAGTCGTCGGCCCCGCCGGCGCGGAGGGCGGCCACCTCCTCCACCATTCCGGCGTCCAGGCGGGCCTGGAGCCGCTCGTCAATGCGGCGGCACACCACGTCCCGGGGGAAGGTCACCCCCAGCAGCAGGCAGTCGTACCGGGGGCGGGGCGGGGGGCTCTCCCACTGGCCGGAGAGGGCCTTCTCCACCGAGCGCATAAGCCGCTGGCGGTTGAACTCCTCCCCGTCGGTGAGGGTGACGCCGGTCTTTTCCCGCAGCAGGGCGTAGAGCTCCGCTGTGGTCTTTCCCTCCAGCTTCGCCCGGAGGGCCGGGTCGGGCCGGGCGTCGGTGAAGGTGAAGCCCTCGGTCACCGCCCGGACGTACAGCCCGGTTCCCCCCACCAGGAAGGGGGTGTTTCCCCGGGACAGGATGCCGTCGATGGCGGCATAGGCCCCGGCCTGGAACTCGGCCACCGAATAGGGCTGGTTGGGCTCCACCACGTCCAGCATGTGGTGGGGCACCCCCTCCATCTCCTCCTCCGTCACCTTGCCGGTGCCCAGATCCAGGCCCCGGTACACCTGCCGGGAGTCGGCGGAGACGATCTCCCCGCCGAAGCGCTTGGCCAGCTCCACCCCCAGCCCGCTCTTGCCGCAGGCGGTGGTACCCAGCACCACAATCAGCTTGGGCAGCGCCATGGGCGTCACATCCTTTCTTCACTCGTGTCCCTGTCATTGTAACAGAAAAGTTCCCCGGCGGCAATGCCGCCGGGGAACTTGGGGAGGAACAGGATCAGGCGGCCTTCTCCTGGATGGTGGCGTTGGTGCCCAGCAGGGCGTTCATGCCGTCCACGGTCAGGTAGTAGTGGCCGTCAAAGAGAATGGCGGGCACGGTGATGTCCGTACCGTCCACAGATACGGTGATGTCCGCAGGGATTTGCTCCTGAACCGCAGCGGGGATGCGCACGGGCAGGGGGAACAGCTCTCCGTCATAGGCCGTGCTGGTGGTAATGGCCACCTTACCATCGGCCCAGGATACGTTGAACTGGTTCTTGGAGCCATTAAAGGTGTATGCCAGATCCCGCATACGGAAGTAGGGGGCTCCGTCGGCGCCCACAAAGGAGGCGGCGGTACCGGTCTTGTCCAGATCGCTGACCTTTACATTGTCCACCATGCCAAGCACCTCGGAGTAGGTGTCCAGGTTGAGACTCTGGCTATAGGGGGACTCCAGGCGGCCGGTATTGACCAGCTCAATTAGGGTGGCCCGGTCCGGGTTGTCCTTCTGGAGATCCACGCCGGTGATCTTCCAGTTGTGGTCCACCGCGGGCTCCAGGGGGTCGTGCTCGGCCAGATAGGCCACCAGCATGTCGCGGACGGAGGCGGAGGACTCCCACTCCTTCTCGCCGGAGATGATGCCCTCGTTCTTCAGGCCGGTGTAGCGGTAGTCGTTGACACAGAGGGTGAGGGTCATGTCGTCGGTGAGGGGCTTGCCCTGGAAAGTCACATTCTCGATGCGCTCCCCGGCGGGCTTGGACAGGTTGACCTCATAGTTCAGGCCGATGAAGTGGTCGTGGAGATAGCCAGGCTTCTGCGGGTTAAAGGAGATGGATACATCCCCTTCTTTCCACTGGTTCCAGCACGCGGCGGCCCACTCCATGTAAGCCTTCATCTCCGCGCCGGACACCTTGACGGTGTAGAGCACATTGGGGTACTTGTAGATGTCGAACAGGTTGCCGTAGTTGAGATCGCCCTTTTTCAGGTCGCTGGTGTCCTTGAACAACGCAACAGCGGTCACGTCGGCGCCGGAGTTCTCCAGTTGGACGGTGCCGATGAGATCGATGACAGCGGTGTCCTCGATGCGGCCGGAGGGGATGCCCTTGATCTCGTCCACCGGCTGGAAGTCGGCGGAGGCATGGCCCAGCACGTTGTCCTGAATGAAGGAAACGGTCTTTTCCTGGGCGCTCTTGACGGCGGGCAGCTCACGCAGGCCCTGGTCGGGCTCGATGCCCTCCATGGATACGGTCTCCACAGTGGCGGAGGTGATCTCCTTGTCGGCGTTGAGGGTCAGGTCGTAGCGCACCACCTCGCCGGCATTGTTCTTGGCCTCACCCACAGGGATGGGCGCGCTGTTGATGTAAGTGGTGTGGGTGTGGCCCAACTGGAGCACGTCCACCTCGGGGCACTTGTCCAGGATGGTCTGGGCTGCATCGGAGCCGTCGGCGGAGTACTCGGCTCCCAGGCCGGCATGGGTGGACACCATGATGACGTCGGCCTGGCCGCCGATCTCCTGGATACAAGCGGCCACGGCGTCGGCCATAGGCTCAAAGGTCAGGTCAGCCACGCCCTGCTTGGTGCCGTCCCAGCGGGGGATGTTGGGAGTGGTGACACCGATAATGGCCAACTTCACGCCGCCCCGCTCCACGATAGTGTAGCCCGCGCCGGTGAAGTAGCTGCCGTCGGCGTTCTTGATGTTGGCCGCCAGCACCGGCATGTCCACCTGCTCCAGAATGGACTTGAGAGTGTCCACACCGAAATTAAACTCATGGTTGCCCAGGGTCCAGGCATCATAGTCCATGTAGTTGAGGGCGGCGGCCACCGGGTGGCTGGCGGTGTCCTTGGAGTAGAGGTCGTCGGTCATGATGGTGCCCTGGATGGTGTCGCCCGCGTCCACCAGAATGGTGTTGGGGTTCTCCGAGCGCACCTGGTTGACGTAGGCGGATACCCGGGCCAGACCGTCTCCGGTGCTCTCCTTCATGTCCTCGTAGGAGTAGCCCCAGATATTGCCGTGGGTATCCGAGGTGCCGATGATGGTCAGATGGGTCTCGCCGCTCCCGGCCGCCAGGGCGGCAGAGGAGAGGGAGAGCGCCATAGCTGCCGCCAGAGCGGCGGACAGCAGCTTGCCGAACCGTTTGTTCCTCATATCACATGATCTCCTTTCCCATTCCGAAGGGCATAGGTACGCCGGAGCGTGCCTGCCGTGGATATCCTTATCATACCACAGGGAACGGAAAAAGTCGACGCTGTTTCCAGAAATTTGACTGCCCTTTCAGGAGGTGAGCCGTGCCAGCAGCGCCTCGCCCTGGGCGCGGGTGAGGACCCCGGTGGGATCGGCCCCCTCCGCCACCAGTCCCCAGCGCCACGCCTGCGCCACGGACTCCGATGCCCAGGGGGCGGGATCGGAGGCGAGGACGGGGGCACCAGAGCGCACCTCTGCCGGGGTCAGCCCCTGCTGCCGGACGAAACGGACCAGCATCTGGGCGGCCTCCTCCAGGGTGACGGCGCAGGAGGCACGGAAGGCCCCGCCGGGCACGCCGTTGGCTACGCCGGTCTGGTCGCACCAGCCCACGCCGGGGGCATAATAGGCGAAGGGCATCAGATCGGAGAAGGGGGCGGGCTCGGCCTCCGGGGTGCCGGCGGCCTGCCAGAGCATCCAGGCCAGGCGGCCCCGGGTGAGAGGGGCGTCGGGCTGCTCGGGGGCGGTATAGTCCGCGCCGTTGGCCAGCAGCCAGTCCACCAGGGTGTCCCGCCCGGCCAGATAGTCGTCCAGGGTCTGCTCCACCCGGACCGTGGGGACCAGGGGCTCCACTTGGGCCCCCAGCCCGGCCTCCAGCAGTGTGCCCAGGTCGATGTATTTGCTGGAGCAGCTCACCCGGATGCCGGAGTGGGGCAGGGTGAAGGAGCCGGTGGAGCCGAAGTGGTTGACGCTGCCGCTGGTGGGACTGCCCGCCAGCACGCCGCCGGCGTCCACCAGCTCTACGGCGTTGATGATGGCGGAGGAGTACGTGGCCTCGCCCACCAGACCGTAGACCTTCACGCCCTCCTCCACCAGGCCGGGCACCAGCATAAGGATGGGGACCAGCACGCCGTCGGAGCCGCCGCCGTTGTTGCGGAGATCCAGCAGCACCTGGCGGTAGTCTCCCGCCTCCAGCTCGGCCTCCACCTGGGCGGCAAAGCCGTCCATGGGCTGCTTGGGGTCCTCCATGCACTGGTTAAATTGAATGTAATAGGTGGTGTCATCCAGGGACTGGGCAAAGTAGTAGGTGCCCTTCCGGTAGGCGGTGGCAGGCGTGCTCTCCCGCTGCTGGGACAGGCTGGACAGGGCGGCGTCCCCGAAGCCCTCCATGGGCAGGGCCTCCACGGTGAAGGAGCCTCCGGAGGTGGTCACCTCCAGCGGTTCGCCGGACTCCGCGATGCCCAGATAGTCCAGACAGGCCTCCGAGTAGAGGAGCTGCTCGGTCTGTCGGCGGAGCTTCACGGGGTTGTCGGCGCTCACCAGGGTGCCGAAACGGGTGCAGATCTCGTCCATGGGCACGCCGTTGAGGGCGGTAACGGTTTGGCCCAGCAGGGCGGCATCCTCCTCTTCCGCCCCAGTGAGCACCCAGCTTCCGTCATACCACTCCGCGCCGAAGGGGTACAGGCCGGTGCTGTTCAGAACGGAGCCGATATTGGTGGTGGTGTGGGAGTCGCCGATGAGGGCCACCAGACTCTGGAGATCCAGGGCAAAGTCCACGTCGCTCTCCTCCGCCAGACGGCCCTCAATCTCCGCCTTTTTCGCCTCAAATGCCTCCTGGGGGGTGTTGGCGTACAGGTCGGGGTGGTGCTCCTGCAGGGCCGCGTACAGCGTGTCCAGATCCTCCTGGCGGGCTTGGGTCTGATCCGGTCCGGCCGCCAGAGCCCCGGTGGGGAGCAGAAGCGCGGCGGCCAGACCGGCCGCCCCAAGACGGGTTCCAATGTGCATATCCAATGCCTCCTTACCTTATATAATAAGAAGGATAACAGGGCGGAGAAAAGAAAGGCGGAAGAACTTCTTAAAAATCCTTAAAGATGGGCGACAAAAAGGGAGCATAAAAGACAGCCGCCGGAACCTTGCGGTTCCGGCGGCTGTGCGCTTGGGAAAAAGAGGAAAGAGAGGAGAATACGTCTTAC
>DXTB01000017.1:18714-21521 GCA_019410105.1 Clostridiales bacterium | reverse complement strand
CATTTCACAGCATGTATATGCGGACGTGCCTTTTGCTATGCGGAGAAGATTTCCTCTCTTGACAACCGGCGGCAAGACAGCTATAATAGTATCCGTCGTGTGAACGGGGTGTGGCGAAGTTTGGTATCGCGCATGGTTCGGGTCCATGAGGCCCCGGGTTCGAATCCCGGCACTCCGACCAAGCGTAGAGAGGCGGACAGGATTTTATCCTGTCCGCCTCTCTTGTTTCATATCTGTCTTTCTGTAGCCCCCTTCATATGCTGATGAACCAGTCATATAATTATTGTTGAAAATAAAAATACAATAATATTGATTTTTTAACCGCATGTCGACAAAAAGTCAGCATTTGGGGCCCTGTTTTTGGAAGATAACACGCCCATTTACGCAAAAATGTGGTATATTGAATATAAAGTTATTTCTAATAATGAATTCCATTATGTCAGTTCGTTTTTCCGCCATGTCAGTACCCTATTTTCGACGATTTTCCCTAAAATAGTAGTCGTATACTATCTACGGGAGGTAAATCTATGAATTTCGACAAACAGCTTGACGTATTTTCCAGAAACCTGTCCGAAATCCGCCGGAACGGCCGCTACTCCTACCAGGCATTCTCTGAAAAGCTTCGGGTTGGGAAGTCCACGGTTCAGGCCATCGAAAGCGGAGGCTACAATATTACGCTGAGTACGCTCATCACAATCGCTAATTCCCTGGAAATCCATCCGGCACTCCTGTTGATGGATCTGCCGATAGAGTTGGATCTAACAGGGACAAACCGCTATTATGCCAACTTACTCATGACCTACTCCGCCCTGCCGGAGGAACAGCGGTCCCAGTTCCGAAACATGATCCAACGCCTAGAATGCAGCCTGGATGGGGACCATTTAGAGCAGAACGACACCGGAGTGAACTGAAATGGAAATTGCAGCCCGCCTGCGCCAGCTTGGATTCCCAAGCAACTATGTGGGGTTTCCCTACCTTGCCTGCGCCATCTCATTGGTGCAGACCGAGCCGGAGTACCTATATCAGGTATTCAAATGTCTTTATCCCGCCGTTGCCACAGCGTTTCAAACCTCGGCAGCCTGTGTGGAGCGGGACATACGCACCCTGCTCTGCGCATACTGGCGCTCCGGCGGCCAGCCATTATTGCAGGCCATCTCTCCGCGTCCGCTTACCGCCCGTCCCACGGTCAGTGAGCTGATTGCCCTGCTGTCCGGGTATTTCCAGGATGTCGGAGACCTATAATTCGGGGCGCATCATGGCATACTGAAGCTGAGGTGATTTCCATGTTGACAGAAGCGGAATTGCTCCAGTATATCTACCAGACTACAGAAATGGGCCGGGACGGCATTCAGTCCGTCCTGCCCCACGCGGAGGACGAGACCTTTCACCAGGCGTTGGAGCAGCAGCTCACGGAGTATGAAAAGCTCTACGGCGCCACCGGAAAGATGCTGCGGGAACGTGGCCAGGAGCCCAAGGGGCTCAATCCCATGGTCAAGGCATCCTCCGAGATGATGAGCGCGATGAAAACCATGGCTGACCACTCTACCTCCAAGATCGCGGAGATGATGATTCAGGGCAACACCATGGGCATGACCAAGAGCCTCAAGCACCTGCACGACTACCATGGGAAGGACGAACAGGTACGGGATCTGGCCAACAAGCTGCTGAAAACCGAAGAGGCCAATATCCAGCAGATGAAGAAGTTTCTCTAGTCTCCTCAAGGGCGGCGCCAATTCGGCGCCGCCCTTTTTTGCGCTTGCTGTCACAAAAACCGGAACATATCCGTTATAATGGGTGAAAACCGGTTTTCTATCCAGCAGACAAGGAGGAGGAGGCTATGGACGAGGCGGAGCTGAGCCGGGCGTTCCCCATCGGGGACGGCGCTTGCCTAGAGGCAGTCATCGGCCGCTATGGACAGGCCCTGCTGCGGTACTGCCATCATATCCTGTGTGACTACCATGAGGCCCAGGACGCGGTGCAGGACGCGCTGCTGCGGGCCTGGAGTCGGCGGAACCGCTTCCGGGCGGGTACCAATCTGGAGGCGTGGCTCTACAAGCTGGCCTATCACGCCTGTATCGACCTGCTCCGGCAGAGGCGGCGGCAACTCTTTGCCCCTCCCCCGCCGTCCGGGCACAACCCAGATTACATTGGGCCGGAGCTGCGGGCGGCCCTGTCCGTCCTCACGCCGGAGGAGCGGGGCCTGGTCTTCGGACGGGTGATGGAGGGCCGCTCCTATGAGGAGCTGTCCCAGATCTACGGCCCGTCCGCCGCCGCCCTGCGCAAGCGATACGAGCGGGCGCGGAAGAAGCTGGCCCTGGCACTGAGCGAATCGGAATTGGATGAACAGAAGGAGGTCGTTCCATGAAGCGGACACCAGAGGAGGAGCGCATTTTCCGCGCCCTCGCTCAGATCGAAACACCAGAGGCCGACCTATCCGCCGCACTCCGGCGGACGGAGGAGCCGCGCCGCATCCGGCCCGTCCGTCCCCTGGCGGCGGCGGCCGTGCTGTGCGCCCTGCTGACCATCGGCGCGGCGGCGGTGGGCTTTTCCGGGGCGTGGCGGTACTTTGTCCCCTCCCTGCCCCAGAACGCCGTGCAGACCGTGGGGGCCAGCCAGACCTCCGGGAATTACACCCTCACCGTGGAGGAGGCGGTGGTGGACGACAGCAATTTTATGCTCCTGCTGGCCCTGACCCGGGCGGACGGAGAGGCTATCGATCCAGAGGCATCGCTGACCACCAACAGCATGGATCTGGAGGTAACGGTGGACGGCCACTACTTTGGCCGCGCCACCGACTACCAGCTCTC
>DXTB01000017.1:0-18614 GCA_019410105.1 Clostridiales bacterium | reverse complement strand
GATGCCAACGGCGATCGGCTGTTCATCGACCCCGCACAGGTGGTTTCCATCACCTTTGGAAATCTGGAGATCCCCGTGGAGCACTGACCTGTTTCCCTCCCCAAAAACGGCGCGCCCGGTTTAGGGCGCGCCGTTTTCCATTGCCCGGCCCCGGCAAATCTGCTATGATTGTAAGAGATTTGTCAGAATTGTCTCACGCTCTTTGACAGAAAGGGCTGGTAAGATAGCGTCCATAGGAGGGATTTGTGTGAACGAGTGTATTCTGGTGGTGGATGACGATCCCGAAATCGTCCGTGCCATCGCCATCCTGCTGGAAAAAGAGGGCTATCAGGTGCTCAAGGCCTACAATGGCATGGAGGCGCTGGAGCAGGCGGTAAACCCCGCCCTGCGGCTGATCGTCATCGACGTGATGATGCCAAAGCTGGACGGGCTTTCGGCGGTGATGAAAATCCGGGAAAAGCGCAACCTGCCCATTATTGTGCTCAGCGCCAAGAGCGAGGACTCGGACAAGGTGCTCGGCCTGTCCATGGGGGCGGACGACTACATCGCCAAGCCCTTCCATCCCCAGGAGCTGGTGGCCCGGGTGCGTAGCCAGCTCCGGCGCTATACCCAACTGGGCGACGTGAACGCCCAGAGCCAGGGCGGAGAGATCGTCAACGGCCGACTGTGCTACCGCCCGGAGGAGCGGGTGCTGCTGGTGGACGGGGAGCCGGTGAAGCTGACGGCCACGGAGCTGAAAATCGTGGATCTGCTCATGCGCAACCTGGGGCGGGTCTTCCCCGCCGAGGAGATCTACCGACGGGTATGGAACGAGGAGGCCTATGCCACAGAGAACACCGTCATGGTACACATACGGCGCATCCGCGAAAAAATCGAGCTCAATCCAAAGGAACCGGAATATCTGAAGGTGGTGTGGGGCATTGGATACAAAATCGAGAAGCGTTAAGCCCGCCCTGGCCTTTCTGGCTTTCGTGCTGGGCGTCACGCTGCTGGTCTACAGTGCGGCGGCGGCTGTGATTGTGACCGTTGCCAGCGGGGGCTCTTTCTACATCCCCTGGCGCGACATATTCTGGACCGACTACCAGACTACGGACAGCTTTCACAGCTTTATAGAAGCCCGCCTCTATGAACTGGCCTCCGCCGCCGATACCCCGGAGGAGGAAAATCCCCTGGAGGGCTGGGACGACGGCCTGCTCTACCGCGTCCGGGCGGATGGAGTGCTGAGGTTCTCCAACACCGACACCCTGTCTCCCGACCGGCTGCCCGACGGGTATAATTTTCTGATCACCTACGACGGGGAGAAGGTGACTGCCGTCAAGGACGGCCGCGACATCTCCAGTCAGTTCTCCCCCCTCCCCTTCGCGGATCCGGCCGATGTGTCCGTCTCTCTGGCCGCGGCCGAGCACCCGCCCGCATCCGGCTCGTCGTCTCTCGCCTCCCTGGTCGGTTCTCTCCGACAGAACCGTGCCTTCTTTTTCTGCTTCCTGTTTCTTCCGCCCCTGGCGGGTATCGCCCTCACCGCCCTGTCCATTGTGTGGCACCGTCACAAGGTGCGGGCCGACCGGGCCATCGCCTGGTTCACCGGGCGGGTGTGGCTGGAGGTCAAGCTCCTGCTGCTCGTCCCCTTCCTCTGGGCGTGCGCCCTGGCCGGAATGTGCTGTCTGGCCGCGCTGATGGGGGAGGTGCTCACCTACAGCATTGTGCGCTACCTCTCCGTCCCCCTGGCCCTGTGGTGGGCTTACCTTTATATCAACGACCTGCGGTACAATTTCGGACACCTCAAGGAGCAGAGCCTGTGCGCCGCCTGTGTGCGCCTGCTCCGGCGGCAGATCCTGCGCCACCCCGCCGCCCAGCGGGCCGACCGGCGGATGATCTGGCAGTTTGCCGCCTGCATCCCCTTTTTCCTGTTCTGCGCCCTGTCCGTGCCCGTCTTTCTGCTGTTCCGTCTGCCCCTTCCGCTGCTGCTCCTGCTCTGTATGGCCGGATGCGTGCTGATCGGTCTCCAGGTGTGGCTGGTCAGGGAAAGCCGCCGCTCTGCCGCCGAGCTGGACGCCCTGCTGGCCTGCATTGAGGCCGCCGGGGCGGGAAGGCTGGAGGGAGCCCCTCCCCTGCCGCCGGACTCAGATTTCCACGGTGCAGCGGAGCAGCTCTCCCACATGGAGGAGGGTCTGCGTACCGCATTGGCCGAACAGGTGAGGAGCGAGCGGATGAAGGTGGAGCTGATCACAAACGTCTCCCACGATCTCAAAACCCCCCTCACCTCCATCATCAGCTATACCGAGCTGCTCCAGCAGGAGGAGGGCCTGCCCGACCATGTGCAGGACTACATTCGTGTCCTCTCCGACAAGTCCAAGCGGCTCCAGGTCATGGTGCGGGACGTGTTCGAGGTGAGCAAGGCCGCTACGGGCAACCTGAGCGTAGATATAAAGCCGATTGATTTTGCAAAGCTGCTTCGCCAGACCCTTGCGGACATGGGGGAGGCCATCGAGGAGAGCGGCCTTACCCTGCGGCCCCGTCTGCCGGAGTCCCCGGTCTGGATCGCCGCCGACGGCGACCGGCTGTACCGGGTGTTCCAGAACCTGATCGGCAACGCCCTCAAGTACTCCCTGGAGGGCTCCCGGATCTACCTGGAGCTGACCGCAGCAGACGGGCAGGCCGCGGCGGTGCTCCGCAACACATCACGGGAGGAGCTGCCCGACGGGGTGGATCTCACCGAGCGGTTCGTCCGGGGGGACGAGAGCCGCACCGACGGGGGCAGCGGCCTGGGCCTGTCCATCGCCCGCACCTTCACCGAGGCCTGCGGCGGAACTTTCTCCGTCCAAACGCAGGCGGATCTCTTCACCGCCTCCGTCTCCTTCCCCCTGACCAGGGAACGGCCACCCAAGGAGGAGAGCGCGGTATGAGACGGCTATGCGCGTGCTTTGCCGCCCTGGCGCCGGCCATTCATGACTTTCTGCGGATTACCGGCCATCAATAGGACTACAGTACCGTTTTAGAAGCCTAGGATGCAGCCTCCCCCTGTCCGAAATGAGTTTATCAACGCAGCATTCGGTATACCATATATAAAATCCGGCAACTCCCATTTTGGGGAGTGCCGGATTTTATTTGACGAATCTTTGCATTTATACTACAATAAGAGTATTATCAGGCGATTTGAAAGCGAGGAAAATGGTATGCCAGACAGCAACTCAAGCCTCAATCCCCTCGGCTCCCTCCCCATCAATACCCTGTTGCCCAAATTCGCAATCCCTTCCATTGTCGCCTATCTGGTCACCTCTCTTTATAATATAGTGGATCAGATCTTCATCGGCCAGGGCGTGGGATATTTGGGAAACGCCGCTACCAATGTGGCTTTCCCCTTCACCACCGTGTCCACCGCCATTGCCCTGATGATGGGCATCGGCACTGCTGCCAACTTCAACCTGAATTTAGGGGCCGGAAATGAGGAACGGGCTCGCCGGGTGGCCGGCACCGGACTGTCCTGTCTTGCGCTGTTCAGCCTCACCCTGGGCCTGATCGCCTTGTTTTTCCGAGGCCCACTCCTCAACCTGTTTGGCGCTACGCCGGAGGTATTGCCCTACGCCATGATCTACACGGGCATTACCGCCTTCGGCCTGCCTATGGTCACCTTTACCACCGGGGCCAGTTCCCTGGTCCGGGCCGATGGAAGTCCCACCTACTCCATGCTCTGTACCCTCTCCGGCGCGGTACTCAACACCATATTGGACCCGGTGTTTATCTTCGGTCTGGACATGGGCGTGGCCGGGGGCGCGCTGGCCACCGTATTGGGGCAGGCTCTCTCCCTGGTCATGGTACTGTACTATCCGTTCCGCACCCGCATCCGTACCATCCGCCTGACGGCGGCCTCCCTGCACCCTTCCGGGCCACTTCTGCGTGCCATCTGCTCCCTGGGTGTTTCCCCCTTTTTAAATCAGATGGCCATGTTCCTGGTGCAGATCACCCTCAACAATACCCTGACCTACTACGGTGCGCTCTCCCACTACGGTGAGGACAT
Source organism: Clostridiales bacterium (assembly GCA_019410105.1). The sequence continues at coordinate 14,599 of DXTB01000017.1, read as the reverse complement.
TCCCCTGGCGTGTGTTGGGGTCATCTCCAAGGTCAACATCCTGATGCTGGGCTTTACCTTGGGTATCTCTCAGGGCTGCCAGCCCATCTTCAGCTACAACTACGGCGCCCGGCAGTATAGCCGCGTACGTGAGGCCTACCGAAAGGCCATTGTCGCCGCGTCCGTAATCTGTTGCATTGCCTTTGTGTGCTTTCAGCTCTTTCCCCGGCCGATTGTGGCACTGTTCGACCCCTCTGGCAGCGAGGAGTATTTTCAGTTCGCCGAGCGGTATTTCCGCATTTATATGTTTATGACACTGGCCAATGCCTTCCAGCCCATTACGGCCAATTTCTTTACCTCCATTGGCAAGGCCAAGCGGGGCGCACTGATCGCCCTCACCCGGCAGGTGATCTTTCTCATTCCCCTGATTTTGATCTTCCCCCTCTTCCTGGGGATTGATGGCGTCATGTACGCCGGTCCCATCGCCGACAGCGCGGCAGTAGTGGTGGCCCTAGCCCTGGTTACCCGGGAAATGAAGCGGATGCCCCACGTGGACGAACCCGTGGCGGCAGATACGCCGGTGTAGCTGGCTCCAGCGGCGGCGGGCACTGTGGGCGGCATCACCGCCAGTCTCTTAGACCTCTAGGGTCAGCCAATCGGCCCATCCCGTACTCCTTTCTCGATACCGGCACCATAGGGAGGTGGCCCAGGGCGGCCGTTCCGGCTGCCGGTATCTGGGGCTGTCACCCCGGCTTTTCCGGCTGCTGCGTGGATCATATGCTGTTCCCCGAATAACCAAACAGGAGGCGCCCCACGGGGTGCCTCCTGTGTTTACTTTCACAGATACAGCTCGGGCGGCTTGTCCTCCTTGGTCAATGCCTCCTCCAAATGAGCCGCTGTAGCGGCAAAGGCGGGGCCTTCCACCCGTCGGCTGCCCGCCGGGCAAGCCCGGACACAGGCCAGGCAGCGGATGCACTTCTCACCGTCGGTCGCACGGGGCGCGGCAGGATGGATGGCCTCCACCGGGCAGGCCCCGACGCAGCAGCCGCAGCGGGTGCAGGTATCGTCCCCCACTGGGTAGAACGGCGCCCTCTGAAAGCTGCGGTAGGGCCGGTTCCCGGGCAATTCCGGGGCGCACCAAGGCCCCGACAGCTTCTCCGCCGCCCGGCGTCCCAGCTCCGCGGCCGCCGCCAGATCCCCTGCGTTGGGTCGCCCCATGGCTACCTTGGCGGAAAATGTGTGAGGCGCTACAAAGGCCCCCGCCGCCAGAGGGCGGAACCCCCGGGCGGCACACAGGTCGCTCAGCTCCGCCAGCGCGTCGTCAATGAGCCGGTTGCCATACACAGCCAGCAGCACCGCCGGAGTCTCCTCCCCCTGTAGGCCGTCCAGCAGCCCCGGCACCTCCGGCACCCGGCCGTAATAAACCGGTACGCCCAGGACAACTACGTCATCTGCGCCGAACATATGAACTTTGCGCCGCTCCTCCGGCCGGGTCAGGTCCACTTCTCCGCCCATGTGTGGCATAGCTGCCGCCACAGCTCGGACATAGGTGCGCGTCCCGCCCGTGGGACTGAAATAGAGGGCTGTTGTACGTCTCTGCATGTGTTCCGCTTCCTTTCCACTTGTTTGATACGCAGGAACGTGCCGTGGGGAAAAACACCCCACGGCACGTCTGCCTGTTTGCCGTTCGGCTATTGTACTGCCTTCTCAGCAGCAGCTGTTCCCGCAGCCGTTGTTGCAGCCACAGCCACCACAGCCGCAACCGCCCCAGCTCCCGCCGCCGCAGCAGCAACAGAGCAGGATAATGATCAGAATGATCCACAGGCAGCCGCCGCCAAAGCCACAGCCATTATTGCACCCCATATGAAGTACCTCCTGGTTTGATGATGGAAACCAGAGGCGGAGCGGTGGGAGTACCGCCGCTCCGGCCCGGTCTCACTCCATACTATGCCGGGGACGCAGAGGGGTGCTTGGTACAAATTCTTTTTATTCCAGCTCAAAGGCGCCGGTATAGAGCTGATAATAGAGTCCGTGCTGCCGGATGAGATCCTCGTGGTCGCCCCGCTCTACAATGCGGCCGTGATCCAGCACCATAATGGCATCAGAGTTGCGCACAGTGGATAGCCGGTGGGCAATGACAAAGACGGTGCGGCCGGTCATCAGGGAGTCCATGCCCCTCTGGACGATGGCCTCAGTGCGTGTGTCAATGGAGGAGGTAGCCTCATCCAGGATCATCACCGGGGGATCGGCCACAGCGGCCCGGGCAATGGCGATGAGCTGCCGCTGGCCCTGGGACAGGTTGGCGCCGTTGCCGGTGAGCATGGTGTCGTACCCCTGGGGCAGGCGGCGGATAAAGTCGTCTGCGTTGGCCAGCACGGCGGCGGCCTCCACCTCCTCGTCGGTGGCGCTCAGATTGCCGTAGCGGATGTTTTCCCGCACGGTGCCGGTAAAGAGGTTGGTATCCTGAAGCACAATGCCCAGGGAGCGGCGCAGATCCGGCTTATGAATATCGTTGATAGAGATGCCATCATAGTGGATCTTGCCGTCCGCGATGTCGTAGAAGCGGTTGATCAGGTTGGTAATGGTGGTCTTACCCGCGCCGGTGGCGCCCACGAAAGCCAGCTTCTGGCCGGGCTTGGCGAAAAGGCTGATGTCGTGGAGGATGGTTTTGCCCTCCTCATAGGCGAAGTCCACATCATCAAAGCGCACGTCGCCCGCCAGCTTGGTATAGGCGAAGCTCCCGTCCTCCTGGGGAACCTTCCAGGCCCACAGATTGGTGCGCTCACTGGTTTCCTGGAGGGCGCCGTCCTTGTTATAGGACACGTTGACCAGGGTGACCGTGCCGTGATCCTCCTCGGAGGGCTCATCCATCAGGTCAAAAATCCGTTGAGCACCGGCCAGAGCCATGACCACAGAGTTGAGCTGCTGAGAGATCTGGCTGATTGGGTTGGTCAAACTCTTGGAGAGCTGGAGGAAGGATGCGATGACACCCAGGGTAATACCGCCCCCCAGGCCATTGAGGGCCAGTGCTCCGCCCACCATGGCGATGACCACATATTGGATGTTGCCAATGTTGATGAGGATGGGCATGAGGATATTGGCGTACTTGTTGGCCTTATAAGCGCTTTCAAACAAGGCGTCATTCACGCGATCAAAGCCCTCCTGGGCCTCCTCCTCGTGGCAGAAAACCTTGACCACCTTCTGGCCGTTGATCATTTCTTCGATATAGCCGTTCAGATCGCCCAGCTTCACCTGCTGGCGGACGAAGTAGCGACCGCTGCGTCCGGCCAGGAACCGGGTCACCAGCAGCATGCACACGATGCACACGATTACCACGCCAGTGAGAGTGAGGTTGAGTACAACCATGCTGACAAAGGTGACCACGATCATCATCAGGGAATTGATTACCTGGGGAATGCTCTGGGAGAGCATTTGCCGCAGGGTATCCACGTCGTTGGTGTAGACGCTCATCACATCGCCGTGGGCGTGGGTGTCAAAATACCGGATGGGCAGGGTCTGCATGTGTCCGAACAGATCGTCGCGGATCTTCTTCTGCACGCCCTGGGAGATGGTGACCATCAGGCGGTTGTAGGCCAGGGCGCACAGGGCGCCCACCACATAGAGGCAGGCCATCGTAAGCAGGGCGTGGAGCAGGCCGGTGAAGACCGGATTGTCCATTGCAAGCAGAGGCATGATATAGACATCGATCAGATCCTTGAGGAAGAGAGAGCTGGCCACTGAGGCCACCGCGCTGACCAGGATGCATACCAGCACCAGAAAAAAGCGGATCAGGTAGCCCCGGCCCACATAGCTGAGCAGGCGCCGGACCGTGTGGGACTTTTTCTTCGGCATCTTATTCATTCTCGCTCCCTCCCTTCGTCTGGGATTCATAAATTTCCCGGTAGATCTCACAGCTCTGGAGCAGCTCGCCGTGGGTGCCCATGGCGGAAATCCTTCCGCCATCCATCACCAGGATTTTGTCCGCGTCCTCGATGGAAGAGATACGCTGGGCAATGATAAACTTGGTGGTGTCGGGGATCTCCTCCCGGAACGCCTTGCGGATCAGTGCGTCGGTTTTGGTGTCCACGGCGGAGGTGGAATCATCCAAAATCAGAATCTTCGGCTTCTTCAGCAGGGCCCGGGCGATACACAGGCGCTGCTTTTGGCCGCCGGACACATTGGAGCCGCCCTGCTCAATATAGGTGTCGTACTTGTCGGGGAATTCCTGGATAAAGGGGTCGGCCTGGGCCAACTTACATACCCGGACCATCTCCTCATCGGTGGCGTCCTTCTTACCCCAGCGCAGGTTCTCCTTAATGGTGCCGGAGAACAGCACGTTCTTCTGGAGCACCATGGCCACCTGCTCCCGCAGGGCGTCCATGTCGTAGTCCCGCACATCCACACCGCCCACCAGGATGCGGCCCTCGGTAGCGTCGTACAGCCGGGGAATAAGCTGCACCAGAGTGGTCTTGGAGGTGCCGGTGCCGCCGAGAATGCCCACCGTCTCACCGGACTTGATGTTCAGGTTGACGTTTTTCAGGCACTCCTTACTGGGGTCCTTGGCGTAGCTGAAGCTGACGTTCTCAAAGACTACAGAGCCGTCCTTGACCTCCTCCACCGGATTCTCCCCGTTGCGCAGGTCGCTCTCCTCGTTGAGCAGCTCGGTAATACGCTCGGCGGAGGCGCGGGCCAGGATGATCATGACCAGCACCATAGAGAGCATCATCAGGCTCATGAGGATCATCATGATATAGCTGAACATACTGGTGAGCTGCCCCACATCCATGCTGCCGCCCACTACCAGATGGGCGCTCAGCCAGGACACGGTCAGAATACACGCATAGACGCACAACTGCATGAGCGGCATGTTGAAGGCGATGAGCTTTTCCGCCTTGGAAAAGTCCATATAGATCTCCTGGGAGACTTTCCCGAATTTTTCCTTCTCGTGCTCCTCACGCACAAAGGACTTCACCACCCGGATGCCAAGCAGGTTTTCCTGTACCACATTGTTCAAGTGATCATACCGCTTGAACACCCGCTCAAAGATGGGGTGGGCTCCGGTCATAATAAAGAACAGGCCCAGGCCCAGGATGGGGATCACCACCAGGAAGACCAGCGCCAGTCTGGGGTTGATGGTAAAGGTGAGCACCCATGCACAGATAAGCATGATGGGACAGCGCACAGCGATGCGGATGATCATCATAAAGGCCATCTGTACGTTGGTCACATCGGTGGTCAGGCGGGTAATGATACCGCCGGTGGAGAATTTGTCGATGTTGGAAAAGGAAAATTTCTGAACATTCCGATACATCTCCCGGCGCAGATTACGGGAGAAGCCGGTGGCCGCCCGGGCGGCATAACGGCCGGACAGGGCGCCCAGCAGCAGAGCCGCCAGGGCCATGAGGACCACAATGCCGCCGTAGTAGAAAATACGTTCCATATTTCCCGCCTCAACGCCCTGGGTCAGCAGACGGCCTGTCATCATGGGAATCAGGACATCAAAGGCCACCTCGCCGATGACAAAGATCGGCGTCAGAATCGTGTCCTTTTTGAACTCCTGAATACAGCTCACAAGTCCGCGTTTTTTCTTCATGCACATTCCTCCTTGGGGATTGATTCGCTTGCTAACTGTTAGCATCCTCACAATCTTTGCCGCAGGTGCACCCGGCCGGAAGTACAGACGGCTCCATTAGGTTCTGCTTCATTTTTGCGATGGTCATCATGAACTGCTGCAACTCCTCAGCGCCGATTCCCTTGGTCAGCGCCGCCTCTACCTGTGTGATGCGCGAGGCAATCTGCTGGTTCAGGGCCTCCGCTTTCGGCGTTGCCATCACCTGCTTGAGCCTGGCGTCACGGGATACGGAGCACCGCATCACAAATCCCTCCTCCTCCAGGCGCTTCAGCAGCCTAGACGCGGTAGAGCGGCGGATATAAAACGCCTCCTCCAGATCCTTCTGAAAGATTTCCTGATCCCGATTATGGCACAGAAATCCCAGAAGCATCCCCTGCATCTCGGTAAAAGCATCGCACTCCGGCTGGCCGGAGAGCTCCCAGACCTTGCGCCGGATCAGATTGGACAGCGCCTTGACCTCGTAACCCGCATGGCGTTCTTGCCTCATTCAGACACCCCCCTTCCATGCAAGCTATTTTACAGAGTTTATTTTAGTTATCTTGCTAACAGTTGTCAATGGGCAACATTTACAAAAAGACCCTCCGGTAAACCGGAGGGTCTTTCCATTCAGCTCAGCCTGTCCACGGTGACGCCGTTCATCACCGCCTGAAATACGGCTTTGTCCATGCCGCTGCTGGCAGCCGTCCTGTCCAGCAGGATGCCGCTGCCGTCCTTCAGAGGGGCCGACAGTGCGAAATAGGACAGATAGGCCACCTGGGCCCGCAGGAAGGGGCTGCCTGTCAGCTTGGCCTGCTCCGCAGCGTTGAGCACACCAAACTCCACGCTCTTGCCCACGGCATTGGCCCAGGAGAAGTCAGGCGACGCCCCGCTGTCCGAGTAGCCCAGCGCCCGCAGAAGAAAGGTCATGTACTCCCCTGCCGAGAGCTGTGCATCCGGTCCAAAGTAGCGCTGTCCACCGGCACTGATGTTGTTGCCCTTGGTATAGCCCTTTTCATAGGCATAGGCCACATAGCGGTCGCACCAGGCAGGGGTGTCCGCAAAGGGGTTGGCCGCTGTGCTGCTCAGCGCAGCCCCCTCCTCCCCGATCAAACGCAGGAACATGACCAGTCCCACGATACGGGTGGGAGCCTGCTCCAGATCATACCCGGAGCCGTAGGCCGTTCCAGTGCCCTGGAACAGCCCCATCTGCTTTAATGCGTCGGCCAGAGCATTATAGTCCAGCCCCGCTCCGGAGGACACGGTATAGAAGCCCTCTACGCCCAAAACCGCAGTATCAGAGGTGATTGTCACTGCCGCTGTGGTATTTTCGGCCGCTAAGACGCGGTGACGTGCGGTCAGCGCGGTGCCGGAGGCCACGGTCTGCCCCACCGTAATATCCACCACACTGCCGCCGGAATAGGACACGGTTCCGCTTCCAGCCAGGAGCAGCAGCCCGGAACCGGCAGGCAGGCTGACCACGTCTCCCCTTTTAAAGCGGAAATCCGTGATTGAGGCGGCATAGCTCTGTTCTCCACCTGCCCGGGCCAGATAACCGCTGTGCCTGGCATTCAGATCCGCCAGCACAGAGTCGTAGACGGTCTTTGTCTGCTCCGCGATGCGTGTCTCCGCCTGCCGCAGTACGTCCGGAATATAAGTGTCGTTCAGGTAGCCCTGCGTTACAAGGCTCTCCCCTGTTCCCGTATCGGCGGCATATACTGCCGCACAGCCTATCAGGATGACCAGGGCAAGCAGGCCAACGGCAAGTCTCTTCATGGTACCTCCGAAATCATATAGCTCAGCGCCAACAGGCTGTCGGCAAAGTGGACGTTCTCAATCACTATGTCCGGCGCGTCCACCGTCAGCTCAATATTGGTGAAATTCCAGATTCCTTTCACGCCGGAGGCCACCAGCCGACCGGCGATCCGGTTGGCCACGCTCCGGGGAACCGTCAGCACCCCGATGCTGGCCGGATGCTGGCCCAGATACTCCTCCAACTGATCCACGTGGTGGACCGGCACCCCGGAGAGTCTCTGCCCAACCACATCCGGCGCCACATCAAAGGCGGCCGAAAGCGCCACACCGGAGCGCTCGAAGTGAAAGTTTTCCATCAGGGCCCGGCCCAAGTTGCCCGCCCCCAGAATGACCGCGTTGTGGCCGCGGTTCATACCCAGAATGTCGGAAATCTCCCCCCGCAGATTTTCAATATTATAGCCGTAGCCCTGCTGGCCGAACCCGCCGAAGCAGGAGAGATCCTGCCGGATCTGTGAGGCGGTCAGCCCCATGGATTTGCCCAGCGCGTTGGATGAAATGCGCTCCACACCGGCCAAATAGAGGTCGTTCAGGTGGCGGTAGTACCGTGGGAGGCGACGTATCACCGCACTGGACACTTTATCTTTTTTCATAGCTCCATCACTCTTCTTCTTGTTCCAAAGCGGTACCGCACGTAACTCGCCCGTTCCGCTGCAAGATTCCTATTCAGTTTACTCGAAAGAGGGGCCGATGTCAACGTTCTTTTCCCTGGAACCGCCTTCCGGTCCGGTGCATAGAGTGAGGAAAAGGAGGAATGCCAATTGGCCTCGATTGGAACCATTGTCACCCGCGTATATACCTCCCGGGCCCAGCTCCCGGTGCCGGGTGCTACTGTAGCGGTGACGCAGAGGGCGGGTGGCGGGCGGCATACGCTGCTGGCCTTACGGGTGACGGACGAAAACGGACGCACCGCGCCGATCCGCGTCGCCACACCCGAGCCGTCTGCCAGTGAATCCCCAGGGACAGAGTCCCCCTTCGCCGTCTGTGACATCTGGGTGGAGGTACCGGGCTATGAGATGCTTCTGGTGGAGAATGTCCAGGTCTTTCCTAATACGGAAACACTACAGGAGCTGGAGCTGATTCCCCTGCCGGAGCAGACCTCGTCGTCTACCCGGGGGGAGATCGTGGATATTCCACCCCAGGATCTGTAAGGAGGTACCCCCATGCCGACCACACCTGTAACGCCCTATGTCCCACAGTACATCACCGTGCATCTGGGCGCCCCCAGCGCCGCTGCGGAAAATGTGACGGTTTCCTTCCCGGAATACGTTAAGAATGTGGCCTCCAGCGAGATCTATCCCACCTGGGAGCCGGCGGCTATCCGGGCAAACATCCTGGCGATTATTTCGTTTGCCCTCAACCGGGTATATACCGAATATTACCCCAGCCGCGGCTACCCCTTCAACATCACCGCCAGCACGGCCTACGACCAGAAATTCATCAAAGGGCGCAACATTTTTGAGAACATCAGCCAGATGGTGGATGAGATCTTCAATTCCTACATACGGCGCACCGGCTTTGTGGAGCCCCTGGCAGCCAAATTTTGCAACGGCACCACCACCACCTGCGACGGTCTCTCCCAGTGGGGCAGCCAGGCCATGGCAGAGCAGGGCGCCGACTCCGTCACCATCCTGCGAAACTATTATGGCGACAATATCGAGATCGTGAACAATGCTCCTGTCATGGGTATCCGCAGCTCCTACCCCGGAACTCCGGTGCGGCTGGGCGACCGGGGGGAGCCGGTGGTGCGCATCCAGACCATGCTCAACCGCATCTCCCGCGATTACCCCGCTATTCCGAAGGTTCAGCCGGTGGACGGGATCTTCGGAGCGTCCACCGAGCAGTCGGTCATCAAATTCCAGCAGATTTTCAGCCTGACGCCGGACGGAGTCGTTGGAAACGCCACCTGGTATAAGCTGGTCTTTCTGTACGTGGGCGTTCTGGAATTGGCGGAGCTGGTCAGCGAGGGTCAGACCTTCTACACCACCTTGGTGCCCGTCAACCGCCCCGATACCATTTCCCTCGGCGACACCGGAGAAAATGTCAAGGTAATACAGTACCTTCTCTCTGTGGTGGCGGAGTTTTATAATAACATCCCCCCGGTGGCTGTGGACGGGATTTTCGGGCAATCCACCCAAAACGCAGTCCTGGCTCTTCAACAGATGGCTGGTCTGTACCAAGACGGCGTTGTAGGCGAGGACACCTGGGCCGCACTCTACCGATTTTATGTCGGCATAGTGGATACCATGAGCCAATATACCAATGTCATCCCAGAGCAGTTCCGGCCGGAGCTTCCCGAGAGCGAAGCCACCAGCCTGACCCAGTACCCCGGCCAACCCATGACACTGGGCAGCACCGACGAGAGAGGAGAAGACGCCACATGATTCGCTCCCAACTCCACCTGATTGGACAGCCCGTACGCAGCCTCCAAACCATGCTGCGCACCATTTCTTTCGCTTACCCCTTCCTCCCCCGTCTCACGCCGGACGGAATTTTCGGCGAACGCACCCTAGAGGCCGTCATGCTCTTTCAGAGGGAATTTTTCCCTCCGGTCACCGGACAGGTAAACCAGGCCACCTGGGACGCTATCGTTTCCTTGTATCACCAGGTGGTTTCCCGCCTCACTCCGCTGCCCACCCGCAGCTTTCCAAGTCCAGAGTTTTCCGTCGCACCGGGTGAGGCCAGCGTTCATCTTAACCTGGTGCAGTCCATGTTCTGCGGGCTGTCTCGGGTCCTGAACGGCGTGGAAACCTGTGATGTCTCCGGGGTAAACAATGCCGCCACCGAGCACAACATCAAGTGGATTCAACATCTGAATCACCGTCCGGAAACCGGGACGCTGGATCAGGAGAGCTGGAATACCCTCAGCCGCCTCTATACTATGTTTGTCACCAGCGCCCAGTCGCCCTGGACTACGCGGCCTGAGCTTTTTATGCCCTGACGCGGCATATATGTGTAAGGTGGGTGCCCTGTCCATAGCAGGGCACCCACCTTGTCTACAGTTTCAACTACAGGTTACAGTACCAGACTGGGAGCTGCATAGGTGCGGCCCGCCAGCTCACTGTTGAGCATGTAGAGGCCTTTGGCATCGTCGCCGTAGAGCTCCATCTTTTTGATCATATCCTCGGCGGTCTTCTCCTCCTCGCCCTGCTCTTTGACAAACCAATCCAGGAACTGCATGGTGCGGAAGTCCTTGACCTCATAGGCTGCATCGTAGATCGTGTGAATCAGATTGGTGACATACTGCTCATGGGCCAGGCCGGCCTTGAGCACCTCCAGCCTGCCGTTGGGGGCGGCGGTGGGCCTGGCAATGCCCTCCAGCACCGGGCGGTGGCTGTTGTTCTGGAGATACTGGAACATAAGCATGGCGTGATCCCGTTCCTCCTGCGCCTGCACCTTGTACCAGTTGGCGAAGCCGTCCAGTCCCTCGTCCTCGAAGTAGGCGGAGAACTCCAGATACAGGTAAGCGGAGTAGAACTCCTTATTGATCTGCTCGTTCAGCAGAGAGGCAACTTTTTCGTTCAGCATAATAAATACACTCCTTTCTCATCTGGATGGCATAAGAATACCACGGATTTTATTCTGTTACAACTGTAAATTCCACTCAGAAATTCCTCTGCGCCCTAACAATGGCCGTAGGCAACAGAGGACAGGATACCGGTTAAAACAGTCCGTCGAACAGGGTAATCTGACTCGTATCCGGCATGGCCCAGGGGCGGCCGCGCCGTCCCTGGGGTCCCGTTTCCCTCCATCTGGCGGGACGAAATCAATTCGCCCCGCCATCGAGGTTTTGCCTGCGGCAAAACGCTCGGACGCTACAGGCAGCGGACGGCATGCCGGTTAAAACAGTCCGTCGAACAGGGTAATCTGACTCGTATCCGGCATGCCGTCCAGAGCACCAGCGGCCTTGAGTTGCTCGATGTGGGTCTTGGAGACCTTGGGACAGGCTGCGGAAAACTCCTCGATGGATATAAACCGCTTTCCCTCCCGCTGCTCCATGATAGACCAGGCCGCCGTCTCGCCCAGACCAGGCACAGAGGTGAAGGGGGGCAGCAGGCTTCCCTTCTCATTGTCTGGCAGGAAGTTGACCGCGTGAGAGCGGTAGAGATCCATGTGCTCAAAGGTGAACCCCCGCAGATAGAACTCATAGACCACCTCAAGGGTGACCAAAATATCCTCCTCCACGGGAGAGGGCTTCTCCTTGCTCTCAATCTCCCGCATTTTAGCCTTACACACATCCATCCCCTGGCACATGAAGGTGGCGTCGAAGGCCTTGGCCCGGATGGAGAAGAAGGCGGCGTAGAAGGCCAGGGGGCGGTGGACCTTGAACCAGGCGATGCGGAAGGCCATCATGACATAGGCCACCGCGTGGGCCTTGGGGAACAGGTACTTGATCTTCTTGCAGGAGCCGATGTACCAGTCGGGTACGCCGGCGGCCCTCATCTCCTCCTCCGCCCCATCCGGCAGGCCCCGGCCCTTACGCACCGACTCCATGATCTTGAAGGCCCGCTTCTCCGGCATGCCGCAGGAGATGAGGAAGAGCATGATGTCGTCGCGGCAGCCGATGGCCTGGCCGACCGGGACGCCCTGATCCACAATCAGATCCCGGGCGTTGCCCAGCCACACGTCGGTTCCGTGGGAGAAGCCGGACAGGCGCAGGAGGATGTCAAACTCGTGGGGCTGGGTGTCCACCAGCATGCCGCGGGTGAACTTGGTGTTGAACTCCGGGATGGCCACGGCGCCGGTTGGGCCCAGGATGGGGTCGTCCACGAAGCCCAGCACCTCAGAGGAGGTGAAGATGCTCATGGTGTCCCGGTCGTCCAGAGGGATCTTTTGCGGATCCACCCCGGTGAGATCCTGGAGCATGCGGATCATGGTGGGATCATCGTGGCCCAGCATGTCCAGCTTGAGCAGGTTGGACTCCATGGAGTGATATTCGAAGTGAGTGGTAATGATGTCGCTGTTGGGATCGTCGGCGGGGTGCTGCACCGGACAGAAGTCGTAGATCTCCCGGTTCTGGGGGATGACCACCATGCCGCCGGGGTGCTGGCCGGTGGTGCGCTTGACGCCGGTGCAGCCCTGGGCCAGCCGGTTCTCCTCCGCCCGGTTTACCGTCCTTCCCCGCTCATCCATGTACTTCTTGACATAGCCGAAGGCGGTCTTTTCTGCCACGGTGCCGATGGTGCCCGCCCGGAACACGTGGGTCTGCCCGAACAGCTCAAAGGTGTACCGGTGGGCGTTGGCCTGATATTCGCCGGAGAAGTTCAGATCGATGTCGGGCACCTTGTCGCCGCCGAAGCCCAGGAAGGTCTCGAAGGGGATGTTGAAGCCGTCCTTGGCGTAGGGCGTTCCGCAGACGGGGCACACCGCGTCTGGCATGTCCGCGCCGCAGCCGATCCCCTTCTCTTTGGCGGTGTCGAAGTCCGAGTGCTTGCACTTGGGACAGCGGTAGTGGGGCGGCAGGGAGTTCACCTCCGTGATACCCGACATGAAGGCTACCAGGGACGAGCCCACGGAGCCACGGGAGCCCACTAGGTAGCCGTGGGCCAGGGAGTCCTGCACCAGCTTCTGGGCCGACATATAAATGACGTCGTACTTGCACTTGATGATGTCGCCCAGCTCGGCATTGATGCGGTCCACCACGATTTTGGGCGGTTCCTCACCGTAAAGGGCTTTTGCTTTCCTCCAGACCAGGCTGGTCAGCTCCTCCGCTGAGTTCTCGATCTTGGGGGCGAACAGCCCCTGGGGCAGAGGCACTACGTCCTCACACCAGTCGGCTACCAGATTGGTGTTGCGCACCACCACCTCATAGGCCTTCTCCTTCCCCAAATAGGCAAACTCCTCCAGCATCTCGGTGGTGGTCTTGAAGTAGATGGGCAGAGACGAGTCGGCATCTTCAAAGCCCTTGGAGGCCAGCAGGACGTGGCGGTAGATCTCGTCCTCCGGGTCCAGGAAATGGACGTCGCCGGTGGCGCACACAGGCTTGTCCAGCGCCTCGCCCAGGGATACGATGGTGCGGTTGAAGTCCTTCAGCTCCTCCTGGCTCTGCACCATACCCTTGCGCAGCATGAAGGCATTGTTGCACAGAGGCTGAATCTCCAGGAAATCGTACCAGGAGGCAATGCGCTTAAGCTCCGCAAAGTCTTTCCGCTTTACAACTGCTTGAAACAGCTCTCCGGCCTCGCAGGCCGAGCCGATAATGAGTCCCTCCCGGTGCTGGTTGATCAGGCTCTTGGGCATGATGGGGTAGCGTTTGAAGTGGTCCAGGTGAGAGGCCGAGATGAGCTTGTAGAGATTGCGTAGGCCCAGTTGGTTCTTGGCCAGCACGATTAGGTGCTTGGGCTGGCGGCGGGCCTTGCCCCCGGTACGCAGCCTGGCCATAGCCGGATTGATCTGCTGGAGGGTATGTACACCCCTGTCCCGCAGCATCTCGAAGAAAGGTACCAGCATATAGCCCACCGTAGCCGCGTCGTCATAGGCCCGGTGGTGGTTGAAGGCGGGCAGGTTCAGGTGCTCCGCCACGATGTCCAGCTTGTGCTTGCCCAGCTCCGGCAGCAGGTTCTGGGCCAGAATCAGCGTGTCGATGGAGGTGCTGTCGAAGGGGCGGCCCATGCGGCGGCACCCCTCGGCGATGAAGCCCATGTCGAACTCCGCATTGTGGGCGGCCAGCGGGCGCTCCCCCACAAAGTCCAGAAAGGCATTTATGGCCTCCGCCTGGGAGGGGGCTCCCCTCAGCATCTCGTCGGTAATGCCGGTAAGCTCGGTGATCTCGCGGGTCAGAGGCCGTTCAGGATCAGCAAACGTGGAGAACTGCTCCACCACCTCCCCGTTCCGCAGTACCACCGCTCCGATCTCGGTGATTACATCCCGCCGCTTGTCCAGACCGGTAGTCTCAATGTCGAAACAGACGATATCACCCGTAAAGTCTTGTTCCTTGTCCCCGTGTACCACCACCCGGTCGTCCACGTCATTGATGAAGTACGCCTCCACGCCGTAAAGCACCTTGATCTTCTTGGCCGAGTGCCATGCGTCGGGGAATGCCTGGGCCACGCCGTGGTCGGTGATGGCGATGGCCCGATGGCCCCACGCTTCCGCCCGCTTGACCACGTTCTTGTCCGGCCCCGCCTTGGGGCTCACTTGGGTGAGGGCATCCATGGAGGACATGGTGGTGTGCAGGTGGAGCTCCACCCGCTTCTCCGG
>DXTB01000016.1 GCA_019410105.1 Clostridiales bacterium | reverse complement strand
AACCAGCGACACGGGGATTTTCAGTCCCCTGCTCTACCAACTGAGCTACAGAGGCGAATGGCGACGCGGAAGGGACTTGAACCCTCGACCTCCGGCGTGACAGGCCGGCGTTCTAACCAACTGAACTACCGCGCCAGACGGTAGGGGGTACGGGAGCTCCCTCACGGGAGTGGTGGGAACAACAGGGCTCGAACCTGTGACATCATGCTTGTAAGGCATGCGCTCTCCCAGCTGAGCTATGCTCCCTTGTCCTCGCCGCAGACCAGTTTGTAAATCACTCTTGGTCACGCGGCGAAGGTTATTATACTAAAGCTTCCCCCAGTTGTCAACCATTTCAGCCAAAATTTTTTGCTTTTTTTCTCTCAAACCTACAGTGAGGCCAGAAGTCCTTCCAGCTCCTCGTTTGTATAGTGATATACCTTGTCGCAGAACTGGCAGGTGAGCTCGGCCCTGCCCTGCTCCCGGATGAGGGAGTTCAGCTCCTCCCGCCCCATACTGATGAGGGCGCGGGTGACCCGCTCCCGGCTGCAGTAGCAGCGGTACTCCACCGGCTCCTCAGAGAGTACCTCCAACTGAAATTCAGAAAGCACCTGCTCCACCAGCTCCCTGGCGCTCAGGCCGCCCCGCAGCGCCTCGGTTACCGGGCCTACCCTGGCGATACCCTGCTCGATGGCGGAGATGGCGGCGTCATCTGCGCCGGGGAGGAGCTGAATGAGGTATCCACCGGCGCACTGCACGCTCTGGTCCACGTCCACCAGCACGCCCAGGGCACAGGCGGTGGGGATCTGCTCACTCTCAGCAAAGTAGGAGGTAATATCCTCGGCGATCTCGCCGGATACCAGGGGGACAGTGCCCACATAGGGCTCCTTCATGCACAGATCCTTGATGACAGTGAGGGAGCCGTCCCGCCCCACGGCGCTGCCCACATCCAGCTTGGCGGGGCCCTTCAGGGGGAGGTCCACCAGGGGATTGACCACATAGCCCCGGGCGTTGCCCTGGCTGTCGGACACCACGGTGATGCCGCCCAGCGGGCCGCCTCCCTTGATGCGCAGGGTTACCGAGCCATCCTTCTCCTTGAGCTGGTTGCCCATCATGGAGGCGGCCATCAGGCTGCGGCCCAGGGCCGCGGTGGCCACGGGCAGAGTCTTGTGAATCTGCCGGGCGCGCTCCACCATCTCCTTGGCCGTGATCGCCGATGCCTTCACCGGCGCGTCCTTGGCCAAAACGCGAATGATCTTGTCTGCCATGCTTGTCAAAATTCCTTTCGTGCGGCAAAGAAAATCCGCTGCTCCCCCTCCCTGGGGGCGCGGAACCTCAGCTCGCCGTATTGTCTGACCTGCCGGAAACCGGCCTGCCGGAGCAGCGCCTCCAGCTCCGCCGGTTCGTAGGCGTACTCCTCGTGAACCTCCTCCCAGCGGCTCCACAGCCCGCCTGGATCCAGCCGGAAGATGTCCATTCCATAGGTGCAGATGCGCCGGCGCTCCGACCAGTCGGCCCGCCAGACGCAGTAGGCATCCTCGCTCTCGTCCAGAAACATCTGGCCGTCCAGGCCCCGGAGCTTTTGCGGGGTGTTGATGTCAAAGAGGAAGAGGCCGCCGGGCATGAGGAAGGTGTGCACCCGCCGGAAGGCCCGGGCCAGCTTTTTGGGGCTGGTGACGTAGTTGATGCTGTCCAGGCAGCACACGCAGGCGTCGATAGTGCCGTAGAGATCCAGCTCCTCCATGGCCTGATGCAGAAAGATCGGCTCGATGGGGCCTGCACCCCGGCATTTCTCCGCCGCCTGGGCCAGCATCTCCTGGGACAGGTCGGCGCCGATCATCTCATAGCCCCGCTCCGCCAGGACACGGGTCAGGCTCCCGGTGCCGCAGGCCAGATCCAGCACCGTGCGGATGGGCAGCCGGCTGCGGGCGAAGTGCTTCTCCAGATAGTCGGCCCAGCGGGCATAGTGCACGTCGGCGGTAAAGGCGTCGTAGCACCCCGCCAGGAATTCATATGCCATCGCCGCCCAGCTTCTCCTTGATCCGCGGGAGCACCGCCTGATAACCGTCGGCCCCGTACTGGAGAGAACGGTTGACCCGGCTGATGGTGGCGCTGGACGCGCCGGTGCGCTCCAGAATGTCGTTGTAGATCATGCCGTCGGACAGGAGCATGGCCACCTCAAAGCGCTGTTCCATAGCCCTCAGCTCCGCCACAGTGCACAGGTCGGAAAAGAACTTCTTGCACTCCTCCAGATCCTTCAGGGTAAGAATGGCCTCATAGAGCACATCCCCATGCTCCCGCTTTTCGTTTTTCGTCATAGGTATCAATGACCTCCTCGTCAGTCTCTGCGGAAATCGTATCTATTTTACCAAAGTGAAGTATAGAAGTAAACCTCTTTTTCACCGATTTTACGGAGTTTCATAGGATGGAGCACCGGATTCTGAGAGAGGGAGGTGCCCGCGATGAAGGGGCTGCACACAGGGACGGAGAAGGCCGCGCCGGCTTGGAAGGAGTGGAGGCGGGAATTCTGCTGGGAGGAGGAGCCGGTGCTCGCGGTCTCCGGTGTCCGTCTGGAGCTGCCGGAGGGAATACCCGGCCTGCGGCGGCTGGAGCGCTGGTGCCGCCGCCTGGAGGGGGCGTGGGCGGCCCGCTGGGAGCGGGAGCTCTATCCCAGGGCCTGCACGGCCGCCCGGCAGGCCAGGGAGGTCTCCCACCCCTTCCGGCCGTGGGAGGCATCCCTCACCGGCGCCGTGACCCTCCACACCCCGGAGTGCCTGAGCCTGTATTATGACGCCGCGGAGCGGACCGGGGGCCCACACGGCGTCACCCTGCGGCAGGGAAGCGCCTGGGCGCTGCCGGGGGGGAGCCCCCTGACGCTGGGGGAGCTGTTTCCGCCGGGATTCCGGTGGAGGGCATGGGCGCTGGCGGAGGTGGAGCGGCAGCTCCGGGCCCGGCTGTCCGCGGGGGAGTCCTGGTTCGCGCCCGACTGGGAGGCGCGGCTGCCCCGCAGCTTCGACCCGGAGCGTTTCTATTTGACGGAGGCGGGGCCTGTGATCTACTTTCCACTTTACTCCATCGCGCCCTATGCGGAGGGGATTCCGGCCTTTTCTCTCGCAATCCCGGGCCAGAAAGAAAATACCCCGGAGGAATAGCTGTTTTTTTGCACTTTTTACCTTGTCAGCCCTGCCGCCGCGGCGTTATAATAAAGGGCGTTCCGGGAGAGACTCCTTCATAAATAAAGGTGCCCTCCCGGGCGGTTGCGCGCGGGAAAAGGCCAATGCGCGAATCCCCGCGGCAGGAGGAACGAACTATGGTCAAAGCAATCGTTGGCGCAAACTGGGGCGACGAGGGCAAGGGAAAGATCACCGATCTCCTGGCCGAGGCGTCCGATGTGGTCATCCGCTTTCAGGGCGGGGCCAACGCCGGGCACACCATCATCTGTGACTACGGCAAATTTGCGCTCCACCAACTGCCCTCGGGTGTCTTTTACCCGCATACCACCAACATCATCGGCAACGGTGTGGCCCTGGACGTGAAGAAGTTTCTGGCCGAGCTGAAGCATCTGGCCGACGGCGGTGTGCCCGCCCCCCATATCATCGTGGATCAGCGTACCCAGCTTCTGATGAGCTATCATGTGCTGCTGGACAGCTATGAGGAGGAGCGCCTGGCGGGGGCTGCTTTCGGCTCCACCAAGTCGGGCATCGCACCCTTCTATTCCGACAAGTACGCCAAAATCGGGATTCAGGTGGCCGACCTCTACAATGAGGAGCGGCTCATGGGTCAACTGGAGCACATCTGTACCCTGAAAAACGTCCTGCTGGAGCACCTCTACCACAAGCCTCTGCTGGAGCCAAAGGCGTTGTTTGACGAGCTGATGGGCTACCGCGCGGCGCTGGAGCCCTACGTGGGCGACGCGGTGGGCTTCGTTCACCGGGCCCTTAAGGAGGGCAGGCAGGTGCTGCTGGAGGGGCAGTTGGGCTCCATGAAGGATCCCAACCTGGGCATCTGCCCCATGACCACCTCCTCCCATACCCTGGCGGGCTTCGGCACCGTGGGCGGCGCGGTGCCTCCCACGGCCCTTACCGATATCATCACGGTCACTAAAGCATACTCCTCCGCCGTGGGCGCCGGCGCCTTCGTCAGCGAGCTGTTCGGCGCGGAGGCCGACGAACTGAGACGCCGGGGCGGCGACGCCGGTGAGTTCGGCGCCACCACCGGCCGGCCCCGCCGGGTGGGCTGGTTCGACGCCGTTGCCACAAAATACGGCTGCATGGTGCAGGGGGCCACACAGGTGGCGCTCACCGCCATCGACTGCCTGGGCTACCTCGACGAGATCAAGGTGTGCACCGGCTATGAGATCGACGGCAAGGTGACCACCGACTTCCCTGTGCCCGCTCTGCTGGACCGGGCCAAGCCGGTGTATGAAACCCTGCCGGGCTGGAAGTGCGACATCCGGGGCGTCACTGACTACGGCAAGCTGCCCCAGGCCGCCCGGGACTATGTGGACTTCATTGAAAAGCACATCGAGGCCCCCATCACCATCGTCTCCACCGGCCCCAAGCGCCATGAGATCTGCCGGCGGGCCGGGAGCTGAGACCGTCCCTCTGTGCGGAAAGGCAAAGGAAAGCCTCCGGCTGTGCCGGAGGCTTTCCTTGTGCACACCAGCTCAGCGGCTGTGGCGATAACAGTCCATGAGTGCCTTCCAAGAGTGCTTGGGCCAGAAGCGGCGCTTGGCCTCGGCGGACCAGCCCCTGTTTTCCAGAATTCCATCGCTGCGCTCGTCCAGCGCAGGAAGCTGTTTGCTCGTTCCATGAGCCTTCTTCATAAGACACACCTCTTTTGCGGTTTTCAGAGCATTTTTGCCCTGTGAGGCATAGTATTTCCATTGTAGAGGGGAAAACAAGGATGGTTACACGCAAAATAGTTCCAAGGAACGTACGATGATTGTTTAACCGGCGCTTGAAACGCACAGAAGGCCCCCCGCCGGGCGGGGGGCCTTCTGTGGCTGGAGGGGGACAAATCCTTGTGCAGATCAAGGAGGGAGGCATGCCCGCCGCTCCATGAGGCGTGTTATATGGTGAAACCCTTGCAGGACAAGGTGTCAACCCCTGGGAAACAGCACTCGGAGGGCCCGCCAGGGGCTGCCCTGCCAGTAAGCACGCATAAGATCAACAGAGAAGGGCATGCTGCTCATCTCCCTGTAATGCTCCAGCGTACGGTGGTCGGTGGTCCAAATCGTCTTTTTCATTGTGATAACTCCTTTCTATCACAAGCTCTTGCCTTCCTTACGGTTTCAGTATACAATAATATAAGATATGAGACAAGCGAATCTTTTTCATGCTGAATATGCGGAAATGGAATGGTAATTGTGAATCTTAACAAGTATCAAATTCTGCTGAAAACTGTGGAGCTGGGGAGCATCACCCGTGCGGCGGAGGCGCTGGGGTATACCCAGTC
Source organism: Clostridiales bacterium (assembly GCA_019410105.1). The sequence goes on along the minus strand of DXTB01000016.1, from coordinate 16,581 downwards.
GGCGGTGAGCCGCGTGATTGCCGATCTGGAGCGGGAGTGGGACATGGAGCTTCTTACCCGCAGCCGGACGGGGGTGGTGCTCAGCAGCAGCGGGGCGGCGCTGCTGCCCTATGTTCAGGCGGTGTGCAATGCGGGCAGGGAGCTGGAGGAGCAGGTGGCGGAGCTCCACGGCCTGACCCGGGGAACCCTGCGGGTGGCCACCTTCGCCAGCGTGTCCATCCACTGGCTGCCCGCTATCATGAAGGAGTTCCTCGGCCGCTACCCGGGTATTCAGTTTGACCTGGTAAGCAACTGGGAGTTCGCGGAGGTGGAGGATCTGCTGCGGCAGGGTCAGGCAGACTGCGGCTTTTTGGGACTGCCCGCGGGGCCGGGGCTGGAAACCTACCCCCTTTTTCGAGACGAGCTGATGGCGGTACTTCCCCTGGATCACCCTTTGGCAAAGGCCCCTTACTATCCCATGGAGCGGTTCCGGGAGGATCCCTATATCAACACACCGGAGGAGCGGGATTTGGAGATCGGCCTCATTTTCCAGGAGGAGGGATTCCGGCCCAATCTCCGTTACACCGTCAATGATGACTTTGCCGCATTGGCCATGGTGGAACAGGGGCTTGGGGTGAGTATCCGTCCGGAGCTGGTGCTGCGCGCCTCCAGCTACGCCTTCGCCGCCATCCCGCTGGAGCGGAGATACTACCGGCGTATCGCCCTGGCGATACGCCGCGGCCGTTCCCCTTCGCCGTTAACTGCCCGCTTTTTGGAGTGCGTCCGCCAATGGGTGGGGGAGCATTTCCCGGCGGAGCAGGGAGACGGGGTGTGAGCCAAAAAAGGGACGGCTTGCAAAATTTTTGTTTTACAAGCTGTCTCCTTTATAGTATAATACATCCGTTGCGGCGGAAGTGCCGCACCGAAATGAAAGATAATAGGAGTGTTGTTGCATGAGCCGCATGGTCGGCACCGTATCCATGGGAATTCGTGCTCCCATCATCCGAAGTGGGGACGACCTGGTGGAGATCGTCACCAATTCCGTCCTGGAGACTGTCAAGGACGGAGCGCTCACCATCCGCGACCGGGACGTGATTGCCATGACCGAGGCCATTGTCGCCCGCGCCCAGGGGAACTACGCCTCGGTGGACGATATCGCCGCCGACGTGCGCGCCAAGCTGGGCGGGGAGACCGTGGGTGTCCTGTTCCCCATCCTCAGCCGCAATCGCTTTGCCATCTGCCTGCGGGGCATCGCCAAGGGGGCCAGAAAGGTCGTCCTGATGCTGTCCTACCCCTCCGACGAGGTGGGCAATCACCTCATCGATGTGGATGCGATGGACGAGAAGGGGGTGGACCCCTATAAGGATGTCCTCACCCTGGAGCGTTACCGGGAGCTGTTCGGCTACACCGTCCACCCCTTCACGGGCGTGGACTATGTGGACTACTATTCCAACCTGATCCGGGAGAGCGGCGCGGAGGTGGAGGTCATCTTCGCCAATGACCCCCGGGCCATCCTGCCCTACACCAAGAACGTGCTGGCCTGTGACATCCACACCCGCGCCCGCACCAAGCGCCGCCTGCTGGCCGCCGGGGCGGAGAAGGTCTTCTGCCTGGACGAGATCATGACTGCCTCCATCGACGGCAGCGGCTACAACGCCAAGTACGGATTGCTGGGCTCCAACAAGTCCACCGAGGACAAGGTGAAGCTCTTTCCCCGGGAGTGCCAGGATCTGGTGGAGGCCATTCAGGCCCGCATCCTGAAGGAGAGCGGCAAGCACGTGGAGGTCATGGTCTACGGCGACGGCGCCTTCAAGGACCCCGTGGGCAAGATCTGGGAGCTGGCTGATCCGGTGGTCTCTCCCGCCTACACCGCCGGCCTGGAGGGCACCCCCAACGAGCTCAAGCTCAAGTATCTGGCGGACAACGACTTTGCCGCCCTGTCCGGCGAGGCGCTGCGGGATGCCATCAAAGGCGAGATCAAAAAGAAGGACGGCTCCCTGGTGGGCAAAATGGCCGCCCAGGGCACCACGCCCCGCCGCCTGACCGATCTGATCGGCTCCCTGTGCGACCTGACCTCCGGCTCTGGCGACAAGGGTACCCCCATCGTCTACATTCAGGGCTATTTCGACAACTACACCACCGAATAAGACAGCGGCCCGCCGGGAGACCGGCGGGCCATTTTTTTCAACTTTTTTCAAGTTTCAAAAAGTCCCTCAGCCTGTCGAAAAGACTTCTTCGACAGGCTAAAGCGCGTGTACGAAAACTACGTACACGCGCTTTTTTGTGACCGTTGTTACTGGCCGCAGCCGGTGCTGCCACAGCCTGCGCACCCGGCGCAGCCGGGATGGGACTCGGACCACAGCTTGTCGGCCATGGGAGTCCAGTTGTCGGCATAGGGGTGGGTCTTGGCCGTCAGATGCTCCACGCTCTCGGGAGACTGAGGATCGGTGGAGTGGGCGCCCGTCTCGTGAACCATCTTCTCAATGAACTCCGGGTTTTCCAGCATGGGGCAGGGGCGGAGCATGTTCTCGTTGAAGGGCTGGTTGTCATGGTAGGCCATGAACATGGGGGATTGCAGGCACTCCAGCAGGCTCTTCTCCCGGATGTTGGAGTCGGAATAGTGGATGAACACGCAGGGGTCCACGTCGCCGTTGGCGTTGATGTGCAGGTAGCGGCGGCCGCCGGCGATGCACCCGCCCACATACTCGGCGTCGTTCTGGAAGTCCATGGCAAAGATGCCCTTGGTCTCCCGCATGGCGCGGATGCGGCGGTAGACCTCGGCCCGCTGCTCGGGGTTGGGCATCAGCTCGGGGGCGGCGTCGTTGCCCACGGGCATGTAGTGGAAGAACCACACGAAGTAAGCGCCCAGATCCATGATCAGATCGTAAAACTTCTCGCTGGTGATGTCCTTGTAGTTGACGCTGGTGTAGCAGGCGGAGATGCCGAAGGGCAGGTGGTGCTGCTTCAGCAGGGCCATGGCGTGGGTGACCTTGTCGTACACACCCTCTCCGCGGCGGGAGTCGTTGGCCTCCTCGAAGCCCTCCAGACTGATGGCGGGGATAAAGTTGCCCACACGCAGCATGTCCTGGCAGAACTCCTCGTCGATCAGGGTGGCGTTGGTAAAGGAGAGGAAGGCCGCATCGCTGTGCTTCTCGCACAGGGCGATCAGATCCTTCTTACGCACCAGCGGCTCGCCGCCGGTGTAGATGTACAGGTAGATGCCCAGCTCCTTGCCCTGAGTAATGATGGAGTCAATCTCATCAAAGGTCAGGTTGAGCTTGTTGCCGTACTCCGCCGCCCAACAGCCGGTGCAATGCAGATTACAGGCGGAGGTGGGATCCAGCAGGATGGCCCAGGGAATGTTGCAGCCGTACTTCTTGCGCAGTTCCTCCTGCTTGGGCCAGCCCACCAGGTTTGCATTGACAAAGAAGTTGTTGAATATCGTCTTGAGCACACTGGGGTCGGTCTGGGTCCAGACCTTCTCAATGAGCTGGTGCCAACAGGAGTCTTTGTCGTTAATTACCTTATCAAATGCCTCCCGCTGGAGGGACAGGGTGTCGCCGGCAAACTTGTTGACCAGATCCATGACCTTGCCCATGTTGTTCATCGGGTCCTTGTCCAGATAATCATACACCTTGGCCAGGCCGTAGCGCTTCAAACTGTCAGGAATCTTCATCTTGGTTTTCCCCTTTCACGGCATGTCATACCATTCATCGTTGCTACTATACCGCCGTTTTTGCAAAAGGAAAATAGACAAAACCCGCATCCTGTCCAAACTCTAGACAAAAATGGCAGTTTGCTTAAAAGCAGTTTGGCTTTTGAAGTTTCTTTATTGCGTTTTGACAACCGTTTTTTATAATATTTAAAACCATAAAAACGATAGAGAATATTTTGAGGTGCACAGAAGGGACGGGAGGGAAATTCATTTCTCTGAATCAGAGGTCAATTAAGCAGTAAAGTTACAAAAAACTCTCAAGTTGTTATAAAAGTGTCTTAAAAGATTTGTGCTGTTTGTTTATTTTATACTATAAATTTCGGCTATGTTTACATACTGACGAAACTTTGTTACTCAAATACAATTCACTTAACAAACAAAACAGTACCAGATGACACCGCAGGGCAGGGCCCCTGTATGGAAGGATCGCATACATGAGAGTTACGATGGAAGACATCGCAAGAATGGCCGGAGTATCAAAAGCGACGGTTTCCAGAGTCGTAAACGGAATTGAACAGGGAGTCGGCCCTGAAACACGCAGACGCGTATTGCAAATTGTGAAGGAGACGAACTACCGCTCCTACAGCCTGCCGAGCCAGAACCAGTCCAAGACTCTTGGGCTGATTATCCCGGATATCATAAACCCCTTTTTCGGTGAGCTGGTCAAGGCAATCGAGGGGGAGGCCACAGAGCAAGGGTACACCGTTCTGCTGGGAAACACAGATTTCTCCATGGAAAAGGAGGAGCGTTACCTCTCCATCTTCCTGGCCAAGCGGGTAGACGGCATTATTTTAGTGACAACAGCCCAGACCGCCGGAGAGCACTACCAGAGGCTGAAGAAGTACAGCGTGCCCTGTGTGCTGGTGGACCGCATGCTGGCGGGCGCCGAGTATACGGCGGGAATCTTTGTGGACAACTCCTACGCCCTTTTCATGGCGTGCAGCCTGCTCATTCAGCATCGTAACGAGAAAATCGCTTTGATCTCCGGTCCGCGAAACATCTCCACCTCGGTGGAGCGGATTCAGGGCTACCGGGATGCGCTGGAGCAGTACCGTCTGCCGTTTGAGGAGCGGCTCATTAAATATGGCGACTACACCTTTGAAAGCGGATACCGGGCCATCATGGAGCTGGAGCGGGAGGGCACCCGCTTTACCGGAGTCCTGGCGGCCAATGATACCATGGCGCTGGGCGCCATTAAGGCGCTCAAGGAGCTGACTTACGCTATCCCGGAGGATGTGGAAATCATCGGCTTTGACAACATCGGCTTTTCTCAGCTATGTGACCCGCCTCTGGCCACCATTCAGCAGCCGACCATCGAAATGGGACGCCGGGCGGCGGATACGCTGATCCGGGCAATCGTGGGTAAGCCCATTGAAACCAAAAATATCCACCTCCAGCCCAAGCTGGTGGTGAGAGGCTCAGTCAAGACCATCTATGGCGAACGGATTCTATATGTATAAGCACAGCGGATCATCCGGCATCGGTGCCCCGGCGGGGGAAAGAATCTAGGAAGACGTAGGGGTGTTCTCATTGAAAAAGATTTTGGTGGTAGGAAGCGCGAACGTCGACTTTGTGATCGGAGTACGGCAGGCCCCGGAGTTGGGCGAAACCATCCTGTGCCGCTCCTTCCGAAAGACCTGCGGCGGGAAGGGGGCCAACCAGGCGTATGCCTGCGGACGCCTGGGCGGGGACACCGCGTTCCTCAATGCGGTGGGAGATGACCCCCTGGGCGGTGAGCTGGTGAGAAATCTGCAACAGGCCAATGTGGACACCCGCGCAATAAGGACGGTGGACGGGGTATCCACCGGCATGGCGGTGGTCTGTGTGGATGAGAAGGGAAACAACTCCATAATTGTCATTCCCGGCGCCAATAACCTATGCGATGTGGACTATCTGAGGCGGAACCGGGCGCGGTTTGAGGAGAGCGACATTGTGCTGCTCCAGATGGAGATCCCCTTTGAGAGCGTCTGCTATGCGGTGGAGCTGGCCAGTGGGCTGCACAAAACCGTCATTCTCAACCCGGCCCCCGCACCGGACAGCCTGCCTGATGAAGTATATGCGGGACTGGACTATCTGACCCCCAATGAGAGCGAATTCAAGCACCTGACCGGCTGCCCGACCGATGAAGTGGAGGAGCTTGCGGTTCACTGCAAACCCCTGCTGGAGAAAGGGACGCGGAATATCATCATTACGCTGGGAAGCCGCGGTGCCCTGCATGTCAACCGGGAGGGGCATACGCTCTACCGCCCGCCCGAGGTACAGGCGGTGGATACCACAGCGGCAGGAGACACCTTCAACGCGGCGCTGGCCCGGGAGCTGGCGGACGGCCGCTCCACGGGGGAGGCGATCGTCTTCGCCAATATGGCGTCCGCCCTGGCGGTGTCCAGGGTAGGGGCACAGGATTCTATCCCATCGTATGAAGAAGTATTGGATTTTAAGAAGCGCATGGAGTGAATGCGGATGAGCGACATCATTGTTAAGACCAACGGGCTGTGTGCAGATTTCAAGATCAAGGACCGGATGGTTCGGGCGGTGAACCGGGTTTCCCTGAGCCTGGAGCGGGGCAAGACGCTGGTGATATTGGGGGAGTCCGGCTCTGGAAAGAGCACCTATATGAAGGCGCTGCTCCGGATTCTGCCCAAGACAGCCGCCGTAGAGGGACAGGCGGAGTTTCTGGGAAATGACCTGTTCCGAATGAGTGAGAAGGAATTCCGGGATATCCGGGGCAACCGGATGGCCATGATCTATCAGGACTCTCTGTCCGCGCTGGACCCGATGTATAAGGTGGGCTATCAGATTGTAGAGACCATCCGGGCGCACTCCAGCCTGACAAAGGCAGAGGCCAGGGAGCGGGTAGAAGAGCTCTTCGTCAAGGTGGGTATCCCTTCGCCCAGGGAGCGGATGAACGCCTACCCACACGAGATGAGCGGCGGCATGCGCCAGCGGGCGGTCATCGCTATGGCGCTGTGCTGCAATCCCTGCCTGCTGCTGGCGGACGAGCCCACAACGGCCCTGGATGTCACCATCCAAAAACAGATTCTCAACCTGTTCTTGGAGCTGCAGGAGAGCGACCGCATGTCCATCATGATGGTGACCCACGACATCGGTGTGGCGGCCCAGGTGGCGGATCAGATCGCCATCATGTACGGCGGTATCATTCTGGAGTGCGGCGCCACCAGGCAGGTGCTGGAGACGCCGGCGAACCCCTATACCAAGGCGCTGATCGCCGCGCTCCCCAAGAGCGGCAACCGGGAGCGGCTGGTTGCCATCGAGGGACAGCCGCCCACCATTGTCCATATGCCGCCTGGATGCCCCTTTTCCAACCGCTGCGCCTACGCAACCGAGGCGTGCCGGCAGAGCGTTCCAGAGCTCAAGCCCATCGATGAGCACCATATGACGGCGTGTCATATGAATTTAGTAACGTCTGGAGGTAAATGAGGACATGAAACACGTAAAAAGATTCCTGGCGCTCTCTCTGGCGGCAGCCCTGTTGGCGGGCTGTGTCTCCTGCGGCAATTCGGATGAGAAAACCTCGCCCACCGGCGGCGGTTCCGGTGTGGACAGTACCGGCGACGGCGGCACTCTGCGGATTGCGATGACCTGCGCGGCCCTGCCCAATACCGATTCCGAGCCCACGGAGGGGCAGGAGGGTTACCGCTTCGTCAGCTTCCAGCTCTATGACGCCCTGGTGAAGTGGGATGCGAGCTCGGAAACTGAGGCCGGCAAGATTATCCCAGGCCTGGCCACCTCCTGTGAGCAGAACCCGGAAAACCCCAAGCGGTGGACGTTCCATCTGCGGGAGGGAGTCAAGTTCCACGACGGAACGGATTTCAATGCGGACTGTGTGATCTTTGCGCTGGACCGCGTGATGAATCCTGACTTTGAGTACTACAGCACCACCTGCGCCGCATCGGTGGGCAGCTTCCTGACCAATATCGAATCCTATGCCAAGGTGGACGACTACACGATCACCATTGACACTGTGCAGGACAACAACGCCTATCTGATCTACGATCTGCCCTATATCATGATTCCCTCCATGGAGGCGGTGAAGGAGAAGGGCGACGGCTTTGCCGACGCCCCCGTAGGCTCCGGTCCCTTCCGGTTTGTCAGCAAGATCGCGGGCCAGGAGCTCGTCATGGAGCGGAACGAGAACTACTGGGGGAACGTGCCGCAGATCAAGACACTGATCCTCAAGCCCATCTCCGACGCGTCGGCCCGCCTGGCGGCCCTCCAGTCCGGCGAGGTGGACTGGGCCGAGGTCGTTCCCGTGGAGTCCCTGGAGTCTCTGAAGTCCCAGGGCTACCAGGTCAAGCTGAACGACTACCCCCATGCGTGGCTTTACATCATGAACACGGAGTCCGGCCCCTTTGCAGATGCCCGCGTCCGGCAGGCTTTCAGCATGTCCATTAACCGGGAGGGACTGTGCAATGACATCCTTCAGGGTGTGGGCACACCGCTGGCGCAGTTGATGTATCCAGGTTCCCCGTGGTATGCGGAGGGTGTGGAGGAGTATACCTATAACCCGGAGAGGGCGAAAGAACTGCTGGCCGAGGCCGGCTATCCCGACGGCTTTACCACGACCTTTGTCTGCCCCACCAGCGGCTCCGGCAACATGTTCCCCCAGATTATGAATGAGTACATCCAGAAGTGCGCCGAGGAGGTCGGTATCCACATTGAGCTGGATATGTCGGAATCCGAGCGGGTGTGGGACGTAATGAAGGTGGGCTTCAAGGATGAGTACGCCGATGTGGGCGCGCTCAACACCTCCTTCTATACCATGTTCCCCAATGTGTTCCAGAAGTTTGCGGGCACGGGCGGCTCCTTCAACACCGGCAAGTACAGCAACCCGGAGTACGATGCCTGTATCGAGGCGGCCTATGCGGCCACGGACGAGGCGGAGTCCACCCGGCAGTTCATTGAAGCCGAGAAGATTTTTACCGAGGAGCTGCCCTGGGTGATCGTCTGCAACGACCGGAACCTGCGGGTCCTGGCCCCCAATGTGCAGAATTTTGCCCAGTCCCAGACCTGGTATGTCGATTTGACGACGGTTACCGTCGAGTAAGAGAACCCCGTCTCATAAGCGCTGTCATTTCCGGCAAAAGACTCTGGCCTGCGGCCAGTGAAACCTGGCCGCAGGCCGCAGTATACAAGGGGAGTTAGTATGGTCCGAGTTATCTTGAAACGAATAGGCCTGGCGTTCCTCACGCTCTTCGGTGTGACGGTTATTGTATTCGCCCTGCTGCAGATGATGCCGGGAGAACCCATTGACAGCATTGTGCCTCTGGATGCTTCGGAGGAGCTCCGGCAGGTGATCATCGACCAGTATGGTTTTGACCAGCCACTCTATATGCAGTATTTCATGTGGCTGGGCAACGCGGTGCGCGGCAATTTTGGGAACTCTGTCAGCGACAACCGGCTCGTGCTCAGCGTGGTCAGCGAGGCCCACCACAATACCCTGATTCTGGCGCTGGGGGCCAGCATCTTCGCGTTCCTGCTCAGTATCCTGATCGGTGTCTACAGCTCGTACCGGCCGAATTCCATCTTCTCCTGGATCGGCACGGTATTCGGCATCGGCGGTATCAGTATTCCAAACTACTGCCTGTCATTGATCCTGATTGGCATCTTCTCCGTCAACCTGCGCCTGCTGCCGTCTACAGGCATGTATACCAGTGGGGACTATACCTTCTCCTCCCTCATACAGCACCTGATTCTTCCCGCTATCGCGGCCGGCGCCATGACACTGGGGATTATGACGCGGATGGTGCGCAGCTCGGTCTCCGAGATGCGCAGCCGGAGCTTTGTCACTACCCTGCGGGCGAAGGGACTCAGTGAGCCGGCCATCATGCGGCATGTGCTGCGCAACAGCTTTCCCACGCTGCTGACCGTAGCGGGCCTGCAGTTCGGCTACCTGATGGGCGGCTCCACGATGGTGGAAACCATTTTTTCCTGGCCGGGAATCGGCCTGATCATCTATCAGAGCATCTTCACCAGCGACTTTCCCGTGACCCAGGCGGCCATCCTGATTGTGGCGGCGATCTTTGTCAGCATCAACCTGCTCATCGATCTGCTCCGCATTGTGGCAGATCCGCGCCTGAGAAAATAAAGACCTGCGGGATACAAAGGAGTGATTGTTTTGCTGTCATCCATTGGCTCCAGAGCTGCGGCGGATCCGGAGGAGCTCCATTTCCGCAGGGAGGCGCGCAGCCGCTTTGTGCGGACCTTCCTCCGTTACCCGGCGGCCCTTCCCGCGCTGATCCTGTTCGTGATCGTGGTGCTGTGCGCCCTCGGCGCGCCGCTGCTCACCCAGTATACCCCCTTTGAGGGCAATGCGGCGGAGCGGCTGCAGGGCATCGGCACGGCCGGCCATCTGCTGGGAACAGACGAGCAGGGGCGCGACATCCTGACCCGCTGCCTGTACGGCGGGCGCCTGAGCCTGCTGATGGGCTTCCTGCCGGTGGCGCTGGCCACCATCGTGGGCAGTATCCTGGGGATCATTTCCGGCTATTTCGGCAAGGCCTATGCCCAGATCATCATGCGCACCCTGGATATTTTCTATGCGTTCCCCTCCATTCTGCTGGCCATCGCGCTGTCCTCGGTTCTGGGCTCGGGCCTGTCCAGCATCATCATTCCAATCGCCGTCATTCTGGTTCCGCCCATCGCCCGGGTGGCCGAATCCACCGTGCAGGATATCATGCCGGAGGACTTTATTGAGGCGGCGCAGACCTCCGGGGCCAGCCCACTGAAGGTTATCGTGTTTTTCATCATACCGAACACCTTTGGGCGGATCTTCATCTACTGTACCACGCAATTCAGCGTCAGCATCCTGTCGGCCTCTGGCTTGAGCTTTCTGGGATTGGGCATTTCTCCCCCCACGCCGGAATGGGGCTCCATGCTGAACGCCCTGCGGCAGCAGATCTACATCAATCCCCTGATTACCATTATTCCGGGCCTGTTCATTTTTGTCACAGCCCTGAGTGTCAATATCATCTCAGACGGCCTGAAGGACGCCATGGAGGCCAACAGCTAAGCCCGCGCGGTATGACGGCGCGCCGTGATTGGAGAGCGTACAATGAGCAAGATTTTAGAGGTCAACGACCTGTGCAAGTCCTTTGTGGTAAAAAAGCGCCTGCTGGGCGAAAACGACGTGGTTTCAGCAGTAAATCACGTTTCCCTCGGCCTGGAGGAGGGGGAGGTGCTGGGCATCGTCGGTGAGTCCGGCTGCGGAAAATCCACGGTTGCGCGGCTGCTCCTTCACAGCATCCGGCCGGACAGCGGCACAATGAAGCTCTGCGGGAAGGAGTACGACATGGCCCATGCCACGGGGCAGGATGTGCAGACCTTTCGGAAGAATATGCAGATGGTCTTTCAGAACCCCTACTCCTCCCTGAACCCCAAGATGAATGTACTGCAGAACATCACCTTCGGCCTGACGGCCAATCAGGTGCCCAGAGATGAGGCATGCCGGCGGGCATACCGCTACCTGGACGCGGTTGGGATGCAGAAGTCCTTCCTCAATAAATACCCCAACAGCCTGAGCGGCGGGCAGCGACAGCGCGTGGCGGTGGCGCGGGCCCTGGCAATGGAGCCTAAAATCATCCTGGCCGACGAGCCGGTGTCCGCACTGGACAAGTCGGTGCAGGCGCAGGTGCTCAACCTGTTCCACGACCTGCAGAAGGAGTTCGGCATTTCGATTATTTTTATCTCCCATGATCTGAGCGTAGTGGAGTACATGAGCGACCATATTGCGGTGCTCTACCTGGGCGAGGTCATTGAGTACAGCACCTCCGAGGAGCTCTATCACAACCCCAGGCACCCTTATACCAAGGAGCTGCTGCGCTCCATTCCCCAGATCAGCGGGGACGCCCGCCTAAGTACGGCCAACAGGGAGCCGCCGATCGAGCTGCCCAGCCCGATCAGGCCGCCCTCCGGCTGCCGGTATCACCCCCGCTGCCCGTACCGGACGGAGAACTGCTCCAAGCATATTCCGGCGCCTGCCTTGGTGGGACGGGACCACATCGTGAAGTGTCACCGCTGCGCCGCACAGAATCAACCGATTGAACCGATGGAAGGGAGCTTGATATGAAAAAGTACAAGATGCTGTTTGCCGGGGAGTCCTGGCTGACCCATAACATGGAGGTAAAGGGGTGGGACGACTTCTCGGTTGGCGGGTATGGAACGGAGATCGGCCGAATCCATGCCGCGATGGACGAGTTTGCAGAGATCACCCACCTGCCCTCCCATCTGGTGGGAGAGAAATTCCCCTCTACGATGGAGGAGCTGAAGACGTATGATGTGGTGATTCTCAGCGATGTGGGGGCCAATACCCTGTTGCTCCACCCCCTGGTGTTTACCCAAAGCGTCCGTTTCCCCAACCGCCTACAGCTCCTGGCGGACTATGTAGAGCAGGGCGGCGCCCTGGGGATGATGGGAGGCTACATGACCTTCCAGGGCATCGGCGGCAAGGGCTGCTACCACGGTTCGCCCATCGAGAAGGCACTCCCGGTCGATTTTCTCCCCTATGACGACCGGCAGGAGCACCCGGAAGGCATTGATCTGAAGGTGGACCCCCAGCGCCATCCGGCACTGAAGGGGCTGCCCGAGGAATGGCCCTATCTGCTTGGCTACAACAAGGCCGTAGCCAAGCCGGGGGCACAGGTGGCGGTGGAATACCAGGGAGACCCCATCCTGTCCTTCTATGAGTACGGAAAGGGCAGAAGCTTCGCTTGGGCCTCGGACTGCGCGCCCCACTGGATGCCCCCCGCTTTCTGTGAATGGGAGTATATCCACCTGTTCTGGAAGAACATGATCGACTGGGTGGTGCAGAGATGACCGGCCGGAGAGAAGGGGCGGAACAATGAAGGTAAAGGTTGCCGCCATACAGATGTCGGCGGACATCGGAGGGCGGGAGGCAAACGTGGAGCGCGCGGAGCGGCTGCTGATTCAGGCGGCCAGGCAGGGGGCCGATCTCTGCGTGCTGCCGGAGCTGGCGCTGGATGAGTTTTTCCCGCTGTATAAGGACACCCGCTACTTTGCCTACGCGGAGGAGTTGGACGGGCCAACCGTCCGGCGCTTTCGTTCCCTGGCGGGGGAGCTGGGGATCTACCTGGCCCTTCCGCTGTTTGAAAAGAGTCTGATTGGCACCTACTATAATTCTCTGGTTCTGCTGACGCCGGAGGGGACGATCGGTGCGGTCTATCGGAAGGTACATGTACCCTGTACGCGCAGCTATGAGCGCTACTATTTCACACCCGGACCGGAGTTTGTGGTGGCGGATACCCGGTACGGGAAGGTGGGATTGGCCATTTGCTACGACCGGCGCTACCCGGAGACCTGCCGTGAGCTGATGAAGAAGGGGGCCAGGCTGATTCTGATCTCCATCTCCAGCAGCATTATGCCGGGGGGCTTTTCCGAGCTGCCCGTCTTCGAGACGGAACTCAAGACCAGGGCCTTTGAAAACCAGCTCTTTCTCGCGGCCTGCAACCGCTCCGGGCAGGAGGGAGAATACACGTTCTTCGGCCACAGCATGCTCTTGGGGCCGGACGGCTCCGTACTGGCCCAGGCAGATGAGGCGGAGAACGTGGTGGTGCTGGCAGAGATGGAGCTGGAGGACGCGGATAGGGCCCGGATCAACGGCCCGCTCCTGCGGGACCGCCGCCCGGAGCTCTATACCTGCTGATATAAATCAAAGAAATGAGGTAATCGTATGGAATTCTCTTACTTTATGCCGGTCCGTCTGCTGTTTGGCGCCAATGTGATCGACCAACTGGGCGCCACGGCCAAGAGCTATGGCACCCACGCCCTGATCGTGACGGGCCGCAGCAGCACGAAACGCTCCGGTCTGCTGGACCGCTCCATCGCCCTGCTGGAGGCCGCGGGCGTCCGCGCCACGGTATTCAATAAGGTGGAGCCCAACCCCCTGACCACCACGGTTATGGAGGGCGCGGCCCTGGCCAGGGAGCAGGGGTGCGACCTAGTCATCGGCATGGGCGGCGGCTCCATGATGGATGCGGCCAAGGCGGTGGCCTTCTGCGCGGTGAACGGCGGTGACGTGAATGACTATATCTCCGGTGGAAAGCAGGGTACCGGCTGCCTGCCCATTCTGGAGGTACCCACCACCTGCGGCACAGGGAGCGAGGCCAACCCCTTTGCGGTGCTGACCAACCCCGAGACCAAGGACAAGAAGTCCCTGTGGGGAGACCTGATCTATCCTAAAGTGTCCTTTATCGACCCTGAGCTGATGAAGACCATGCCCAAGGAGGTGCTGGCCTCGGTGGGCTTCGATGCCCTCTCCCACAACATGGAGGGCTACCTGGCCACCCGAAGCCAGCCCATTACCGACCAGCTTGCCCTGCACGCCATCCGCCTGACAGCCGGGAGCCTGCCCAAGGTGTACCACGGTGAGGGCACACAGGAGGACTGGGAGAACATCACCCTGGCCAGCCTGCTGGGCGGCATTGTCATCAACACCGCCGGCGTGGGCGGCGGCCACGGGATGGAGCATCCGGTCAGCGGCATGTATAACGTGGTCCATGGAAAGGGACTGGCGGCCCTGACACCCCCCCTCTTCCGCCACTCTTACAACACCAAGCCGGAGCGTTACGCGGCCATCTCCCGTCTGCTGGGCGGCAAGGACGAGACCGACTGCGCGGAGGCGGTGGAGCGCTTCCTCAAGTCCATTGATCTGAACTGCAAGCTCCGGGAGCTGGGGGTGGAGGAGTCCGGAATCGACTGGATGACGGACAACTGCATCAACGTCTTTGCCGGAAGCATGCGGAATCATACCAAGGCGCTTACCCGGGACGAGGTAAAGCAGATCTATCTGGAGGCGTTTTAATCCGGCGGCCAGAGAAGGGGACCGCCCTTGCTGATAAATTGATTGGAATGGAGGATACGGACATGCCCTGTATTGTTATGTATACCAATATGGAGGTGCCCAAGGAGAAGGCCGAGGAACTGAAAAAAGCCCTGGTGGTTTCCTGGGAGAAGCTTCCGGGTAAGAGTGAGCGGTGGCTCATGACCACCATCCGGGACAACACCACCATGTTCTTCGGCGGCAAAGATACCCCTGCGGCCTTTGTCAACTTCAAGATTCTAGGCAGCCTTGGCAGGGAGAACTGCGAGATCCTGAACGAGGAGTTCCTGACCGATGTCAGCCAGGTGCTGGGTATTCAGAAGGAGCGGATCTTTGTGGCTCACGATGAATGTCCCTCCTGGGGCTGGGTCAAGAACTGAACATGACAGAAAGGAAGGTATTGCATATGCCCTGTATCATCATCAGGACCAATGTGGAGATTCCCAGCGACAGAGCAAAGGAGCTGAAAACGGCCCTGGCCGTGTCATGGGAGAAGGTGCCCACCAAGCGGGAGCGCTGGCTCATGATCGTCATGGAGGACAAGCAGCAGATGTTCTTCAGCGGCAGGGATACCCCCGCGGCCTTTGTGAACTTTAAAATTCATGGGGACTATGACATCGGCCCCAAGAACTGCGAGATGCTCTCCGAGGAGTTCATGAATGATCTGAGTCAGGTGCTGGGCATCCAGAAGGAGCGGATCTTCGTGGCCCACGATGTGTGCCCCTCCTGGGGCTGGGTGGACGACCCGGATCCCAGAGCCTACGGCCCCGCGCCGGTCTGAGTGAGCTGCAACAAACAATTACAATAGAAAGTGAGTGGATCAATATGGAGTACAAGTACAAGTGGTATATTCCCGACGCCTACCTTCATTCCCGCGGCACCGGCTACTTCACCAGCCATGAGGGCTGCGCCTTCATCAACGAGACCGGCCGGGACGCCCATGTGCGCTTCACCTTCTACTTCCAGGATCGTGAGCCCATGACCGGCTATACCAGCGTGGTGCCTGCCCGCCGGACCAAACATGCCCGGTTCGACCTGATGGAGAACGACAAGGGTGAGCCCGTTCCCATGAATGTCGGCTATGCCGTGGTTGTGGAGAGCGACATGGATATGCCGGTCCAGTTCAGCCACTGTGACACCTCCCAGCCTGAGCTGACCTTTACCACCACCATGGTCCCCCACATCACCCTGGACCGGGAGGACTAACCCCCAAAATACATAGAAGAAGCGCACCGGCCGCCGGCTGGTGCGCTTCTTCTATGCATGCTTTTTGATAGAAGGGGGCAGAGCTGATATATTGATCATTAGACTGCGATAATTAAATCATCAATATGGGAAAGAAGTGGTAAGGGCAGACCGGTTCATCGGTTCCCGCATTGCCCAGAGTGAGAACGAGAAATTCCTGTGGTGGGCGGAGGGGAGGAAGTTCTCCAACGTTCAGTGCGACTGGGGGGCGCGTGCCCTGGGGAATATGGACCTGCTACCGGGAGTTTGTCATTGTACGGGCAAACAGCCGGGGCTGGAGCCGCCCGCTGAGGCGTATCATACCATGCAAAGCGCCCTCCCGGAGCAGTCCGGCGGGGGTGCTTTGGAGTAGTCAGTGTACGGGGAAGCTGTGCCGTGTGAGGGCGATCATCTCGCGCAGCTTTCCCTTCAGGAAGTGGATTCCCTTGCCGCTGGACAGTCCACCGAAGGTGGAGCTCTCCCAGGTCAGAGGGATGGATTCGCCGCTCTGGGCATCGAGCTCGAGCCGCTTGGGAAGATAGAAGGCCGCGCCGTCCTGCTCCTGAAGGTCGAAAAAGCACCTGTGAATGGCGGTAATGAAGTCCTCCCGTTCCGGAAGGGCGCCGGGGGCGAGAATGGAGGAACGCATGAACTCCGACAGCAGTCCGTATAGATCAAACAGGATGTCGATTCCCATTGTTTTGGTCAGAACGTGCGCGGAACTGTCCCAGGCCTGCGGGTAACATGCCTTCCAGGCGGAAAAATAAGTCTCGATGGCCTCCACCCGGGCGGAAAAAGTGGTGTAGTT
>DXTB01000015.1:10933-22444 GCA_019410105.1 Clostridiales bacterium | reverse complement strand
CGGGGGCCATTTGCGCAACTTTTAACATATTTAGTATATCTTCTTTCCCTGCATACGTCAAGAACAAAAATCGCCCCTCCGCATTAGCGGAGGGGCGAGGCATACGGCACATTATTCAACTTCATATCCATCAAAGACATTCCATGACGAATCGCCACGAATGTATTGGGTACGCGAATAAACAGCCCCCGGCAAAACATATCCGACTGCATTTTCAGGATTAAAAGCGTCCTCCATTGGATGGTATTCGCCGCAATGATACGTCATAGTCGGAATTGAAATATAATAGGCATCATATACGGCATCAGGTGTATCCATATTAAAGTATACGAGAATTATATTTTGACCATCCTGAGAAACACGCACACGTGTCCCAGCACTTCCTTGAACTGCTCCAGTCGTCCCGGATACTTTAATAAAATCGACGGTGAACGTGATTTTTTCCTCTGATAAATCATAGCCAAATAGAGCCTCGTCTCCGTAGAAAATGATAAAATCATCATTTTCAAACGCAAGGTTGAAACCAACCCCTACGGGGGCGTCCATATCCAGATTATCAAATGCAAGCTCGGATAAATCTCTCTCTTGGCTGTCCTCTGGCTGAAAGGAATTGTTCACTATTAAAACAACTCCAACGATAATAATGAGGGCGACACAACATATGCTTATAATGGCCTTGATTGGAAACTTTTTTCTCATATCATTCTTCCTTTGTTTTTCAAACAACCCGAATGATATAAGTAAATGGGTCAAGGCCCGTACCGCTCACGACAACTTTCCACTCTCCCGCAACGTTAAACAAAACACTTCCACTGACTACATTCTTATTAGATGCCTTAAATGTATACGCAGCGTTAGCTGTGTTAGGTTTATAGACCTTCATTGTCAAGGAGGACACAGCAGACACCGAACGTCCATAAAGGGTCTGGCGCACTCCAGAAGTCCCCTTAACCAAGGCGTTCTGAAGGTCGGCATACAAATAATTGGAGGTCGCGCCATTCGCCCCTCTTAGATAACGGGGAACCATGACATAAATCTTGTTATCCGTGGAGGACTTACTGCTGGGGAATCTCGTAGACAGCCGGATATTTTTTGCGCAATTATTGTAACAGGTATAGTAAACTGTCTGACGTGTCGTTCCAGTAGCGTTATTTATAATAACCGCATGGCCCAGGGGATCCGCGCCATTAACATGTAAGGCTGCACCAATCAAATCATTCTTTGTGAGGCCCGAGCTTCCCACCATATTATCCGAATTGTAGGGAACAGAATGAGTATCACACACAATCCCGGACTCAGTAGAAGAAGCTTTTACACCATCTACATACACCTTGAATTGAGAGCATTTAATCCAACTATTCCATCCTTTATCGCTTGGACTGCCGGGGTCGTTGTAGTTTGGATGATTATATTTACTATCGGTAGACCACCACTGATAGGAGCCAGAAGTATCCATTACCAACCTGTCGTTAATATCGTCTGGCGAGTTACTTCCTCCAAACCCAGCCCAAATACACTGTGACACAAAAAGTTGACAACTCGATGAAGACCAATAGAAATTTTTGTTTCTGTAGGATGGGGACTTATTACCATCATCCCCAGACGAAGAATAGGTCAACGCATAATTAACAGCATTTTTTGGAATATATTTCCGGTCTGTGCTAGAGTTTGCAGCAGGTACTAATTGTCCAACGTTATCATCAGATGTGGCTGGCTCTGAAAGTGCAAGCTGCTCATTTTCTTCAAAAGCAGCGTCTATCCCCTCGATTGCTTCTGACAATTTAAAGTCGCTGTCACGATACGTCTGATAAAACAAATCATCAGATTCGACAGACATAACCAACCACTCGCCGTCATATTTAACCAACGAGATATAATAGTGGGTTACCATCATAGAAGGCTCGTCACAGTCGCTGTACTGGAAATCAATCGTTTCATACACATTAACTGTGGCGAAGTCGCCGTCAATATTACCGTCAACTACATCATAAGAGGGAGTAAAGTATTTATATGTAGTGTTCTCTAGCTCGTTAAGATGCCCATAGTAGGCAACACTGTCCCGATGCAACTCCAAGTTTTCCTCAAAAGCCTGGAGTGTCCCGGTGTTAATGCTGGTATCTTCATATGGTACAACAGCTTGGGCCGATCTAAACGAAGGATATTCCGCGATACTCTGGGAAAGGACTGCCTTTTCATTTTCGGGAATTACTTCTATAGTGTGCGCTACCAAGTCTTGAGCATCGTAAAAATACTGAGAGTATGCCGCATCTTCCAGATAAGATGTGGCAACCTCTATGGCCGCGTTCATGTCCGGCGACATCTGAGAAATGGATGTCGAAGAAGCGAAAGCGGTAGTCGAGAACAAAAGGCAAACTACCAGGGTAAGACCAATTACTCTTTTCTTCACTAGAAATCTCTCCTTTCTTTCAGCACCATTAACAGCAAAACTCGTCCCGTCCTTCTAAAAAATGGCGCATGAGCAACCTAGAGAATAGGAAAAAGCTCATGCGCCATCAATCAGAATTTGAATCCGCTCCCTCCAATATTGATACCACGGGTAGAGACTATTTTCTTTAGTCGTCGACAATAAATTATGCATAATAATTGACTCCTTAAAGATGACTATTTTTATATATTTAATATAACACAATAAATTGGAAATTGCAATTCTTTTTTGGAAAAGATAGCTTTTCGTCTAAAGCAAATAATCGAACTATCCCAAAGTGGTCATAGCCCCGGCTGCGCCCCCTGTCAATGGTCAAGATAAACGGCCCATGTGCCGCCATTGACAGGGGGGCGTAGCCGGGGCTTATCGGTAGTTAAGGGGGGCTAAAAGCCCCCGTTTTATTCACTTTTTATTGTGGTTGAGGCTTTTCTAAATGAACAGCTAGAAAATAAAAAAGCGCCCGCCCCTACGGGGGCGGGCGGTGTATTTACGACATGGAATTAGCGTGCAGTTGGCGGGGGGTATTCTTTCGTCCAGACGAAAGCAAGGGCCAAGGTAAGCCCCACAGGAATTTGAGATTACCTTGACCCTTTGAAAAGTTATAAAACTAAGCTATATTGATATGTAATCGGGATTATATGCTTGTCTACATTCCGATTTGCCCTGTTTATCACTACTGTTCGTACTGGACATATATGTTTGACCATCTGGCCGCCAACGGAACCGGCCTCACGGCTGGTCAGATCGCCATTGTAGCCCTGCTTCAGGTTGACGCCAACCTCCTGGGCGGCCTCCATCTTGAACTTGTTCAGGGCCTCACGGGCGCTGGGAACCACGGGCTGGTTGGAATTGGAATTGTTAGAGCTAGACATAATAGCGCATCTCCTTTGGTGACAAATTTGTTGGATTCGGTGAATCCAGACATAGCTTTGCCCCAGGGCGGATTTCTATGTGCGCCATTTTTTGCTGGTCGGGTCTGCGAAAAAAGGGGAATAATAATACAGATAGATAAAATTGAAGTAAACTGTGTCGGTTTTGGAAAGAACATCAGAAATAGAATAAAAGAGAAGATAAAAAAGAGGAAAATGTACCGCTGCCGCCCGGCGGACGCGGTTAAAGGGCCCAGGCATGCCACACACCGTCCTGCTGCTCGCGCTGGAGCCGTCCCTGCCGGCGCAGATGGTCCAGGTGGGCGATGCACTCGCCCACGGCAAACCACTTCTGGGCCAGGGGAAAGTCGTCCCAGCTCCTGGAGCGGATGTTCCAGGTCATGTGGGCGGCGGCTTCATAGGCGGTGCTGCCGGGGCGGGCGCGGAGGATGGCGGTCAGCTCGTCCAGGCGGCGGGCGTGGTGCTCCAGCAGGGCGTCCACCCGGGGGGCCAGCGTACCGGGGCGGCGGTGGCCGGGCAGAGCCAGGCGGGCGGGCAGCCCCCGCACGGCCCGCAAGCTGTCCAGATAGCATCCCAGGGCGTCCTCCATGCCGTTCCAAGGCGTGATATTGGGGCTGATGTCAAAGAGCACGTGGTCGCCGGTAAAGAGAATGCCGTCCGACTCGTCCCAGAAGCAGAGCTGGCCAGGGGTGTGACCGGGCGCGGGCAGGCAGGTGAGCCGGCGGCCGCCCGCCTCCAGCACAGCGCCGGGTTCCAGCGTGCGGTAGCGGCCGGTGGGGACGGGGGCCAGAGCGCGGGCGGGGTTGGCCCTGTTTTGTGCCAACAGCTCCGGCGGAAAGCCCTCAGAGATATAAAAGGCATCGGTGTGGGCCCATTTGGCCTCCTCCGGCTGCTCCAGATAGGCCCGGTCGGGCCCGCTGACGTAAATCCAGCCGGTTTCCCCAACGACCTCCGGGGCCAGGCCGGAGTGGTCGGAGTGGAGATGGGTGAGGGCCACATCTACATCCCTGGGGTCCACATCCAGCTCCGCCAGCCCGGCAAACAGAGCGCGGCGGCCCTCCTCCTGCCGGAAGCCGGTATCGATAAGCAGGCTGCGCTCCCGCCCGCGGAGCAGGTAGCTGTTCAGTTCCCGGAGAGGGTTGCCGGGCAGGGGCACCGGAATCCGGTACAGGCCCTCCGAAATACACTCGGTCATCACATGCGCTCCTTTCTGTCCACGATCCATCCTACCAAAACGCTGGGGAGCCGTCAAGCGTATCAGCTTGCAGGCGGGAGGGGATCGGGGTATAATGGGAAAAAAGGGCGAAGGGAGTGGAAAAGAGTGGATTTCTGTGGAATATGCAGAGCTTTCGCGGCACAGTTCCGAAGCCGGTGGAAGGCCGCGTTTCCCACCATTCTGTTTTTTGTGGTTCTTTTTTTGACGGTTTCACTCCTGTTCGGGAGCCGGAACGCCATGGTGGTGTCCAGCACCACCACCCTGTTTCAGATCCGGCGGAAACGCAACAACACCGGTACATATTACATCAAGCTGCTGTTCATCACCCTCCTGCTGGGTATGCTCGCCTATCTGGCCAGCCGGAATGTGGTGCTCTGTGTGCTTTTGAACTTCACGGTTCCCTTTGCGCTGGTGTTTTTCCAGAGCGACCAGTTCGCGCCGAAGGGCTACTTCGGCTACGCCATGACTTTCGTGTTCCTGGAGCTCCGGCCGCCCACGCCGGAGGAATTTCCGGTTCAGATGCTGTGCCTGCTGTTCTGTACGCTGGTGCTCATCGGGGCGCTGCTCCTCTATGCCCGGCTGTCTGCCCCGTCCGCCCCGCCGGAGGAGGAGATCACCCGGGGCCTGACCCGCCTGGCGGAGCTGCTGGAGGAACTGGCCGGGGGCGGCGGGGCGTACGGGGCGCGCAGGGAGCTGGAGGGGCTGGCCCAGCGGTTCCGGCGGCTGGGCTATGCCCGCCGCAGCCACTTCCACCTGCCAGATGGGCAACGGCGGTTTTATTACCTGTTTGCACTGCTGTTTCAGCGCCTGAGCTACCTCCTGGCGGACGAGGATTGGGGGCGGCTCCAGGCTGGCCCCGCCTGCGGGAAGGTGCTGGTTACGCTGGCGGGGCTGGTGCGGCAGCTCCAGAACGCCGCTTCGCCGGAGGCACGGGGAGCGCTGACAGAACGGCTCCAGATCCTGCTGGCAGAGGACGCCCTGCCTCAGGGGCGGCTGCGTATCTTCTACCGCAGCTTTCTCCACCGCCTGCTCCTGCTGCTGGCGGAGGGAGAGCCCCGGACCCGGTGGCCCCGGGTGCCCTGGCGGGAGGTATTTGCCAGCGGCCGCCGGCGGCTGAGTCTCAACAATTTTGAGGTGCGCTTTGCCCTGCGCCTGGCCGTGGTCATGACCATCAGCACAACCGTCAGCCTTTTGTGGGAATTTGAGCACACCTACTGGTTCCCGCTCCACGCCTTTCTTTTGCTCCAGCCCAGCTATGAGGAGAGCGCCCACCGGATGATCACCCGGCCGGTGGGCACCGCCATCGGATGCCTGGTGGTACATCTGGTCTATCCATGGCTGCCCGGCCTGACCGGCGTCTTCGCCTTTGCCCTGGCCATGATCTCCCTGATGTATTGCTGTACTCCGGGCTCCTGGGTACACCCCATCTTTTCCACCTCCTTCGCCCTTGCCCTGGCCACCCTCACGGTAAAGGAGGGCCAGGCCATCCAATTGCGCCTATTCTACTTGCTGCTTGCAGTGGCGTTGGTGTTGGTGGTAAACCGTTTCCTGGTGCCCACCCGGAAGGCTACCCAGTTCCGGCACAACCTGCGTACCTTGTGTCGCCTCCAGGCCTCCTACTGGGAGATGGTGCAGCGCAGCCTCCACGCGCCCGGCCGGCCGGAGCGCTCCGGCGAGATTCTGGCCTGCTTTCATCTGGTGTACCACGAGGCGGCCCAGTATGCGGCGGCCCTGCCGGCGGGAGAGGCGGAGCGGTACCGGACGGTGCTGCTCACCCTGTGGAACCTGTTTGCCCATGTGGAGCAGGTGGAGTGCCTGGTACTGACCGGGGAGCTGGGGGAGGAGGAGTACCCTGTTCTGAGCCGCCTGGCCGGAGAAATTCAGGAGCTGCTGGACCCGCCCCGGCCCGCACTGGCGGAGTTGGGGCTGGAAGGTCTGCCGGCCTCCGGGGCGCTCTGCCGGGCCATGGAGCGCTACCGGCATAACGCCCGGCTGCTGCTGGAGGCATGGGAGAAACAGCCGGTTTCGTGCTGAATCTTGCGGGAATCGGTGAAAAAAGCCAGTATTTGGGCAGGAAAGATTTTTCTCGACAGATTTCGACACGGAAACCGCAAGGATAACTCAAACTTTAGCATACAATGTCTGTATACCAAAGCCGATTCCCGATACACTAAGAAACGGGTGATCGGATGAACGTGGATTATGGTGCAATCGGACAGCGCATCAAGCAGGTGCGCAGGAGCCGCGACATGACGCAGGAGCGTCTGGCAGAGGCCCTCTCCGTGTCAGTGGGCTATATCAGCCAGATAGAGCGCGGCGTGACCAAAATCAATCTGGACACGCTGGCTGCGGTGGCGGCGCACCTCAACTGTGAACTTTCCGAGCTGGTAACCGGGGTGTCGGTGCTCCAGGGGCGCTACCTGGAGGGAGAGCTGGCACAACTGGTGGATCAGATGGACGGACGACAGAGGAAGATGCTTCTGGAAGTGGCCAAGCTGATCTTGGCCGAGTGAGAAAGCAAACAAAATACCGGGCCGCACGCCGTGCGGCCCGGTATTTATTGTTTTGCAGTGGGCAGACCGGTCAGCCCTTCTGCTCCAGAAGGGACTGCTTGATGTCCCAGAGCTTCTGAGACAGGTCCACGTAGTAGTTATGGGGGTTCTCAAAGCGCTTAACCTCGTCCCACAACAGGTCGATCTGTCCGGCGCAGTAGGCCCGCATCTCGGCGATGGGGGGGGAGTCGTATACCCGCCTGCCCCCCAGGAAGATGGGAGCGAGCAGCTCCTTGGCGGTGAAGTTGGTGACACGGCTGCGCTTCCAGGTGGCGTCGGGGTCAAAGAGCTCCAGGGGCTGGCTCTCGTCCACCGCCTCGTCGTGGAGGGTGATGAGGTCGGCGAAAGCCTTGCCGCTCTCCTTGTCGAACAGGCGGTACACCTTCTTGAAGTGGGGGTTGGTGATCTTATCCGGGTTGGCGCTGATCTTGATCTTGGGAATGATATTGCCCTGCTTGTCCTCCACGGCGGCCAGCTTGTAAACGCCGCCGAACACCGGCTCGCTCTTGGAGGTGATGAGCCGCTCACCCACGCCGAAGGAGTCGATCTTGGCCCCCTGAAGCAGCAGATCCCGGATGATGTACTCGTCCAGGGAGTTGGAGGCCACGATCTTGCACTCGGTAAGCCCCGCCGCATCCAGCATCTTGCGGGCCTTGCGGGACAGATAGGTGAGGTCGCCGCTGTCCAGCCGGATGGCGCAGTTGGTAATGCCCTGAGGGAGCAAAATATCCTTGAACGCTTTGATGGCGTTGGGCACGCCGGACTTGAGCACGTTGTAGGTGTCCACCAGCAGGGTGGCCGAGTGGGGATAGAGCTGGCAGTAGGTCTTGAAGGCGGTGTACTCGTCGGGGAACATCTGCACCCAGGAGTGGGCCATGGTGCCCCCGGCGGGGGAACCATACATCTCGTCGGCCAGGGTGCAGGCGGTGCCGGCGCAGCCGGCGATATAGGACGCCCTGGCACCCAGCACAGCGGCGTCGGGGCCCTGGGCCCGGCGGGACCCAAACTCGCTCACCGGGCGGCCGTCGGCGGCCCGGACGATGCGGTTGGTCTTGGTGGCGATGAGGGACTGGTGGTTGAGGGTGAGCAGCAGGAAGGTCTCGATGAACTGGGCCTCAATGGCGGGGGCGCGGACGGTGAGGAAGGGCTCCCGGGGGAAGATGGGAGTGCCCTCCGGCACAGCCCACAGGTCGCCCGTGAAGCGGAAGGTGCGCAGATAGTCCAGAAAGCCCTCGCAGAAGCAGCCCTTTCCCCGCAGGTAGGCGATGTCCTCCTCGGTGAAGCGGAGGTTTTCGATATAGTCGATGACCTGCTCCAGCCCGGCTGCGATGGCGAAGCCGCCTCCGTCGGGCACATTGCGGAAGAACACGTCGAAGTAGCAGATCTGGTCGGCATACCCCTCCGTCTGAAAGTAGCCGTTGCCCATGGTCAATTCGTAAAAATCACACAGAAGTGTGTAGTTCATGTGTTCCTTCATCTGTTTCACAACCTTTATCGGTTCAGTACCGTGATCTGGAGGGCCTCCATCACGTCCAGGCCCTTGGCGTGGAGATCCGGATCGGGCCCGGCGGTGCAGGAGGCATCCACCACGATCTCCGCCTCGGGCAGGGCGGCCTTGACCATGATGGCGTTGGAGAGTACGCAAAGGTAGGATACCAGTCCAGCCAGCTCCACCCGGTCATAGCCCTGCTCCTTCAGCCAGTTGGCCAGCCACAGGGAGGGGAAGGCGCCCTTGCCGA
The DNA here is from genome assembly GCA_019410105.1 of Clostridiales bacterium. The sequence goes on along the minus strand of DXTB01000015.1, from coordinate 13,601 downwards.
TGACCATATCCCGGCTGCGCTCCATGGCCTGTCCCGTCTGGCCGTAGAGCTGCCAGCCCTCCGAGTTCAGCAGGCAGTGGGGCACCGGCAGCTTCCGCCCCTCCTGGGTGTCCAGGTAGTCCGGGCCATGGGTGTCCAGGGTGAAGGCCACGTCATCTCCGGCGGCGCGGCAGGCGGCGATTTTGGCCGCGATGGGCCCGTCCAGTGCCTCCGCACCGGGAAAGCCCAGTGCTCCGTCCACAAAGTCCTTTTGATAGTCCACTACGAGAAGCAACCGCTTCACCGCGTCCACCGCCTTTCTGTCAAGACACCTGTATTATAAGCAGTTTTTTCCCAAAATGCAAGAGCAGTCTTGCCGCGCCGGGATATCAGGCCGCCCGCCGGGGAACCGGCGGGCGGTGTGGTTTACTCGGCCAGAGGGGTGGGCCCCATGGCCTCGTGAAGCTCCTTGGTGATGGCGCCCTGGAACAGGCAGACGGCGAACCGGTGCATCCGCTCCAGCTTTTCGGGCACCGCGTCGGGGTTATGCTTGCCCGCGGTGGAGAAGTCGCCGTCCAGAATGAACTTGACCTCCTTGTCGGTCTTGCCGCCGCCGATGAGGCCGGGACCGGCGTGGAGCTTCATCCGGTAGTCCCCCACCAGGGGAGTCTCCACGTCCAGGGAACACTTGGCGATCTCGCTCTCCTCCACGTCAGGCTCGCCGAGTATGCCGATATACTGGCTGCGGATCAGATCGTCCCAGAGTTCCCCCTCCAGGCCCAAACGCTGGCGGGAGACGGCGTTGACATACCGCAGGCCGATGCGCTCGAAGAAGGCGGGCTGGTAGAGCTGGATAAACTGGGCCAGGGGGCGGTCCAGCCGGGTGGCGAAGTCCTCCCACCGGGTGTAGCTCAGGGTGGACAGGGCGATGAAGCCCTGGGTCAGGTTGAGCTTCCAGCGGCCGTCCTCCGAGATGAAGTTGTAGTTGGTAATGGGCTTCTGAGGCTCCAGCGCGGTGGCGTTCCCCTTCTTGACCACCTTGGGGGGGAGCTGCTCCTGACGGGCCGCATACTGGGGGAAGTCCTTGCGGATGGCCTCCTGAAACTCGGCGGGCTCCTTGGCGCCGATGGACAGGATGGTGGGGAAGCGGAGCTGGCAGATCACCTCCACCAGCGGGGCGCGGGCGTACTGATAGCGTTCGTATGGTGCAAACAGCATAGTGGGCTGCTCCTTCCTGTTTTTCGATCGGTTCTATTGTAGCCCGGAATGGGCGATCTGTCAAACCATTCCACCTTGCAAATGGAGAATTGGGGCGGTATAATGCAGACAATACACAAAGGAGGCGGAGACCATGGAATTGGAGCTGAAGCGGGGCGGCCGCACCGCCCGGGTGGAGACCCTGGGCGGCGAGCTGGTATCCTACCGGGACGAGCGGGGGCTGGAGTACATCTGGGGGGGCGATCCAGCCTACTGGCCGGGGCGCAATCCCCTGCTGTTTCCCATTGTGGGGATGCTGAAGGAGGGAAAGATCCGCTTTGACGGCAGGGAATACGCCATGGAGCGCCACGGCTTTGCCCGGCGGCGGGAGTTCACCCCGGCGGCGCGGGGGGAGGACTGGGTGCGCCTGGAGCTGCGGGAGAGCGCCGAGACCCTGGCGCTGTATCCCTATCCCTTCCGGCTGGCGGTGGAGCAGCGGCTGACCGACACGGGTTTTTCCACGGCGGTGACGGTGGCCAACCCGGGGGAGGGGCCGTTGCCCTTCTGCCTAGGGGCCCACACCGGCTTCCGCTGTCCCCTGGAGGCGGGGGAGCGGTTCGAGGACTACGAGCTAGTGTTCCCCGAGCGGGAGAGCTGTCCCACCCTGCTGCTGCGGGACGGATTGCTGGACCGGCCGGCGGCCCTGCCCTGCCTGGAGGACACCGACACCCTGCCCCTGGACTACCGCTGGTTTGACGCGCTGGACACCCTGATCTTCGAGGGCCTGCGCTCTCGCTCCGTCGCCCTGCGCAGCCGCAAAAGCGGCAGAGGGGTGCGGGTGTCCTTCGACGGCTTCCCCATGCTGGCCTTCTGGACCATGCCGGGGAAGAAGGCCCCCTACCTGTGCATTGAGCCGTGGCACGGCTGCGCCGCCGGGACGGCGGAGGGGCCGGAATTCACCGATAAAGCCCACTGCATCGTCCTGGCCCCCGGCGAGAGCCGCACCCTGGCCTACCGGGCGGACACCCTGTGAGCTAGTATTCCCGCAAAAAAGCGCGGACCGTACAACGGTCCGCGCTTTTTTTGTCAGGAGAGGCCCTCGCCCATGCCGAGGGTGAAGTACAGGATGACCACGATGACCAGAGGGGCGAGAAAGCGCACCGCGAAGGCCCAGGGCTTCTGCATCCGCCGGAGGCCGTGCTCGCCGGCGATCTCCTGCCCGGCGGCTTTGGTGCCCCACACCCAGCCCACAAAGAGGCAGAAGCACAGCGCCCCCAGAGGGATCATCAGATTGTCGGTGAACTTCTCCATCACCGCGTTCATGGGGAGCATCTGCAGCCCGTTTTTGAAGTCGAACCAGGGCAGGTTGATGCCCCGCCCGGCGGACTGGGAGAGGGAGTAGCCCGCGCTGAGCAGCGCCATGGGCACCGACAGGCCGATGGCCGCCCTGGCCCGGGAGAGGTGGAATTCCTCGGTGAGAAAGGCCACCAGG
>DXTB01000015.1:0-10833 GCA_019410105.1 Clostridiales bacterium | reverse complement strand
GATGGCCGCCCTGGCCCGGGAGAGGTGGAATTCCTCGGTGAGAAAGGCCACCAGGCTCTCCAGGATGCTGATGGCGCTGGTGAGGGCGGCCAGGAAGAGCAGGGCGAAGAAGGCCGTGCCGAAAAAGCGGCCGCCGGGCAGCTCGGCAAACATGGCGGGCAGGCTGATGAAGGCGAAGCCGCCGCCCATGCCCAGTCCCTCCTCTCCCTGGGTGATCATCACCACCGGGACGATGGCCAGGGCGGCCATGACGGCTACCAGGGTGTCCAGCGCGCAGATCCAACCGGCGCTTTTGGCCAGGTTCTCCGACTTGGGCACGTAGGAGCCGTAGGTCACCATGATGCCCATGCCCACGGACAGGGAAAAAAGGCCTGTCCCAATGCGCCCACCAGGGTGTCGCCGCTGAGCCTGGCGGGGTCGATTCCGAACAGGAAGCGCAGGCCCTCCCCCGCGCCGGGGCGGGTGACTGAGTAGACCACCAGGCCCGCCAGCAGCAGGAAAAGCAGGGGCATGAGCACCTTGCTCACCTTCTCAATGCCCTGGGACACGCCCCGCACCACCACCACGATGCACAGCACCAGAAAGCCCAGGCCCCACAGCAGGGGCTCCACCGGACGGGCACTGAAGGCGGAGAAGTAGTCGGCATAGGCGCCCGGCCCGGCGCCGAAGTGGGCGCCGGCGGCGTAGATCTGGACATACTTGAGCACCCAGCCCCCCACCACACAGTAGTAGGACAGGATGACAAACAGGGTGACGATGCCGATGTATCCCGCGAACCGCCACCGGGGGTTCAGAGTGCGGAAGGCCCCCACCACATTCTTCTGGGTGGCCCGGCCGATGGACAGCTCCGCCAGCATGACCGGAAAGCCCACCAGGAACACGATCAGCAGATAACACAGCAGGAAGGCGCCGCCGCCGTAGGCGCCCACCTTGCCGGGAAATTTCCAGATGTTGCCCAGGCCCACCGCAGAGCCGGCTGCGGCCAGGATGAAGCCCAGGTTGGAGGCACACTGGTGCCTCTTTTCCGTCATAAATCCATTCCTCCTCATTCCAACAGAATCCGATCTACTATACCGCAGAATTCGTCTTTTTTCAAGGGAAATGTCCGCCCGGGGCGGACGCACCCTTTTCCGGCGCGGGAATACGATGGGAGTAGTCACGTTGAAGGGAGGCGCATTCCATGCGGAATGAACTGAATTTGTGGGTGGCGGGGGGCGATATGAGGCAGGCCAAGCTGGCCGAGCTGCTGGCCGCAGACGGGCACACGGTGCACGCCTATGCGCTGGAGCGGCTGGGCGCGCTGGACGGGGTGGAGATGGAGGAGAGCCTGGAGGGGGCCGCCCTGGCGGACTGTGTGGTGCTCCCCCTGCCGGCGGCGGGGGAGGGCAGCCTGCTCAACGCGCCCCTGTCCGGGCGGAAGCACCCCCTGGCCCTGGTGCTGGACGCTTTGCGGCCGGGGCAGGTGATCTGCGCCGGTATGGTGGGCCCCCAGACGGCGGCGCTGGCGGCGGACCGGGGACTCACACTCCACGACTACTTTGCCCGGGAGGAACTGGCGGTGGCCAATGCGGTGCCCACCGCCTTGCCGGTAGGACACTATCCCGCCCGCCGGGAACACACAGCCCCGCCCCTGGCCATGCCGGGGGCGGGGCTGAACTGTTAGCCGGCGGAAGGCTCCTGGGCGTCAGCGTAGCGGGTGTCGATGGAGGTGAAGTAGCTCTGGACAAAGGCGCGGAAGCACTGGCCCAGCTCCGTCAGGGGACGGCGCTTGTTATAGGCGATGCCCCAGTAGGCGGTGGGCGCGCCGTCGGCATACTCCCGGAACACCAGGTCGGGGTGTTTGCCCTGAAGAGAGAGCTCCTTGTACTTGACGGCGGGGACAATGGAGACACAGTTGTTGGACTCCACCAGGGAGGTGAGAAGGTCCAGGTGCCGTACGTCGTAGTCGATGATGGGAGTCAGGCCGAACTTGCTGTTCTCCGCGGCGCAGAAGGTCTCCTTGTTGACCCGGGAGCCGTCGATGGCCAGGTGTACCCCTGCCAGCTCCCGGTGGGCTACCGCAGGCAGGGCGGCCAGTGGATGCTCCCGGCGCATGAGCATGCCGAAGTTGCACGCATAGATGCGCTCATAGACCACCTCTTCCGACGGGGGCGGGAGCACCGTCATGGCCAGATCCACCTCGCACCGGTCCAGCAGACTGGTGACGTTGGGCAGGTCGGCCCGCTGGTGGATCAGGTTGACCTCGGGGTGCTCCAGCAGAAAATGCTCCAGGAGGGTGGTGTCGTCCGTCATGCAGACGATGGAGAGGGGCTCGGGCCGCCCGCTGTGCTGGTTCCGCACAGCCTGGACGCCGGCGTCCAGGAGTGAAACGGCCTGCTCCACGCTTTTCAGCAGCAGCTCGCCGTTCTGATTGAGGGCGATCTTGCCCCGCCGCCGCTCAAAGAGGGGGACGCCCACCTCCTCCTCCAACCGGGAGATGCTGGTGCTCAGATTGGGCTGGGAGACAAACAGGGTCTCGGCGGCCTTGGACATATTGCCCAGTTTGGCTACGGCGATGAAGTATCTCAACTGTGAAAGTTCCATGCCAACTTCCCTCCCGGTAAGTATATAAATTGCTTATACCGTTCTAAAGATTATATATTTTTCAAACGCGGCTGTAAAGGATATACTGGGCCTGCGTTAAAAAAATCACAAAAAGGAGAGGACGCGGAAAGGAAAGGGGCGGTTCAGGACTATACGGCGCGGCGCACTCAATTCATGAAATGACGGGCGGGCATCCGCTCCCCACTCAGGAGGATTGCGTATTATGAGAGAAAAAAGAGGATTTGGACCCTGGGGCTGGTTATTGCTGATCTTTGGGCTGCTGGTGTTTTTCAGCAATGGCGGCTTCTTTGCAGACGGAACCAACATCATTTCTCCCGCTGTGGCGGAACGGCTGAACGTGGATCAAAGCATCATCCTGACCATGAACTCCGTGGCCGGCATCGTCGGCGTGCTGATCGCCGTCGCAGCAGGGCAGGTGAACCAGCGCATCGGCCCCAGCAAAGTGGCCGCCGGCTGCCTCATTCTGGCGGGCTTGGGCCATATCGCGGCCTGCAACGCCGTCAATGTCCCCATGTACTTAATCGCCATGTGCTTTGTGGGCGGCGGCCTCAGCTCCGGCTCCTTTGTGGGTGTGGGTACTCTGGTGGCCATGTGGTTCCCCAAGAGACAGGGACAGGCCATGAGCATCGTGGCAATGGGCTCCAACTTTGGAACCATGCTCTTTGTCCCGCTGCTCAACGTCCTGGCGGGCTCGATCGGCATGCCCATGGGCTCTGTGATCTGCGGCGGCGTGGCCGCCGTGGTGGGTGTGATCGGCATGGCGCTTCTGCGCGATACCCCCAAGGAGCGGGGCCTCTATCCCGATAACGTCACCGAGGCCGAGTTCAAGGCCAACTACTCCTCCGCGCCCCCCGAGCTGGACAACTCCGGCTGGACCACCGGCAAGCTGCTGCGCACCAAGGAGACCTGGCTGTGCGCTCTGTCCACCGGCTTTCTGATGCTGGCCCAGATGGGCATTATGACCCAGCTGGTGGCCCGCAACATTGAGGTGGGCATTGCCCCCGATCTGGCGGTCAGTGTTATGAGCGCTATCGCCGTCATCGGAATTATTGGCGCGGTCATCTTCGGCCGCATCCTGTTCAGGCTGGGCATCAAGAAGGCCGGCGTGCTCACCGGCGTGCTGTATATTGTGGCCATGCTCTTCAACATCAGCGGCGTGATGCCTCTGGTGTGGGTGTCCCTAGTGGTTATCGGCTTCCTGGGCGCCGCAGCCCCCGCCCTGATGAACTCCGTCCCCGGCTCTGTGTTCGGCCGGGTGGGCTACGCCAAGGTCAACAGCGTGGTGTTCCCCCTGACCAACATCATCTTCATGTGCAACTTCGCCGTCAACGGCCTCATCAAGAAGCTGTTCAACAGCCTGAGCGTGGCTTACATCGTGTTTGCCGGGCTGGCGTTCCTTTCGATTCTGCTGATTCTCGCCCTGCAGGATCACAAGTATGACCAGGATTACATGGCCGCGCACAAGCAGTAAGCGGCCGGGCCCATAAATAGTCAATCTTTAGAAGGAGGTAAACGCAATGAGCAAGAAATCCCTTGTGGCGCTGGCTCATGGCCTGGACGTGCAGGAGAATGTCACCCGCGTCTTTGACATGATGGGCGGCGCTGCCAAAATGATTGAGCCCAACTCTACCGTTGTGCTCAAGCCCAACGCGGGGCACGCGGCTCCCCCGGAGTTCGCCGTGTGCACCCACCCCGAGACCGTCCGCGCCGTCATCCGTGAGGTAAAAAAGGCCAACCCCAAGCGCATTGTCATCGCCGAGGCCGCCGCCGTGGGCTGCGACACCGACGAGTGCTATGAGGCCTGCGGCATCGCCGCCGTCGCCCGGGAGGAGGGCGTCGAGCTGGTGGACATCAAGAAGGACAAGGACCTCATCAATGTAGCCGTGCGGGGCTACCGCTCCAACATCAGCCACGTCAAGCTGCCCCGCCTGTTGCTGGAGGCCGAGCACATCATCAACCTGCCCATCCTCAAGGCCCACGCCAGCATGGTGTTCTCCGGAGCGCTGAAGAACATCAAGGGCGTGGTGCAGGATCAGGTCCATGTTCAGATGCACCAGCAGAACCTGACCATGGCCATGATGGACGTGTGGTGGGCCTGCCGCGCCGACATCAACATCATGGACGTGATGCACGCCGCCAGCGGCTACTCCCCCCACACCCCCGTGCCCATCGAGGTGGACTGCATCATGGGCTCCTATGACCCCGTGGCGCTGGACCGCATCGCCTGCGAGCTGGTGGGCATTGATCCCGACGGCGTGGACTACTTCCGCGTGGCCCAGGAGGCCGGCCTGGGCACCACCAACCGCGACGACATCGAGGTGGTGGGCGACAAGGTGGCCGACTGCTACAAGAAGATGTGGGTCCCCTACCTGGAGGACATCCGCAACCGCTGGCCCGAGTATGAGGTCCACTGTGAGGGCGCCTGCTCCAGCTGTCAGGCCCTGCTGACCCTCAACATGGAGACGCTGAAGGCCATCGGCGTCTACGATGACAACACCGACATGGTGGTGGTGGCCGGCGGCCGGAACACCCTGTCCCCCGATACCCCGGACGAGAAGATCCTGCTCCACGGTAACTGCGCCCGCAAGCACCTGAAGGAGCATCCCAACGCCTTCTTCCTCCAGGGGTGCCCCCCTGGAGAGGGCTCCCTCTACATGTCCGTGCTGCGCAAGGAGGCCATGACCGGCAAGCCCGAGCAGATGCACTGGATCCGCGAGCGGATGGAGATCGACGCCCCCGCTTGGCGCTCCTACGTGGAAAAAGAGGCGGAGAAGTTCTATGGATCAGACGATAAGTAAGGGCTTTGTCTTTCTGGAAAACGCCCCAGAGCTGATGCGCCTGCTGGAGGACATCTTCACCGACGACTTCATGCAGGAGTATACCCGCTTTGAGAGCTTTGAGGGCTTCCGGTATTCCAGCGCCGTGATGGTCAACTGGAAGGCGGATACCCTGATCTACGCCCCGCCGCTGCTGGACGCCTTTGTGAAAGAGAGCACCGACTTCGCCACCTGGGACGAGATGGTGCGCTCCGCCACCGGCCTGCGCTACCGCAGATAACGCCTGTCCGCGGCTTTTCAGCACAGCCTGCGAGACCCCTCCGGGCCTCTACCGGACGACCCTTCGGAATGCTGAACCAGAACGAGGCCGCCAGACGCTTGTCCCCACAACGCCTGGCGGCTCGCCATATCCCGGCTGGGGCGGAGCAACGCCCCGCCGGGACACCTGCCACCCCGGCAATAAGGAGATATGTCATTATGAAGGTTGCAGATATCAAGCGCGCCGCCTGCGTGGGCGGCGGCGTGATCGGCTCCAGCTGGGCCATCCAGTTCGCCATGCGCGGGCTGGCCGTGACCCTGTACGACATCAACGACGAACAGCTCAAAAGGAGCGAGGCCCAGATGCACAAGAGCCTGGACGCTCTGGAGCAATTTAACGCCATTACCCCGGAGCGCCGGGGGGAGATCGTGGCGGCCATCCGCCTGACCACCTCCATGGAGGGGGCCGTGGCGGACGCCCAGTTCATCCAGGAGAGCGGCCCGGAGCGCCTGGAGATCAAGCAGTCCATTCTGGCCCAGGTGGAAGCCTGCGCCGCGGCGGACGCCCTCTACGCCAGCTCCACCTCCGGCCTGCTCATCTCCGACATTGCCGCCAAGGCGGCCCACCCGGAGCGCTGCGTGGGGGCCCACCCCTACAATCCGCCCCACCTCATCCCCCTGGTGGAGCTGACCTCTGGCGACAAGACCGACCCCGCCCTGCTCCGGCTGGCCTACGACTTCTACCAGTCCATCGGCAAGGAGGCCGTCCTCCTGCGCCGGGAGTGCCCCGGCTTCATCGCCAACCGGCTCCAGCTGGCCCTCTACCGGGAGGTGCAGGATCTGGTGATGCGGGGGGTGTGCTCCGTGGAGGACGCGGACAAGGCCCTGGTCTACGGCCCCGGCCTGCGCTGGGCCATCTTCGGCCACAACATGATCATGCAGCTGGGCAACCCCGGCGGCCTGACCGGCATGGTGAATATGCTGGGCAACTCCGGCGACCGCTGGCTGGCCGACATGGCCTCCTGGACCCACCAGCCCGACAACTGGGCCGAGGTGGCCCAGCCCGGCGTGGATGAGGAGATGAAGCACTTCCCCGACCACATCGGCCACACCAACGAGGCGTGCGCGGCCTACCGCGACCAGATGCTCATTGAGCTGCTCAAGCTCCACAAGAAGCTGTAAAGGAGGAAACCGGGTGACCGCCAATACGACCGCATCCGTCCGGGCCTTCGCCGGCCGCCGCTGGCTGTGCCTGATCTCCGCCATGGTGATCTGCGTGTGCGCCGGCTTCGGCTACGCCTGGAGCGTGCTCCAGACCCCCATCATCGCCCGGTTTGGCTGGGCCGACTCCGGGGTGGCCCTGGCCTACACCATCACGGTGGTGTGCTCCACCATGGCCCCCCTCCTCTTCGGCGGGCTAATCCGCCGCATGTCCAGCCGCCTTTGCGTGGCCGTGGGGGCCGTCCTCTTTGGCGCCGGCCTCTTCGCCGCCGGCCTGATGAGCCAGCTCTGGCAGCTCTACCTGTTCTACGGCGTGATTTCCGGCCTGGGGGTGGGCTTCATCTATCCCAGCATGATGGCCTATGTGGTGCGCCTCTTTCCCGACCGCTCCGGCATGGCCTCCGGCCTGGGCACCGCCGCCTACGGCTCCGGCGCCATCCTGTGGGCCCCCACCGCCGCCGCGCTGATGGAGAAGGTGGGCCTGGGCAGCGCCTTCCGGGTGCTGGGGGTGCTCTTCGCCGCGGTGATTCTGCTGGGCTCCCTGCTGCTGGCCGAGCCGCCGGAGGGATTCCACGCCGCCATGGCCCCCGCCGCCAGCGGTGGGCAGGGGAGCGGCGCCGACCTGAACCGGGGACAGATGGTGCGCACCGGGGCCTTCTACCGGATGGTGGCGGTATTTACCTGCGGCCTGGTGGCCGGGGTGATCGTCATCAGCCAGGCCTCCCCCATCCTCCAGCAGACCCTGGGCTACGCCCCCGCCCGGGCCGCCCTCTTCGTCAGCGTGTTCTCCGCCTGCAACATGGCCGGCCGCTTCGTATGGGGCAGCCTCTCCGACCGGCTGGGCCTGGTCAACACCGCCGGGGCGGTGTTCCTGCTGTGCATCCTGTCCATGGCCGCCCTGGCCGTGACGGGGGCGGAGGGGCTGGTGCTCCTCTTCATGGGGGTGGCCGCCTCCTGCTACGGCGGACTGGCCTCCCTCCTCACCCCCCTCACCGCCCGCATGTTCGGCCCCCGCTACATTACGGAGAACTACGGCGTCATGTACGTGGTGTTCGGCCTGGCCAGCCTCATCGGCCCCAGCCTGGCCACCACCTTCAAGACCGCGGGAGGCGGCAGCTACACCGGCGCCTATGTGACCGCCGCGGTGCTGGCCGTCATCGGCCTGGCGCTCTCCCGCTTCCTGAAAGCCCCGTCCCGCAAAGGAGAATGATATGGAACTGAGTAAAGTGAGAACGGCCGAGGAGATCATCGCCCGGTTCAAGGATGGGCAGATCATCGCCATCGGCGGACAGACCAACCAGTACATGCCCGACCGCCTGATCGACTGCGTGCTGGAGAGCGGCGCCAGGCACCTGACCATCTACTCCATCGACTCCAGCGACCCGGGCCACGGCGTCAGCCTGCTGGTGGAGGCCGGCCGGGTGGACGCCATGGTCACCACCCACGTGGGCACCAACCCCCTGACCAACGCCAAAATCCAGTCCGGGGCGCTGAAGGCGGAGTTCAACCCCATGGGCACCTTCATCGAGCGCATCCGCTGCGGCGGCGCGGGGCTGGGCGGCGTGCTCACCAAAACCGGCCTGGGCACCGTGGTGGAGGAGGGCAAGCAGATCATTGAGGTCAATGGCGAGAGCTATCTGCTGGAGACCGCCCTCCGCGCCGACATCGCCCTCACCCGCTGCCGCCGGGCCGACCCCCTGGGCAACCTGGCCTACAGCGGCAGTAGCGGCCACGCCTCCCACCCGGTGATCGCCACCTGCGGCGCGCTGTCCATCGTGGAGTGCGACCACTTCTGCGACCTGGGGGAGCTCGGCCCCGACGAGATCAAGGTGCCCGGCATGTTCGTGGACATGATTCTGGCGTAAGGAGGCGGGACAATGGACAACAGAAACTTTATCGCCAAGCGGGCGGCTGCCTACTTCCAGCCCGGCGACGTGGTCAACCTGGGCATCGGCATCCCAAGCCTCTGTGGCAGCTACGCCGTGGACGGCGTACTCTTCCAGAGCGAGAACGGCTTCATCGGCATCGGCCCCACGGTGCAGGAGGGACTGATGAAAAACGAGCGCTTCGTCAATGCGGGCGGAGTGCCCTTCGTCCCCGTGCCGGGGAGCAGCGCCTTCGATGTGGCCATGTCCTTCAACGTCATCCGCTGCGGACGTCTCGCCGCCACGGTGCTGGGCGGCCTGCAGGTATCGGCACAGGGGGATCTGGCCAACTGGGCCACCCCCGGCCGGGCCTTCGGAATGGGGGGCGCCATGGATCTGTGCAACGGCGCCCGGAAGGTCATTGTGGCCATGGAGCTGGGGGCCAAGGACGGCTCCCCTAAGGTGGTCAGCCGGTGCACCCTGCCCCTCACCGCTGTAAAATGCGTCAACCACATCGTCACCGACCGCTGCGTCATCGACGTGACGGAGGAGGGGCTGGTCCTCTCCGAGATCCGGAAGGGCCACACCGTGGAGGAGATCCAGGCCGCGGTGGAGCCCGTGCTCCTGGTGTCCCCCGACTTGAAGGAAATGGAGGAAGATTGATATGGCAAAACCGCTGAGCAAGACGGTCGTGGTGGCCTATGGCCGCTCCGCCGTGGCCAAGTCCGGCAAGAAGGGCGCCCTGCGCAATCTGCACCCCATCGACATGGGCGGGCTGGTGCTCAAGGGCGTGATGGAGAAAATCCCCCAGTTGGACCCCGCCCTGGTGGAGGATGTGATTCTGGGCTGCGCCATCCCGGAGGCCAAGCAGGGCCTCAACCCCGCCCGGCTGGTGGCCGCCCGGGCCGGCCTGCCCTACACCGCCTGCGGCCTTACCGTGGACCGCTTCTGTTCATCCTCTCTCCAGGCCGTGGCCCTGGCCGCCTGGCAGATCGAGGCCGGACAGGCCGACTGCATCGTGGCCGGAGGTATCGAGTCCATGACCGCCCTGCCCATGACCCTGGACCGCAGCGGCGACATGGACCCCTGGCTGCTGGAGCACGACCCCGCCCAGTACATCTCCAATGGCGAGACCGCCGAGAACGTGGCGGAGAAGTACAACGTCACCCGGGAGGAGATGGACCGCCTGGCTCTGGAGAGCCACCGAAAGGCGGCCGCCGCCCAGGACGCGGGGTATTTTGACGAGCAGATCATCCCCCTGCCCGGCGCAGACGCCGAGGGCAACGAGATCGTCTTTCACAAGGACCAGGGTATCCGCCGTGACACCACCCTGGAAAAGATGGCGTCCATGAAGCCCTGCTTCCGGGAGAACGGCCGGGTCACCGCCGCCACCTCCTCCCAGACCAGCGACGGCGCGGCTTTCCTGGTGCTGATGAGCCGGGACAAGGCCGCCGAGATGGGCATCCGGCCCCTGGCCTCTTTCCTGGGCTTCTGTGTGGGCGGCCTGGATCCGGCCTACATGGGCCTGGGCCCCATCTACGCCGCGCCCAAGGTGCTGGAGTACACCGGCCTGACCATGGACGACATGGACGTGATTGAGCTCAACGAGGCCTTTGCCGCCCAGGTCAGCCCCTGCATCAGGGAGCTGGGCATGGATCCCGCCAGGGTCAACCCCAACGGCGGCGCCATGGCCCTGGGCCACCCCCTGGGTGCTACCGGCGCGGTGCTGAGCTGTAAGGCCATCTCGGAGCTGCGCCGCACCGGCGGCAAGTATGCTATGGTTACCATGTGTATCGCCGGCGGCATGGGCGCGGCAGGGATCTTCAAGGCGGATTAATACCCGCGGGGCAGGGAGACTGCCGCCGCGTACAAACGATTATGGGAGGTAATTTATATGGGTAAGCCCTTAGCTGATTATGTCAAGCTCCCCGAGCTGGAGGAGTACAAAGAGTGGTTCAAGGACTTCGCGGATCTGTACCGGGAGGACGGCATCCTTCAGGTGACCTGGAAGACCCTGGACGGTCCCATGCACCACAGCGGCATGTCCCACCGTGCCATCAGCCAACTGGTCCGCGTGCTGAGCCTGGACTACAAGAACGAGATCATCA
>DXTB01000014.1 GCA_019410105.1 Clostridiales bacterium | reverse complement strand
TAGGTGGACTCCTGCTCCTCGTCCAGAATCAGCAGCCCCAGATTCCGCAGGGGGGCGAACACGGCGGAGCGGGTACCGATGACCACCCGGGCCTGCCCGCTCCTCACCCGCTTCCACTCGTCGTACCGCTCCCCCGCCCGCAGGGACGAGTGGAGCACAGCGATGTCATCCCCGAAGTGGGAGGCGAAAATGCGCAGGAGCTGGGGGGTCAGGGCGATCTCGGGCACCAGCACCATGGCGGTACGGCCCCGGGCCAGTGCCTCATAGATCAACCGGAGATACACCTGGGTCTTGCCGCTGCCCGTCACCCCGTACAGCAGGGCGGCAGCGGGTCTTTCGGCCGCCGCCAGGGCGTCCAGTCCCTCAAAGGCCGCCTGCTGCTCGGCGTTGAGCACCGGGGGAGCGGCCCGCTCCCCCGCCTCCACCGTCACCCGACGGAACACCTCACGGTGTTCCAGGCGCAGGATACCGCTCTTTTCCAAAGAGCGCAGGGTGGCGTTGGCGGCCCCGGTGAAGTAGCACAGCTCCTTAGCCGAGGCGCTGCCGAGGGCGCACAGCAGCTCGGTCACGGCATACCGCAGGGGCGCGGAGCGGCGCCTTGGCGTGACCAGGGCCATGGCCTCCTCGGGCGGGATGGCCAGCGAGGCCACCAGCTCTTTCTTGTCCCCCACCCCCCGGGAGGCGCTGGTTTCCAAGGTGAGAATGCCCTTGTCCCGCAGCAGCTTGAGGGCGGGATTGGGATCTTTTGTCCCGAACGCCTCCTTGATTTGGGCCACATCCGCCTCCCGCCCCGAGGCGAAGAGCAACTCCACGATGCGCCGGGCGTGCTCTGACCGGCCCGCCGCCGCATAGGCCGCCTCCCGGTCCACGCCGGGGGCCAGCTTCCAGCGGTCCTGAAGGGAGAAGTACAGCCCCGCCGGGAGCATGGCCCGGGCCGCGTCGTACACGGTGCAGAACCAGCGCTCCCGCATCCACAAGGCCAGCCGGAGGGCCTCGCCGTCCAGCACCGGCTCTTCGTCCAGAACGGTGAGAATGCTCTTGCGCCTTGGGTCGTCCGGGTACCCGCCCTCCAGCGCCAGGACGATGCCCTCCGTCCGGCGGTTGCCCGCCCCGAAGGGGACGACCACCCGCATACCGGGGCGCAGGGTGTCCAGCAGCTCCGGCGGTACCTGGTAGTCGTAGGGCTTGTCGATGGCGTAGGTAGCGGCCTGCAACGCGATCTTGGCCACGGTATTCCCCTCCATCTCTCCGCCCCCTTTCCTCCAGAAAAGGCAAGCGCCGGGCGCTTCCCCGTCGCTTGCCTTATGCTCACTCCTCGTCGTTCAGCTCAACCTTGCCCTCGGCCACCTCACGGATAGCGATGGTCACGGGCTTGTCGTCCAGCGGAATCCCGGCATCCTCCGCCTCGCTGGCCACCTGGCGGGCCCGCTGGGCCACTACGTTCACCAGCATATAGCGGCTGGGTACCTGCTTGAGCAGTTGGTTCATCGGGGGTTCGAGCATCATATTGGATCAGACTCCTTCCACAAGATTGATTCGGTGCTTGGTACGGCAGCTCTCCGCCGTCAGGATGGCGATGATCTCGCCCGCGGCCTCGGATACCTTGTCGTTGACCACCAGATAGTCATAATTGGGGATCTGCTTGCACTCCTCCCGGGCCTTCTGGAGGCGGCCCTGGATGACCTCCTCCGCGTCGGTGGCCCGGCGGTGCAGGCGGCGGGAGAGCTCCTCAAAGGAGGGGGGGATGATAAAGATAAAAACCGCGTCTGGGCACTTGGCCCGCACCTTGGCCGCGCCCTGCACCTCAATATCCAGCAGCACGTCGGTGCCGGCGGACAGCTTCTCCTCGATCAGGCGAAGGGAGGTGCCGTAGTAATTATGGACATATTCGGCGTATTCCAACAGCTCACCGCCGGAAATCATGGACTCAAACTGCTCCCGGCTGACAAAATTGTAGTTGACGCCGTCCTCCTCTCCCACCCGCGGCTGGCGGGTGGTGAAGGAAACGGAGAAGTAGATGTTTTCCCGTTCGCTCAGGAGCTCAGAGATCACCGTGCTCTTGCCCACACCAGACGGGCCGGAGAGCACAATAAGCTGCCCCCTGGTTTTCTTTTTCAGGTTCATGCGTCCTCATCCTCCTCTGGGGCGGGCTCGTTCTCCCGGCCGCCCAGCCGCCCGGCCACTGTCTCTGGCTGTAGGGCCGAGAGAACGATGTGGTCGCTGTCCATGATGAGCACCGCCCGGGTGCGCCGCCCATAGGTGGCATCAATGAGCACACCCCGGTCCCGGGCCTCCTGGACCATGCGCTTGATGGGGGCCGACTCCGGGCTGACAATGGCGATGAGCCGTCCGGCGGAAACCATGTTTCCAAATCCGATATTGATAAGCTTCATCCTGCCTCACCGCCTTACTCGATGTTCTGGATCTGTTCCCGGATCTTCTCGATCTCGGCCTTAATATCCACCACGTATCCGGCGGTCTCAATATCATTGCATTTGGAGCCGATGGTGTTGGCCTCCCGGTTGAACTCCTGGATCAGAAAGTCCAGCTTGCGGCCTACGGGTCCCTCTTGGGCCAGCATGTGGTCCAGTTGGGACAGGTGACTGCGCAGGCGGACGGTCTCCTCGTCCACAGCCACCTTGTCGGCATAGACGGCGGCCTCGGTGAGGATGCGGCTCTCATCAAGCTGGGTGTTCTGAAGCACCTCCGCCATTTTGGCGCTCAGGCGGGCCCGGTAGTCGGCCACAATACCGGGGGCGCGCTCCTCCACCCTGGTAGTGAGGGCCTCGATGGTACGTGCCCGGCCGGTCACATCCTGGAAGAGCTTTTCGCCCTCCCGCGCCCGCATGGCGTCAAAGTCCTGAAGGGCCAGCTCCAGCACGGAGCAGATGTCCGCGCTCACGGCCTCCAGATCCTCCTGGATCTTCTCCACCAGGAAGACATCCTGGAACCGGGAGAGCAGGGAAACCGAAATGTCGTCCTTTAAGCCGTAGCTGTCCCGCAACGCGCACAGCGCGGCATAGTAGCCATCCGCAACAGGCTTGTTGACCGAGATGGATACATCCCCGTTCTCCGACGGGCCGATGGTGACGAACACATCCACCTTGCCCCGGGAGATATGGGCCTGTACCTTGGATTTGATGGCGTCCTCCGCAAACACATAGATGCGGGGCAGCTTGATGGTGCAGTCCAGATAGCGGTTATTGACGGAGCGCAGCTCCACAGTGATGGAGCGGCCATGGACCACGGCCTCTCCCCTGCCGTAGCCCGTCATACTTTTCACCAACGCGGGTTCCCCCTGTTCCATTCGTCTTTTGTTCTGAGGCTATTCAAAAATTATACCAGACTAGGAAGTCTTTCGCAATACCCTGTCCACCCGGGCCACATAAAAGGAGATGAGCTTGGAGAAGCCCACGTCGTAAATCACAAAGGCTGCGTTCCCCGCCGCATAGACCATCCAAGGCGCTTGCAGCGTCTCCGGCAGGAAGGGCAGAAACAGGCTGTGCAGACCGAACCAGAACAGGGTCAGAACGGCGTTGAATACCGCCAGCTTGCACAGCCACTCCAGCGGCCGGACGGGAATGCGCTCCAGCAGGCTCTTGAGCATGGGCCAGAGGCCGAAAAAGAGCAGGTAGAGCAGGGCGTTGGCCTTGTCGGGCACCAGCAGCAGGCCCAGCAGGCCTGCTGCGCCGTAGCAGAAGAACCCCGCCTTCAGCCCGGCCGACACCACCGCCCCCGCAGGAAAGAGGCCGGCAATGGCTACAATACCCATCCGCGCCGTGGGCGAGACGGCGGAGAGATAGAGGGCGATCAGCGACAGCGCGGCCAGCACGCCCACCAAGGCCACCCGGCCTGCGCCCGTTTCAGTATGGTTTCGCATGGCTCAGTTCCCACAGCACATGTTCATGCAAAGGCAGGCCGTACAGCAGTCGCAGGCGTCGATCCCACCGCCGTAGCCGTAGGGGCGGTAGGCCTGTCCACCCTGGCGCATCATCATCAGCGCCTGCCGGTACTCCCCGTTGGCCGGGTCCATGTTGCAGGCCATCTGGAAATGCTGGGTGGCCTCGTCCAGCCAGCCCTTGCGGTAGGCGATGGACCCGGTGAGGAAGTGCCACTCGGCATCCTGGCTGGCAGCGCCGCGGAGGAGCTGCTCGGCCCGGCCGATGTCGCCCATGTTGATGGCCTGCCGTACCTGGTTGTAGAGGCTCCCTGAGGAGGCGCTGGAGTACTGCTGCTGATAGCCGCCCTGGTAGGAGCCGCGGTAGGCCCCCTGGCTCTGGTAGCCGCCGGAGGCCCCTCCCCCGCTGCGCATCTTGGTAATGGTATCGTAGGCCTCGTTGATCTCCTTCATCTTCTCCTCGGCCAGATCGGCCAGGGGGTTGTTTTGATAGTTGTCCGGGTGGTATTTCCGGGCCAGCTCCCGGTAGGCGCGTTTGATCTCCTCGTCGCTGGCGTCGGGCTTGACCCCCAGCACAATGTACGGATCTGTCATGAAATCCTTCTCCTGTTTTGATGATTGACGGCCTTCCAACGGCCGGTAAAGACCAGCTCCTCCACCATAGGCAGCCCCAGATAGAGGATATTCTCCACGGCGCCCTGCCAGTGGCCCAGCTCCAGGAGCGCACAGGCGGAGCGGGCCAGGTTCAGAGAGTGGAGAAGGGTGGTGCGCAGATAATCCCGGTTGGCCTCCACCTGCTCCGGAAAACGGGCGGCAATGGGGTTGTAGGACCCGGTGCGTCCGTCCTCCTCCAGATCGTCCCAGGCGTCCACCAGGTAAATCCACCGCCCCACATGGTAGAGGAGCTGCTCCAGGGCGCGGGTCCGGGCGGAGGACTCCGCCGGAAGGGCGGCCGCCGCCAGGATGCGGGCAAAGGTGTCCGCCGTCCGGTCCAGTGAGGGAGAGCCCTCCTGCTCCAGGGCCTGGAGCTCCTCCAGACAACTGCGCACCGCCCGGTCAAACTCCGGCCGGGCCTGGGCCGCCCGGCGGTAGCCGGGTCGGAGCAGAAAGGACAGAACCCGGGCGGCAGTTCCCTTCCAGAAGGGACCGTCCGCCACCGTGTCCCGCAGCTTCCAATAGCTGAGGATGGTTCCGGCGTCCGCCGCCGCATCCACGCTTCCGGCGCAGATGCAGCCCTTTTTCCGACACCAGAGGCGGGCCGGACAGTGCTTCCGCTCCGCCGTAGGCTTCGAGCCGTCCAAGAGCATGGCGAGAAAGGTAAAGTCGTAGTTCAGAAAGAACCGGGCGAAAAAGCCGTGCCGCCTTCCCAATGCGTGGCAGAGTCCACAGTAGAGGGCCTCGTAGTCCCGCAGCTCCCGCACTTTCAACTCGTCCCGGTTGGGGCGCACATAGCCGAACATCAGGCCTCCGGCGCAATGGCGGTAATGCAGAAGGAAATGGCCTGCTGCCTGCGCACCCGGCGGTCCCACAGAACGGCCAGCAGGAGTCCTAGTGCGAACCCGGCCACCCCGACGGCCGCACTGACTCCCGAAGAGAGCCGGAAAGCCGCACAGAGGAAATAGCCGGCGAAAAAGAGCAGGAAGGGCACCAGATAGACGATCACAGCCGCGCCCAGTACCCGGCTGGTGGAGGACTCCACCGTCACCATGTCGCCGGGCATGGCCCGGACCGGATTGGCGGCTATCACTGCTACGGTGGAGCTGACCATCAGTTCGCTGCAGCCTCCGCCGCATTTGGAGCAGTCGTGGCCGCAGGCAGACTGACGCTTGACGGCCACCTCCGCCCTGCCGTCAGCCAGGACGCGGGTTACCTTTGCTGTTTGAACCATACTTTCACCTGATTTCTACGATCTTGAGACCGAAATGGAAATGTTGTACTCACCGACCACGCCCACCTCGCTGCTGCCATCCAGATAGACCTTGACCGGCACTGTCCGGCTTCCGGTGGACAGATCCAGGTTGGACAGATCGGCCACAATCCGGACTTGGGAAGCCGTGACCGCATCTACGGCTTCCTGGGTGCCGCGGATCAAAACTGTGCAGGACTGGGTGTTGCGTGTGATCTCATAGCCGCCCGGCTTATTGACAATCTCAATATTTCCAGCCTCCAGTGTCTTAGTGACCAAGCCCTCCACGGTGACGGTTACCTTGGCCTCTGTAATGCCGCTGACATTGGTCAGGGATGGGTCCAAATTGATCGTCATAGACTGTGTCAGGGTGCCAAATACCTTGGACAGGTCAATCTCACCCAGGCTGATGCGGTCCAGCTGATCCAGGATCTCTGCGCTGCCCGCTACCATCAAGGTTCTGGGCTCAATGTCTACGGTTACATTATCTGCGGTGGCACCGCCGCCGGGAATGAGATCCACGGTCAGCTCCACCTCCTTCATCTTCTCCACCGGGAGGGTGACCAGCACGGTCTCCGGTTCCGTCTCCACCAGGCCGGCGGCGATGGGCTGGCCGTTGGTGCCGATGAGGGTATAGCTACAGTCGGCGCTGTAGGTGGAATTCATGTCCTCCTGAGAGATGGTGATTTGGGCGTGATCCACCTGACTGACCAGCTCCTCCTGGCCGCTGACGGTAATGGTATCCGGCGCGAAGGAGAAGTCACGGCGTTGGAAGCCTTCGGCCACGCTGCCGTTAAAGGTGCCTTGAACCGGGATCTCCTTGCTGCTCCAGCGGGAAACGGTGAAGTCGATGGTACTTGGGCTGGTGTAGCGTACGTCAATGGAGTCGATTATGGTGATGGAGCGGGGAAAATTGATGTTGCGTGAGGTAATAGCCACACTCTGCTCCCCTGGCTCGGTAATACCGGAGACATCCACCACCACAGTGGTATCTCCCTGGTTCAGGCGGCTCCACACCTCGCCGCGGGCAGACAGCTGCAAATTGACCGTCTGCTCTGCTCCCTCAGAGATCATCAGTCCCCGCTCTTCAAGCTTTTCCAATCCACTGAATACCACCCGGACATTCCGCAGGGTTCCGGTGTCCACCGAGTTGGGGTCGTTGCCGACGTAGACCCAGAGGAGAAACGCCAGCAGGATGGAGAGCACCACATAGAACCACCGGCTGTTAAGAATTTTCGTTCCCATCCTGCTTTTTCCCCTTTCCAAAGCGGAGCAGATTGCCCAGCTTGAATTTGGACGCGGCCTCGTCATTCTCCCGTTCCGGAAGCAGCTCATTGCGGAGCAGGCGCTCCAGAGTCTCCGGCGCCAGGTGGCGCTTGAGCATGCCGCCCACCGCCACGGAGATGGAGCCGGTCTCCTCCGAGACAATAGCCACCACGGCGTCCGTGTGCTCACTTGCTCCGATGCCTGCCCGGTGGCGCATGCCCAGCTCCCGCGACAGATTTACATTGCCCGACATGGGAAGCATACAGCCCGCGCCCACAATCCGTCCAGCGCGGACAATCACCGCGCCGTCGTGGAGCGGGGCCTTGTTCCAGAAGATATTTTTCAGCAGTTCGGCATTCACCGTACAGTCCAGCGCGGTTCCGGTCTTAATGGCGTCATCTAGCATGTTTTTCCGCTCAAACACCATCAGCGCGCCGGTCTTGCTCTTGGAAAGGGACATATAGGCATCCACCGTCTGAGTGATGGCACTGTCCAGCTCGTTGCGTGCCTCCTCCGGTGTAAACACCTTCCCGAGGCTGGTGCGGCCCATCTGCTCCAGAAAGCGGCGGATTTCAGGCTGGAAAATGACCACCAGGGCTACCACACCCCACACCATGAGCTGCTGAAGCAGATAGCTGACCGTGTTGAGGTGGAAAAAGGTGGAGACACCCAGGGCAAACAGCAGCAGCAGTACGCCCTTGGCCACCGCGCCGGAGTTGGTGCGGCGCATCAGCATAATCACCTTATAGATAAGAAAGGCCATGATCGCGATATCAACCACATCAGAGATACCAAACAGGACGACCTTTCCCTTGAATTCCTGGAGCAAATACAAAATGCCTTCCATTTCCTCGTCTCCCGCTTCCGGCCGCGCCGGCATCCTTGCTTCCCGCAGAGTACATGTATATCCTTTAACTGATTTATTATACTGTATTCACAGGCGGTTGACAAGTAGAAGGGAAATCAATTTTCTGTGAACAGGCCCTGTGTGCAGACACAAAAAATAGCCGCAGACGCGGCTATTTTTGCCCGGCGGTCAGCCGCGCAACCTCCTGTGTGAAGCGCTCGACTTCCCGGGGTGTATTGAAGGCGGAGACGCTGGCGCGGACTGTCCCAGCCTCCAGCGTCCCGGCCGACTGATGGGCCAGCGGCGCGCAGTGCAGGCCGGCACGGACGGCAATCCCTCTGGCGCCCAGGGCCTCGCCTACCGCTTCACAGTCCATTCCGTCTATCTGGAAGGAGAGCACGCCGGCCTGGACGGCTCCCCCATCCCCGTAGACAGTCACGCCGGGAATGCGGGACAGTCCGGCAGCCGCTTGGCGGATCAGGCGGCGCTCATGGGTCAAAATACGCTCCGTCCCCTGTGTCTGAACATAACGAAGTCCCTCCAGCAGGCCGGCAATGCCGGGCATGTTGTGGGTGCCTGCCTCCAGGCGGTCGGGCAGGAAATCGGGCATGGCCTGGAGCGCCGAGGCGCTTCCGGTGCCGCCCATGAGTAGTGGGTGGGTCTCCGCCCCGCAGAGCAGCAGGCCGGTGCCCTGGGGACCGTAAAGTCCCTTGTGTCCCGGCATGGCGACAAAGGCTGCGCCCAGCTCCCCCATGTGGACGGGCAGACACCCGGCCGACTGGGAGGCGTCCAGCACAAAGGGAATTCCACGTTCCCGGCACAGGGCCGCGATGCCCTCCACCGGCAGGATGAAGCCGAACACGTTGGACACATGGTTACAAATGACGGCCCTCACCGTCTCGTCCAGCTGGCGCTCAAAGGCGCGGACTTGAGCCTCCGGATCAAAGAGCGGGCCTGCAGCCACCCGGATATTGACACCAAGGGCGTGGAGCGGTCGGGTGACGGCGTTGTGCTCATAGCCGGAGATCACCACGGCGTCCCCGGGCTTCAACAGGGAATGAATGGCGAGATTCAGCCCATGGGTGGCGTTGGAGGTGAACACCACCTGTTCTGGGCTCTCCACCTGAAAGAGCTCCGCCGCTGCCTGACGGCAGAGAAAGGCGGTTTCTGCCGCCCGCATGGCGGGAACATGCCCGCCGCGGCCAGGGGTTGCCAGGCGCCCCACTGCGGACGAAACCGCCCGCGCCACGGCGGGCGGTTTTTGTAAGGTTGTGGCCGCGCTGTCAAGATAGATCATAGCAGAACCTCTTTATAGCTGCCGTCGCTGGACATGATATAGATGCGCTTGGGCGTCAGCCCGACGCGGCCCAAAATCAGCAGCGCCGGGGCCAGATTGCGTTCCGAAACCTTGACGGAGTGGCTACACCCCTCCCCGGAAATCATCTTTGGCGAGCGGAGGATGTGGGCCGTAATGCCCGCCCGCTCCAGAGCGGAGGCCGTCCGCTGGGCGTAGGTCAGGGAACGGCAGACAATGAGATAGTAAACCATATAGAAACGCTCCTCTCAGTGCAGTGTATGCACCGGAGGAGCGTCTGGTTCGCCGGTTACAGAAGGTTCTCCACCAGGCAGACGGCATGGGCGGCAATGCCGTCTCCCGTGCCGGTAAAGCCAAGGCCCTCCTCTGTGGTGGCCTTGACGCTGACAGCGTCCACCGGCACCTGGAGCCGCCAGGCCAGATTCCGGCGCATTTGCTCCAGATAGGGGGCCAGTTTTGGGGCCTGGGCCAGCACGGTGGCATCCACATTGCCTACCCGGTATCCCCTCTGACGGAGGCGGGAAACCACCTCGTCCAGCAGCCGCAGGCTGTCCGCCCCCGCGTAGGCCGGGTCGCTGTCCGGGAACAGGTGCCCGATATCTCCAAGGGCGCAGGCGCCCAGCAGGGCGTCCATCACCGCGTGGGTGAGCACATCCGCGTCGGAGTGACCCAGCAGGCCCTTGTCAAAGGGCACCTCCACACCGCCCAGAATCAGCCGCCGGCCCTCCACCAGGCGGTGCACGTCATATCCATGTCCAATTCTCACTGCTGCTCCCTCCAAGCGAAAAGCGCCTCCGCCACCGCCAGATCCTCCGGGGTGGTGATTTTCAAATTGCAGTAGTCCCCCTGCGTCAGGGATACGCCGATGCCCAGCCGCTCCACCGCTCCGCAGTCGTCGGTCAGGGCGGCCCCGTCCTCCAGGGCCTTGACCAGGGCGGCCTTGATCAGATCCACCTGGAACACCTGGGGTGTCTGCACGGCAAAGAGCTCCGAACGCTCCAGAGTGGCCTCCACCAGACCGTCCCGCGCCCGCTTTATGGTGTCCTTCACCGGCACCGCCGGGGCGGCTGCGCCGCACTCTGCGGCGCGGAAAATCACCGTCTCCAGCACCTCCTGGCTGACCAGGGGGCGGGCCCCGTCGTGGATGGCCACCAACTCCGCGCCGGAGGAGAGCTCCCCAAGCCCGGCCAGAACCGAGTGGGTGCGGGTAGCCCCACCCACTATCACCTTGCGGACCTTGGACAAGCCGGCATCCCGGCAGAGCTGGCCAATGGGGACGATCAGATCCTCCCGGGTGACCACGATAATCTCGGCAAGATAGGGGCACAGCTCCAGCGCCCGCAGGGTATGTAGCAAAACGGGCTGCTCCTCCAGGGGAAGGAGCAGCTTGTCCTGGCCCTCCATCCGGGTGGAGCTCCCGGCCGCGGGGACCACGGCGGAACAGCGGAGCTCCGGTGTCCGCTGCCGCCGGAACAGCCGCCCAAGCAGTCCGGCCATGTCCATTCCTCCTCCACAAAAAAAGAGCCGTTTCGGCTCCTCCCCCGTTTCCCTCCAGGGGTCCGGTGGGCGGTCACAGCGGACCGCCCCTACAGACTGTATTAGGCCAAGGCGGTATTTATGCGCGCCTCAACATCTTCATAACTGGCATCCTGCGAGAGCACAATCTCTGAGATCAAAATCTGCTTGGCCGAGTGGAGCATCTTCCGCTCCCCGGTGGACAGGCCGCGCTCCTCCTCGCGGAGCATCAGGCCCTTGACTACACGGGCCACCTCCAGCAGATTCCCGCTCTTGAGGCGAAGCATATTCTCCCGGTAGCGCCGGTTCCAGTTTGGGGTCATGTCCACCTCGATGTCCGGGATGGCCGCGATCACCCGGTCCGCCTCGTCGCCCTTCACCACCGGGCGAACACCGATCTCCTCACTGTTTGCCGTGGGGATCATGACCAGCATGCCGCCCACCGGCAGCTTGAGAATGTAGTAATCCCTTACCACGCCGTTGACTTTTTTCTGCACGATGCTGTCAATGATACCGGCACCGTGCATTGGATGCACAATCTTGTCTCCAACCTGAAACACGCTCCCACCTCCCAGCAGAACATTCCGATGCGTATAACTTCATTTTTACCCTACATATCGTATTATAGACGCATTCCTCACCCTTTGCAAGTCATTTTGTGTGTCTTATTTGTAAAAATGAAAAAAACCGTGCGGTTTCCAAGCGGAAACAGCACGGTTTCATTGTAGGAATGTGATTACTCCTCGTTGACATCCTCGGACTCAGCGGGCTCGTCGCCGCCCTCCAGCAGGGCGCGGATGGACAGGGAGACCTTCTTATTGTCGTAGTCGATATCGATGATCTTCACATCCACCATCTGGCCCTCGCTCAGCACGTCGCCGGGCTTGTCGATGCGGTGGTCGGCGATCTGGGAGATGTGGATCAGGCCGTCCACACCGGGCACAACCTCGGCAAAGGCGCCAAAGGTCATCAGCTTGACTACGCGGACATTGGCCACGTCGCCGGGCTGATACTTGCCGGTGAACACCTCCCAGGGGTTCTGGGAGCGGTCCTTCATGCCCAGGGAGATCTTCTTCTTCTCCTTGTCGAAGGAGATGACATAGACCTCCACGGTGTCACCCACGGAGACGACCTCGGAGGGATGCTTGATGCGGGACCAGGACAGCTCAGAGATGTGAACCATACCGTCCACGCCGCCGATATCCACAAAAGCGCCGTAAGAGGTCAGGCTCTTCACAGTGCCGGTATAGCGCTTGTTCTCCTCAATGTTGGCCCACACCTCGGCGGCCTTGGCGGCGCGCTCCTCGGCCTCAACGGCGCGGATGGAGCCCACCACACGGCGGCGGGCGCGGTTGACCTCGGTGATGCGCAGGCGGACATGCTGCTTGAGCAGCTGGCTCATCGGGGTCTCCCGGGGCAGGCCGGTCTGGGAGGCGGGCACAAAGACGCGCACACCCTTGATGGACACAACGACGCCGCCCTTGTTCTCCTCGGTGACCACACCCTCAACGGTGGTGTGCTCCTCACGGGCCTGCTCGATGTCATCCCAGCTCTTCACGGTGTCAAGGCGCTTCTTGGAGAGGGTGACCACACCCTCCTGGTCGTTCACACGCATGACATAGGTCTCAATCTCGTCGCCGATCTTTACCAGGTCCTCAACCTTGGCCGTAGGGTCGTCGGTCAGTTCGGACACCGGTATGTAACCGGCGTGCTTGGTGCCGAGATCCACATAGATCTCAGTAGGCGTAATGCCAGTGACAACGCCTGTAACCTTCTCCCCTGTATTTAAAGTTTTGATCGACTTCTCCAGCATTTCAGCGAAGGATTCCTCGATCTCAATGTTTTCGTCGCTCATTTTGTCATAGACCTCCTTTATAATCCACTCAGGCGTGGACGCGCCCGCAGTGATTCCAATAGAAGCCTTCCGACACAGGTTGGAAGGTTCCAGCTCCGCCGCCCGTTCGATCCAAACGACCATGGGACAGAGTGCCCCGCATAACTCGGCCAGCCGTTTGGTATTGGAGCTCTCCCGCCCTCCGATGACGACCATAGCATCGGAGCGCGCGGCCAGCGCCTGGGCCTCAGACTGTCGTTTACACGTAGCATTACATATTGTATCAAAAATTTTTAAGTTTGTACACTCTTTTTTTGCTTTTTCTACGCAGGAATCCCAAATAAAACGGGTGGAGGTGGTTTGTGAGACCATAGTGAGAGGTATGTCCCGCCGTTCCGGCGCGGTTTCCAGCCAGTTCGACAGCTCCGCCACCCCCTCCAGCACCACCGGCCGCCGGCACCATCCGGCGATGGCGGCCACCTCCGGATGGGTGCGGGTGCCGATGATGAGCACCTGCCGCCCCCCCTCCTCAGCGCGGGAGACGATCTGGTGTATGCGGGACACATTGGGGCAGGTGGCGTCGATGACCGGCCGGCCCAGGCGCGCCAGCGCCTCATGGACGGGCCGTCCCTCCCCGTGGGAACGGATAAGCACCGCCGTCCCAGGCGGAACCTCCTCCGGGGTGTCCACCAGGCCCACCCCTATGGACTCCAGATAGGCGATCACGTCCCGGTTGTGGATGATGGGCCCCAGCATGACGCATGGCCGGCCCTCCTCCGCCGCCATCTCCGCCATCTGCACCGCCCGGCGGACTCCGTAGCAGAAGCCGGCGGAGCGGGCCAGCTCCAGCCTCACCGGCCAGCCTGAGGCTTCAAAGCCTCAATGCGCTCCATCAGATCATCGGCCACCGCGTGGTAGTCCTCCGGCGTGGGCTTACGCCCCTCGGGGGCCTTAGGATAGTATGCCTCGCCGAACACGACGGGATTCCAGCGGAACCACTTTTTCTCCGCAGGAAGATAGATGGGGACGATGGGCACGCCGGTACGCAGGGCCAGCATGGCCGCGCCGGTCTTGGCATCGCCGAATTCGCCGTCCTGGTGGCGGGTGCCCTCCGGGAACATGAGCAGCAGTTCACCGTCCTTCAGGTACTTCATCGCCGTCTTGATAGCCGCCACGTCCGCCTTGCCCCGCTTGACGCCGAAAATGCCGCCGTGCTTCAGCACCCAGCCGATGAAGGGCCAGTGCATAATCTCCTCCTTGGCCATGACGTGGATCTGGTAATGCCACCCCAGTGCATAGGCGATGAACAGTGGGTCATTGGTGCGGGTGTGGTTGGCGCACAGCAGCGCGCCCCCTTCGGGCCTGTTCTGTTTATTGATGCACCGTGTGGGCATCACGATACGGAACACAACCCAGAGTACCATATAGGCAATGCAGTAAATGACATTTTTCTTTCGCTTCTTCATGCCTTCAGACGCTCCTTTATGGTTTCCAGAAGGACGTCCAGGCTCTCGTCCAGGGAATTTCCGGTGGTATCCACCAGCAGGGCGTCCTTCGCCTGCCGCAGCGGCGCGGCGGAGCGCCGGGTGTCGTGCTCATCCCGGAGAATGATATCCCGGAGCACGGTGTCATAGTCCGCCTCCTGCCCCCGCTTCCGCAGCTCGTCAAAGCGGCGGCGGGCCCGGTCCTCTGGCGAGGCGGTGAGGAAAATCTTTACATCCGCGCCGGGGAGGACCACCGTGCCGATGTCCCGGCCGTCCATGATCACATCGTGCTCCCGGGCCATGTCCCGCTGACGCTCCAGGAGAAAGGCCCGCACCGCCGGGATGGCCGACACGCCGGAGGTATACCGGGAGATCACATGCTGGCGGATGGCATCGGTCACATCCTCGCCGTCCAGATACATATGCTGCAGGCCGTCCGCGCCATACTTCAGCTCGATGTCCAGGCCGTCCAGCAGAGCGGTCACCGCCGCCTCGTCCTCCGGGTCCACTCCGGCCCGGTAGGCCCGCAGACCTACGGTCCGATAGATGGCCCCGGTATCCACATACAAAAAGCCCAGCCTGCGGGCCAGCAGCTTCGCCAGGGTGGACTTTCCCGCCCCGGAGGGGCCGTCCACGGCGATGCTCTTGTGCTTTGTCATGGGTTGATTCCTCCTATGTCTTGTGCGGCGGCCTCTCCAGCGGCGTGGCCGGTGGACCAGGCAATTTGCAGATTGAAGCCGCCGGTATAGGCATCCACGTCCAGCACCTCCCCGGCAAAATAGACGCCGGGGGCCTTCTTGGATTCCAAAGTGGTGGGATTGATCTCGGATACCTTTATCCCGCCTGAGGTGACGATGGCCTCCTCCACCGGGCGGGGCCCCTGTATGTCGATGCGCAGGCACTTGAGGACCTCCAGCAGACGGCGGCGCTGGGCCTTCGTCACCGAATGAACCTTCTCCGCCGCCGGGATGCCGGTACGCTCCACCAGCACCGGCACCATCAGGCGGGGTGCCAGGCCCTCCAGAACATTGTGAAAGTCCCGGTTGGCGTTCTCCTCAAAGTCCCGCAGCAGACGGCGGTCCAGCTTCTCCTCATCCAGTGCGGGCTTCAAATCCAGATTGATGTAGTAGTGCTCTGTGTCAAAGTCCCGCATATGGGCGCTGGCGCTGAGAATCAGCGGCCCGGACAGGCCAAAGTGGGTGAACAGCAACTCCCCCTGCCCGGCGTAGACGGTCTTCTTTTTGCTGTTGCGCACCTGAATGGCCACGTTGCGCAGCGACAGGCCCTGCATTTTTGCACAGGCATCCCCCTCCGCCACCAGTGGCACAAGGCTGCCTCTGGGCGGCAGAATGGTGTGGCCCAGCGCCTCAGCCAGGGCATATCCGTCACCGGTGGAGCCGGTCAGCGGATAGGAAACCCCGCCGGTGGCGATGACCACCGCCCCGCCGGGGTAAAAGCCGCGCTCCCCCTCCACGCCGGTGAGGATCTCACCCTCCCGTCGCAGGGCGCGGGCCCGGTCCTGCACAATGTGCACCCCGGACCGACGCAGGGCCAACAGCAGGGCGTCGATGATGTCAGCGGCTTTGTCGGAGCAGGGAAAGACCCGGTTCCCCCGCTCTGTTTTCAGCGGTACTCCCAGGCCCTCAAAAAACGCCTTCACCGCCTCCGGGGGAAAGCGGGTGACGGCGCTGGTGAGGAACCGGCTGTTGCGTGGGACATTCTGCAGCACCTCCGGCGCCGCACAGTCGTTGGTCACGTTGCAGCGGCCCTTTCCGGTGATGTAGAGCTTGCGCCCCAGCTTGGGATTGCGCTCCAGCAGGGTGACGGCTGCACCCTTTTGGGCGGCGGCGACGGCGGCCATACAGCCGGCCGCACCGCCGCCGATGACAATTACATGCTTCAAGTGATCTCTTCCACTTTCTCATAGACCTCATATTCATCCCAGATCTGCTCCAGTGTCTCAAAGGTCTGGGAGAGGTCGTCGTTTTTCTTGCGGCCGATGGCCACAATCAGCGCGTTGATCAGCGACAGCGGAGCCACCAGGGAGTCCACGAAGGACGCCATATCGCTCTTGGCCAGCAGGGTCAGGGTGGAGATGGGAGCCAAGGGGGAGGTTTCGCTGTCGGTGAGGGCGATGGTGGCGGCCCCCCGGTCGTGGGCAAACTGCATGGCCTTCACCGTCCGGCGGGAATACCGCGGGAAGCTGACGCCCACAATGACATCGTTGGGACCGATGCGCAAGAGCTGCTCGAATACCTCACTGGTGGAGGTGGCGTGTACCACGGTGACATTGTCAAAAATCAGGTTGAAGTAGAAGCCCAGAAAGCTGGCCAGGGCCGCCGCGGAGCGCACGCCCAGGATATAGATGTGGCGGGCGTCCACAATAGCGCTTACCGCCCGGTCGAAGTCCTCCCGGTTGGTCTCCTCCAGAGTCATATGGATCTTATCCATATCCGACTGCATGACCATGGACAGGATGTCCTGATTGCCGATGCGGTCGTTGGAGACCTCAATGCGCTGGATGGAGGTGAGCTTGCTGCGGATCATCTCCTGCAGGGCCTTCTGCATAGCGGGATAACCGTCATACCCCAGTTCGGCGGCAAAGCGCACCACGGTAGACTCACTGACGTTGACCGTCTTGCCCAGGCGGCTGGCAGTCATGAAAGCGGCCTTGTCATAGGATTCCAGGATAAAGCCGGCAATCAGCTTCTGTCCCTTGGAAAAGGTACTCATATTGGTCTGAATGACCGAAAGGATATCTTTGGACATTGTGGACGATCCCTCGCATTTCTGCCCGCCCGTGGCGGGAATGATACCACGCTGTGTTTTGATTCGTCCCTATCATACCGGGAATTGACCGGAAAAGCAATCCCCTTTCTGCAAGTTTTCCTGATCTCCTTGCAAAAAAGAGATCATTTTCGCAGGAGACAAAGCTCCTCACCTGTCAGGCGCCGCCATGCTCCCACAGGCAGCGCGCCCAGGCAGAGCTCCCCCTCCCGCACCCGCTGGAGGCGGCGCACCCGCAGGCCCGCTGCGGCGCACATCCGGCGCACCTGCCGGTTGCGCCCCTCATGGATGACCACGGAGAGCACTCCCTCCCCCGCCGGAGTGACCTGGGCCGGACGGAGGGCGTACCCATCCAGCTCCATAGGGCCCCGCAGCACCGGGAGGGCGGCGTCCACGTCGCCCTCCACCCACACCCGGTATTCCTTCTCCACCTCGTGGCTGGGGTGGAGAAGGGCGTGGGTCAGCGCCCCGTCGTCGGTGAGGAGGAGCAGCCCCTCGGAGTCCAGATCCAGCCGCCCAACCGGCCACACCCGGGCGCCGCATCCGGCCACCAGCTCCGCCACGGTGCGCCGCCCCTTTTCATCAGAGAGGGTGGTTACGTAGCCCCTGGGCTTGTTGAGCATCAGATAAGTACGGCGGGCGGGCCGCCGCAGAGGCCGCCCGTCCACTCGGATGTCGTCCCGCTCCGGGTCGGCCTTGTCCCCCACCCGCGCGGTACATCCGTTTACCGTCACCCGCCCGGCGGAGAGATAGCCCTCCGCCGCCCGCCGGGAGGACACGCCGTGGGCCGAAAGGATTTTCTGCAGCCGCTCTTCCATGGCCGCTCCCCCCTTTTTACAAATTCGAATCAGAGATCCAGCGGCAGCAGACCGTCGCCAGCGTGTCGGCCTCCCCCGCCCGGAACCAGTCCAGCACCCGGCCGAACAGGCCGCGGCCGGCCCGGTCGTCCGCCACATCGCCGGCATAGAGCAGATAGGTCTCGCCGATTACCGCGCCGTCCAGCGTAAAGAGCAGCCGGCCGGCAATGGTTCCGCCCTGGATCGGGGCCTCCACCCGCTCCGGCAGCTCCACACGGGCCTTGACCAGCTCTCCTTCCGTCAGCGGATAGTACACATCGGCGGCCGTATAGACCGGCACAAAGCGGTTGAGGCTGCCCGTCACCGGGAGCATGCGGAAGGTCCGGTTCGCCAGGGCCAGCATGGCACTGCGGTAGTGGGCAAAGCCATAGTCAAACAGGGCGGCGTGGTCTGCCCAGTCGTTGGGATCATTCAGCGTGACGGCAATCAGGCGCTGCCCATCCCGCTCCGCACAGGAAACCAACGTCCGCCCCGCCCTGTCCGTGTAGCCGGTCTTGAGGCCAGTGCAGCCCTCATACCGCCAGAGCAGCTTGTTGTGATTGGTGAGGGTGCGCCCTGCCACCGTGATGGAACGGGTACCCACGATCTTTGCCAGCGCTTCGTGCTCCATCACCACCCGGGCCAGGGCAGCCATGTCGGCGGCGGTGGAGTAGTGCCCCTCGTCATTGAGCCCGTTTGGGTTTTCAAAGTGGGTGTGCTCCATGCCCAGCTCGGCGGCCTTGTCATTCATCCAGGCCACAAAAGTGTCCACGTCCCCGGCGCAGAAGCCCGCAATGGCCACCGCCGCGTCATTGCCCGAGGCGAGCAGCAGCCCGTAGAGCAGCGCCTCCAGCGTCAGCTCCTCCCCCGCCTTCAGATACATGGAGGAGCCCTCCACTCCGGTCCACTCGGGCCGGATGGTGACTACCTCGGACAGATCAGGGTGAGATTCCACCGCCACCAGCGCGGTCATCAGCTTGGTAATGCTGGCAATGGGGCGCTCCTCCTCCGCGTTCTGGGCATAAAGGACCCGGCCGCTTTCCCCATCGATCAGGATGGCGGAGGCAGCCGAGATGCCGGGCCCGGCGGCCCGGACGGAGGGACAGAGCAGAACAGCCAGTGTCAAAAGGACGGCGGCAAACCGTTTCAAACAGCATCACCTCAGGGGATAGATGCTGCTAGTATGCGTGTCAGCCCTGGGATTTATCCTTGTCCTGCTGTTTCTCGATAAAGCCGGTGACCTTGTCAATCACATCGGGCACCATCTCTACCACCCGGTCCACGGCGGTGCCGGGCGGAGGCGCTACGGGCATCAGGCGCACCGAGTCCCCCTTGACAATCAGGAAGGCCACCGGGGACAGGTTCATTCCCGCGCCGCTGCCGCCGCCGAAGGAGTTGTCGTCCTCCGGCTTCTGGTTCTTGGAGGTAAAGTCGCTGCCGCCGGAGGCGAAGCCCACCGTCAGCTTGGAGATGGGAATGATGGTGATCTCACCGGCCACAATGGGCTTGCCCACAATGGTGTTGACGTCCGCGATCTCCCGGAGCTTCTGCATAGTGGTGGTCATCAGATCACCGATGGGATGCTGCTTTTCCATACGTTAAACCGCCTCTTTCTGCTTGCTTGTCGCCGGGCTCCCGGCCTCGGCGCGGTACTTGGAGAACTCTGCCAGAAACCGTGTGGTCAGGCGCAGGCCCAGCGCCAGCGCCTGGCCGGCGGTCAGGGTGGCCGCCGCGTAGAGATAGACGGAGGGCCGCTCCGCGTCAAAGTCCAC
Organism: Clostridiales bacterium; assembly: GCA_019410105.1. The sequence continues at coordinate 3,309 of DXTB01000014.1, read as the reverse complement.
CCGGGTGCGCAGCCTCCGCTCCTTCACGTTAAAATTCTGCTCCACCAGCGGCCAGATCATACCGATAAATGCGTTCGCCCCGCCGAAGCACAGGGCGGCGGCGGCGGGGTCCGGCGCCGCCGCGGTAACTTCAAGCTGGAACACATCGATGCGCAGCTTGCGCCGGAAGCGCCCCGCCGCCTCGGCGATCAGCGGAAGAAACCGCTTCACCAGCGCCAGCGGCCCGCCGCCCAGCTCCGGCTGCGGGCGTTCCTCCCGTTTTTTCTCCCTTCGGGACGATTTCCCAGCCTTTCGGCGGGGCCGCTTCGGCTTTCTGGGATAGAGCATCAGGCGCAGCGGCCCTACCTTCAGCTTGAGCCGCAGTCCAGCGGCGGAGTACTCTGCCAGCGCGCCCAGTCGCACCAGGCGGAGGAGCGCCCCCAGCGCCAGAAGCACCGCGCCCAGGATCAGGATTGCTTTCATCCAGCCCTACGCCTCCTCCTCGGCCTGTGCTATCTCCCGGGCCGCCTGAAGCAGCTCCTCCTCGGTGACCTCCTCTGTCCCCTCCGCGGTCTGGGCGGCCTGAAGCCGCTCCACCGCCGCCTGCATCTCCAGGGTAAGCTGTCCGTCCTCCGGGGTGGTGTTGGGCAGCTCGGGCAGCTCATCCAGATTGGACAGCCCAAAGGAGCGCAGGAAGGTCTGGGTGGTGCGGTACTGGATGGGGCGGCCCGGCACGGCCAGGCGGCCGCACTCCTCGATCAAATCCCGCTCCAGAAGCAGGCTGACGGTGTAGGAGCTGTCCACGCCGCGGATCTGGTCCACATAGGCCCGTGTGGCAGGCTGGTAGTAGGCGATAATGGCCAGCACCTCCAGGGCGGGCTGGCTCAGGCGGGCGGGCCGCCGACTCTCAAACGCCCGGCGGATGCAGTCGGCAAACTCCGGCGCAGAGCAGAGCTGATAGCTGTTATCCAGCCGCACCAGGCGGATGCCACGCCGCTCATAGCGGTAGGCATCGGCCAGGCGTTGGCACACGGAGTCCGCCGTGATCCGGTCGATGTCCAGCGCCAAACACAGGCGCTCCACCCCCACCGGCTCCCCGGCGGCAAAGAGGACCCCTTCAATGGCGGATTCAATTTCCTTCAATTCCATAGTATACCCTCAATCTGCCGTTTTCTCCCCATCGGTGGTCAGCTCCAGCTCTCCCCCGCCCTCCTCGGTACAGGTCACGGTGCAGTCGCTCTCCGTGCCTGCCAGCCGCAGGCGGCGTGCCTTGCACAACTCCAGTACTGCGATAAAGGTGGCCACCACCTCCGAGCGGCTCCGGTTGCCCTTGAACAGAGCCCGGAACCGGGTCACACCGAAGCGGCTGAGCCGTTCCAGAATTTCGCCGGCCTTGTCCGCCACCGGGTAGGGCTCCCGGCCCACAATGCCCTCGAAGGCCGCCATGGGTGGCGGGAGGCGGTGGTCCACCCGGGCCAGCACCGCCGTCATGGCACGCAGCAGATCCTCCGGCTTGTGGACGTAGCGGTAGGTCCTATTAACCGGCAGGGCCTCGGGCACCTTGGGAATATAGTCCCGGCCGATGGCGTAGCGGTCGGACAGCTCTGGCACGATGGCCTTGATCTTGGCAAAGTTTTCGTGGCGCTGGTGCTCCTCCAGAGAGGCAATGAGCTGTTCCATCTCGGAGATGGCCTCCTCGTCGTGGATGGAGAGCAGCATCCGCGTCTTGATGAACACCAGGTGGGCCGCCATAGTGACAAACTCGCTCGCCACCTCCAGATCCAGCCGCTTGCGCTGATCCATCCACTCCAGATACTGGTCTAGGATCAGGGAGATCTGGATGTCCTTGATCTCCATCCTGTTCTTGCTCAGCAGGTGGAGGATCAGATCCAGTGGGCCGTTGAAGTCCTCCATAGCCTCATCCCGGGCCTTGACCACCTTTTCCAGATGAAAAATCGGCGTTTCGATGGTGCCTCACCTCAAAACAGATTTAAAATAGCAGACGCGTCCTGGAACAGCAGCAGCCCGCCCAGAGGCATTCCGGTGAGGGTGCAAAAGCCCTGTAGGACATGGACCATCAGGAAGGACAGGGGCTTGTCGAACACCCCCACCAGCACCAGGAGGATCACCACTCCCATCACATACTTCTCATAGTGCAAAATGGTGTAGTAGATTCGGTCGGGCAGCAGGGCGAACAGGATTTTGGAGCCGTCCAGGGGCGACAGGGGGATCAGGTTGAACAGCCCCATCCCCACCCCCAACAGGGCCATGTTGGACAGGAAGCACAGCACGAACACCGCCGCCGGGCCCAGAGGGGCCAGATGGAACACGGCGGAGCTGACTCCCACCGCCGCCAGGGCGGTGAGGAAGTTGGCCGCCGGTCCGGCTAGGGCGGTAAGCGCCATTCCCTGCCTGGGGTGCTTAAAATAGCGCATATCCACCGGCACCGGCTTGGCCCAGCCCACCTTGGCCACGAGCATCATCAGCAGACCCACCACGTCCAGATGCCGGATGGGATTGAGGGTCAGCCGCCCGGCGTTTTTGGCCGTGGGATCTCCCAGTCGCCAAGCCACAAAGCCGTGGGACAGCTCGTGCAGGGTGATGCACAGCAGAGCTGCCGCGGCGCTGATAAGGAGGGTGAGCAGGCCCCACCAGTCCATGTTGTTGAGAAAGTCGGATATGGAGCCCAAGCGTCCGCCCCCCTAGCACAAAGATCGTGTCAATTATAGCAAATTTCCAGGAGAAACTCAAGGAAAAGCGGCGGAGCCCTCCCCTGAGCGTCCGCCGTCCTCTCATACAATGGTGTTGCATAGGATTCCGATGCCTGAAACCTCCACCTCCACTGTATCGCCTGGCTGCATGGGGCCCACACCGGCGGGGGTGCCGGTGGCGATCACGTCCCCCGGCTCCAGGGTCATGGAGGCGGTGATGAAAGAGATGAGCGCCCGCACACCAGTGATGAGCTGCTCTGTCCTCCCCTGCTGCACCACCTGACCGTTCAGTCGGGTGGTGATGGTCAGGTGTTCCGGGTCCACCTCGTCGGTGACGACGGGCCCCATGGGTGCAAAGCCGTCCATATTTTTGCCGCGGGCCCACTGGCCGTCCGCCTTCTGGACATCCCGGGCGGTGATATCGTTGAGGCAGGTGTAGCCCAGCACATAGTCCAGCGCCTCCTCCTCCGGCACATCCTTGGCACGCCGCTTCATTACCACGGCCAGCTCTCCCTCGTAATCCAGCCGCCCTACAAAGTCCGGGGCGTGAACCTTCCCCAGGTGGGCGTTGAGGGCGTTGGGGGCCTTGAGAAACAGGGTGGGCCGGTCGGGGGTGTGG
>DXTB01000013.1:18973-23520 GCA_019410105.1 Clostridiales bacterium | reverse complement strand
CCCGCAGGAACACTCCCTCCCCCGCTATGCACGGCTGAAAAAGGTGCTGGTCTCTCAGGAGGCGTAAAACTTGCTGAAAAAGCGGCCCTGTGCAAATGCACAGGGCCGCTTTTTATCTGGCTCAGTCCAGGAAATTTCCTTTGAAAAAGTTCTCGTTTCCCAGCTTTTTTGCCGTCAGGCGAAAGAGAACGCAGCCGTCGGGACACACAATATCCTTGCAATAGGGGCCGCTTCCGCCTACGTTTTCCAGATCGCCGCCGCTTCGGACGGCCTCCATGAGGGGGAAAAGCAGTAGCATGGCCTTGGAGCAGATCCCCTGCCCGTCCTGATTGACCGGGCAGCCATAGGTGCAGGTATACCGGTCTCCGACCTCCTCTCCGTTGCGGCAATACCGCTCAGTATGGTCGCCCCGGAGGAAGCCGGTTACCTCGACCTGAAACTCGTACTCCTCATCGTACCACTTTTTCATGCCCGCTCTCCGCTCAATGCACGCCGGTGAGGGCGCGCATGACCTCATAGGTGTGCTGATCCAGACTCTTGGTCATCTGGAGGGCCTCGGTGATGTCATAGTCCACATAGTTCTCCCCCTGAAGGGCCACCACCCGGCAGGTCTTGCCCTCGGCCAGCAGGCGCACCGCCTCATAACCCATGTAGGTAGCGGTGATCCGGTCGCGGGAGGAGGGAGAGCCGCCCCGCTGGATGTGTCCCAGCACAGTGACCCGGGTATCCAGGGCGGTAGCCTCCTCGATGACCTTGCCGATGGAGTAGGCGCCGCCCTCTACGCCCTCGGCCACGATGATCATGAAGTGGGTACGGCCGGCCAGACGGGCCCGGCGGATGGGCTCCAGCAGGTCGGCTTCATAGTCCACAGGGTGCTCCGGGACGATCACGGCAGTAGCGCCGCAGGCCACGCCTACGGTAAGGGCCAGATGGCCCGCCCGGTGGCCCATGACCTCCACCACGGAACAGCGCTCGTGAGACTGCATGGTGTCCCGCAGCTTGTCGATGGACTCCAGCGCGGTGTTGCAGGCGGTGTCATAGCCGATGGTATAGCTGGAACAGGCAATGTCGTTGTCAATGGTGCCGGGAATGCCCACAACGGAAAGTCCTCTCTTGGCCAGGCAGAGCAAGCCGCTGAAGGTACCATCGCCGCCGATGCCCACTAGGGCGTCCAGCCCCAGCATCTTGCAGGTAGCCACCGCCCTCTCCTGGCCAGCGGGGGTTTTGAACTCCTCACTGCGGGCGGAGTAGAGCATGGTGCCGCCCCGGCGGGACAAGTCGCTTACGCTCTCAAAGGTCAGCTTGGTGAAATCGCCGTTGATCAGACCGTGGTAGCCCCGGCGGATGCCCACACATTCAATACCCATGTGCAGAGAGGTACGCACCACTGCCCGGATGGCGGCATTCATACCAGGGGCATCGCCCCCGCTGGTAAACACGCCGATGCGGCGTACTGCTTTTTCCATATTCAATATCCTCCTCTTAAACCTTCAGTTCCGTCTCTTTGCCCTGTAGGGCGGCAGCATAGCGCTCCAACACGGGCTGGACATCGTGAGCAAGGAAATCCTCCACCTGCTGCGGGCAGCGCCCAATATAGCGGGCCGGCTCCAAATGGGCGGTCAGCTCCTCCCGGCTCAGCATGGAGAAGGCCGGGTCGGCGGCGATGAGCTCGATCAGGTTGTTGCTAAGGCCACAGTCCTTTACGTTGGCTCCTGCCTCCTGGGAGAGCACGCGGATACGCTCGTGGAGCTCTTGCCGGTTGCCGCCCCGCTTCACAGCGTCCATCAGGATGTTCTCACTGGCCATGAAGGGCAACTCCTCCCGCACGTGGCGCTCGATCACTTTCTCATGGACCACCAGTCCTCCGGCCACGTTGGCATAGATGCTCAGAATGGCATCCACCGCCAGGAAAGCCTCGGGCACGGACAGACGCTTGTTGGCCGAGTCGTCCAGAGTACGCTCGAACCACTGGGCGGAGGCGGTGACCGCAGGGTTGACCGCGTCGGCCATCACATAGCGGGCCAGGGCGCAGATGCGCTCGCAGCGCATGGGATTGCGCTTGTAGGGCATGGCGGAGGAACCGATCTGGTTTTTCTCAAAGGGCTCCTCCACCTCCTTCAGGTGGCAGAGCAGGCGCAGATCGGTGGCGAACTTGCTGGCAGACTGGGCAATGCCGGAGAGGGTGGACAACACCGCATAGTCCATCTTGCGGGAATAGGTCTGACCCGAAACGGGCACCACGGCGTCGAAGCCCATCTCGGCGGCGATCTTCCGCTCCAGCGCCCGGCATTTCTCATGGTCTCCCTCGAACAGCTCCAGGAAGGATGCCTGAGTGCCGGTGGTGCCCTTGCTGCCCAGCAGCTTCAGAGAGGCGATGCGGTGCTCCACCTCCTCCAGATCCATCAGCAGCTCGTTCATCCAGAGGGTGGCCCGCTTCCCCACCGTCACCAGTTGGGCGGGCTGGAAGTGGGTGAAGCCCAGGGTGGGCAGGGCCTTGTACTGCTCCGCGAACTCCGTCAGGCGGGCCAGCACCCGTACCAGCTTGTCGCGCACCAGCAGAAGGGCTTCCCGCATGAGGATCACATCGGTGTTGTCCCCCACATAGCAGCTCGTGGCTCCCAGGTGGATGATGGGCATAGCTTTGGGGCACGCCTCGCCATAGGTGTGGACGTGTGCCATCACGTCGTGGCGGAGCTTCTTTTCATACGCCGCGGCTTTGTCGTAGTCAATGTCGGTGAGGTGGGCCTCCAGCTCGTCCACCTGCTCCTGGGTCACCGGCAGTCCCAGCTCCATCTCGGCCCGGGCCAGGGCGACCCACAGGCGGCGCCAGGTGGAAAATTTCTTGTCGGGCGAAAAGATATACTGCATCTCGTCGCTGGCGTAGCGGGAGGACAGCGGGCTCTCATAACGGTCGTGCATGCAAAGACCTCTTTCTCCTCAGATTTCACTGGCTAGAATATCATAAAACGGGGGCGGACACAAGTTCCGCCCCCTGTTTTTGCCGTTGTCATTCCGCCAAAAATTTTTCCAGACGGTCCAGGCCCTCTTTGATATTTTCCATAGAAGTGGCGTAGGACCAGCGGACGAAGTTGGGCGCTCCGAAGCCGGAGCCAGGTACCACCGCCACCAGGCCGTACTTCAGGAAGGCGTCGGCGAACACGTCGTCATTGGTGATCTCCACCCCGTGAATGGTCTTGCCGAGAAGCTGCTCCAGGTTCATCATCACATAGAACGCCCCCTCCGGCTGGATGCAGCTCACGCCGGGGATGGCGTTCATCCGCTCCACAATGTAGTTGCGGCGCTGCTCAAAGGCCTGGCGCATGGTCTCAATCTCCGCCTGGGAACCGGAGAGGGCCACAGCGGCGGCCCTCTGGGAGATGGCCACCGGAGAACCGGTGGAGTGGCTGACGTAATTGGCCATCACCTTGGCGATGACGTCGTTGGCGCAGGCGTAACCGATGCGCCAGCCGGTCATGGCGTATGCCTTGGATACGCCGTTGACCAGGATGGTGCGCTCCTTGGCGTCGGCGCTGAGGGAGGCGAAGCTGGTGAAGGTGCGGCCGTCGTAGGCCAGGCAGGCGTAGATCTCGTCGGAAATCACATAAATATCCGCCTGGGTACACACAGCGGCGATGGCCTCCAGCTCCTCCCGGTCGTACATCATGCCGGTTGGGTTGGAGGGATTGTTGAGCAGAATGGCCTTGGTCCTGGGGGTGATGGCGGCAGAGAGCTTTTCCGCTGTCAGCTTGAAGTGCTCTGCCTCGGTGGCGGTCACCACCACCGGCACGCCGCCCACCATCTTGATGAGCTCAATGTAGCTCACCCAGTAGGGCGCCGGCAGAATGACCTCGTCACCGGGGTTGACCACTGCCCGCAGAGCCAGGTAGACCAGGTGCTTGGCGCCGCTGCTCACCACCACTTGGCTGGGCTTGTACTCCAGTCCGTAGTCGGCCTTCATGCGGCCGCACACCGCCTGACGCAGCTCCACCGTGCCGGCTGCGGGGGTATAGCGGGTGATGTTCTGCTCAATGGCCGCAATGCCGGCTGCCTTGATGTTGTCGGGGGTGTTGAAGTCGGGCTCCCCCGCTCCGAAGCCGATCACATCCACACCGTCGGCCTTCATCTGCTTGAACATGGCGTCGATAGCCATGGTGGTGGAGGCCTGTACGGCCGATGCAATCCTGGACAGCTCTTTCACTGGAATCGCTCCCTTGTACTTAAAAATCGTATTCTATTATATGACGGACCACGTAATTTTGCAAGTCCCCGATTGATAAAATGCAAAATCGGCGTCTGCCGACTGGCAGACGCCGATAAACTCAGGAGTGGCTCCGAGCGCTGACCACGCGGACAATCACCGTGCTGAGCACCAGGTTAATCAACAGTTCCAGAACAAAATTGATGCTGACCATAGTAAAGATCATATAAGTAATGACCGTCTGCCCAGCACCGGTGGCCCATGCCTCCAAATAGGTCGGGAACAGGAAAAACAGACCCAGCAGGAACAGGCCGGTATTGACCACCGGGCTGACGATGCCAGCGGCAAT
>DXTB01000013.1:15271-18873 GCA_019410105.1 Clostridiales bacterium | reverse complement strand
GGGCCGTACAGGGCCGCGCCGATCAGGATCGGCGCCAGGGCCAGCGTGATGGTGAAGGGGCCGAACTTGACAAAACTGGCGACTACCTGCAGGACAACAATAATGGCCGTCATCAGGGCCAGTCCGGTCAGGCGTCTGGTCTTTTCGCTTGCTCTCATATGAAATTACCTCCTGCTGCCGCTCCTTATCTGGAAGGATGCAGCGCAATTTATTTACCCACGGCAGACAGCCGTTGAGTACAAAAAACGGCGTGGCCGGTCACGCTTTCCGGTACTTTTTTGCGTTTTTCTGGTAGAGCAAATAAAGTCCGGTCATGATCAGATCGGCGTCATATTGAATGGGACGCTTGCAGTAGCGCAGAATCCGAGGGGCATTTCCGCCGGTGGCCACGGTGGTGACGCTTTGGCCTATGCTCTCCTCAATGCGCTCCAGCATCCCGTCCACCATGCTTGCATGCCCGTAGAGCACGCCGGAGCGCATGGCCTCCTCTGTGGTGTGGCCCATGAGGCCCACCGGGGAGGCGGTTTCAATGGAGATAGGCGGAAGAGCGGCCGCCCGCTCCGACAGAGCGTCCAGCGCCAGGGCCAGCCCCGGCATAATGATGCAGCCCTCGTATACGCTGCCTACAATGAGGGACAAAGAGGTGGCCGTACCCATGTCCACCATGACAATGGGGCTTGGATATTTGGCGATCGCCGCCACCGAAGAGGCCACGATGTCACTGCCCAACTGGTTGTGGATCTCGGCCTTGATGTTCAAACCGGTCCTGATGCCAGGGCCCACCACCATGGGGGGGATGCCGGTCAGGCGGGCGATGGCATCGGTGAAGATGGTAGTCAGCGGCGGAACGACGCTGGAGAGGATGGCCCCGTCTACCGTGCACGCATCCGCCCCATAGAGCTGAAAGACGCCCAGGAGCTCGATGGCGCACTGATCCCGGGTCTTGCTGCGGGAGGTCTCCAGCAGGGCGCGGAACAATAACTCCCCTGTACCGTTGAACAGGCCGACCGTCGTATTGGAATTGCCCACGTCTACCGCCAGAATCATAACATATCCCCCTCCCCACAAATATTTTTATTATTATAGCAATAAATACAGCGAAAGATCAAGCTGGTATCTGCTGTTCCTACCCCTTTTCGGAGCTTGGAACTGTGTTCAGGAGTTTGGTCAAGTCTCCTATGGAGGCACCCATTTTGACCGAAACCTCCTCCATAGTCATGCCGGAAGCCAGAAAACGGCGGATTACCATCCCCATGTCCTCCCCCACTTCAATGAGGTGCCCATCTGGATCGTAAAAGCGTGCCACCCGCTGGCCCCAGTCGTGTTCGATGATGCCGCCAAGCCGTTCTATACCCGGATAGGCATCCAGCTTTTCAATAAATCCATCAAAATCCGTCTCTTCAAAGACCAATTCCATATTGTTGGGCTTTTTCCGCACGTGCATACTCGGCACTCCAATTAGCCAGTCAAAATCCTGTTGCAGCGCCAGCCCACAGGTAAAGGCAATATTTCTCCCGTAATCCTGGGCCACCTCCAGACCAAACAATTCCTGATAAAACGCTTTTGCAGCGTGAATGTCCCTGACAGACAGAAGTGCGCAGATATATTTCATTGGTTTGTTCCCCTCTCCGTTACAAGATAGAGCCAGTATACCATATGAAGTGGGCAAACACAAGAAACAGGGCAGCCTTTTGGCTGCCCTGTTTTCATCCAATATGACGGCAGATGAGTTCGCCCATCTTTTGGGTGCCGATGGGGGTGACGCCCGGCCCGGCGATGTCGGGGGTGCGCCAGCCTTCGGCCAGTACCGCGTCCACTGCCGCCTCCACCGCGTCGGCCTCGGCGGCCAGGTGGAAGGAGTAGCGGAACATCATGGCCACCGACAGGATGGTGGCGATGGGGTTGGCCTTGTCCTGACCCGCAATGTCGGGGGCGGAGCCGTGGATCGGCTCGTAGAGGCCGGGGGCGGTATCGCCGATGGAGGCGGATGGCAGCAGGCCGATGGAGCCGGTGACCATGCTCGCCTCATCGGAGAGAATGTCGCCGAACATGTTCTCAGTAACCACCACGTCGAACTGGCCGGGGTCTTTCACGAGCTGCATGGCGCAGTTGTCCACCAGCACATCCTCGTACTGCACGTCGGGATACTCCTCCGCCAGCCGGTGCATGACGGAGCGCCACAGGCGGGAGGTCTCCAGCACATTGGCCTTGTCCACACTGGACACCTTCTTGCGGCGGAGGCTGGCCAGCTCAAAGGCCCGGCGGCCGATGCGCTCAATCTCCTGCTCGGAATAGGCCATCCGGTCGGCGCACTCCACACCCCGGTCAGGGGTGTCGTACCGCTCCCTCTGGCCGAAGTAGATGCCGCCGGTCAGCTCCCGCACCATCATCAGGTCGATGCCCTTCTCCGCCGTCTCCTTCTTCAAAGGGCAGGCGTCCGCCATGGCGGGGCGCAGGGCAGCGGGGCGCAGATTGGCATACAGGCCCAGATCCTTTCGGATGGCCAGCAGGGCGGTCTCAGGCCGCTGCTCGGCGGGCTTGTCGGAACCCCACTTGGGGCCGCCCACAGCGCCCAGCAGCACCGCGTCGCAGGCCCGACACTTCTCGGCGGTGCCGTCGGGATAGCTCTTCCCCACCGCGTCGGTGGCGCAGCCGCCCAGCAGCACCTCCTCATAGGTGAAGCTGTGGCCGAACTTCTGGCCGACGGCCTCCAGCACCTTGACGGCCTCCCCCACCACTTCGGGGCCGATGCCGTCGCCGCGGATGAGCGCAATTTTATAATTCATTTCGCCGCACCTCTCGCCTTCAGGGATTTGAGCAGGCCGCCGTTGTCCACGATGCCCTGGACGAAGGCGGGCAGGGGCGCGGCCTGATAGGTCTTGCCGGTGGTCTCGTCGGTGATCACGCCGGTACCGAAGTCCACGCTCACCGTGTCGCCGGCCTGAATGCCCTCCGCCGCCTCGGCGCACTCCAGAATGGGAAAGCCGATGTTGATGGCGTTGCGGTAGAAGATGCGGGCGAAGGAGGGCGCGATGACGCACTTGACGCCGCAGGCCTTGATGGCCAGGGGGGCGTGCTCCCGGGAGGAGCCGCAGCCGAAGTTGGCCCCAGCCACGATGATGTCGCCCGGCTCCACGGTGGAGGCGAAGCCGGCGTCGATGTCCTCCATACAGTGGGAGGCCAGGGACTTTTCATCGGGGGCGTTGAGATACCGGGCGGGAATGATTACGTCGGTATCCACGTTGTCGCCGTATTTGTAAACCTTCATTGCCTTACACCTCCATCAGAGCTTGCGGGGATCCGCCACACAGCCCGCCACGGCGGACGCGGCGGCCACCGCGGGGTTGGCCAGGATGATCTCGGAGCTGACGGGGCCCATGCGGCCCACGAAGTTGCGGTTTGTGGTGGAGATGGCCCGCTCCCCGTCGGAGAGCACGCCCATGTGGCCGCCCAGGCAGGGGCCGCAGGTGGGGGTGGACACGGCACAGCCAGCCTCGATAAAGGTCTGGATCAGCCCCTCGGCCATGGCGTCCAGGGTGATCTGCTGGGTGGCGGGGATGACGATGCAGCGCACTCCGGCGGCCACTTTGCGGCCCTTGAGC
>DXTB01000013.1:4123-15171 GCA_019410105.1 Clostridiales bacterium | reverse complement strand
TCCCCGCCGAACTCCAGGGACTTGTAAAGGGCGCCGTCCACGCCGATGGTGCCGATAAGGTGGAGGATCACGTCCTTGCCGGATACACAGGGCTGGAGTTTGCCCTTGAGGGTGATCTTGATGGCGGAGGGGATGCGGAACCAGGCCAGCCCCGTGGCCATGCCCGCGGCCATATCGGTGGAGCCCACGCCGGTGGAGAACATGTTCACCGCGCCGTAGGTGCAGGTGTGGGAGTCGGCGCCGATCATGGCCTCGCCGGGGGCGGTCAGGCCCTGCTCGGGCAGGAGGGCGTGCTCTACACCCATGCAGCCCACATCGTAGAAATGGGTGATGTCAAAGCGCTTGGCGAACTCCCGCACCTGGGCGCAGAGCTGGGCGGCCTTGATGTCCTTGCAGGGGGTGTAGTGATCCAGAACCAGCGCGATCTTTTCCCGGTCGAACACCTGGGTCAGCCCCGCCTTGTTGAACTCGGCGATGGCCACCGGGGTGGTGATATCGTTGCCCAGCACCAGATCCAGCTTGCCCTCCACCAGCTGGCCGGGGACAACATGCTCCAGGCCGGCGTGCCTGGCCAGGATCTTTTGGGTCATGGTCATTCCCATGGTTGGGTGCCTCCTTTTTATTTCAGTGGCACCAGAATAGCATGGCCCCTTGCCAAAAGAATGTAAAGCGTGTTACAATTGACCAAACAGGAGGTGAACGCAATGGCGCAGGACCACATCTGGGCGCCGCTGGCGGAGGGGCAGCCCACCCACCATCGGGAGCCGGGGCAGATGATCTATTTACAGGACACGGAGGCCGCGCAGTTTTACTATATCCTCACCGGAACGGTGAAGTGCTTTATCAGCTCTCCCGACGGGGACGAGCGCACCCTGGCCCTCCACCACGGCGGGGAGCTCATCGGCGAGGCGTCCTTCTTTGACCGGCAGCCACGGGTCTCCTCCGCCGTGGCGGTCACCCCGTGCGAGCTGATCTCGGTGAACCGTCAGCATCTGGAGGCGGTGTTTGCCCGCCGGCCGGATTTGGCCATCTCCATGCTGGAGTATCTGGCCCGCACGGTGCGCCTGCTCTCAGGCCATGTGGACAGCGCCTTTTTGCAGGCGGACAAGCGCATCGCCCGCCATCTGCTGGCCCTCGAGCCGGACGCCAGGGGTCTGCTCCACTGTACCCATGAGGAGATCGGCTCCTCTGTGGGGGTGAGCCGGGTAACGGTGAGCCGGGTGCTGGGGGACTTCGACCGACGGGGCTGGGTGGAGACCGGCTATAAGAGCCTGAAGCTCTGCAACCGGCAGGCGATTGCGGATTTTCTGACCGAGGGGGTGGGGTGAGCGTGGGCTGGTATTTCCTGCTGGCGGCGGCCGGGCTGGATCTGCTCCTCCCCTTCCTGCTGGCCCCATTTTACCCCGGCTACTCCCACCGGCGGCAGGTCATGAGTGTGCTGGGCAGCCCGGAAAGTCCGGTGCGGTGGGTGTACCGGGTGTGGCTGGTGGCGCTGGGGCTGCTCCTGTGCGCCGCCACACCAGACCTATGGGCTGCCTTTGGAAACCGCTCTCCTGTCCTGACCGGGCTGCTGATCGCGGTGCTCTGCGTGTTCGCCCTGGGGGCAGGGGTACTGGCCGGGCTGTTCAGCGTCAATGCCGACAAAGCGGTGGAGACAGCGGCCTCCCGCATCCACGGCGTCGGCTCGGTTCTGGGCTTCCTGGCCCTGGCCTTTGCTCCCCTTCTGGTGGCGCTGCTGGCTTTTCGGGATGGTGCCGGCGGGGCCGGGGTATTCTCCCTGATCTGTTTTGCCCTCGATGTGTGCTGTTTCACCCTCTTTGTTATGGCGGACAAGGAGGCGTGGCGTGGCACCCGGCTGGCCCAGGAGGGCACATGGCAGCGGCTTACGTTGCTCTTCATGTATCTGCCGCTGGCCCTTCTGACGGCCGCACAGCTCATTCAGAAATAGACAGATATCATAAGGGGGGCGTCCCAGATGGGACGCCCCCCTTAACAAATGCTTACAGAATGATGCAGATCAGTCCGCCGGAGCCCTCGTTGATGATGCGCTGGAGTGTCTCCTGGAGCTTGGCGCGGGCGTCATCGGGCATGCGCTTGAGTTTGCCGTTCAAATCCTCGCTGACCAGCTCATGGAAGGACTTGCCGAAGATGTTGGACTGCCAGATGGCCTTGGTGTCTCCCTCAAACTCCTGAAGCAGGAAATTGACCATCTCCTCGCTCTGCTTTTCGTTGCCCACGATGGGCGAGACCTCGGTTTCGATGTCCGCACGGATCATGTGGATGGAGGGGGCGGATGCCTTCAGGCGCACGCCATAGCGTCCCCCCTGCTTGACGATCTCCGGCTCCTCCAGCACCAGCTCGTCGGTGCTGGGCACCACGATGCCGTAACCGGTGGACTTAACCTCTTCCAGCGCCCCGGCTACCTTGTCATACTCCGTTTTGACGTGGGCAAGGCTGGAGAGCAGCTCCATGAGATCACCATCGTCGTGGATGGTGAAGCCGGACTGCTCGGAGAGCGTATCGTAGAACAGCCCCCGGGGCAGCTCCAGCTGGGCGGCGGCCAGACCGGTGCCCAGGCTGATGGAGGTGATACGGGCGCTGCTGACGGTGTCGCACTCCCCAATGGCGGTGACCGTACGCTCCACATCCCGGATGCGGTGCATCCCGGCCGCCCCCTCCCGGATGGCCGTATACAGGCCGCTCTTGATGGGGTGGTCGTAAGGCAGGGCGTCCACCCAGGGGGGCAGGAACAGATCCAGCTCCTTCACCGGGAACTCGTAGAGCACCCCCTTGATGATGGCGGTTACCGCCGCCTCGTCCAGCTCCAGGCAGTCGGCGCACACACACGTCACGTCATAGCGGGAGGCGATGTCCGCCCGGATGGCCTGTGCCCGGTCGGAATTGGGGTAGGACGAGTTGAGCACCACCAGGAAGGGCTTTCCCAACTCCTTGAGCTCGGTGATCACCCGCTCCTCCGCCTCCAGATAGTCCTCCCGGGGAATGTCGGTAATGGAACCGTCTGTGGTGACCACGATACCGATGGTGGAATGCTCCGCAATGACCTTGCGTGTGCCGATCTCCGCGGCCTCGGTCATGGGGATCTCATAGTCAAACCAGGGGGTGGTTACCATGCGGGGGCTGTCGTCCTCCAGGGAGCCCACCGCGCCGGGAACCATATAGCCTACGCAGTCGATGAGGCGGACGGAGAAGGCCGCCCCGTTGTCCATGGTGACCTGAACGGCCTCCTCCGGGACGAATTTGGGCTCGGCGGTCATGATGGTGCGCCCGGAGCCGCTCTGGGGCAGCTCATCCCGGGCCCGCTCCCGGCGGTACACGTTGTCGATATTGGGGATGACCATGGTCTCCATGAAGCGTTTGATAAAGGTCGATTTTCCCGTCCGCACCGGCCCCACGACGCCGATATAGATATCCCCCTCGGTACGCAGGGCAATATCTTCATAGATCTTGCGTTGTTCCACTTGCGATTCCTCCTTCGGCCGCATGAGCCGGTCGTTTTCTCTACATACCTATGGGGATAAGCCGTAAATTATGCCTCGTCCCCGGACAGAACCAAAAAGCCCGCCCGGCATTTGCCGGGCGGGCTGGTTTTACCGCTTGCGTGGGATGAGCAGGAGCTGCCCCTCCGGGGCCACGTCCTCCTCCAGCGCGTTGGCGCACATGATGTCCTGTGCGGTGGTACCGTAAGACTTGGCAATGTCCCAGAGCCGTTCCCCGTTTCCTACCATACGCAGAACAATGGAGGGCTGGCCGGAGTGATCCCGGGGGGTACCCTCATCCATATGGACCGCAGACACGGCGGCTGTGGTGCGGCTGGTCATGGCCGTGTACCGGAAACCCACCGGGAAGCGCACCTCAATGCCACCCGTCGTCGGGGTGGCAAAGACAGGGGCGGTACAGCCGCAGTGGCAGGAGCAGGACGCCTCCTCAGGCAGCTCCAGGGGGCAGGCGGCCTGGAGCTGCCGGGTGATGGAGGTACGGGCGCCGTCCTCCGTGAGGTAGAGCACCGTCACGTTGGCCTCGGCGGTCAGCGTCACCCGTCTCCCGTCCCGGCTCTGGGTGATGGCGCCGATGGTCACATAGGCGTCCGACACCTCCTGGGCCAGCATCCCGGTTTCCAGGATCTCCCGCACTGTCAGCTCCTTCTCCCCGTGCTCCACCAGACGGCCCAGCGTATAGGTCCGGCTCTCCGCCGTAAGCTGGAAGGCGGTAGAGTACACATCCGTCAGCATCTGGAGCGTGCGCTCCTCCCGCACCACCGCTTGGGCCAGCAGCCCCATGGAGACGCTGATGGTGCGGCCGTCGCCGCTGTCCAGGGCGCAGTCCAGGCCGGTCAAAACCACGTACACATCACAGGTGGACTCCTCCCCCGCCCCGGTAATCTCCATGATCTGGGAGAAGGGCAGCTCATATTCCGCTGTGCACAGTCCGCCGGCGGAGGAGCGGTAGAGCATCTGAAGCTGGCTCTCCCCCTTGAAAATAAGCTTGTTTCCGATGACCTTGGACTCACTGCACCGCAGGGCAGCGCGGCACTTCAGCAGCTCTTCCGCCTCCGGCTTGCTGCCGGACAGGCTGATTTCATCAGAAAATGTAAAGGGCTTCTCCTGCACGCAGACTGTGGTACAGGCATCACACTGCTCAGACATCTGCTGCACACCAGCTTCCTCCGGAGCCAGCACTCCGCTGCAGATGTCATCCTCCACCGGGGCATAGACCTGCACACAGAAAGCCAGATCCACCCGGACCAGCACCTTGCGGGGGTTGATCAGCCGGGCGTCTGCCCCCTGTACCCGCGGCAGGGCCACCACGCGGCACAGAGGCGTCAGCGCCGGGTGCTCCAGAGTACAGGAAAAGGGCAGTTCCACCTCCATCCGGCGTATCCCCTCTTCACCGTCCGGGAGGTAGAGCAGCGCCGCCCGTACCGAGCCGGAGAGCTCCACCCGACCATCCTGGAGCACCTTGTCCCGCAGGCATACCACGCCCTCGGTATCGCAGATGCGAAGGATATCCGGACAGGCATCCGGTACAATGCTCTCCAGTGTCTCCTCGCGGCAGACGGTTGTATCCAGTACGGCCTCATAGCCGCTCCGTTGAGTCCGATCCAGTTCCAGCTCCATAGCGTTCCACTCCTTGTACGGGCCGTAGCCCTTTTTCATGCATTCTGCTACAGAACTATATGTACAAGGTGGGAAGACTATGCCCGTGGCTCATGCGCCCCGGATGCCGAAAATGGTCTTGAGTATTCCGCGCAGCGCTTTGGGTGATTTAACCACGACGATCTTCATAGCACAGCCTCCCTGTCATCCCAAATTCGTTTGAGCCAGTCTCTGCCCCGGCTGCCCGCCCAAGCACCCGCACCGAAGGCGATCAGACAGGCCGGATGGAGCAGCAGGGCTGCACCCCCCACGCACAGCGCTGCCGTTCCCAGGCGCTTTCTGGTTTGTAGCGTCAAAATGGCCGCCTCCTTTCGCAACTGGTTCTGTACCAGTATACGCAGGAGGCGGCCAAGGGTTCCCAGTTCATTAGACGCGCTGGCTCCGGATCAGCAGGGCGCGGCCGGCGGAAAGGCAGATCTCCACCTCGTCGCCCAGCGGCTCATTACTCACTGAGAGGGTGTCGCCGCGAGTGAGTACCGCGTCGGTCAGCGGATATTTGAGTCCCCGCAGGGTGACGCCGGTCACGCGGCGATCCAGAGGAACCAGAGAGAGGTAGTGATAGCAGGGACGGTTGGTTAGCCGCAGCACTCCGCTGTCCAGCAGGCGCACCTCATTATCGGCATCCACCAACAGAGCCCGGCCGCCGTGGTCGGCGATCCACTCCAGAAGCACCAAGTTGGAGGCGGTATGGTCCAGCCGTCCCCCAGTACAGCCGCACAGCAGGAGCTCCCGGTAATCCAGCTCCAGTGCCTGATCCACCGCTGCCTGGAGGTCTGTCATATCCTTTTCCACCGGAAGCGTGATGCAGGGGACATCGCCCTCCGGCGCACCGCCGGAGTCCCAGTCGCCGATCAGATAGTCCGGCCGCAGTCCGGCCGCACGGGCGTTGCGTACCCCGCCGTCGGCACAGAAGACCGTCCATCCGCCTCCGTCCAGATAAGGGCGGAGAAAGGCCCCGTCTCCGCAGGGGACTGAGCCGAAAAGCAGTGCGCGCTTCATTTCCGTTCCCATTCGGGCACTTCCTTTGCCTGCTGATACAGCCGTACATAGCTGGCGTGACGGCTGGGGGCGATCTCTCCAGCCTTTACCGCAGCAAGAACTGCACAGCCCTTTTCCTTTACATGAGAACAGCCGGTGAATCGGCATTGCTCCAGATAAGGGGCGAACTCCCGAAAGGTATATTGCAGTTCCTCAGGGCGACGGAGCTCTATCTCCTCCGTGTCGAAGGAGGAGAAGCCGGGGGTATCTGCCACAATGGCGCCGGAGCGGAGCCGAAACAGCTCCACATGGCGGGTAGTATGGCGGCCACGGCCCAGCTTGTCGGAGACCTCCCCCACCTGGAGGCGGAAGCCGGGCTCCAGGGCGTTGAGTATGCTGGATTTGCCCACACCGGAATTTCCTGTAAAGGCAGAAGCCTTTCCAGCAATTGCCCCAGAGAGCTCCTCCAGTCCCTCCCCTGTCTCGGCGCTCACCCGGAGGGTGGGGAACCCGGCAGCGCGGTAGGTCTGGTAGAGCTCCTCCGCCGCATCCAGGTCGCACTTGTTGATGCAGATGACCGGCTGGCAGTTCCGCCCCTCCGCAATGGAAACCACGCGGTCAATCAGGAATGGGTCGGTAACTGGAATGGCGCCGGAGGCAATGACTACGAGCTGATCAATGTTGGCCACCGCCGGTCGCTGAAATTCGTTCCTGCGGGGCAGGATTTCATCGAGAATCCCCGCCCCGTTATCCAGAGGGGTGAAGATGACCTTGTCCCCCACCAGGGGGGTGATCCTCTGATGGCGGAACTTTCCCCTTCCGCGGCAGGCGACCAGAACCCCATCTCCGCCGTCCACGTAATAGAAGCCGCTGATGGCCTTTAAAATAATCCCTTCCATCAGCCGAAGTTCATCATGCGGGTCTCGGAGAGCTGCCCGTCAAGATAGACATCCACTTGCTGGAAGCCGGTTCCATAAAGTGTTACCACCCGGACGCCTAGTACGGTCTGTACGTCCTCATTGAACTGATCCTGCCCGTTGACTGTGACCCGGACACGGACAGTCTCCTTGTCGGAGCTGGCCAGATTTACCGTATAGCTGATGGGCTTCAGCGCACCTCCGCTGCCTGGTGTGGGGGAAACCTCCGGGTCAGTAGAGACACCCGGCGTGGGAGTCGGGGTGATCTCCGGGGCGGGAGAGGTGGAGGGATCTGCCCCTTTGCTCAGGCGCAGATGGATGGTGGAACCCTTATCGACCTCAGTACCCGTCTGGATGGACTGCCAGCAGACCAGACCCTCGGCGTAGTCATTGCTGTACTGAGGCTCGTCAAATACGACCACCAGTCCCAGCGTTCCCTCAGCCTTAGCGCGGGCCTCCTGCTCTGTCATGCCGAGGAACGGGATAATAACAGAGGTTTCCGTCTTGACACCGCTGCTGACTACAAGAGTGACCTTCTCCACATCGGCCAGATCGGTCTCCGCCACCGGGTCGGTGGAAATCACATAGTCCTTGGTTACATCCTCCGAGGTCTCCTCCCGGATAACCAGATTACCGGCCTCCTCGGTGAAGCCGAGTTCCCGCAGGGTATTGATGGCCAGACGCTTATCCTGATTCACCAGGTTGGGCATCCGGTTCTCCTCCACGTCGGTGCTGCCGCTGCCGTTGCTGATATCGACAGTGATGGTGGTTCCCGCCGCAGCGTTGCGTCCCGATTGCGGGTCCTGGTTCACAATCTGTCCTTTGGGTAAAGTGCTGTCCACTTCCTGACCCTCTACGACCTGGAATTGAGCCACGGTTACGCCGCTGTCCGCCCGCGCTCCCTCGATGGTCTTACCTACCAGATTAGGGACATTGTAGACAGTCTGCCCCGGGCTGCTGAAGAAGGAGACCCAGAGAAATACGCCGATGCCGACTACAAACACGGCCACTGCTGCAATGGCCAGAATAATGGGCAGACGGCTGCCGCCCCCATCCCGCCGGTCCGGATAATCGTCGTAGTCCACCTCGTCCTCAAGGGGAACCGCACGGCTTTTGCGGGGCTTCGGTGTGGGACGGGCATAGGGCTCCTCCGACGCGGCCCGGCTGGCATGGGCCGGCTGGGAACGCACGGTGTGCGGCGTGTTGGCGCCCAGAATCTGAGTGGGTTCGTCGCCGTCGGCGATAAGCAGATCGGCGGGCGTATAGTCGAAATTGATGCTGGGATTCTTGCGGAACTCCTCCAGGTCCACCAGCATGGCGTCTGCTGATACATAGCGCTGGTTGACATCCGAGGCCATAGCTTTCATGGTGATGGCCTCCAGAGCCTCTGGGATCTCTGGGTCGATCTCCCGTGGGGAGAGCGGAATGGAGTTGATGTGCTGGATCGCCACCGCCACCGGGGACTCCCCCTCATAGGGCAGGCGGCCGGTGATCATCTCATAGAGTACCACACCGGCGGAGTAGATATCGCTGCGGGCGTCGATATGGCTGCCGCGGGCCTGCTCCGGCGAGATATAGTGTACTGAGCCCAGGGCCTCCTGGGTCAGGGTGGCCTGGGCGGCGGAGGTGAGCCGAGCGATGCCGAAATCGGCCACCTTCAGGCTGCCGTCCCGCAGCACCATCATGTTGTGGGGCTTGATATCCCGGTGGATAATCCCCCGGCTGTGGGCGTGGGAGAGGGCCTTCATGATCTGAGTGATGAAGTGCAGCGCCTCCCGCCAGGCCAGCTTGCCTCCCTTCTTCTGCATATACTGCTTGAGGGTGATGCCGTCGATGAGCTCCATAACGATGTAATCCAGCTCCGTGGAGTGGGACACATCGTAGACCGCCATGATGTTGGGATGGGAGAGCATGGCAACGGCCTGGGACTCATCGTGGAACCGGCGGCGGAACTCGGCGTCCTGGGCCAGCTCCTCCTTGAGGATCTTCACCGCCACCAGGCGGTTAAGGCGGTGATCCCGCCCCTTGTAGACCACGGCCATACCGCCCGTCCCGATGCGCTCAATGATCTCATATCGGTTGTCGAGTAATTTCCCTATGTACTGATCCATAGTTCATTACCCCCTTTTAAACGATCTGAAAGAGGACCGCCGTAACGTTGTCCGGCGCGCCTCTGGACAGAGTGATGTGGAGCAGGCGCTGGCAGCAGTCCGACGGCTCCCCGCCGTGGATGGCCTCGTAGAGCAGCTCCTGGTCCGTGACGATGTTGCTCAGCCCGTCGGAGCAGAGCAGCAGGAAGTCCCCCGGCTGGAGCTCCTTCTCGTACAGATCTGCCCGGATGCGCTCCTCAGAGCCCAGTGCCCGGGTGATCAGGTTCTTCCGGGGATGAGTACGGGCCTCCTCGGGGGTGATGTCCCCCCGCGCCACCATGTCCTCCACCACCGAGTGGTCCCGGGTCAGGCGGGTGATCCCGTCTTCATTGATGTGATAGGCCCGGCTGTCTCCGATGTTGAGCAGATAAGCGGTCTGCTCCACCACCAAGGCCGCCACCATAGTGGTGCCCATGCCGCGGCAGTCCGGGTCGGTGACAGCCCGGTGATAGACTGCCGTATTGGCGGTCTCCGCCGCCCGCGAAAGAACGGCGGCTGGCCCGGCCTCGCCATCGCCGTCCGGCTGCATGCCCTGCAGGGCGTCCACGAAGGTTTCCACGGCGATGAGACTGGCGATATTGCCCGCCTTGGCCCCGCCCATCCCGTCGCACACGACGCCGACCGCCAGGTGCTCTGAAGGAACGTCTAAGTAGAAACCGTCCTGATTTTGTGTTCTTACCGCGCCTTTGTCGGTAATACCCCATGCGTGTATCATACTGAACTTGCCTCTTTCCCGCGCGAGTCTGCCTCTGTTCACGCCCTGCGCGGCCAGGCGTGAGCCGACTTATGTTAAGTGTGTTCCTGCTGCATTGTCTTGCGGCGGAGCTGACCGCAGGAGGCGTCAATATCGCCCCCCAGCTTGCGGCGTACCGTAGCGGTGATGCCGTGGCTCTCCAGCCGCTTCTGGAAGGCCGCCACCCGCCTGCTGGGCTTGAGGGGGCTCTCCTCCACATTGTTGAGGGGAATCAGGTTCACATGCCCCGGCGTCCCCTTCAGGTGCCGAGCCAGCAGATCTGCCTGCCAGTCGGCGTCGTTAACTCCGTCAATCATGGCGTATTCATAGGAGATCCGTCGGCCGGTCTTTTCAAAATACCGGCGGCAGGCGGCGAACAGCTTCTCCACCCCTACGCTCCGGTTGACCGGCATGATGCGGCTCCGGGTTTCGTCGTCGGGGGCGTGCAGGGACACAGACAACGTTAATTGTAACTGATAGTCGGCCAATTTGTCAATTTTTTCAGTCAGGCCGCAGGTGGACAGCGAGATGTGCCGCATACCGATGTTCAGGCCGTCGGGGCTGTTGACCAGCTCCAGAAAGCGGAGCACCGTGTCGAAGTTGTCCAGCGGCTCCCCAATGCCCATGAGCACGATGTTGCTGACCGGGGCTCCGGAGTCCATCTGGGTGAAAAGCACCTGATCCAGCATCTCAGCGGGTGTTAAGTCCCGCACCTTGCCCCCTAGTGTGGAGGCGCAGAAAGCACAGCCCATGCGGCATCCCACCTGAGAGGAGATGCACACAGTATTCCCATGATGATAGCGCATCAAAACCGTTTCAATACAGTTTCCGTCTCCCAGCCGCCACAGGTACTTGATGGTGCCGTCCAGGGAGGAGACCTGCCTGCGCTCCACCTGGGGCGCGTAGAGGATACAGGAGGCGGCCAGCTTCTCCCGCAGAGGCTTGGAGAGGTTGGTCATCTCGTCAAAAGAGAATACGCCCCGGTGAAGCCACTGGAACACCTGCTTGGCTCGGAACACCGGCTCCCCGAGCTCCTTGAAATAGGCGGCCATCTCGGTCAGATTCATGGATTTGATGTCGGTCATGCGTTCTCTCC
>DXTB01000013.1:0-4023 GCA_019410105.1 Clostridiales bacterium | reverse complement strand
CCAGCAGGGTGCAGGTGGCGTAGAGAAGCACGCCGCCCGGGCGCACATAATCCGCCACATTGTCCAGAATGGCGGCCTGCACACGGGGCAGGTTCTCCAGAGGCTTAGGATCCTTGTAGCGAATGTCCGGCTTCTTGCGGATGATACCCAAGCCGGAGCAGGGTACATCGGCGATTACCAGATCAAAGCTGTTAAGTAATTCGGCTTTTCGCTCCTTGCCGTCCAACAGGTTTGCATGGATGATATCCAGGCCCAGCCGCTGATAGCCCGCCTCGATCAGGCGCAGCTTGTGGGGGTGAATATCACAGGAGGTGACGCTCCCCCGGTTCTCCATGGCGATAGCGGCGGCGAAGGATTTGCCTCCAGGGGCTGCGCAGGCGTCCAGCACCCTCCACCCCGGCTGCGGCGCGGCGGCCAGCACCGCCAGATGGGCAGCGGCATCCTGGATGTAAAAGTACCCCTTCTGGAACGCCTGCAGGTGTTCCAGACTTCCGGTGCCATTCAGGAACAGGCAGTCCGGCAACCAGGGATGGGGTTCCACTGCCACCCCCTCGGCCGTCAGCATGGTAGCCAGCTCCTCTGCGGAGATTTTGAGGGTGTTTACCTGGGCACAGGTGGGCGGCTCGCCGTTGTCGGCGGCCAGCAGGGCCTCCGCCTCCTCTCTGCCCAGCCGGGCAACGAAGGAATCCACCAGCCACTGAGGATGGCTGTACCGGGTGGAGAGGTCGGCGGGCGGCTCCAGCGCCTCCCGCTGGCGGATCAGGCTGCGGAGCACCCCGTTGACCAGCCCTGCGGCCCTAGGATTTTTGGCCTTCTTTCGGGCCAAGGACACCGCCTCGCTGACGGCGGCGTGATCCGGCACCCGGTTCAGATACAAAAGCTGATAGGCCCCCAGGCGCAGCAGGTTGCGGATAGACGCCTCCAGCTTGTGCAGCGGGGTGGCACACAGCTTTGAAAGGTAAAAATCCATCAGCATCCGGTTTTGGAGTACACCGAAACACAGCCGGGTCGCCAGAGCGGCATCCCGGCCGTCCAGCTTCGCTCCGCCGATGGCCTTTTTCAGATATCCGTCTGACCACGCCCCCTGCCTCTCGCAGGCGGTAAGGGCGTCCAGTGCAACTTCTCGGGCCTGCTTCATCTAATCCCTCCGTCGTCCTGCAAAGGCCAGCAGGAACCGCAGCAGTTGAGCCAGGGAGACCAGCAGGGCTGCCACATAAGTCATGGCGGCGGCCCCCAGCACCTTGCGGGCACCCCGCAGCTCATCGTCCTCCAGCAGATGGGTACCCTCCAGGCTGGCAATGGCCCGGCGGGAGGCGTTGAACTCCACCGGCAGCGTTACAAGCTGGAACACCACCGCCGTGGCAAACAGCAGCACGCCCACGCCGAACAGGGGCTGGGAGTAGAGCAGCAGGCCGATGACGATCAGGATCAGGGAGAGCTGGGAGCCGATATTGCAGATGGGCACCAGGGCGGAGCGCAGCTTGATGGGGCCGTACCCCACCGCGTACTGCACCGCATGGCCCGCCTCGTGGGCGGCCACTCCCACCGACGCGATGCTGTTGGAGCCGTACACCGCGTCGGACAGGCGGATCACATTGCTCCGGGGATCGTAGTGGTCGGTCAGCCGGCCGGAGACCCGCTCAATGCGCACATTTTGAATGCCGTGGGCCCGCAATACTGCTTCCGCCGCCTGGGCGCCGGTAAAGCCCCGGCGGCTGGCCATACGGGAGTAACGGTTGAAGGTGGAGGACACATTGAGCTGGGCCAGCAGGGCGATCAGCATGGCCGGTACCAGGATCATCCAGTAATAGGGGTCATAATAGTAGAAAAACGGCATGGAATCCCTCCGTTCACATAATCTGCCCGCCCAACAGGTAGCACCACAGGTTCGCCAGGAACCCGACCCCCATCCCGCCCGCCAGCAGGGCGGTGAGCCGAGGCCGTTTTTCCGTCAGCCCTGCGGCGAACAGGAAGAACGGCAGGGCGCAGGACAGGTAGCGCCCGGCGCTGAGCAGCCAGGACAGGGAGTAGTTGAGCACCAGATAGGCGAAGGCATAGAGCGTATACATGCTCCGAAACCGCCCGCGGGCGTACCAGAGCAGTGGGAAAAAGGCGGCAAAAAGCAGCAGGGTGGGAATCCAGATCTGAATCCGTATCGCCTCGTCATAGTAGGACAGGGCATTTTGCAGCACATACCACAGAGTGTCTGAGATCCAGCATAAGCCCTGGCTCCAGTGCTCCTGCATCACCGTAAAGGCAAAGGGAGCCCCCGCCACGGCGGCGTTGAGGCCGAGATAGGCCAGGCTGCCCACAGCGGGCAGTAGTACCGCCGGCAGGCGGCGGAGGATGGCCCTCCCGTCAAATTTCCCCAGACTCTCTACCAATTCCGCTCCCGCCGCCCCAATGAGTAACAGACCATGCATGCGGGTCATAGCGGCCAAAACACCCCACATACCCGCCCGCCACCAACGGTGGCGGCGGATGTGCCAGAGAGCGGCGGCCGTAGTCAGCAGGAATAGCCCCTCGGTCATCACCCCGCCGAAGAAAAAGGCATATGGAAAGAGAGACAAAAAGAGAACCGTCCGCCGGGCGGCACCTTTCCCCAGCTCCCAGGCCGCCAGCCGGTACAGATAGACGCACCCCGCGGAATAGCACAAAAAGGACACCATCAAGCCCGCCGCCATGGTATTATGCCCCGTCAAGGGGCAAACCAGCCGCACCAGCCAGGGATAGAGGGGGAAAAAGACCAGAAACAGGGGTCTGCCGTCCTCCCAATAGCCGGTGTAGCCCAGTTCGGCCAGGCCAACGTAGTGCCATGCATCCCATTTCTTCCAGATATCCGTGGTCCAGGACAGACCGGTATCCGGGTAGAGCACCAGGCAGGCCAGCGCGGCCACCGCCAGAAAGACGGTCAGGCGGAAGAGCAGGGCGGCGGAGAACACATGCAGAAGCTCCCGGCGGCTTACCTCACAGCCTCTGGGGGCAGATGCCGGTACGGCACAGGGCGCCGGAAGTCCGGCGGCCCCCAGCCACCGGAGCAGCAGAGACAGCCCCAGGGCCAGCACTACTCCAGAGACCGCCAGCGTCCAGAGCAGATGGATCATCCCACAGGGATGGGGTGCCCCCGCAGATAGTCGGCGGCCTTCATGCGCTTGCCGCCGTCGGCCTGAAGCTCGTCAATGCGCAGCACCGTGCCGCCGCCGCAGGCCACCTGAATTCCCTCCTTCCCGGCGGCCAGAATGGTGCCGGGGGCGGCGGAAGTCGTGGCGCCCAGTACGGAAGCGGAAAATACTTTACAGCGATTGCCGCCCAGTTCAGTGACAGCGGCGGGCCAGGGGACCAGCCCCCTAACCTGGTTATGCAGCGCCCGCGCCGGGCGGCTCCAGTCCATGGGGGAGAGCTCCCGGCTCAGCATGGGGGCCAGGGTGGCCTTGCCGTGCTCCTGGGGGGTGCGTGTGGCTGTTCCGGCGGCAATGTCCGCCACCACGTTCACCAGCAGCTCCGCTCCCAGCACCGCCAGGCGGTCATGAAGAGCTACCACAGTCTCGTCGGGATCAATGGGGGTGGCGGCCTGGGCGATGATGTCGCCGGCATCCAGATCGTGGGCCATGTGCATGATGGTCACGCCGGTCTCGCGATCCCCGTTGAGCACCGCCCAGTGGATGGGGGCCGCCCCCCGGTAGTTGGGCAGCAGGGACGAGTGGACGTTGATGCACCCCTTTGGGGGTGCGGCCAGGATCTCGTCCGGCAGAATGCGGCCGTAGGCGGCCACCACAATCAGCTCGGGAGCCAGCTCCTGAATCAGCGCCAGAGCCGCGCCGTCCCGCAGCTTGACGGGCTGATAGACTGGGATATTGTGGGCCAAAGCGCACACCTTGACCGGCGGTGCCTGGAGCTTCATGCCACGGTTCCTGGGCTTGTCGGGCTGGGTGAATACCCCGCAGACCGTGTGCCCGGCGGCAACGAGCGATTCCAGGGAGGGCACAGCAAAATCGGGGGTGCCCATAAACAGAATTCTCATTC
>DXTB01000012.1 GCA_019410105.1 Clostridiales bacterium | reverse complement strand
CCCGCCGAGGCGGAGCAGGAGTTGAAGATGTGCACATTGGAGTTGGGGTGGTCCTCCAGCCAGAGGCTCCGCGCCTGGGCCGCCGCGTTGTGGGAGCCGGAGAGCAGGGCGGAAAGAGTGACCACATACAGGTCGTCGGCGCCGCAGTCAAACGCCTCCAGATACTGGATGGGGGAAGGGCAGGAGGACTGGGGAGCCGTGGCACTCTCCTTCATCCGCCAGAGCAGGGCACCCTGGTCAAAGGAGGCATCGTCTACCACGATATGCTCACCTACCCGGATGGTCAGCGGGACGCTGACAAAGCAGTCCTCCCGGAGCTGGGCGGGCGTTAAATCGCAGCAACTGTCGACAATGATCTTAAAACTCATAGCTGGAACCCTCTTATATCATAACGAAAATTAGATTACTAGTGTGCAGTCATTGTAGCACGGGCGGGCGGAAAAGTAAAGGGGAAACCTGTAAACAAATGATTGCGTTAGAATTGGGGGGCTTCCTCGTCCAGCTCCCGCAGCAGCTTTTGATCCTCCTTGGAGGAAAGATCCAGTCTGGCGTAGAGATCCGGGCGGCGCTGGCGGGTGCGGAGGATGGACTGCTTGCGCCGCCAACGGGCGATGTTCTTGTGATCGCCGGAGCGGAGAATGGGGGGGACCTTCCGGCCGTGCCACTCCTCGGGGCGGGAGTACTGGGGGTACTCCAGCAGGCCGTTCCAGTGGCTCTCCTCCTCGAAGCACTCCGGGTCGGAGAGCACCCCGGGCACCAGCCGGGCCACCGCGTCGGCCACCACCATGGCGGCCAGCTCGCCGCCGGTGAGCACGAAGTCGCCGATGGAGATCTCCTCGTCCACACACTCCTCAATGAACCGCTCGTCGATGCCCTCATAGTGCCCGCACACCAGAATCAGGTGGTCGTAATCGTCCCGCAGGCGGCGGGCGTCGGCCTCCACGAAGGTTTTGCCGGCGGGGGACATGTAGATGGTATGTCCCGGGCCGAAGGTGTCCACAATGTGCTTCCAGCACTGGTAGAGGGGGTCGGCCTGCATGACCGCGCCGTGGCCGCCGCCGTAGGGATAGTCGTCCACCTGCTTCTGCTTGTTGAGGGTGTAATCCCGGATCTGGTGGGCCTCGATGCGAATGATGTCCCGCTCCTGGGCGCGGCCCAGGATGGACTCGTTCATCATATCGCCCACGGTCAGATCAAAGAGGGTCATAATATCGATCCTATACATCGGTACGCATTCCCTCGATCAGACGAACCTTGATATAGCCGCCCTCCACATTGGTCTCCGCCAGGAACTCGTCCACGGCGGGGATCATGTATTCATGCTCGCCCTTCACCACGTAGACCTCGTGGGCGGGCGGGGTGAGCACGTCGGCCACAACCCCCAGCTTCTCCCCGCTGCCGGCGTCCAGGACCTCCAGGCCGAGCAGATCGGCGATAAAGTGCCGCCCCTCGGGCAGCACCACGCCGGAGCGATCGATGGAGACGATCTTGCCCTTGAGGGCCATGGCGGCATTCACGTCGGCGACGCCCTCCAGCGCGGCGAGGACATTGCCCTTGTGTACCCGGGCGGCGCGCACCCTTACGGGCGTTCCGTCCAGATAGAGGGTGCCGAACTGGAGCAGAAACTCGGGGCTGTCGCACCAGGGGACGATTTTGACCTCGCCCTGGATGCCGTGGGTATTCACGATCTGCCCGGCCTCCAGAAACTGATTTTTCATTTGAAATACCTCCCGCAGGCGGCGCGTCCAGGAGGCCGCGCCCTACATTGAAAAAGCGGCGGGGCTCGCTACCCCGCCGCTTTTTAGTCGACGATTTCGACGGAAACCTTGGTGCCCTGGCGCTGGGCCACGGAGCGCATCAGCGTGCGGATCTCCTTGGCGATGCGGCCCTGGCGGCCGATCACCTTGCCCATGTCCTCGGGGGCCACCCGAAGCTCCAGAACGGTCTCACTCTCGCCCTTGTGCTCGGTGACCGACACCGCGTCGGGGTGATCCACCAGGTTCCGGGCGATATAGGTCAGCAATTCCTTCATGCCAGCCGTGACCTCCATTAGATGGCGCCAGCTTTTTTCAGCAGAGCCTTCACGGTCTCAGTGGGCTGGGCGCCAGTCTTGATCCAAGCCTGGGCGCGCTCCGCGTCCACCTTGATCTCGGCGGGCTGGGTCAGAGGATTGTAAGTGCCGATCTCCTCGATGAAACGGCCGTCACGGGGATAGCGGGAGTCCGCCACCACGATGCGGTAGAAGGGAGCCTTCTTGGCGCCCATCCGGCGCAGTCTGATCTTAACCATTGTATCTTCACCTCCATGTAATTGTTGCACATCTATGGAAACGCGCCGCAGCGCGCTTACCAACCGGTCAGAAGGGGAGTCCCGGCAGCTTGCCGAGCTTTCCCATTTTTCCAAGTTTGCCCATGCGCTTCATCTGCTTGCCGGAGAACTGCTTGGTCATCTGCTGCATCATATCGAACTGCTTGAGCAGGCGGTTGATGTCCACGACCTGAGTGCCGGAGCCGGCGGCGATGCGCTTTTTCCGGCTGTTGTTCAGCAGGGAGGGGTTCTCCCGCTCCGCCGGGGTCATGGACAGGATAATGGCCTCGGTGCGGGCCAGGGCGTTCTCGTCCACGCTGGCCCCTTCCAGTGCCTTGGCGTTCATGCCGGGGAGCATCCCGGCGATGTCGGACAGGGAACCCATGCCCTTGATCTGAACCAGCTGATCGTAAAAATCAGCCAGGGTAAACTTGTTCTTGCGGAGCTTCTGCTCCAACTCGGCGGCTTTCTTGGCGTCAAAGGTCTGCTGGGCCTTCTCGATGAGGGAGAGCACGTCGCCCATGCCCAGAATACGGGAGGCCATGCGGTCGGGGTAGAAGAGCTCCACCTGGTCCAGCTTCTCGCCCACACCCACAAATTTGATGGGCTTGCCGGTGACCGCCTTGATAGAGAGAGCCGCACCGCCCCGGGCATCGCCGTCCAGCTTGGTGAGCATGACGCCGGTAATGTCCAGCGCCTCGTCGAAGGTCTTTGCGGCATTCACCGCATCCTGGCCGATCATGGCGTCCACAATCAGCAGGATTTCGGTGGGGTCAATGGCGGCCTTCATCACCTTGAGCTGCTCCATCAGCTCCTCGTCCACGTGGAGCCGGCCGGCGGTGTCGATGAACACAATATCGTTGCCGTGCTTCTTGGCGTGCTCGATGCCCGCCCTGGCAATGTCCACCGGGTCAATCTGGCCCATCTGGAACACCGGAACGTCCACCTGCTGGCCCACCACCTCTAACTGGGTGATGGCGGCGGGGCGGAAGGTGTCGCAGGCCACCAGGAGGGGCCGCTTGCCCTGCTTCTTCATAAAGCCCGCCAGCTTGGCGCCGTTGGTGGTCTTGCCGGCGCCGTTGAGGCCGACCAGCATCACCACCGTGGGGGGCTTGGGGGAGATCGTCAGCTTGGTGTTCTCGCCACCCATCAGGGCGGTCAGCTCCTCATTGACGATTTTGACAATCATCTGGGCGGGGGTCAGGCTCTCCAGCACGTCGGAGCCGATGGCCCGCTCGGTGACGGTGGCCACAAACTGCTTGACCACCTTGAAGTTCACGTCGGCCTCCAGCAGGGCCATGCGGATCTCCTTCATGGCCTCCTTCACGTCGGCCTCGGAGAGGCGGCCCTTGCCGCGCAGCTTCTTGAAGGCGGCGGAGAGCTTTTCGGTCAGTCCTTCAAATGCCATGGGTTACTCCTGTTTCAACTGGGCCAGAACGCCCTTGAGCTGTCCGCACAGGGACTCCAGCTCGTCGTCCTGCCAATGGGCCTCGTTGCGTTGGGCGATGGCGTCCACCGCCGTCTCCATCTGGCCGAACTGCTCCTGCATTCTGTGGAAGCGGCGGATGATGCCCGTCTTGTCCTCCAGCTCGGTGAGGATGGCCTCGGCGCGGACGATCACATCCCGGACGCCCTGGCGGGTGATGCCGTAGTTCTCCGCGATCTCGGCCAGGGAGAGATCCTCATTGTAGTAGAGGTCGTAGAACTCCTTCTGGCGGTCGGTGAGCATGTCGCCGTAGAAATCATAGAGCAGGGCCATGCGGTATGCCTGGTTTTTCATCGCTGCCGCCTCCTCCCGTGTGCCGGTTTTCTGTAAAGGTGGTAAAGCTACGGAGCTTTACAACAGAAGTGATGATACTATAAATTGGCCGGATTGTCAAGAGAAAGATTGCGTCTTTTCCGGCTCTGCGGCGTACCAAAGGGGGAGGCCCAGCAAAACCGCGCCGCCCAGCAGGTTGCCCAGGGTGACCCACAGCAGGTTCCAGCCCATGGCGGCCCAGTCCGCGCCGCCGTTCAGCAGGGCATGGAGTGCGAAATAGGCCATGTTGGCGATGGAGTGCTCCAGTCCGGTGAGGACGAAGGTGGTGATGGCCAGGGTGATCACCAGGGCCTTGGCGGTCTCGCTCTGGAGGCGGAAGCCGGCGAACACGCCGATGCACACCAGAAAATTGCACAGCACGCCCCGGAGGAGGAGCAGATACCAGGGGGCGGACAGCTTGCCCGGGACGATCAGGGCCAGATAGGCCCCCAACAGCTCCCCGCTGGAGCCGGAGCCGGCCAGCAGCAGGCAGAGCACCAGAATGCCCAGGAGATTGCCCAGGTAGGCCAGCGCCCAGACACGGAGGGTTCCGGCCAGGCGGACCCGGCCGTCGTAGAGGGATACGCTCATGACCAGGGTACAGCCGGTGAACAGCTCACCGCCCAGCAGGACAATGAGGGTGAGAGCGGCAGAGAAGGCCAGGGCCCCCAGCAGCTTGGCCAGAGGGAGATTGGTGTCGTAGAACCAGGCGGCGCAGAGGCTGGAGAGCAGGGCGCCCACAAAGATAAATGCCCCCGCCAGGGCGGCCCGGGTCAGGTAGCGGCCCGGCGCGGCGCCGGAGAAGCGGAGCTTCTGCACTCCGGCCTGCGTGATCTGTTCCACAACGGTTCGTGTCATGGTGTGGCCTCCTTATAAAATATAGGTAATTTCATTTTACCGGAGGTTAGGGTCGGGAGCAAGCCGCCGCGGCGCCAATCTTTTTTCGTTTTCCTAGTGTCAAAACCGTCAAAACGTTGTATAATATCCGATGTTGATACTTTGGCAGTTCCCATAAGGAAAGGAATGGTAAAGCTGTGATTGAGGTCACCCGGACACAGCTTCTGCCCGGCGTCCATCTGACGGCGGTGCAGACGCAGAAATTCAAATCCAGCGTGCTGGGGATGCAGTTCCTGCTGCCCCTGGCCCGTGAACAGGCCGCGCTCCACGCGCTGCTGCCCATGGTGCTCCGCCGGGGCACCGCGGAGCACCCGGATATGGAATCCCTCTCCGCCGTTCTGGACGAGCTGTACGGCGGTTCCCTGGAGCCTACGGTGCGCAAAAAGGGGGAGACCCAGTGCGTGGGCTTTGTGGGCAGCTTCCTGGACGACGCCTATACTCTGGACGGTTCCGCCGTACTGGAGCCGTCGGCCGCCCTGCTGGGGGAGCTGGTGCTCCGCCCGTACACCCGGGACGGGGCCTTCTGCCCCGACTATACCCGCCAAGAGCGGGAGAACCTGGTCACCCGTATCCGCGCCCAGGTCAACGACAAGCGCCAGTATGCCCAGGTGCGTGTGGTGGCGGAGATGTGCGCCGGAGAGCCCTTCGGAGTGGACAAGCTGGGGGATGAGGCGTCCGCGGCGGCCATCACACCCCAAAAGCTGTGGGACTGCTACCAGCAGGTGCTTCGCACTGCCCCGATAGAGTTCTACTATTGCGGTTCCGCCCCCCTGGAGCGGGTGCGGGCGGCGGTTCAGGCCATCGTGGACGGCCTGCCCGCAGGGGAGCGCGCCCCCCTCGCGCGCCCCGAAAAGGGGAGCGCTCCCGCCCAGCCCCGCCGGGTGGAGGAGGCGCTGGACGTGACCCAGGGCAAGCTGGCCATGGGGTTCCGCACCGGCATTGATGCCTGGGATGAGGATTACCCCGCCCTGATGCTGCTCAATGCGGTCTACGGCGGAACCACCACCTCCAAGCTCTTTCTCAACGTGCGGGAGAGGCTCTCCCTGTGCTACTATGCCAGCTCCGGCCTGATGAAGTACAAGGACGTGATGCTGGTCTCCTCCGGCGTGGAGTTCTCCAAGGTGGGCCAGGCGCAGGACGAGATCCTTGCCCAGCTTCAGGCCTGCAAGGACGGCGGCTTTACAGACGACGAGCTGGAGTGGGCCCGCCGTTCGGTGGTGAGCACCCTGATGACCACCCTGGACGCCCAGAGCCGTCTGGAGGATTACTGGCTGGGTCAGGCGGCCGCCGGCCTCACCGAGGCGCCCGACGAGCTGGCCCAGCGGGTGGAGCGCACCACCCGGGCGCAGGTACAGGCGGCGGCCCAGAAGCTGACGCTGGACACGGTCTATTTCCTGAAAGGCAAGGAGTGAGCCCATGGTAAGCAAAGAATACCCCCGCATCGGGGAGAAAATCTATCACGCGGAGCTGCCCAACGGCCTGCACATCTATGTGGACCGGCGGCCCGAGTTTCAGAAGAGCTACGCCTTTTTTGCCACCAACTACGGCGGCATGGACATGAAGTTCCACCTGGACGGCCAGTGGCGGGACACCCCGGCGGGGGTGGCCCACTTCCTGGAGCACAAGATGTTCGATACCGAGGACGGCAACGCCCTCCAGGATCTGGCGGCCAACGGGGCTTCCCCCAACGCCTTCACCAGCTCGGCCCTCACCGGCTACTATTTTGAAAGCACGGAGAAATTCTGCGACAACCTGAAAATTCTCCTCTCCTTCGTGTCCATTCCCTGGTTTACCCAGGAGAGCGTGGACAAGGAGCAGGGGATCATCGGCCAGGAGATCCGCATGGTGGAGGACGATCCGGACAACCAGGTGTTTTACGGCCTGATGGAGTGCCTGTTTGATCACCACCCCATCCGGGTGCCCATCGCCGGCACCCAGGAGTCCATCTCCCACATCACCGCCGACACCCTCTACGCCTGCCACAAGGCGTTCTACACCCCCTCCAACATGGTGCTCACTGTGGCGGGGGACGTGGAGCCGGAAGAGGTGGTGCGCATTGCCCGGGAAATCCTGCCGAAGGAGCCGGGCGGGCACATTGAGCGGGATTACGGCGGGGAGGAGGACGGCGGCGCGGCCGCGCCGGAGAAGGAGCTGCGCATGGAGGTGTCCACCCCCATCTTCCAACTGGGCTTCAAGGCCGAGCCCGCCCCCGCCGGGGAGGAGCACCTGCGCCGCCAGCTCATGGGCGAGCTGGCCTGCGAGGCGTTGCTGGGCAATTCCAGCCCCCTGTATGCCAGGCTCTACAGCGAGGGCCTCATCAACAAGAACTTTGGCTACGGCTTTGAGCTCTATCCCGGCTGTGCCCTGATGGCGGCGGGCGGCGAGAGCTGCGATCCCCGTGCGGTGCGGGACGCCGTGCTGGCCGAGGGGGCCCGCATCGCCCAGGAGGGTGTGGACGAGGGCCTGTTCCGCCGGCTGAAAAAGGGGGTGTACGGCGCCAAGGTGCGGGGCCTCAACTCCTTTGAAAACGTGTGCATTGAGCTGGCCCAGGCCCACTTTGCCGGTGTGGAGTACCTGACCTTCCCCGAGGTGTTCGACGGTATCTCCAAAGCCGATGTGGAGGACTGCATCCGCCGCTGGGTAACGCCGGAGCGGTGCGGTCTGGCCGTGGTCCGGCCGGGGGAGGAGGCATGATGGGAACCGTCTCCTTTCCCGGCCTTGGCCTGGAGTTCCACCTGAACCGGGTGGCCTTCCACATCGGGAGCTGGCCGGTCTACTGGTACGGTATCATCATTGCCGCCGGATTCCTGCTGGCCGTCCTGTACTGCTGCCATGCGGCCAAGCGCTTCGGCATCAAGCAGGACGACATCATCGACATGCTCTTTTTTGCCGTGCCCCTGTCCATCGTAGGGGCGCGGCTGTACTACATCCTCTTTTACCTGGACCTCTACCGCCGGGAGGACGGTTCCCTGGACTTTGGAGCCATGGTCCGCATCTGGGACGGGGGCCTTGCCATCTACGGCGGCGTCATCATGGCGGTCGTCGTCCTGCTGGTGTTCTGCAAGGTGCGGAAGATCCGATTTCTGGCCTTTGCAGACCTGGGGGTGTTCGGTATGCTCATCGGCCAGATGATCGGCCGGTGGGGCAACTTTGTCAATATTGAAGCCTACGGCGGCCCCACAGAGCTGCCCTGGCGCATGGGCATCTATGCCTATGTGGACGGAGTGCGGCAGTACATGGAGGTGCACCCCACCTTCCTCTATGAGTCTCTGTGGAATCTGCTGGGCTTTGCCCTTCTGGTGCAGATTGCCCGGCGCTGGCGGAAGTTTGACGGCCAGATGTTCCTGAGCTATTTTGCCTGGTACGGCGTGGGCCGGGGCTTTATCGAGGGCCTGCGCACCGACAGCCTGTACCTGTTCGGCACCTCCATCCGGGTGTCTCAACTGTTCGGATTTGCCACGGCGGCCATCGCCATCGTGCTGCTGGTGATCAACCTGGGCTTCCGCAACCATGACCCGGCCAAGCTGTGGGTGAATCAGATGAAGCGGCGGGCCCGCCAGGTGGCGCTGGTGTATCCGGCTGGAGTGCCTGCGGCGGAGAAGTGGCTCAAGGCCCAGAAGAAGAGCCTGGAGCAGGAGTTTGCCAAGACCGAGGAGTATGCACTGCCTAAGGGAACCCCGGCGGAGGAGACTGCGGAGCTGGTGGCTTCCCTCAAGGCCCGGGAGGATCTCAGCGAGGTACGCCAGCCAAAAGCGGGCAGATAAAAAATAACAGAGGCGACGGACATCCTGTCCGCCGCCTCTGTTATTTATAGGTAGCGTCTGACCGAGCCGCAGTAGCGCTCGTAGGCCGCGCCGAAGGTCTGGCGGCACCAGCGCTCCTCGGCCCGGATGACGGTGTGGGCGGTGAGCTGAAAGACGAGAAGGGCGGCCAGAAGCGGAAGCGACTGGGTGAGGAGGACACAGCCCAGAAAAACGAAAAAATAGGAGACATACATGGGATTGCGGGAGATACGGTAGACGCCCTTCTGGCGGACGCCGCTCTCCGAGGGGGCCGCGAAGCCGATGACGGAGAGCAGGAGAAGGAGCAGGCCGAATGCGTAGAGGGCCGCTCCGCTCCAGAAGAGGGGGGCGGGCGCAGTATGGACCGACGCGAAGAAGGGGCCCAGCAGCAGGGCGGCGCTGGAGAGCTGATAGAGCCAGTAGGCAGGCTTTTCGGGCCCGCGGAACGGGGGGAAGTGGGCGGCCCGCCGGAGTGCGCTGCTGTCCAGCATGGAGAGCACTCCGAAGCGCAGGCTTAGAAATGGAATCAGCAGAACGGCCGCCATGATATGTCCTCCCTGTGTCATGATAACCCATTATAGCACGGGACGGCGAGGAGTGGAAGAGGAGGAAAGGGCGGGATACCCATGGGTATCCCGCCCTTTCCTGTTGTTTGCCGGGCTCAGCCCAGCAGCTTGCTCTCCAGATCCTGGAGCATAATGTCCAGAGCGGTGATGCCGCCCTCGGCGGTGTACCATACGGCGGGGTGGGCCAGATAGACGATATTGCCGTTCTTGTAGGCATCGGTTCCCATGACCAGCTCGTTCTCCATGATTTCCTGGGCGAGCTGGGCGCCGTCAGTTTGAATAGCGGCGTCCCGGTCCATGACGAAGATGTAGTCGGGGTTCTTCTCCACAACGAACTCGAAGGAGGCCTCGTTGCCGTGGGTGGAGGTGTCGATGTCAGCATCCACGCCGATGTTCTCAAAGCCGATCTCCCGGCCGATGATGGAGCAGCGGCCGTCGTTGCCCAGCACGTTGAAGCCGCCGCTGGTGCACATACCCACAACGGCGGTCTTGTCCGCGGCGAAGTCGGCCAGGGTCTGGATGCGGGCGTCAAAGCCGGCCATCAGCTCGTCCACCTTGTCTTCCAGACCAAACATGGAGGCGATGGTAGCGGCGTTTTGGCGGACGCTCTCCACCACGCCCAGCTCGCTGTCGGTGGCGAGGTAGACCACGGGGGCGATCTCGCTCAGGGCGTCGTAGGACTTGGCCAGGCGGCCGCCGATGAAGATCACATCGGGCTGGGCGGCCATGACCGCCTCCAGATCGGCGGTTTTGATGGTGCCCAGATTGGCCACGTTCTCATCGGTCACATAGCTCTGGAGGTAGTCCAGGGAGGTGTCGGCGGAGCCGACAACGCGGCCCCCGGCCACGCCCAGGGCATCCAGAATATCCAGGGAGGCCATGTCCAGAATGGCGATGCGCTGAGGATCGTAGGGGACCTCCAGCTCCACGGCCTCCTTGTCGGCGTTCAGGGAGGTGATGGTGACGGTTTCGGGGGCGGAGGGAGCCTCGGTGCCGGCCGCAGGGCTCTCCACGGCGGGGGAGGGGCTGCCGGTGGACCGGGTGTCGTCTCCACCGGTGGAGCAGGCGGTCAGGCCCAGTGCGAGGGCCAGGGCGAGTGCAAGAGAGATTCCTTTTTTCATGTGTGTTCTCCATTTCTAAGCGAATGTTCGCGGTTGTTTGAGCGGCAGGGTCAATAGTAGATGGACAGGGGGCGACCCTCGATCTCCATGATTTCAAAGTCCACCTGATAGATCTGCGACAGCGTTTCCTTGGTCATCACCTCCTCTACGGTTCCGAATTTGGCGATCCTTCCGTCCTTGAACGCGCAGATGTAGTCGGAATAGAAGGCCGCGTAGTTGATCTCATGGAGGACCAGAATCACCGTCTTTCCCAGCTCATCGCAGAGGCGGCGGACGATTTTCATCATGTTGGTGGCGTGATAGATGTCCAGGTTGTTGGTGGGCTCGTCCAGAAGGATGAACTCGGTGTCCTGGGCGATGACCATGGCGATATAGGCCCGCTGGCGCTGGCCGCCGGAGAGCTCGTCAATGAACCGGTCCTGAAAGGGCTCCAGCTCCATGTAGGCGATGGCCTTGTCGATGATGCGCTGATCCTCCTCGTTCAGATGGCTGCCTGAGTAGGGGAAGCGGCCGAAGGTCACCAGCTCCCGAACCGTGAGCTTCATCTGTATGTTGTTGCTCTGGGTGAGGATGGCCAGCCGCTTGGCCAGCTCCTTGCTCTTCCACTTGCCGATGTCCCGGCCGTCGAAGTCCACCAGGCCGCTGTCCCGGGCGATCAGGCGGGAGATGATGTTGAGCACCGTGGACTTGCCCGCGCCGTTGGGGCCGATCATGGAGATGACCTTGCCTTTCGGGATTTCAAAGCTGACGGAGTCCACCACCGTCTTGCCGTCGTACTGTTTGGTCAGATCCTTGACACGCATGGGTTACACCCTCCTGTTGGACAAAAGAAGATAGAGAAAGTAGACGCCGCCGCCCACGGTGATGAACACGCTGATGGGCACCGCGTAGTGGTAGATACGCTCCACCACAAGCTGTCCCGCCACCAGCACCACCATGCCCACCAGGGCGGAGCCCAGAATCAAATAGGTGTGGCGGTAGGTCTTGAAGAGCTGACGGGCGATGTTGGCGATAATCAGGCCGAGGAAAGAGATGGGGCCCACCATGGCAGTGGCCACCGCGATGCACAGGGTGACGCCCAGCAGCAGGCGGCGGATGCTCCGGTCGTAGTCCACTCCCAGATTGATGGCCTGGTGCTTGCCCAGGGTGAGCACATCCAGCAGGGCCAGATCCCGCCGCAGGACGAAGATCAGCCCCGCCAGCAGCACCAGGGCGAAGACGATGATCTCGGAGTTGATGTTTTCAAAGTCCGCCACCAGGGTGGAGAGCAGGCTGTCGTACTCATTGGGGTCCATCACCCGGGTCAGCGTGGTCTGGATGCTGGAGAAAAAGGAGGAGAGCACGGTGCCGATGAGCAGGACATAGAGTACATTGTGGTTCGTTTTTTGAAAGAGATAGCTGTAGATAATGGTGGCCACAATGCCCATCAGGATCACATCCGCCGCGAAGGACAGGTTCGCGCTGCGGGCCAGAAGGCTGCCCGAGCCGGCGAAAAAGACCACCGCCGTGTGAATCAGGGTGTAGAGGGAGTTCATACCCAGCAGGCAGGGGGTGACGATGGTATTGTTGATGATGGATTGGAACACGATGGAGGCGCCGCCGATGGCAAAGGCGGTGATGAGCATGACTACCAGCTTGGGGGTGCGGATTTTCATGGAGTAGAGCATCAACTGCTGGCTGCCGAAGTTGACCGCCACAACCATGTAGCACACCGCGGCCAGCAGAACCAGCAGGGCCAGCAGAGTCACCTTGCGGACGTTTGCCCGGTAGGAGGCGGAGGGAAGGGCTGTGCTTGTCCGGTTCATGCGGCGTCACCTCCATCCAGATGGGCCGCCGGGGCGCAGCCGCAGCCGGCGCCGCCTCCCGTGAGACGGATCGCCTTGCGGCCGTGGCGGAGACGGTAGAGCAGCAGCACCACGAAGATAAGGCTGCCCAGTATGCCCACAATCAGCTCGATGGGGAGCTCGTAAGGGGCGATGACCACCCGGCCGATCATGTCGCACCCCAGCACGAAGACGGCGCCGAACAGGGCCGTGTCCATCAGCGTGCCGCGGATCTTGTCCCCCTTGAACATGGCCACCACATTGGGGACGATCAGGCCGATGTAGGAGATGGAGCCCACGACCACAACCACGCTGGCGGTGATCATCGCGGCGATGGTCAGCCCGAGGAACAGCACCAAGTTGTAGGGCACGCCCAGGTTCTTGGAGAAGTCCTTCCCCATACCGACAATATTGAAGTGGTTGGCAAACAGAAAGGCCAGGGTGACCAGCGGTACGATCAGGTAGACCAGCTCATACCGGCCGCGGAGCACCATGGAGAAGTGGCCCACGGTCCAGGTGGACAGGGCCTGAGTCATCTCATACTGGTAGGCCAGATAGTTGGTGAGGCCGCCGATGACATTGCCGAACATGATGCCCACCAGGGGAACCATGACCACGTCCTTGAACTGGATGCGCTGAATGAACCAGACAAAGGTCCAGGTACCCAGAACGGCAAAGACGAAGGAGAAAAGCGCCCGTCCCCACAGAGTGGAGTTTGGCAGGAACAGGAGGGCCAGAAGAATGCCGAACTGGGCCGAGGAGATGGTGGCTCCGGTGGTGGGAGAGACGAATTTGTTCATGCAGAGCTGCTGCATGATCAGACCGGCCACACTCATACCGACCCCGGTACACAGGATCGCCAGCAGGCGGGGCAGACGCGAGATCAGAAAAATCTCCAGTTGTTCGAGCTCTCCCGACAGCAGCCCGGACAGGTTTATATCGATCACGCCGAGAAACAGTGACCAGATCGACAGCACCAGAAGGGCCAGTGCCAAGAGCAGGGTGGAAAGATGTCGTTTGATGGGAGGTCCTCCTCTCAAGGTTGTAATTAGCTATAACTAACTTTTGGGCAAAAAAAGACAGCGCACCTTGTGAGCAAACTGGACTTACATGCCGCATCACATTGCGCGTCGCTCGGGACTCAGTAAAGTGGTTAGCAATAACAAACTGAGTTCGTCCATAGGGTACCATATCCGGGGAGAACTGTGCAAGCGGTGATTCCGACAAAATTATGACCGCCAATCTATGGAAAATATACAAAATAGATAGGAATAGTGAATATAAATAGAAGGGGCATAAACGGGGACAGGCGTTCATAGGATGTGTCAAGTACAAAAGAAGGACGTGAGGGTATGTCGGAAGAACGAAATGCAGTCCGGTTCCGCCAGGCGGCGGCTCTGCTGCCGCCCCATCTCAGGCGGCCGGTGGAACGGCTGGATGGGACAAGCCAGGCCCGGGTGGAGGAGCTCCGCCTGCGGGCGGGGCGTCCACTGACTCTGGTCTGCCCGGAGGGTGAGCGGACGGTTCCTGGTGCGGAGGCGCCGGTGCGTTCCATGGATCTGAGCCTGGTGCTGGAGATTGCCACTCAGGCCTCCACCCATACGGCGCTGGAACGGGTGCGCAACGGCTTTTTTACCGTACGCGGCGGGCACCGCATCGGCATCTGTGGAAGCGGCGTGGTGCGGGATGGGGAGGTGCGAAATCTGCGGCAGCTCTCCTCGCTGGCCATCCGGGTGGCCCGGGAGGTGCCGGGGCTCTCCGCGGCGGTCCTGGACAGGCTGTGGAGTGGGGGCGTGCTCCAGAGCACACTGCTCCTCTCGCCACCGGGAGGCGGAAAGACCACCCTGCTGCGGGATCTGATCCGTGCCGTCTCCGACGGGGAGGGCGGCCCCGCCCTCCGTGTGGGGGTGGCGGACGAGCGGGGTGAGCTGGCCGCCATGTATCAGGGGGAGCCGCAGTTCTCCATCGGGCGGCAGACCGACGTGCTGGACGGCTGCCCCAAGGGGCCGGCCCTGCTGATGCTCCTGCGGGGAATGAACCCCCAAGTGCTGGCGGCGGATGAGATCACCGCGCCGGAGGACGCTGCGGCGCTGGAGATGGCGGCCAATTGCGGCGTGTCGCTGCTGTGTACCGCCCATGCGGGGAGTCTGGAGGAGCTGAAGGCCCGTCCCCTGTACCGCCGCCTGCTGGACGAGGGGCTGTTCCGGCGGCTGGCGATCATCGAGCGGGCGGGGAGGGAACGGCGCTACCAGGTGGTGGAGCTATGCTGAAGCTGATCGGGGCGCTGCTGCTGGCCGGCGGGGCGGGGGCGCTGGGCTGCTCCGCCGCCGCCCAGCTCTCCCGCCGGGTGGCGGTGCTTCGGGCTCTGCTGGGGGCGCTGGAGGGGATGGAGCGGGAGATTGCCTTCCGCCTGACGCCCATGCCGGAGCTGCTGGAGCGCGCCGCGGCGGAGAGCCCTCCGCCGGTGTGCACGCTGTTTGCCCGCTGCCGGACCCTGCTGGACGAGCTGGGAGAGCGGTCCATGGCGGAGCTGTGGCGGGAGGCCCTGGAGCAGGTGCCCCTGGGGCTGGACGGTCCGGGGCGGCTGGCCCTGGAGGAGCTGGGGGAGGTGCTGGGCCGCTATGACGGGGACGGGCAGCGGGAAGCACTCGCCCACACCCGTGCGGAGCTGTCCCGGGCGCTGGAGCAGGCCCGGGAGGCCCGGGAAAAACAAGGGAGGATGTACCAGGTGCTCGGTATCACGGCCGGGGCATTCCTGGTTATCCTGCTGCTGTGAGGGAGCGTGCGATATGGATGTGGATTTGATTTTCAAGATTGCGGCCATTGGGATTCTGGTCTCGGTGCTCAATCAGGTGCTCTCCCGCTCGGGGCGGGATGAACAGGCCACCATGACCACCCTGGCCGGGCTGGTAGTGGTACTAATGATGGTGGTGCAGCAGATCAGCGGCCTGTTTGAACTGGTTAAAAACCTGTTCGGGCTGTGAACCATGGAGGATATTCTGAAGATTGCCGCCGCCGCCGTAGCCGCCGCTGTGTGCGCCGTGGTGGTGAAGCAGCGGGCGCAGGAGGTGGGTCTGGTTCTCTCTCTGGCCGCCGGAGCGCTGGTTCTGACCATGGCCCTGGGGGCGGTGGAGAGCGTGCGCGCCCTGATGGACGAGCTGGGCGAGGCCGCCGGCCTGTCGCCGGCAGTGCTGGCGCCGGTGCTCAAGACCGTGGGTATTGCAATCCTGACCCACATTTCCGCCGAGGTGTGCCGGGACGCGAAGGAGAGCGGCATCGCGGCCTTCGTGGAGACCGCGGGGGCCGCCGTGGCCCTGTGCGTGGCCCTTCCGCTGCTGCGGGCGGTGCTGGACACTGTGACGGGACTGCTGTAAAAGACGAAGGGGATACGAATGAGACGAAGAATACTGATGTGCCTGGCGGTCCTGCTTCTGCTGTCGGGCATGGGGGCGGCCTCGGCCAGCGATGTGCTGGCCGCCCAGTCGGAGGCGCTGGATCTGGATGCGCTCCAGGACGCGGCGGGGGGCTATCTGCCCGACGGAGCGCTGGAGGCG
This sequence comes from Clostridiales bacterium, assembly GCA_019410105.1. The sequence continues at coordinate 16,190 of DXTB01000012.1, read as the reverse complement.
GGCATCAGTCTGGATGAAGGGCTCCAAACCATTCTGGATACCGGCAGCGGACAGATCTCCGGTGTGGTGCGCAAGGCTGTGCGCAGCGGTGTGCTGCTGCTGACGGTGGTACTGCTGTGCGGCCTGGCCGAGGGGCTGTATGGCGGCATGGGGGTGAGTCAGACCACCGATGTAGTGGCCATTGTGGGCGCACTGGCCATCACTGCGGTGGCGGTGGCGGACGCCAACTCCCTCATCGGAATGGGACGGGAGGCGCTGGAACAGATGGAGACCTTTTCAAAGATACTCCTGCCCACGATTACGGCGGCGGCCGCCGCCGCAGGCTCTCCCAGTGGGGCAGTGGCCCGCCAACTGGCCACCATGCTCTTTTCCGACATACTGATTACCCTCATCAACCGCCTGCTGCTGCCCCTGGTCTATACCTACATAGCCGCCTGTGTGGCCTATGCGGCGGTGGGGAACGAGGGGCTCAAGCGCATCGCAGGCACCCTGAAGTGGGTGGTGACCAGTATACTGACCGTGGTTCTGCTGGTTTTTGTGGGTTATCTGACCGTCAGCGGTGTGATTGCGGGCTCTACCGACGCGGTAACCGTCAAGGCGGCCAAATTTACCATGTCCAGCCTGGTTCCGGTGGTAGGCGGTATCCTGTCCGACGCGGCGGAAACCGTATTGGCCGGGGCCGGAATACTGAAAAATGCGGTGGGGGTGTTCGGCATGCTTGCGGTGCTGTGCATGTGCGTGGCGCCCTTCCTCCAGCTCGGTATCCACTACCTGACGTATAAAGTGACCTCCGCCCTCAGCGCTACCGTTTCCAGCGGCCGGGTGGCGGGGCTCATTGACCAGATCGGCGGCGCCTTCGGGCTGGTACTTGGGATGACCGGAGCCAGCGCCCTGCTGCTGCTCATCTCCATGGTTTCCGCCATTACGGCGGTGGTGAGGTAGGGGCTATGCTGGAACTGATTCGACATTGGCTGGTTGGGATCACCTGTGCGGCTATGCTCGTGGCTCTGGCTGAGAGCCTGATTCCGGCGGGGAGTATCAGGCGCATTGCCCGCCTGACCGGGGGGCTGGTGCTGCTGGCGGCTATCCTGAACCCCCTGCTAAAGCTGGATACCACGGCGCTGACCCGGGCACTGACGGAGTACAAGCTGGAGCTGAGCGCATACAGCGCGGATCTGGAGGAGGAGAACGAAATCTTGATGAAGGACATCATAGAAGAACAGTCCGGCGCATATATTCAGGACAAGGCGGCCGCCCTGGGCATCGACTGCCAAGTTACGGTGGAGGCGGACGGGGAGGAAGAGTGGCCTATTCCACAGTCGGTTACCGTCATGGGCAGCCTGACGGCAGAGCAGCAGGAGGCGCTGGAGCGGACCATTGAGGAAGACTTCGCCATCCCGGCGGAGCGGCAGCGGTACGAAAGCGGGGACGAGGGATGAAAACAGAGGGCTTCGGGGTATGGGGCAGCAAGCTGCGCAGCCTGTTTGACCGGTACAAATTTGTACTTGTGGTGATTCTGGCCGGAGTGGTGCTTTTGCTGCTGCCTTCCTTCGGCGAGGAGAAGCGCGACGGCGGGGCGGTTGAAAGCAGTCAGGAATCCGGTTCCGACCCTTTCCAGGTGGAGGAGCTGGAGCGGAAGCTGGAACAGGCCCTGGCCCAGATCGACGGCGTTGGGGAGGTACGGGTGGTGCTGACCCTGCAGAGCGGCCCGCGCCGGATTCTGGCCCAGGACTCCCAGAGCACAGTAGATGAGGGGAGGACGGAGGCGGAGGTAACCAATGTAGTGATTTCAGCCGGCTCCGGCGTAGAGGGAACGGTGACGTTACAGCAGCTTTCGCCCCAATTCCAGGGGGCTCTTGTGGTATGCTCGGGAGGCGGAGAGCCGACGGTCCAGCTTCGTCTGGTGGAGGCGGTTTCCGCGTTAACGGGACTTGGCGCGGACAAGATATCAGTTTGTAAAGGAAAGTGAGGAAGCAAAGATGAAAGTGTGGAAACGAAATGCCGTGGTGGCCGCGATCGTGCTCTTTGTCTGTGTGGCCGTCTATCTGAACTGGTCGTATCAGAGTGGAGAGACGGCGGATGCGGGCAAGACACTGGGTGAGGCGGCCCTGGTGAACGGCCAGACCAGCGACCCGCTGGTGGGAGGAACGGCAGCGAGCCCCGACCCGGCATCCTCCGCCTCGCCCGAGGCAGGGACCACCGGCGGCGGGAGCTATTTCGACTCGGCCCGTCTGAACCGGCAGCAGGCGCGGGACAGCGCCCTGGCGATCCTCCAGGATTCCATCGCCAATGAGAGCGCCGATGAGACCATGAAGGAGGCCAACGGCGAGGCAATCCAGACCTTGGCCAGTTATACCGTCTCCGAGGCGCAGATTGAGAACCTGGTGACGGCCAAGGGCTACACCGACTGCGTGGCCTTTATCGGCGATGAGAGCGTCAGCGTGGTGGTATCGGCCCGGGAGGGCGGCCTCACCGATGCGGACGTGGCAAAAATCACTGAAATTGTCACCGACGAGACCGGGATGGAGGCCAGCCAGGTGAAGATTATCGAGGCCGAGTGATAGGTGGTTCTGGAGCGCGCGGAGAAAAACCAGTTGTAATTTCTCTATTTTGTGGTACAATGAAAACGACCGAGTAGAGAAAAGGAGCGTGACCGGAATGGCGGATGGAAAGGAATATGTCTCCCGCCCTGACGAGCTTGGGAACATCCATATTTCTGAGGAGGTTCTGGCGGTGATCGCCGCTGCAGCTGCCATGGAGGTGGAGGGGGTTGGAAGCCTCGCCGCCAATCTGGGCAGTGACATCGCCGAACTGCTGGGCGGAAAGAAGAACCTGTCCAAGGGCATCCATATCGCAGTGGAGGAGGAGAGCATCCGCGTGGATGTCTCCTTACTCATCAAGTATGGCTATACCATTATTGATGTGGCGAAGGAGGTCCAAAACGCAGTATACAGTGCCATCGAGAACACCAGCGGCCTGACGGTGGAGTGTGTCAACGTCCATGTGCTGGGCGTTGCCTTCGACCGGGATGGAAAGAAGGCCCAGTAAAGGGAGAAGCACCAGACGCGTGCCGGGTTCCGGCACGCGTCTGTGTATGTTTTTCCTGGAAAACCCGGGGTGCGGAGGGCGTGCCCTGGGCTTTTTGACGTTGCGTGGAATTTGCTCTTTTCTTTTTATGCATGGTTGTTGTATAATACAATCATCTATGACAAAAAGCCGCGGGATTATCCCGCCATGGAGGAACCGGAATGACCAGAACTGCTGCCCGAGAGATTGCCGTCCACTTTGCCTTTGAGCTGGGCTTTACCAACCAGACGGCAGAGGAACTGCTGGCGGAGGCGCTGAACCGCAAGACCTTTGAGCAGATTGGGGAGGAGGAGCCGCTCTATGCGGAGTTCCCCAATGAGAAGCAGCGGGAGTATATCTCCAAGCTGGTGAAGGGCGTGTATGAACACAGCCCCGAGCTGGATGAATACATCTCGAAGTATGCCATCGGCTGGAAATACTCCCGTCTGAACCGGGTGGCCATCGCGATCATGCGGGTGGCCATGTATGAGATCCTGTATATGCAGGATATCCCCAACGCCGCCGCCATCAATGAGGCGGTGGAGATGACCAAGCACTATGAGGAGCCGGAGGTCGTGTCCTTTGTCAACGGCATCCTGGGCTCCTTCGTCCGCAACGAGTGCCCGCCGGAGCCGGTGGGCCTCAAGCCAGCGGCGGAGCGGCCGCAGGACGAGGCGTAATATGCGCGCACTGGGCATCGACACAAGCAACTACACCACCTCGGCAGCGGTATTTGACGGCAGCGGCGGCTATAACGCCGGCCGGCTGCTGGAGGTGCGCCCCGGCGAGCTGGGTCTGCGGCAGAGCGACGCGCTGTTCCAGCACATCAAACACCTGCCTGGGCGCTTTGCCGAGCTGCGGGCGGAGGGCTGGCTGACCGGCCTGTCCGCCGTGGGGGCCAGTGCCCGGCCGAGGGCGGTGGAGGGCTCCTATATGCCCTGCTTTCTGGTGGGAGAGGGGCAGGGGCGGACACTGGCGGATGCGTTGGGCGTGCCGTTTTACCCCGTATCCCACCAGCAGGGCCACATCGCCGCCGCCGCCTGGTCAGCGGGACGGCTGGAGCTGCTGGACCGGCCCATGCTGGCTTGGCACCTGTCCGGCGGCACCACAGAGCTGCTCTATGTGGAGCCGGACGGGGTCAATGTCAGGGCGCAATGTGTGGGCGGCACCAGCGACATCTCCGCCGGACAGCTCATCGACCGCACCGGCGTGCTCCTGGGCCTGCCCTTCCCGGCGGGAAAGGCGCTGGACGTCCTGGCGTCGGAGAGCGACTTGATACGGGGATTTCCTGTAAAGCTGAACGACCTGACATTCTCCCTGTCCGGGATGGAAAATAAGGTAAAGGCGCTGGCAGAGCAGGGAAAGCCGCCGGCGGAGATCGCCCGCTTTACCCTGGAGACGGTGGCGTCGGCAGTACGTCGGGCCACCGACGCGGCCCGGAAACGCTGGCCCGGCCTGCCGGTGCTGTGCTCCGGCGGCGTGGCCTCCAACCGCCTGCTGCGTACTGTTATGAGCGACGCAGCCTTTGCCGCGCCCCAGTACTCCACCGACAACGCCATGGGGGCGGCCATTCTGGCTTGGCGCAGTCTGAGACAGGAGGCCGAGGCATGAAGAACGCCCCAATTTACAGCGTAACCCAGGTCAACCAATATATCAAAGGCCTGCTGGACCGCGACGGTGCTTTGGCCGGCCTTTTTGTGCGGGGAGAGCTCTCCAACTACAAGGCCTATCCCTCCGGACACCACTACTTCTCCCTGAAGGACGCGGAGGGGGCCATCCGCTGTGTCATGTTCCGGCGGGAGGCCATGGGCCTGCGGTTCCGTCCGGAAAACGGCATGAAGGTGGTGGCCTTTGGCCGGGTAACGGTCTTTCCACGGGACGGGCAGTATCAGCTCTACTGTAGTGAGCTGACCCCCGACGGCGTGGGGGACCTCCATGTGGCCTTTGAACAGCTCAAGCAGAAGCTCTACCAAGAGGGGCTGTTCGACCCGGCCCACAAGAAGCCCATCCCGCGCTATCCCCGAAAAATCGCCCTCATTACCTCCCCAGCGGGGGCGGCGGTGCGGGATATGCTCCGCATACTGGGGGCTCGCTGGCCGCTGGCGGAGGTGCTGGTGCTGCCGGTGCGGGTACAGGGGGCGGAGGCCCCTGGGGAGCTTTGCGCGGCCATCGCCTGGGCCAACCTGCATAGGGTGGCCGACCTGCTGATTACTGGACGGGGCGGCGGCTCCATGGAGGATCTCTGGGCCTTCAACGACGAGGACGTGGCCCGTACCATCTATGCCTCTGAGATTCCGGTCATCTCCGCCGTGGGCCATGAGCCCGACGTGACCATTGCGGATTTTGTGGCGGATCTCCGGGCGGCCACCCCCTCCAACGCCGCGGAGCTGGCGGTGCCGGATCAGAACGAGTGCTATGGCTGGCTGGAGCAGATGGAAGGCCGCTTGACTGGGGCCATGGGCCGCCGACTGGAGCGGGCCCGCCGTGAACTGGAGCAGGCCGGGCGCTGCCGGGCGCTGCAGGACCCCATGAACTATATCAACGACCGGCGGATGCTGCTGGACTACCAGCGGGACCGGCTGGCCCACGGACTGACCGAGGCCATGGGCCGGGAGCGGGAGCGCTTTGCCCGACTGGCGGCGGCGCTGGACGCCCTGAGTCCCCTTAAGGTACTGGGCCGGGGCTATGCCATTCCCCAGCGGTCAGACGGGGCGGTACTTCGCTCCGCGAAGGAGGCCATGCCGGGCGAGACGTTGCGCCTGCGCATGGCGGATGGCAAGGTTTCCTGTAAAGTGATTGAACCTGCCGGATAGGGAAAGGACGAAATAGATGGCGGAAAAGAAAGTAACCTTTGAACAGGCCATGGCGCGGCTGGAGGAGATTGTAAAACAGTTGGAACAGGGTGACGCTCCTCTGGAGGATGCGCTGGCCCTCTTTGAAGAAGGGACCAGACTGATGAAGAAATGCACCACACAGTTGGACAAGGCAGAGCAGAAGGTCTCCAAGCTCCTGGCCGGGCCGGATGGAAAACCGGTAGAGGAGCCGTTTGAGGGGGAGGGATAGCCATGGCGGAGCTGGAACGGCTGGAGGAGCACCGGGCCCGGATCGAGGACTGGCTGCACGCCTGTTTCCAGGACTGTGCGCCCCGTGGGAACCTGTATGACGCCATGCGCTACAGCCTTCTGGCCGGCGGAAAGCGCCTCCGGCCCGTGCTGGTGCTGGAGGCCTGCCGCCTGTGCGGTGGAGCGGTGGAGGATGCCCTGCCCTTTGCCGGGGCGATTGAGATGGTTCACACCTACTCCCTGATCCACGACGATCTGCCCTGCATGGACGATGACGATCTGCGGCGGGGCCGCCCTACCAACCACAAGGTGTTTGGCGAAGCCAACGCGGTTTTGGCCGGCGATGGCCTTCTGACGGCGGCCTTTGAGACCATGCTGGCCCCGGGACAGAAGCTTCCGCCGGAGCGTGTGTTGGAGGCGGCGGGCATCCTGGCCCGGGCCGCCGGCGGCCGCGGCATGGTGGGCGGACAGGTGCTGGATATGGCCGGCGAGGGCCGCGCCCTTGGCCTGACCGAGGTGGAGGAGCTTCAGCGCCTCAAGACCGGTGCGCTGATTAGAGCGGCTGTGGAGATGGGCTGCGCCGTGGCCGGCGGAGCGGAGGAACAGCGGGAGGCCCTGTGCCGCTATGCCGACTGCCTGGGGCTGGCCTTCCAGATTCAGGACGATATCCTGGACGTGGTGGGTGATGAGGCCACCTTGGGCAAGCCCATCGGTTCAGACGTCAGGAGCGACAAGACCACCTTTGTGGCGCTCAAAGGTCTGGCGGACTGCCGCATCCTGGTGGCGGAGTTGACCGACCGGGCGGTGGAGGCCCTGGCGCCCTTCGGTTCGGAGGCGGAGAGCCTCCGCGGTCTGGCGCAGTCGCTGGCCGGCCGCGAGAAATGAGAGGACTTATATGAGCAATGTCGTAGATTTTCTGACCGGAAATCTGATTTTAAACCTGTCCATCCTGGCCTGGGCGATCGCCCAGGTGCTCAAGTTTGTCATCACGCTGATTTCCCAGGGAAAGCTGGACTGGCGCCATATTCTCTCCAGCGGGGGAATGCCAAGCTCCCACTCTGCCTTTGTTTGCGCCTGCGCGGCGGCTATGGGCTATATGTACGGCTGGGCGTCGCCCGTATTCACCATTTCTGCCGTGGTCGCCATTGTGGTGATGTACGACGCGGCCAATGTCCGCAAGGCGGCGGGGGAGCAGGCCAAGATCCTGAACTATATCATGGAACACTGGACTGAGATGAAGCCCGCCATTTTCGGTAAGGAGCTCAAGGAGTTCCTGGGGCACACGCCGTTCCAGGTGCTGATGGGCGGCCTATTGGGTATCAGTGTAGGATTGCTGGGCGCTTGGCTGTGGACGTAATTTTGAATTCCGGGCCTCTGTGGGCCGGGAGGTGGAACCATTCTGAATTTTGATCTGAATCACGTACCGAATCAACTGGGAGAACTGAGCGACGGTGAGGCTGTGGAGCTGTGCCGGCTGCTGCGGGCGCGCCTGATCGACACGGTTTCCCGCACCGGCGGCCACCTGGCCTCCAGCCTGGGAGCGGTGGAGTTGATTGTCGCCATCCACCGGGTGTTCGACACCGGACGGGACCGTTTGGTGTTCGATGTGGGACACCAGTGCTACGCCCACAAAATTCTCACCGGCCGCAATCAGGCGATGGAAACGCTGCGTACCTTCGGCGGAATTGCTGGCTTCCCCAAACCGGTGGAGAGTGAAAGCGACGCCTTTGTCGCGGGACACGCCTCTAACTCAGTATCGGTGGCCATTGGAATGGCAAGGGCAAGAACATTACAACATGCGGACTATCATGTTCTGGCGTTGATCGGCGACGGCGCCTTGTCCGGCGGGCTCGCCTATGAGGGCCTGTCCGATGCGGGGGACAGCGGGGAACCGCTCATCGTCATTCTCAACGACAACGGCATGTCGATCACAAAGAGCGTGGGCGGCGTGGCGGAGCATTTGGCGCGCCAGCGGCTGAAGCCCCAGTACCTGCGCTTTAAGAAGGGCTACCGTAAGGTCATGAGCGTATTGCCGCTGGGCGGTCACATCTACCATGCAACCCACAAGATCAAGACGGCCATCAAGGACAGTCTGTTGCCGTGCAGCCTGTTTGAGGATATGGGCTTTACCTACCTGGGACCAGTGGATGGGCATGATGTCAAGTATCTGACGCAGCTTTTGAGCTATGCGAAGGAGCTGAACGGCCCTGTTTTGCTCCATGTAAGAACCGTGAAGGGAAAAGGCTATACACCAGCGGAGCGCAATCCGGATCAGTTTCACGGTGTTGGCCGCTTCTGTGTAGAGACAGGGGAGCTGGTGCATGGTTCAGGGGAGAGCTTTTCCGCCGTGTTTGGAGAGACCCTCTGTTCCTTGGCAGAGCAAGACGGCAAGCTCTGTGCCATTACGGCCGCCATGCAGGGGGGAACCGGCTTGAACCGCTTTGCCCGTCAGTTTCCGGCGCGCTTTTTTGACGTGGGCATTGCCGAGGGCCATGCGGTGGCCATGGCAGCGGGCATGGCCAAGCAGGGGATGCGCCCGGTCTTTGCAGTGTACTCCTCCTTCCTCCAGCGCAGCTACGATATGCTGCTCCACGACGTGGCGCTTCAGCAGCTCCATGTGGTGTTGGCGGTGGACCGGGCCGGGCTGGTGGGGGAGGACGGCGAGACCCACCACGGCGTCTTTGATCCAGCCTTTCTTGATACCATCCCCGGCATGACGGTGCTCTGCCCCAGCAGTTTTCAGGAGCTGCGGGAGATGCTGCGCTATGCCATCTATGACGTGGAGGGTCCAGTGGCAGTCCGTTACTCCAGGGGAGGGGAGGGCGCCTACCAGGGCAGCGCCCCGGTGGAGCCAGCTACCCTGCTACGGACGGGAGCGGACATTACCCTGGCGGGCTATGGTATGATGCTTAACCAGCTTCTGGACTGCGCTGACCGTCTGGCACGGAATGGCATCCAGGCAGAGGTTGTGAAGTTAAATACCATTACACCGATTCCACTGGAGCGGCTGACTGCCTCTGTTCAAAAGACAGGACGGCTTCTGGTTGCGGAGGACAGCGCGGCGGCGGGCGGTGTGGGGCAGCGCATCGCCGCAGGCCTGTTTGACGCTGGCATCCAGGTGCGAGGGCTGGCCTTGGTGAATACCGGACACACCTTTGTTACCCATGGAACGGTGCCCCAGCTTCAAAGGCTGTGCGGTTTGGACGGGGCGAGCCTATATCACAGAGCATTGGAGGTCTGCCGTCATGGCTAATGTAAAAAAGCGGCTGGATGTCCTGCTGGTGGAACGAGGTCTGGCTGAAAGCCGGCAGCGGGCCCAGGCGGTGATCATGAGCGGTCAAGTCTATGTCAGGGAACAAAAGGTGGACAAGGCCGGGACGCAGGTTGAGGAGAACGCCCCGATTGAGGTGCGTGGACAGGCTTTGGCCTATGTGAGCCGGGGCGGGCTGAAGCTGGAGAAAGCCCTCAAGACTTTTTCCGGCATTCGCTTAAAGGGAGTACATGCCATTGATGCCGGGGCGTCCACCGGCGGCTTTACCGACTGTATGCTCCAAAATGGGGCGGAAAAGGTGTATGCAGTGGATGTGGGCTATGGACAGTTGGCCTGGAGCCTGCGCAGTGATCCCAGAGTGGTGTGCATGGAGCGGACCAACGTGCGCTATTTGACGGCGGAGCAGATTCCAGAGCCGCTGGACTTCGGTACAGTGGATGTGTCCTTTATCTCCTTAAAGCTGATTTTACCCGCCCTACGGGGTATCCTAAAGCCGGACGGACAGGTAGTCTGTCTGGTGAAGCCCCAGTTTGAGGCGGGCCGTGAGAAGGTGGGCAAGAAGGGGGTTGTGCGGGATCCCGCTGTCCATCTGGAGGTGCTGCGGCAGTTTTTGCAGAACGCTCATGAGGCGGACTTTACTGTAAAGGAAATGACCTTTTCGCCCATTCGAGGACCGGAGGGCAACATCGAATATTTGGGACACCTGTGTGTCGGGGCGGGCGAGCCCTGGAACGGCGACCTTTCAGCTCTGGTCGAGGCATCGCACGGGGCATTGGAGGGAACCGGGCAATGAAAGTGGTATTGAGTCCAAACCCATACCGGGACCGGGGCCTGCGGGCGGCCCAGGCCGCGGAAAAGATTCTGCGGAACGTGGGGGTGGAGACCGCCATGTGTCTGCCCTTCCTCCTGGAGGGCAGCAATCTGGAATTTCCCAAGCATATCCAGTTTAAGGACACCCAGGAGGAGCTGAAAAACGCGGACATGCTGGTTTGCTTCGGAGGAGACGGAACCATCCTCCACGCGGCCAAGGACGCCAACGCCCACAAGGTGCCTATACTGGGGGTCAATCTGGGCAGCGTGGGTTTTATGGCTGAGCTGGAGCAGAGCGAGCTGTCCATGCTGTCCAAGCTGGCGGCCGGGAAGTACACGATCGAATCCCGTATGATGTTGGATGTAGCGGTCCGCCGGGATGGAAAGGTGCTGTTCAATGACATCGCCCTGAACGACGCAGCCCTCACGAAAGGGGCTGTGGCCCGGGTCGTGGATCTGGAGGTATATGGCGACAAGGTGATGATCGCCAATTTTTCGGCTGACGGCGTGATTGTGAGTACGCCCACCGGCTCTACAGCCTATTCCATGTCGGCGGGCGGCCCCATCGTGGAGCCTACGGCGGAGAATATGATTGTGACGCCCATCTGTCCCCATGCCCTCTCCGCCCGGTCCATCGTCTTGGGACGGGAGCGTACGGTGTCCATTAAAATGGGGAAGCAGTCACGCAAGACTGCCTATTTGTCGGTAGATGGCGGCAAGGCGTTTCGTCTGGGCAGCGGCGATGTGGTGGAGCTGAAGATGTCCAGCTCCAAGACCCGTCTGGTACGGGTGACGGGGCGGAGCTTTTATGATATACTAAGTCAGAAACTGGGAGGTGCCAAGGCGTGAAGGGAAAACGTCAGCAGGAGATTTTGCGCATTATTGAGGAACAGGATATTGATACACAGGATCAGCTTCTGGCGGAGCTGAGGGCCCGCGGACTCCAATCTACCCAAGCGACCATTTCCCGGGACATCAAAGAGCTGCATCTGATCAAGGAGCTTACCGGCTACGGGACCTACCGCTACGCGGTGTCAGAGCGCAAGGCGTCGCTGAATGTCGCCAGCCGGCTGCGCACGATTTTCAAGGAGGGGGTCATCTCCTTTGATCTGGCCCAGAACATCATTGTGCTCAAGACCATGCCGGGAGTGGCATCGGCGGCCTGCGCAGCCATTGACGGCATGGAGATCACAGGACTGGTGGGCAGTCTTGCGGGGGACGATACCGCGATGCTGGTCATGCGCACCAACGAGGACGCGCAGGAGTTCTGCAACGAGATCCACACAATGCTGAAATAAAGCGGAAACGGCGGGGTGGTCGGCATGCTCTCACTGTTGCACATTGAGAATATCGCAGTTATCGAATCGGCGGACATTCAGTTCGACAAGGGATTCAACGCTCTGACGGGGGAAACGGGAGCCGGCAAGTCCATTGTAGTGGATGCTATCGGCGCCATCATCGGAGAGCGGACCAGCCGGGATCTGATTCGGACAGGGGCCAGATCCGCCCTCGTCAATGCCGTCTTTACCGGCCTGCCTCCGCTGGCCTGGTTCCAGGAGAACGGCGGAGGGCCGGACGAGGATGGAAATCTGCTGATCCAGCGGGAGATCCAGCCGGACGGCAAGAATGTGTGCCGCCTGAATGGACGGCTGATCACCGTAGCTCAGCTACGGCAACTGGGCCGGCAGCTCCTCAATATCCACGGGCAGCACGACGGCCAGCAGCTCCTGGACGAGCGGTGCCACCTGGAGTATCTGGATGGATTCGGAGAAACGGGATCGCTGCAGGAGGAATACCGGGCGGCCTTTGGCCGCTTTGCCGTCCTGCGCCGGGAGATTGCGGCTCTCCAGATGGACGAGGCGGAGAAGGCCCGGCGCATCGACGGCCTGGAATTCCAGATCACCGAGCTGGAGCGGGCCGGACTGAAGGCCGGGGAGGAGGAGGTCCTCACCGAGCGCCGCAATTTGCTGCGCAATGCGGGCAAGCTGATTGAGGCGGTGGAGGGCGCCCATTTGGCCCTCTCAGGCGATGAGGAGCGTGAGGGGGCCGCCGGCCTGATCGGCGCGGCAGAGAGTTCACTCCACGCGGCGGCCCGGCTGAGCGGGCAGGTGGCGGAGCTGGTGGACAGGCTGACGGAGCTGCGCTGCTCGGCCGATGATCTGGCCGAGCAGGTGCGGGATTTACGGGATGGTTTCGACTTTGAACCCGGTGAGCTGGACGAGCTGGAGAGTCGTCTGGATGTGATCTACCGGCTGAAAAAGAAGTACGGGGACTCCGTGGAGGAGATGCTGGACTACTTGGAGCGGTGCAGAAAGGAGCTGGACGAGATTCAGTTCTCCAGCGATACCATCGCCCGGTTGGAAAGGGATCTGGGCAAAGCGATGGAGGAGGTCCGGCGGCGGGGTGAGGCGCTGAGCCGGGCGCGCCGTGAAGCGGCCAAGGCGCTGGAGGAGCGTATTCAAACCGAATTGGCCCAACTGGACATGCCGAAAGTGCGGTTCCAGGTGGAGTTCCGGCCCAAAGCGGGGGAGTACGCCATGGACGAAACCGGACTGGACGAGGTGCAGTTCCTTATGTCCGCCAATGTAGGGGAGGATCTGAAGCCCATCCAGAAGATCGCCTCCGGCGGTGAGCTGGCCCGCATCATGCTGGCCCTCAAGAATGTGCTGGCAGAGAATGACCACGTGGGCTCCTTGGTCTTTGACGAGGTGGACACCGGTGTGTCCGGCCGGGCAGCCCAGAAGGTGGCGGAGAAGTTGGCGGGCGTGGCCCGCACCAAGCAGGTGCTCTGCGTCACTCACTTGCCCCAGCTTGCGGCCATGGCGGACGTCCATTTCTCTGTGGAGAAGGGGGAGCGCAAGGGGAGAACCTTCACAGAAGTAGAGCGCCTGAGCCGGGAGCGGCGCATGGAGGAGCTGGCCCGGCTGACCTCTGGTGAGCGCATCACCGGCGCGACACTGGCGGCGGCGGGGGAACTGCTGGACAGTGCGGAACGGTTCAAGCGGGCTTTAACTCAACAAAAGTAATCTTTTGTTGAGTTAAATCTTTCCCTTGACAAACTGGCTGCCCCGTACTATAATCCAACTCAATATGAGACTGCGATGACAGGGAGAAGTACCGTCTTATGTCCCGCCCAGAGAGCCCCCGGCTTGGTGTGAGGGGGAGGGGACAGGCCGGGAAATACACCCTGGAGCAGCCGCCCGAACCGCGTGAAGGCGCGCAGTAGGGCTGTGTCGGGTGCGCCCGTTACCGCGCCGGAGTGTGTTGGCACTCCATGAGGCTGTCTCCGTGAGGGGATGGTGAACCAGAGGTGGTACCACGTTTGACAACGCCCTCTGTCCGTGAGGACAGGGGGCGTTTTTTATTTTAAAACACAAAGTGCAGCCATACTAATTAGCAATTACTGTAGGGGCGTCCCTATGGACGAAAGAAAAGGAGAATGAAACTATGACCTGTTACGAAGAACTGAAGGCCCGTGGCCTCATTGCCCAGGTAACCAATGAGGAAGAGATCTCCAAGATGATCAACGAGGGTAAGGCGGTGTTCTATATCGGATTCGATCCCACCGCCGATTCCCTCCACGTGGGCCACTTCATGGCCCTTTGCCTGATGAAGCGGCTCCAGATGGCGGGCAACCGGCCCATCGCCCTCATCGGAGGCGGTACCGGTATGGTGGGTGACCCCTCCGGCCGCACCGACATGCGCTCCATGATGACGGTGGAGACCATACAGCACAACTGCGCCTGCTTCAAGAAGCAGATGGAGCGTTTTATCGAGTTCGGTGACGGCAAGGCCCAGATGGTGAACAACGCCGACTGGCTGATGGACCTGAACTATGTGGAGCTGCTCCGCGAGGTGGGCGCCTGCTTCAGCGTGAACAACATGCTGCGGGCCGAGTGTTATAAGCAGCGCATGGAGAAGGGGCTGAGCTTTCTGGAGTTCAACTACATGATCATGCAGTCCTACGATTTCTACCACCTGTTCCAGCACTACGGATGCAACATGCAGTTCGGCGGTGACGACCAGTGGTCCAACATGCTGGGCGGCACCGAGCTCATCCGCCGCAAGCTGGGCAAGGATGCCCACGCCATGACCATCACCCTGCTGCTCAACTCCGAGGGAAAGAAGATGGGCAAGACCGCCAAGGGCGCGGTGTGGCTGGATCCCAACAAGACCAGTCCCTATGAGTTCTACCAGTACTGGCGCAACGTGGGTGACAGCGATGTGCTCAAGTGCCTGCGTATGCTCACCTTCCTTCCCATTGAGCAGATCGACGAGATGGACAAGTGGGAGGGCGCCCAGCTCAATCAAGCCAAGGAGATCCTGGCCTTTGAGCTGACCAAGCTGGTTCACGGCGAGGAGGAGGCGCAGAAGGCCCAGGACGCGGCCAAGGCCCTGTTCGCCCAGGGAGGCGACAAGTCCAACGTGCCCACCACCACCCTGGACACCGGCGATCTGACTGACGGGGCGATCGGGGTGCTGGAGCTGATGCTCAAGTGCGGCCTGGTGCCCTCCAAGAAGGAGGCTCGCCGCCTGGTGGAGCAGGGAGGGGTGGAGTTGGACGGTCAGAAGGTCACCGATGTGGCCGCAGCCGTGACCGCCGAACAGCTCTCCGGCGAGGGTATAATGCTCAAAAAGGGAAAAAAGGTCTTCCACCGTGCGGTGCTCGGTGAATGAAAAAAGGCGCCGGAGGATAATTCCCCTCCGGCGCCCTTTTTCGGTTGCGGAAGTGATTGGATCATGATACAATCTTAACAGGATAGCCAATACGGAAGGGGATTGCGGCATGGAGGATAAGGACAAGCAAGGGGAAAAGAAATGGTATATTCTGGATCGGGGATCGTTATCTCTCCTGATCGTCCTGTTGGCCGCTATCCTGTTTTATGTGGGATTGACCAATTTCGATGTTATCGCGGTCCGGGTGCGCACATTTATGGGTGTGCTGACGCCCTTTATTGCAGGTTTTGCTATCGCCTATCTGCTCAATACGCCCATGTGCTTTTTTGAGCGAAAGCTCTACCAAAAGCAGAAGCACCGGCGTGGGCTGGCGATTCTGACGGTCTATCTGATCGCCCTGGCGATCGTTGTGGTCCTGCTCAACCTGATCATACCGCAGGTGGCGCAAAGCGTGGTAGATCTGGCCACCAACATGCAGACCTATCTGACCAGCCTGAACAGCCTGGTGCAGACCCTCTCCGAGCAGTTTGGACTGGAGGCGGAGGCCCTGAATGAGGCTATTGGCTCTTATCAGGACCTGATGACCAATATTGCCGCCTATCTCTCCAAGGCTCTGCCGGATCTGCTGAACTTTGGCTACGCCATCGGCAGTGGGGTGATCTCGGGCATTACCGCACTGATCTCCTCGGTTTACATGCTGGCAGGGAAGGGGCGGCTGGTTCCGCAGATCAAGAAGATGCTCTACGCCATTCTGCCCAGGCGGCGGGCGGACTGGCTTCTCGGGGTATGCGGACATGCCAACCGGGTATTTGTAGGCTTTATCAATGGCAAGCTGATCGACTCGGCCATCATCGGTGTGCTCTGCTTTATCCTTTGCTTGATTTTCCGCATCCCATATCCCATGCTGGTCAGCGTCGTGGTGGGCGTCACCAACATTATCCCCTTTTTTGGACCGATCATCGGCGCCATCCCCTGTCTGATGATTCTGGTGATCGTCGACCCTTGGGCGGCCCTGCGGTTCTTTGCCTTGGTCATCGGCCTTCAGCAGTTTGACGGCAACATCCTCGGCCCCAAGATCTTGGGCGACAGCACGGGCCTGTCAGCCATCTGGGTGCTGGTTTCCATTGTGGTGTGCGGCGGCCTGTTTGGGTTCCCGGGTATGGTACTGGGTGTGCCCACCTTTGCCGTGCTGTATGCACTGGTGCGGGACTGGGTCAACAAACGCTTGGCACTCAAGCGCCTGGACGGAAACGGGAGGCCTCTGGACGGCGCTCCTTAAAAACTGAACGAGTAGAGTAGTGAAG
>DXTB01000011.1 GCA_019410105.1 Clostridiales bacterium | reverse complement strand
ACATAATGTGTCATTATGTTGTGGATCAAGTCGGCTGTTGATAGGAACCACCCAGAAAAGAGGGAAGGAAGGCGCTGTTGTGAATATTCTGACCAGCAACTCCATGCTGATGCTTCAGCGGTCCATGGGATTTCTTTGGAGCAAGCAGGACTGTATTTTAAATAATCTGGCCAACGCAGAAACCCCCGGTTACAAGACCCAATATGTCACATTTGAGGAGAGCCTGAGGGATGCGGTTCAGGCCGCGGCGGACAAGCCCCAGCCGGGCGCCGCCATGCGTGAGGCAATTGCAGACACCCCGGTACAGCTTCACGAGGCGCAGGAGAGCGTCCGGATGGACGACAATGGGGTGGATATTATGGAGCAGTCGGTGGAGCTGGCGCGAAATGGCTATCAGCTCCAGTATGTCATGAGTGCTATTTCGGGTGAACTGTCGCTGCTGCGTACCGCAATCCGGGGATAAGGGGGAATCAAAGTGGCGTTTATGAGTTCAATGAACGTGGTAGGCTCGGCTCTGACTGCGGAAATGCTGCGCCTGGATGTGATCTCTGAAAATATAACGAACATCAACACCACCCGTACCGAGGGGGGCGGCCCCTATCGGAGAAAGGTTGTGGTGCTGGAGGAGCAGGGGGAGCGCACGCCGTTTCAGTTGGCGCTGGCCCGCGCCGGAAGCGCGGCGGCTCCCGCCCAGGCCGGAGGGGTGCGTGTGGTGGAGATCGCCGAGGATCCCTCGGATTTTAAGCTGGTGTATGACCCGACCCACCCGGATGCAAATGCGGAGGGGTATGTGGAGATGCCCAACGTGGATTTGATCAAAGAGATGTCGGACGCTATGGCGGCCAATCAGGCGCTGTCGGCCAACATTACTGCGTTTAACGTCCTGAAGCAGGTCGTGGCCAAGGGACTGGAGATCGGAAAGTAAGCCTGTGCCGCAGGGAATGGGACGGTTTTGCACGGGACACACGAAGGAGAGACGAGTATGAGTGTGCAAGCAATCGATAGGATTCAGCCGCTGTGGACGGACTTGCAGACAGAGGGCATGCGCCTGGATGCGGGCGCGGAAGTGGGCGGTACCCGGCGTACCCAGCCGACCCTGTTTTCTGATATTTTTCAGTCGGCCATTGACCGCGTACGGGAGACGGACGCGGCCAAAAATGAGGTGGCATATCAACTCGCTACCGGCCAACTGGACAATCCGGCGGCGCTGATGACTTCCATCACGGAGGCGCAGGCGTCGCTGGAACTGTTGATTCAGCTCAGAAATAAGGCAGTGGAGTCCTATAACGAGCTTATGCGCCTCAGCGTGTAAGGTTTGCCGGAGCTGGGGGTAACAAGTGTGCAGGAGAAAATAAAAGGATACCTGGGCAAGGTGGCAGGTTGGTGGAAGGCGGCCGGGAAAAAGGTGAAGCTCTTCCTGATAGCCGGCCTGATTGCGGTCGTGGCTGTCGTTGCAGTCGTATTGGCGATGCAGATGAACCAGCCCTATACGACCCTGTTCACCGGGCTCAATCAGACGGAATTAAATGAAATTGTGTCCTATCTGTCCGAGCAGGGAATGGCCGATTACCGGATTGAGGGAAGCGATACAATTCTGGTGCCGGCGGAGCAGGAGGTACGGCTCAAGGCGGCGTTGGCCCAGCAGGGCTACCCAAAGTCCGGCTTCGCCTACTCCATGTATTTGGATCATGTGGGGAGCCTGACCACGGAGGGAGAACGGAAGCAGTTGGAGCTCTATGAGCTCCAGGATCGCATTGCGGCGGTGGTTCGTTGCTTTGACGGGGTCCAGGAGGCCGTCGTGGATATCACGCCGGGGGAGGACAACACCTTCATTCTGGACAGCGAAAACAAGTATGATGCCAGCGCCGCCGTTTTTGTGACCATGCGGGACGGAGCAGAGCTCACTCAAAAGCAGGTGCAGGGCATCCGCAATTTTGTCAGCCACTCCGTTCAGGGACTGGAAATTGACAATGTCACCATCACAGACTCTTACGGGAACACCTATTCTGCGGGGGATACCTTTACGGATATCCAGGATTTGTCCACGCTGAAGCTTCAGTTGGAGGAGCAGATCAACAATAAAATCCGCACCAGCGTGCTACAGGTACTCACACCGATTTACGGTACGGAGAACGTCAAAGTCAGTGTCAACAGCATTGTGGATCTGGACCGCAGCTATACGGACTCCACCGATTACAATCTGGAGGACTGGGCCAATGACGGCAGTACCGGCGGTGAGGGTATCATCGGGGAGAAGATCTATGAGGGGGACATCCTCCTTCCCGGCGGCGACACGGCCGGAGGTGTGCCTGGTACGAGCACCAATGCTGATCTGAACCAGTATGTGAACGAGGACGGGGAGGCGGATGGGGAAGGCCAGATCGTCCACGTCTCCGGAGATAAAAAATACCTGGTGGATGAGACGAATCAGCAGGTGGAGCACCTGTCGGGCACAGTGAGCGATGTCATGGTATCCGTCACGATCAATCAGGCGGCGGCGGACGGTACGGATGCGGCCGCGCTGTATCCTCACGTTGCCCGGGCAGCGGGCATCGCCACGGCAGATCAGCGGGACAAGATCTCGGTGTTGATCAGCCCCTTCTACCAGGCGGATGAGCCTGTGCTCCCGGTGCCGGAGGGAATCCCGGCCTGGGTGATCTACGCGGCCGCAGGAGGCGGCGTACTGTTCCTGGTACTCCTGCTGGTGATCCTCCTGCTGGGCCGGCGCCGCCGGAAGCGGCGCAAAGAACTGGAGGCGGCGGGACTGGCCGCCGTGGCCCAGACGGAGACCGCTCCGCTCACGCCGCAGGAGGGGGCGGATATTATGAATCTTCAGACGGAAAAGAGTATGGAACTGCGGAAGGATGTCCGGAAGTTTGCCGAGGACAATCCAGAGATTGCGGCTCAGATGGTCAAGAGCTGGCTGCGTGAGGGGGATGGCGAATGAGCGAGACAGCTACCGGAGGGGCAGCCGCTTCTCAAGCTGCAAAACAGTTGACGAGACAGCAAAAGGCAGCGGCCGTAGTGATCTCTCTTGGCGCGGAGAAGGCATCCCAGCTCTATCAGTACATGGACCCCGATGATGTGGAACAGATCACCCTCGAGGTTGCGAAGCTGGGCTATGTAGATGCCGCCACTACAGAAGACGTCCTGAATGAGTACTACCAGATGTGCCTGACCAACAAAGCTGTAACGGAAGGCGGCCTGGAGTACGCCCGCGCGGTTCTCGAAAAGGCGTTTGGAGAACAGGCCGCAGACAACTTGCTGGAAAAAGTAACCAAGTCCTTAAAAAACCGGGAATTCTCTTTTCTCAACAAGGCGGATGGCAAGTCGCTGTTTGCGGCGCTGCAGCACGAGCGGCCTCAGACGATTGCGCTGGTGCTCTCCTATATTGACCCGGAGAAGGCGGCCGCCGTGGTGGAGGAATTGGACTCCAATACCCAAGTACGGGTGGTGGAGAGCATCGCCAATATGGAAAGTGCGTCTCCGACCGCCGTAAAAATCATTGAGGCGGAAATGGAGAAAAAGTTTACAAACCTGCTCACTTCCAACCAGGTCAAGGTGGGCGGTGTGGACTATGTGGCGGGTGTGATGAACAACCTGGACCGCACCAGTGAAAAAAGTATTTTCGACCATCTGTCCGAGCATAATGCCGAGCTGGCTGACGAGATCCGGAAGCGGATGTTCGTGTTTGAAGATATCGTCACCATGGATGAGCGCTCGGTACAGCGTTTCCTGCGGGACTGCGATCCCAAGGATCTGGTGCTGGCCCTCAAGGGCGCCAACAGCGAGGTTTCCAACAAGATCTTCCAGAATATGTCCACCCGTATGGCCCAGAGCATCCGAGACGATCTGGAGATCACCACCAACGTCCGCCTGCGCGATGTGGAGGAGGCCCAGCAGCGCATCGTGGGGATCATCCGGGATCTGGAGGAGAAAAACGAGCTGATTATCCTCAAGGGCGGAAAGGACGATATTATTGCCTAATATATTCAAACGCTTTTTGCAGCCCAACGCCTCCGACTTTGTGTTTCCGGACGTGGAGGAGCTTGTGGAGGAGGAGCCGGCGGATACCGCGGGCGAGCAAGAGGGAGAGCCGGAGGAATCAGCTCCAGAGGCAGAGGAAAAGGATACCCCCAGCGCGGTCGACTTTGCACAGATTCAGGCGGAGAAGATTCTGGAGGATGCCAGGCGGCAGGCGGAGGACTACCTGGTCCGGCGGCAGATGGAGGCGGAGCAGGAGGCCGAGCAGGTGCGCCAGCAGGCCCAGTCTGAGGGCTACCGGCAGGGCTATGCAGAAGGGCTGCGGCAGGCCGGGGTCGAGGGCCAGGCGGAGCTGCAGAAGCAGCGGGAGCAGCAGGCCGAGGAGCTGCAGGCTTTTTTGGAAAAGGCCACCGCTGCCCGGGAGGAGCTGCTGCGGGAGACGCGGGGCGAGCTGTGTGAGCTCAGCCTGGCCATTGCGGAAAAGGTGATCCATGTCAGCCTGAACAGCAGCAGTGAGGTGGTGGCACGGATGATCCAGGTGGCCACCGAAAAGCTCAAGCGGCGGGAGTGGGTGCACATCTACGTGGGCGGCTGTGCCGCCAAGGAGGTGTCTGCCATTACGCCGGAGCTGATGACGGCTCTGGCCGGCCTGTCCGACCACATCAAAATCATTCCGCTGTCCGACGATGAGGCGGGCACCTGCATCATTGAGATGCCCGATGAGATCATTGATGCCAGCGCCTCCACACAGCTCAAGAATATCCGCGACCTGATACACGAGATATAGGGCGGAGGCAGCGCAAGGAAGGGACCCAAAGCCATGTTCCAGGAGATGATCCGGCAGATTCAGCGGGCCGAGACGATCAGTTATACGGGGAAAATTGAAAATATCGTCGGCATGTCCATCGAGGCATCCGGCGGACGGGCCGCTGTGGGTGATATCTGTCAGATCTACAACGGGGACGCGGGCGGCCAGGTAATGGCCGAGGTGGTTGGCTTTAAGAATGACCACATCCTGCTGATGCCCTATTCAGACATGAGCGGTATCTCTGCGGGAAATTTTGTGCGCAACACCGGGCGGAGGCTCAGCCTGCGCATGGGCCCCTTCCTGAAGGGGCGGGTGATTAATGCACTGGGGCAGCCCATCGACGGCAAGGGCCCCTTTCAGGGCGGCACGCTGTTCTGTGTGGAGAACAACCACTACATCAACCCCATGACCCGCCCTCCCATCCGGGAGCGGATGGAGTTCGGCGTCAAGGCCATTGACAGCATGCTGACCATCGGAAAGGGACAGCGCATTGGCATTTTTGCCGGCTCCGGCGTGGGCAAGAGTACCCTAATGGGCATGATTGCCAAAAATGTAAAGGCGGATATCAACGTCATCGCCCTGGTGGGGGAGCGCGGCCGCGAGGTGCTGGAATTCATGGAAAAGGATCTGGGGCCGGAGGGGATGCGGCGGTCTATCCTGGTGGTGGCTACCTCTGACCAGCCCGCCATGCTGCGCAAGCAGTGCCCCTCCGTGGCCACCGGAATCGCGGAGTTCTTCCGGGACCAGGGGTATGACGTGCTGCTGATGATGGACTCGCTGACCCGGTTTGCCATGGCCCAGCGGGAGATTGGCCTGGCGGTGGGTGAGCCGCCGGTAAGCCGCGGCTACACCCCATCCATCTACGCCGAGCTGCCCAAGCTGCTGGAACGCAGCGGTAACTTCCAGAAGGGCTCCATCACAGGGGTCTATACCGTCCTGGTGGAGGGCGACGACACCAATGAGCCCATCGCGGACACGGTGCGCGGTATTCTGGATGGGCACATCGTGCTTTCCCGGCGGCTGGCCAACAGCAACCATTTTCCGGCCATTGACATTGGGGCCAGCATCTCCCGCTTGATGGCGGACATCGTCTCCGACGAGCACAAGCGGCTTGCGGCCCGGGTGCGGGACGTGATGGGGATTTATGAGAAAAATGCCGATCTGGTTTCCGTGGGCGCGTACAAGGCGGGCACCAACCCAAGGCTGGATTATGCTTTGGGAAAGATGGACGGGATCAACCAGTTTTTGACCCAGGGAGTGGACGAGGCGTTCTCCTATGAGGAGGATCTGGAGGCCATGCGGAAGCTCCTGTAAGAGAAGAGGGGACAGGGATGAAGCGGTTCCAGTTCAGCCTGAATACGGTGTTGAGCTACAAGCAGCAGGTGCTGGAGGAGCTGCAGAATGAGCATGGACAGCTCCTTTACCAGGTACGGCAGCAGGAGCTGGTGCTCCAGGCGGCGGAGGAGCGCTACCGGGGCCTGAACCTGGAATTCCGGCAGGCGGAGACGGAGGGCCTGACCATAGCCGAGGCCCTGCGGTATGAGAGCGGCCTGCGCTTTCTGGAGGATGAGATCCAGCGGGAGGCCAAGCGCCTGCGGGAGTACGAGGCCGCAGCGGAGGAGAAGCGCAGGCAGGTAGTGGCCGCCCGGCAGGATACCGCCTCCCTGGAAAAGCTCAGGGACAAGAAGTGGGAGGACTATCAGAAGCAGGTGCAGAAGGGCGAGGAACTGCTGATTGAGGAGCTGGTGACCGCAGCCCGGGTCCGGACGGCGGTTTGACCGCCCGGAGCCACACCTTGAAAGGAGGTGAGAACCATGAATACAACTGATTTATTGCTTCAGATGACCTTGGCAGCCACACAGATTGCCCAAAACACCACTCCGCCGGTCAGCGGCCGGACGGAGGATGCCGGTGACCGGCGGGACTTCTCCACTCTGCTGGCAGAGAAGCGGGTGGAGGCGGCCGGAACGGAAACCGGACGCGCGGTTCCGGAGAGCCAAAAGGGTGAGGTTCCGGCTGCGGCCGATGGGGGTGCGCTCAGCCAGGGTGCGCAGTCCGTACCCCAGGCGCCGGGGCTGGAGGAGCTGTTCCGGAGCCTGCTGATGGGCGCCCAGGCAGCGCCAGAGGGCGACGTATCCCTCCAGCAGGTCCCGCAGACTGCGGTTCCCGGCATGGCCCAAGCTCCGGCTGCGGCGGAAGAAGGGGCCGTATTGCTTCAGCCCGGGCAGCAGACCGCCGGAGGGGAGCAGCTCCCGGTACCGGCGGAGCCGGCGCTTGCGGGTGAGGCGGAGTCCACGGTCCAGGCGGAGGTCCTTCCTGCCGCGGAGGATGGTGGTACAGCCACGGCCCAGGCGGTTACCCCTGCGGCCCGGGAGAGCGGCGCGCAGACCCCGGCGGACGCTGGAGAGACGGCGGGCCGTCCGGCCGGCGGGGAGCAGGAGCTGCCCGAGCTGGACAGTGTGCAGACGGAGGGGGCGGCGCAGCCGCTCTTTGACCGGACAGAGCACATGCCGGTGAAGGTGGGCGAGGCGGATACCCTGGACGCCACGGAGCCCGATTTTGCACCCAGGCTGGCAAAGGCCATTACCGAAGCGGAGCAGGAGGGAGCCAGGCATGTCGAGCTGAAGCTGGCGCCCGAGCATCTGGGAAGGCTGTCTGTCGAGCTGACGCAGGGGAAGGACGGTGTACTGCACATCGTATTCCACGCGGAGAACGAACAGGCCATGAAGCTGCTTCAGGAGCACTCCGCGACGCTGGTATCCATGCTGCACGGCAGCCACAGCGGCGAGATCCAGGTGGAGGTGCCCCGGCCCCAGCAGGGAGAGCAGCCCTGGCAGCAGCCGGAGCAGCAGCCCGGACAGCAGCACGGCCGCAACCCACAGGAACAGGGACGGCAGCGCCAGAGTACAGAGGACTTCCTGCAGCAGCTTCGGCTGGGCTTGCTGGGCGTAGAAGCGGAGTAACAGAAAAAGGAGTAGCACACAATGAGCAGTGAATTTATGCCAATGGCGCTGGACAGTCTGGCCCGACAGCAGAGCGCGCGGGCTGCCGGCAGTGGTGCGAGCTCCCGCATTACGGAGGAAGAGCTGGAGGAGCTGGGCATTCCGGTAAACAAGCCGGGAGAGAACGACATGGGCCTGGACTTTAACGACTTTCTCCAATTGATGGTGCAGCAGCTTCAGAACCAGACCATTGACAACACCACGGATACCGGCGAAATGCTTAACCAGCTTGTGCAGATGTCCACCGTACAGATGTTGTCCAGCGTTAAGACCGGACTGGAGGCCCTGGTGGATGCCAGCACCCTGACCTATGCGGCCTCCCTGGTAGGGAAAACCGTCACGGTGGGCCAATATGACGAAGACGGGAAGCTCCAGGAGATTGAGGGAGTCGTGACGGGCACCGGAAACTATCAGGGGGTACCCGTGATCTTCGTGAATGACAAGATGTATCCTTTGAATTCCATCATGGCGGTGGGCAAGCTGCCGGAGATTCCGGAGGAGCCCGAGGGGCCCGGTGAGGGCGGTGACGGCGACGGAACGGGAGAAGGCGGAGAGAATCCGCCGGAGGAGAGCGCCCGGACGATTTGAGCGGGCGGCAGGGGCCGTCCAAAGGAGGGATAGAGCGGAATGGAGCATGCGGTAGAGGGCCTCGGCAGCCCCGCGCTGGGACGGGGCCATACATACAGCACCGGGAAACAGACCTCTTCCGGCTTTGGAGCAGTGCTTCAGCAGGAGCTGGCCCGGGCAGATGAGCGGCAGATCGCCTTTTCCAAGCACGCCATCGCGCGGGCGGAGGAGCGCGGGATCGCAGTGACACCCGCCCTTCTGGACCGGCTGACCGACTCCGTAGAGCGGGCGCAGGCCAAGGGAGCGACGAATATCCTGGCGCTGGACCAGAGCCTCGCCTTTATCATCAATGTCCCCCACAACCGGGTGATTACCACCCTGTCCCAGGACGAGATGAAGGAGAATATCTTTACCAACATTGACGGCGCCGTGATCCTGTGAATCACAGAGGGCAGGACCGAAAGGATGTCCTGGGGGAGGCCGGATGGGCCGTCCCCCGGCGGTGCCGGAGAAATGTCAATGAATCAGAGCACGCAAAGGAGAGCGAATCCAAATGGCTTTGACAGGAGCAATGAGTGCCGGTATTTCCGGCCTGAAGGCCCACATGGATGCACTGAACGTAGTGGGCAACAACGTAGCAAACGTGAATACCCAGGGCTACAAGCCCGGCCGGGTGACGTTTAAAGAGAGTATCTACAGCACCCAGTCCGCCGGTTCTGCCGGAACAACTACGGTGGGTGGCACCAACCCCCAGCAGATCGGCTATGGCGTGGGCGTCGGTACCATCGACCTGGATATGAGCAGTCAGAGTCTGGACTCCACCGGACGGGGGATGGACTGCGCCATTCAGGGCGACGGCTTTTTCCTGGTGGGAGATAAGACCCACGATATCGACAGCATGGACGCCCTCAAGGGACTAACCCTGACCCGGGTGGGCAACTTTGAGTTCCGGGACGGCTATTTGACGGACGGACAGGGCAATGTGGTCTATGGATTTATCACGCGGTCCAACGGGGATGCTCCCGGAACCACGCCGGGAGATAAGCCCAGCACTGACTTGGTTCCCATCCGCCTTCCTATGAAGTCTACCGACCCGAACAGCAAGGGCGACGCGGTTTATGTGGGTGTGGATAATCAAACTGGTGCGAATGTATATCCAGACAATGACCCGGCTGCCACAGTGGACGGCTTTGTAGATCTGGAGAACATCAGCATCGACAAGAACGGTAAGATCACTGGCACCAACAAGGACACCGGCGACCCGGTGGTGGTGGGCTACATCGCCCTGGGCAGTGTGGAAAACCTCAATGGCGTGCTTCATACCGAGGGCCCCTACTATACGGCGGGCGATGCCGCTGGGGATATCCGGGTGGGTACCCCTGGAAACTCCGTCACCGGAAACCTGAGAAATGACAAGATCACGGACGGAAACAACGTGGTTGCCCCCGATTCCGCACTGGCTGAGGGCAGCGGCGCCACACTGATGACCGGCTTCCTGGAGGCCTCCGGCACGGATCTGGCCACCGAGTTTGCCAACATGATTATTTACCAGCGGGGCTATCAGGCAAATACCCGCATTGTTACGGTGACCGACACCATGCTGGAAGAGCTGGTCAACATGAAGCGCTAAGAAATGGAATTGCCGATCTCCCCCACGCCGCCAGGCGTGGGGGGATTGGGCAGGGGAGGGCGGCACGATGATTGAACTGAGAAAAATGAACAATGAGCGTTTTTTGCTCAACCACAACCAAATTGAGTGCATTGAGCTGATTCCAGAGAGCAAAATCGTCATGATGAATCACGACTATTACATCGTACGGGACACGGTCGAGGAAATCATCGAGAAGATCGCAAAGTATAACGCCAAGGTACAGGACATTCACCGCGAGATAGCCGTCGTGGAGCGGTATAAAGAGTGATGTGTCTGCTCTGCATCTTCGTGCGGGAGGAGAACCAAAGATGAACATTGTTTATTTGCTCGGCATTGTCCTGGCGTTCGTATTTGTAATATTCGGAATTACCTTCGATCCCGGCGGGACCGGAGGGCTCATGGTCGGTCCGTTCAATCTGGATACACTGATCAATTTTGTAGATCCCACCAGTATCCTGATCGTACTTGGCGGTACGCTTGCGGTGGTGGTGGCCTGCTACCCCAAGCTGGCCAAGTCCTTCCCCAAGCACTTCAAAATCATGCTCCGGCTGGACGCGTTCAATCCGGAACAATATGTGGAGAAGCTGACCGAGCTGGCGCAGATTGCCCGAAAGAACGGCCTGCTTGCCTTGGAGGAGAAGGCCAAGGAGCAGGAGGACCCCTTCTTTCAGCAGGCAATCATGCTCATTGTAGACGCCAACGACCCGGACCGGGTGCGCAACATTCTGGAAAATGATATCGAGCAGACCTCGGAGCGCCATCAGGAGGTCATCGCCATGTATGAACGGGGCTCCAACGCGGCCCCGGCCTTCGGTATGATCGGTACCCTGATCGGACTGATCAACATGCTGAAGAATCTCTCCGACTCCGACATGGAGACCCTTGGTCCCAGTATGTCGGTGGCGCTGATCACGACCTTTTATGGTTCGCTGTTGGCGCATGTCCTGTTCAACCCCATCGCGTCGAACCTGACGGCCCGGGACGAAGAGGAGATCCTTTGCCGTCAGATTATCGTGGAAGGCATCATGGCGATCCAGTCGGGCGAGAACCCCAAATTCCTTCGGGAGCGCCTGATGACCTTTATGAACCAAAAACTCCGGGAAGGCGGAGAATCCGGCGGCGGCACCGGAGAGAAAAAAGAGCGGAAGCGCCGCAAGGAGAAATAAGCCGCGGCTTGCTTCAGGGAGGCGGTACCCACGATGAAAAAGAAAAAAAGCGGCGGCGGCGGTGCCAACTGGATGGATACCTACGGCGATATGGTGACCTTATTGCTGTGCTTTTTTGTCATGCTCTACTCCATGTCTACCCTGGACAAGGAAAAGTGGATTGCGCTCGTACAGTCCTTTAACCCCACCGAGGAGGTGACGGAAACCCAGCCCCCCTCCGCGTCCGGGGGTGAGGGAACCGGAACCCAGGAGGATATCGACCAGGACATGGAGGAGCTCTACCAGGCGATGCAGGACTATGTCCAACAGGCTGGAATGGCCAATCAGGTGACCCTGGGCGAAGGAAACGGCTACGTCTTTATCTCCTTTGACGACACCGTGTTTTTTAGTGGAGACAGCTACGAACTGCGGGATGAGGGCAAGGTTGTATTGGACGAAGTCTCCCAGATTATTTCAGAGGTCAGCAGCTCCATCGACGAGATCCGTGTCCTGGGTCATACCGCCCAGGCCGTGCCCGGCCAGGTGAACAACGTCACGGCGGACCGCTTCCTGGCCTCCAACCGTGCCACAGTGGTTACTATTTACCTACAGGAAAAAGACATAATTGACCCGGCCCGGCTGGTCAGCGTGGGCTATGGCGAGTGGCGTCCCGTGTCCAGCAACGACACCTCTGCGGGGCGTGCGGAAAACCGGCGTGTGGAACTGATTGTCACAGGGCTGGACCTGGACGACGAGGCCGGAGATAACATTACACAATATTATACCATGCGGGAAAGTACCGGTACTTCTGCCAATCCTTGAGTGTGCAGGGAGACGGGGGGAAGGCCCAAACTCTGCCGAGGAGGGATGAAGATGGCGGAAGTTTTATCTCAGAGCCAAATTGACGCTCTGCTGAACGCGGCCCGCAACGGCGAGATGGATTTGGCCGCGAAGGCAGAGAGCAGTTCCGAGAAAAAATACCGTAAATATGATTTCTACAGCCCAAGGAAGTTCACCAAAGACCGGCTTAAAATGCTCAGTGGAATCTTTGAAAATTATACCAGGATCATCAACTCCAGAATCAATGGACTGCTGCATACCACTTGTGAGATAGATGTGGAGTCCGTAGAGGAACAGCGCTATTACGAATTTTCCAACGCGTTGCTGGAGGGGGACGTGTTGTCCCTGGCAGGTGTAGAGCTGGAGGGACAGGTACAGCCGGATGAGACCCCGGTGCTGTTTCACTTTTCCACTACGCTGATGCTGAGCATGATGGATCGCCTGATGGGCGGCGACGGAGATGTGGACAGCCGACTTCCCGCCGGCTACAATTTCACCAATTTGGAGCTGAGGCTCTATGAAAGCATTGTAAAAGACCTGATTTCCGTTCTGGGCGGAAGCTGGGAGAATTATATCGCGTTGGATTTCAAGCTGCGCAGAGTGGAGACGAATCCGACTCTGGTACAGCTCATTGGCCTGGATGAGACGGTTGTTATTGTTGGGATCAATATCCGCTTTCCAAACTGCTCCGGCCGTGTTGATGTCTGCCTGCCCGGAATGATGCTGACCAATATTTTTTCCAGAATTGTGTCGTTGAATCAGGCAGGACACGGGAGTGGGGAGGACAACTCGGATGAAATCATGGATATACTACGGGATTCCACGCTGGAGATCACGGCCGAGCTGGGCCGTACCGAGGTAAAGCTGCAAGATGCCTATTTCCTCAATATAGGTGATGTCATTGACCTGGGACATCCGAAGGACGAGCCCATCTATCTGTATATTGGAGGAAAGCCATGGTTTGGTGGGAAGCTGGGTGTGCAGAACAACTCCATGGCAGTGAAGATTGGGGAAAACTACTATAACGAGGGAAGAAGGGACGAATAAGCGACATGGCGCAGAATATATTTAGCGCGATGGAATTGGACGCCATCGGCGAAATGATGAACATCAGTCTGGGCTCTTCTGCCACTGCGGTTTCCAACCTGCTGGATCACCGCGTTGATATTACGACGCCGAAGGTTACAGTGGTACCCATCAGTGAGTTTACCCTGGGTGAGCTGGAGCCCGCCATCGGAGTGGAAATCAAGTATGTCTCCGGTCTGGAAGGTAGCAATATTATGCTGCTGAAGCGGAGCGATGTGAAGGCAATTGTAGAGCTGCTGATGGGAACCGAGATCCCAGAGGAGGAGTTCGAGCTCAATGAGCTGACGATCAGTGCGGTGTGCGAGCTGATGAACCAGATGATGGGTGCGGCCTCCACTGCTCTGTCCGATTTTCTGGGGCGTCCGGTCAATATCTCAACGCCCCAGTCTTTCTCGCTGGATGATTTGGAGGAGATCAAAAGGGAGCGCTTCCACAGCGAAACCGGGATGCTGGTGGCGGTGCACTTTATCCTGGAAATAGAGGGCGTCCTCAAGAGTGAGTTTGTCAATATCATGTCCGTGGAGCTGGCCCGGGAGCTGCTGGCTGGCTTTGGGATGGGCATTCAGGACACCGGGGAAGCAGAGGCGGATGCCACCCCAGCGGCACAGCCCGCACAGCCGGAGCCCTCCTCCGGCGCAGGCGGGAAGCTGAGCCAGGAAGAAATTGAGCGTCTGATGGGCGGCGGTGTTTCCACACCGGCTCCAGAGCCTGCCGCGGCTCCGTCTTCCAGCGGAAAGATGAGTCAGGAGGAGATCGAACGGCTGATGGGCAGCATGTCCGCAGCCCCGGCGCCGGAGCCAGCTCCCCAGCCGGCCCAGGCCTATCAGGCCGCCTCCCCCCAGCCGGTTTATCAGCAGCCTGTGTATCAGCCCCCGGTGCAGGAGCCGCGGGTCATTAACAGCAAGCCGGTCGCGCTGCCCAATTTCGCGGCGGCGGAATCGCTGGGAGCCGAACAGAAGGAAAACCTGGAGCTGATTATGTCCGTACCCCTGGAGGTGTCGGTAGAGATTGGCCGGACCCGCCGGAAGGTAGAGGATATTTTAACCTTCTCCAAGGGCTCACTGGTTGTTCTGGACAAGCTGGCTGGAGACCAGGTGGATGTCTTTGTGAACGGCCTGTGCATTGCGCGGGGAGACGTAGTGGTTATCGACGATAACTTCGGCGTGCGTATCACAGAGGTACTCCAGAAGCCGGAACTGTGGAGCCTGACAAACTTCAAGTGAGACTGAAATAAAAAAGGGGATTAAGAACATGGCTAAGATTCTGATTGTTGACGACGCAGCCTTCATGCGGAAGGTGATCCGGGACACGCTGACCAAGAATGGCTTTACCGACCTGCACGAGGCGGTGGACGGCAAGGATGCTGTGGAAAAGTATTTTGAACTCCAGCCGGATTTGGTCCTGATGGACATCACCATGCCGAACATGGACGGACTGGAGGCGCTGAAGGCCATCCGCGCCAAGGACAACAAGGCCAATGTGGTGATGTGCTCCGCCATGGGCCAGGAGGCCATGGTAGTCGAGGCGGTACAGGCCGGCATCAAGGATTTTATCGTCAAGCCCTTCAAGGAGGACCGCCTGATGAAAACGGTCAATTCCATCCTGGGGAATCCCTGACGGGAGCGGGCCAATGCCGGAAGTGCTTTGGACCATCTGTGCAATTCTGGGCGTCCTGGTGCTGGCCTATCTGTTTACCCGCTATGTTGCCGGACGGGGACAGGGCGGCGGTCCAAGCCGCCTGGGAAAGCGGATGCTTACAATTTTGGACCAGGTGGCGGTGGGAAAGGATCAAAGGCTCCTCCTGGTCCGCGCGGGCGAAACGTATTATTTCCTGGGGGTGACTCAGGGGAGCATCACCTGTCTGGAAAAGCTCACTGCCGAGGAGGCCGAGGCCTGGATGGGCGGCGCAGACGGCGCCGCCGCGCCCAAGATGGGGTTCCAGGAAGCGCTGCACAGCGTGCTGGAGCAGCGGAAACAACAGAGGAGGCCATAACCGGTGGATGCGCTGATCAATGTAAATGGCGAGAACGTACAGACCCTTCAGATCCTGTTTCTGACCACCCTGTTGACCCTGCTGCCCTCCGCAGTTGTGATGATGACCTCCTTTACCAGGTACATTATCTCCTTCTCCTTTCTGCGCTCGGCCATGGGGCTGCAACAGAATCCACCTAATATGGTCCTCGTGGGCATCGCCCTGTTTCTCACGCTGTTTACCATGTCTCCGGTCATCAGTGAGATCCAGACCACCGCATACGAGCCATATATTGCGGAGGAGATTACCCAGGAGGAATTTTTGCAGCGGGCGGAGAAACCCCTGAAGGAGTTTATGGCAGGCCAGGTGGAGGAGAGCTCGCTCAAGCTCTACTGCGATCTGGCAGGACTGGATACGCCGTCTGCGGCATCGGCCGCGGAGCTGCCGCTGCGGGTTTTGGTTCCGGCCTTTATGACAAGTGAGCTGAAGCATGCCTTCCTGATTGGATTTTACCTGTACATCCCGTTTGTCCTGATTGATGTAATCGTGGCCTCCACGCTGATGTCCATGGGCATGATTATGCTTCCGCCCAGTATGATCTCCATGCCGTTCAAGCTGCTGCTGTTTATCGCCCTGAATGGGTGGGAGCTGCTGTTCTCGACCCTGGTGCAGAGCTTCCGATAGGAGAATCCGAATATGGAAGTAGTTGACATTTTGCGGGAAGGGGTGGGCGTCGCGCTTCGGATTGGCGCACCGCTCCTGATTCTGAGCATGCTGGTCGGTATTCTGGTCGCCATTTTTCAGGCGGTAACCCAGATCCATGAGCAGTCCCTCTCGTTTATCCTCAAGATGATCGTGGTGGTGGCTGTACTTCTGGTGGGCGGTGGATGGATGCTGGAGACGCTGCTGGATTTCAGCCGGTATCTGTTTACGCTGATGTAAGGGTGTGGGACATGGTCGATTGGGCACAGCTCTATCTCTTTGAACTGATTTTTATGCGCATGTCGGGCTTTCTCCTGTTTAACCCGCTGCTGGGACGCTCCAATCTCCCGGCCATGGTCAAGACCGGTATGGCGCTGGTGCTCTCCATTCTGGTTTTTGGGACGGCCGGGACGGGGGTGCCGCAGCCGGATACCCTGGTGGAGCTGGCGTTTCGCCTTCTGCTGGAGCTGGGAATCGGCCTGGTTCTGGGATTCGTAATGCGGGTGGTGTTTTCCGTTGTCCAGATCGGCGGAGAGGTGATCGACACACAGATGGGTATGACAATGGCGCAGATCTACGACGCCAGCAGCCAGGCCAACCTGTCGGTGACTGCATCACTGCTCAATATCCTGCTGATTCTGGACTTCTTTGCGGAGAATGGACACTATACCCTGATGCGCCTGCTGACCACCTCCGGTGAGCTGGTTCCTTATGGCGCTGCCGCCCTTGGCGATGGAGTCTACGCCTATGTCATTGAGCTGTTTCTCGCCTGTATGCTCCTGGCGGTAAAGCTGGCTATGCCGATCCTGGCAGCGGAGCTGCTGGGAGAGGTAGGCATGGGGGTGCTGATGAAGGCGATCCCGCAAATCAACGCCTTTGTCATCAATATCGAGCTGAAGGTGATCATCGGGCTGCTTTTGTTCTTTCTGCTCTTGACGCCGATCAACGAATTCCTGCTGGAGCTGGAGAGCGGCATGCTCTCGGAGCTGGGGCGGATACTGCGCCTGATAGGGGGAGCGTGAGAAGGCTTTGGCAGACAGTTCAAAAACCGAAAAAGCAACCCCTAAAAAGCGGAGAGACGAGCGAAAAAAGGGTAATGTCTTTTTCAGCAACGATGCAGTTTCCGTGGCGGTGTTGCTGGCCAGCTTTTTTGTACTCAAGCTGACTGCCACGCCAATGGTGGAGCAGATTTACCGCTTTTTGCAGTACGCTATGGGGCTTGTGGCCGGCGCGGCGCACACTGGATTGCAGGACAACCTGAGCGGCCTGGTGCTGGAGATGCTGAAGACCTTTCTGTTTGCGGCGGGACCGCTGCTGGCCACTACGGCGGTGGTAGCGGTGGCGGCGACCTTTTTCCAGACCAAGCTGCTGGTTTCCGGGGAGGCGCTGAAGCCAAAGTTCAGCCGGATTAACCCTCTGCAGGGGATCAAGCGCCTGTTTTCACTGCGCAGCGTCATTGAGGCGCTGAAGGGGATTTTAAAGATAACGGTTCTGCTGTTCCTGATCTATCAGTTCCTGGTGGGAATTGTAGATACCTTTACGAAATATCTCCACACCGATCTGGCCGTTGCCTGCGCCCATCTGGTGGATGAGGGCTTCCAGATGGTGATGCAGATCGCCATAGCCTTTGTGGTGCTGGCCGGCGCGGACGTGTTTTACCAGTGGTGGGACTATGAGCGGCAGTTGCGCATGTCCAAACAGGAGATCAAAGAGGAATACAAACAGATGGAAGGCGATCCCCAGGTCAAGGGAAAGATCAAAGAAGTGCAGCGCAGGATGGCCCAATCCCGTATGATGCAGCAGGTGCCAAAGGCAGATGTGGTTATCCGAAACCCGACGCACTTTGCAGTAGCGCTGCGCTACCACCCTGAGACGGATGGGGCGCCCATTGTCCTGGCAAAGGGACAGGACGAGCTGGCCGGACGCATTGTGCGCAAGGCGGAGGAGCATCACATTGCCATTATTGAAAATGTACCGCTGGCCAGGGCGCTGTATGCCACGGCGGAGCTGAATCGGGAGATCCCGCCGGAGCTGTATAACGCCGTGGCGGAGGTGCTGGTGTACCTCTACCGCATGGATGAAAAGCTGAAGTAGCGGCGAGAAAGTAGGAGCCTTGGAGAGTTATGAGACGGATACTGAACAACTCCATATCGCTGCTGGTCGTGATCATCGTTCTCTTTCTGGTGGTGCCGCTGCCCAAGCAGGCGCTGGACATCCTGATTGTACTGAACATTGCCATTTCCATCATGATTCTGATGATCACCATGAGCATCTCGGAGGCGCTGGAGTTCTCTATCTTCCCCTCCCTGCTGCTGATAACGACCCTGTTCCGCCTGGGCCTCAACGTATCCTCCACACGCCTGATCCTCTCCGAGGGCGGCGATGCGGGTATGGTAATCAAATCCTTCGGTACGCTGATTACCCAGGGGAATATTGTCATCGGAATTTTGATTTTCTTAATCATTGTACTGGTGCAATTTATTGTGATCACCAAAGGAGCGGAGCGCGTCTCCGAGGTGGCCGCCCGCTTCACGCTGGACGCCATGCCCGGAAAGCAGATGGCCATCGACGCGGATTTGAGCTCCGGCCTTATTGACGAGAAGGAAGCCCGGCTGCGGCGTTATAAGATCCAGAAGGAGGCCGACTTCTACGGCGCCATGGACGGCGCAACCAAGATCGTCAAGGGCGACGCCGTCATGTCGCTGATTATTACGGTCATCAACTTTGTGGCAGGCTTAATTATCGGCATCGTGCAGGGCGGCGGAGATCTGGCTACGGTTTTGAACCAGTATTCCATCGCCACCATCGGCGACGGTCTGGTGTCCCAGCTCCCGGCCCTGATGATCTCCACCGCTACCGGTATGATCGTGACCCGTTCCGTGTCGGACGGCAGCCTGAACAGCGACGTGCTGGGACAGTTTAAGGCCCAGCCCAGGGCGATCCTGGCCACCGGCATTATTTTAGCGCTGCTGGGGCTGGTGCCCGGCGCTCCCACGGCGCCGCTCCTGCTGGTGGGCTGCGGCCTGGGTATTGGCGGCTTCTTGAGCGACCGGAAGCTCACTGAGCAGAAGGCACTGGAGGAACAGCCCGCCCCGGAGGCGGCAGCCGCCCCGGAGCTTCAGGCGGCCAGCGAAACCGACTACTTCAAGGACATCAACAATGTCTATTCCCTCCTGGCGGTGGAGCCGATCGAGATGGAATTCGGCTACAGCCTGATCCCGTTGGTGGATGAGAAAAGCGGCGGCAAGCTGATCAGCCGCATTGTGATATTCCGCCGGCAGTATGCCCAGGATATGGGCTTTGTCATCCCCTCCATCCGCCTCCACGACGGTGCAGCGCTGGGAACCAACCAGTATGTGATCAAAATCCGGGGGGAGGAGGTGGCCCGGGGAGAGATTCTGGTGGACTATTATCTGGCCCTGGAGCCGTCCAATCCGGCGGGAACGATTGACGGGATTGAGACGGTGGAGCCGGCCTACGGCATCCCCTCCCGCTGGATTTTGCCGGAGAACAAGGAAATGGCGGAGATCTACGGGTATACGGTTATCACACCCCTGACCGTTATGCTTACCCACCTGTCGGAGACGATCAAAAAGCATGCCTATGAGCTGCTCAACCGCTCGGAGACCTTGCAGCTTGTGGAGAATCTGAAAAAGACGGAGCCGGAGCTGGTGGCCGATGTGATCCCCAACGTCATCTCCTACGCCAACCTGGAAAAGATCCTGCGCAGCCTGCTGCGGGAGGGCATCCCCATCCGGGATCTGGCGGCCATTCTGGAGGCGGTGGTGGAGGCCAGTACCACGACCCATGATATCGACATGATCACCGAACAGGTGCGCGGCGCATTGGGACGGACCATTACCCGGAAGTTCTGCGAAAATGGGCAGCTTCGGGTAGTGACGCTGGATGCGGAGCTGGAAAAGAAGGTACTGGCCGCCCTGACCAAGAACGAGCACGGCGTCTATCTGGCGCTCAGCCCTGATATTGTGCAGCAGATCGTACAGCAGGTGGGAGAGCTGCGGAAGAAATTTGAGGAGCTCTCCCAAACGCCCATTCTGCTGACCAGCCAGATTATCCGTGTCTATCTCAGCCGTATGCTCGCCACGTTCTATCCCGACATCTATGTGCTCTCCTTTAATGAAATCACGAGCAATGTGCAGATACAGGCCATTGGCAACATTACACTTCAGCCGCAGGAAAAGCGTGCATAGAGATGGGGAAGGGTATCTGCATGAATAAGTTAAAACAGATGGAAACGGCCCTAGCCCCCAGCGGAGGTCAGCAGGCGGTCGACCAGATGGACAATCAGACCCTTCTGCTGCGCTACAAGGAGACGGGGGATATGGAGCTGAAGTGGGCCCTGGTGCTGCGGTATACCGATCTGGTACGCCGGATTGCGATTCAGACCTGCGGGCTGTTCAGCGGGTTTACCCAGTTGGATGATGTGATCCATGAGGGAATTTTGGTTCTGCTCAGCGCTGTGGACAAGTATGACCCCGAAAAGGAGGTCAAGTTCGAGGCGTACATCGCAAAGCGGCTGCGGGGAATGGTGATCGACCTGGTACGCAAGCAGGACTGGATTCCGCGGAGGATCCGGCAGAAGGCCACCCGGCTGAAGCGGGCGGCTGAGGAGCTGTCCATAGAGCTGGGCCATACCCCCAGCGATCAGGAGATGGCAGACTACCTGAAGCTCAGCCAGAAGGACTATGAGGAGCTCCTCTCTGAAACGGCGTTTTCCAACCTGATGTCTTTCGAGGTGCTTTTGGACACCTATGGGAATGTAACCGGCAAGGCACTGTCCGGCAATCCGCCGGAGGATGCTTATCAGCAAAAGGAGCTGCACGAGGTGCTGCGCCGGGGAATCGCCTCCCTGCGGGAGAATGAGCGGCTGGTGCTCTCCCTGTATTATGAAAAAGAGCTGACCATGAAGGAGATTGCACAGGTCCTTGGGGTCAGCGCGCCGCGTATTTCACAAATCCATAACCGGGCCATTCAGCGGCTCCAGGCCTACATGAAGCAGTACATAGGAGCGTAGTACACAGCAGAAGGGAGAAGGCCATATGACAAAAGGGTTTTACAACCTGACCTCCGGCATCCTGTCCCAGAGCCGCCGGCTGGACACGGTTGCCAACAACATGACGAATCTCTCCACCTCCGGGTATAAGGCGGAGCAGTATACGGACAGCACCTTCCAGGAAGTGCTGATCAGCCGGGTGGGCAATAAGGACAAAAGCAGCCCCACCGTGATCGGTGAGGAGAGCTATATCCTGGCCCCCAGCCAGCTCTATGTGGACTATAGCCAGGGAAGCCTGGAGGAGACGGGGCTGACGCTGGACTTCGCCATCGAAGGGGATGGCTTTTTCGCCATCCAAACGGCTCAGGGCGTCGAGTACACCCGCAGCGGCAGCTTTTCTCTGGATGGGGAGGGCTATCTTTGCCTGCCCGCCCATGGGCGGGTCCTGGGGGCGGATGGACAACCGGTCTATCTGGCCACCGACCGTATCCGGGCCGATCAGGCAGGGAACCTCTATACAGAGGGCGGCGGCTATGTGGGCCGGCTGGGCCTGTATGCCTTTGCGGACAACGGGCTGCTGGAGAAAAATGAGAGCGGCCTGTTCGGTGCGAATGGGCAGGCGCCGGCTCCCTCCCAGGCAAAGCTCCACTGGAAATGGGTGGAGAATGCCAACGTGGACATGCTCCAGGAGATGAGCGATATGATGACGGCCCAGCGGGCGCTTCAGAGCGCCGCACAGGTGCTGAAGCTCTATGACGGCGTGCTGACCAAGGCGACAACAGAGCTGGGACGCTTATAAGCAGAGGAGGAGAACGATGCTTCAGGCTTTTTATACCGCCACGGTGGGCGCGCAGCAGCAAATGGAGCGCATGGGAGTCCAGGGCAATAATATGGCCAACGCGAACACCTTTGGATTCCGGGCGGAGAAGCCCGCCTTTGAGGCTCTGATGTACCGGATGGTAGACGGTATCGACGGCCAGCAGCTCCCCAAGGGCAGCGGTACCCGCATGGTGTCCACCATCACGGATTTCCGCTCCGCAGCGATGGAGGAGACGGGGCGCAAGCAGGATTACGCCATTGTGGGCGACGGCTTTTTCGCCCTGTATGACCCGGATACCGGAGAGATTTCCTACACCCGGGACGGCTCCTTCGCCCTGTCCTCGTTTCAGCAGACAAAGGAGGACGGAACAACGGATACGCTTTACTATCTGGCGGATGGAGAGGGCCGGCAGGTTCTGGACACCAACGGCTATCCCATTGTGGTGACGGACGCTGAGGCGCGCCAGCCTGTGGGCGTGTTTACCATTCAATACCTGGACGGCCTTCAGCATGTGGGCAGCGGCCGGTTTGTGACCACGGAGAAAAACGGTGCGGTGTGGATGAGCCCCTCGGAGGTGCGCCAGGGCTATCTGGAGAGCTCCAATGTGGACTTAGCTTCTGAGATGGGAAAGGTGATTGAGGCCCAGCGGACATACAGCTATGTCCTGCGCATGATGCAGACAGCGGACGAAATCGAGACGACGGTCAACAACCTGACAAACGGATAGGCAGGGAAAATACGTGAAAAATTTTAATGAACTCAGCGGCCTGGAACTGGATACGCTCCGGGAGATCGGCAGCATCGGGACGGGCAACGCGGCGACGGCCCTCTCCAGCCTGCTCCAGTGTGAGGTGCGCATTGAAATGCCGGAGGTGCGCATCCTCGGTTACAACGAGGCCATCGACTGGATCGGCGGGCCGGAGGTGATCACGGCCGGTGTGCTGGTGCGTCTGGGCGGGGAAATCAACGGTATTATGCTCTCGGTACAGCAGATGGACTTTATCAATCAGGTGCTGGGCCGCATGATGAACCGGACGGTTTGCGAATATGGGCAGCTCTCGGAGCTGGACCGCTCAGCCCTGGTAGAGGTGGGCAACATCATGATCTCCACCTTCGT
Organism: Clostridiales bacterium; assembly: GCA_019410105.1. The sequence goes on along the minus strand of DXTB01000011.1, from coordinate 9,778 downwards.
CAACGCCCTCTCTGGATTGGCTGGGGTAACGATTCAGCCATCGGTGCCTGGCTTTGCTGTGGACATGCAGGGGGCGATTATTACGGTGCCCATGGCGGAGTTTGGAGGACAGTCGGATTACATTATGACCATCGGCACCAATTTCATCTGCGAAAAGTACAGCGTGCCCTGCCGCCTCCTGCTGTCACCTGACGTGCGTTCCCTCAATTTCCTGCTGCGGAAGCTGGGTGTTTTGGATGAATGACAAGCTGGTGGTTGGGATCGCCGACATGAAAATGGCGCAGGGCAGTGGGATGCTGGTGACTTACGCCCTGGGCTCCTGCATTGGAATCTGCTTCTATGATCCCATGCTCAAGCTGGCCGCCCTGCTCCACATCATGCTGCCCCTGAATCTGGAGACGGGGCGGAAGTCCCCGCTCAAGTATGCGGATACCGGCATCCGGGAGACGCTGCGGGAAATGGAGCGGCGAGGCGCCAAACGGGCGCGGGTTACAGCCAAAATTGCCGGCGGAGCCCGCATGTTTGAGGTAGCCGGCGGTGGAAATCTGGGCAATATTGGACAGCGGAATATTGAAAGCGTCCATATGACGCTGCGTACAGAGGGCGTCCGGCTGCTACAGGAGGATGTAGGCGGCACGGTGGCCCGGACCCTGCTCTTTGACGCGGCCACCGGACAAGGCTGTGTCCGCTGCTACGGAAAGCCGGAGCTCATTTTTTAGCCGGTAGGAATAGAACAATCTGAAAGTGGGGGAATGGGTCATGGAAAACAACAAAGACGGAATTTTATTGGAGACGGGGACAAACGAGATTGAGATCATGGAGTTTACCATTGACGGAAATCTCTACGGGATCAATGTGGCCAAGGTGCGTGAGATTATGCTGTCGGCGCCGGTGCACCCAATGCCCCATGCCCACCCGGCAGTGGAAGGGATTTTTAAACCCCGGGACATCGTGATTACCGTGGTGGATCTGCCGGAGTATCTCAGTGGACATACCGAACCCAAAGGGGAAAAGGATCTCTTCATTATCACCAATTTCAATAAAATGCACATTGCCTTCCGCGTCCATACGGTAGTGGGGATCAGCCGTATCTCGTGGCGGGACATCCAGAAGCCGGACAACACGGTTTCCGGGGGCGCAGACGGGGTTGCCACCGGAATCGCTCAGTGCGGCAAGGACTTGGTCACGATTCTGGATTTTGAAAAGATTGTGGCCGAGATTGCGCCGGAGACCGGTATCCAGCTCAGTGAGGTGGATGCTATGGGTAAGCGGGAGAAGCGAAGCGAGCCGGTCTGGGTCGCGGAGGACTCCATCCTGCTGTCCCAGATGATCCGTACCGCGCTGACTAAGGCGGGGTATACCAACCTGCGCATGTTCCAAAACGGCGCAGAGCTGTGGGAGGCGCTGCAGGCGTGTAAGGACGGCGGGGGCCCCACCGGACAGGTTTCTATTGTGATTACCGACCTGGAGATGCCCCAGATGGACGGCCATAACCTCACCAAGCGGATCAAGGAGGATAAAGAGCTGCAGGCCATTCCAGTGATCATTTTCTCCTCCCTGATTACAGAGGAGATGCGCCGCAAGGGCAAAGAGGTCGGTGCGGATGAGCAGTTGAGCAAGCCGGAAATCGGGCATTTGATCGGAATTGTGGACCATCTTTTGGAGCGCAGCAGATGGAAGCGGGAGGCAGGACAGGCATGAGCAGCAAATATATCGTTCGTCAGCCCATCAAAGACCAGGCAAATAAGATCATCGGCTATGAGATCCAGTACCACGGGGAAAACCAGGCCTTTGGCGACAACGGCAAAAACGTCAGGGAGAACGACTTTGCCGCAGCGGACACCATTTACAATTTCCTCACCATGAATACCGATAAGCTGCTGCGCGGCTCACTGAATTTTATGACCTTCACCACCACGCTTCTGATGAAAAAAACGCCCCACCTCTTTGACAAGGGGGAGCTGGTGATCCAGATTGACGACAGCGTTATCATTCATCCCCTGGCCATGCATATGGTGCAGCAGTATGCAAAAGAGGGCTATCAGGTGGCGGTCAATGAATTCCAGTTTGCCCCGCGCTATCTGGGAATCCTGGACCGGATCGACTACATTAAGCTGAACATCCAGACCACGCCGGAGCTGACGCTGAAAAACATCATCGACATCGCCCACAGCATGAAAAAGCAGTGTATCGCCGTGGGGATTGACCGGGAGGAAACCTACCAGAAGGCCGTCAAGCTGGGGGTGGATGCCCTGGAGGGCCCCTATGTGGCGGAAAAGCTGACCACACAGACCCACAGCAGCGGATATTTGCAGAGCAACTTCTTCCGCCTAATGGTGGCGATGACGCGGGACGAGCCGGATGTGGAGGAGATTGAGCAGATTATTTCCGTAGATGCTACGCTGACCTATGGCCTGCTGCGGATGGCAAACTCCTGCTATTATGCGCTCCGCCACCGGGTAACCAGCGTACGCCAGGCGATCATGACTATGGGCCTGAGCGAACTGCGTCAATGGGTCTACCTGCTGAGCGCCAGCAATGCCGAGAATCAGATGGAGGAGGGCGCGGAGGAGTTTCTCAGAATGTCGTTCATGCGGGCCAACTTCTGTAGCAAGCTGATGAACTACGCAAAGGATATGCCGATCTCCAAGCCGGATGCCTACTTAATGGGGATGTTTTCTACCCTGAATTATCTCATTGATGCTCCGCTGGCGGAGATTCTGAAGCCCATTCCTCTGTGTGCGGAGGCTAAGGAGGCCCTTTTACAGCATACCGGCCGGGCTGGAATGCTGTACGATCTGGCCCTGAGCTATGAACATGCGGATTGGGAAAAGATTGATAGACTGACCGGAGAGCTTGGAATTCCTACGAATCTGCTGACCAGTCTCTATTTTACCTGTATGGAAGAGGTAAACCGGGTTTGGATCGAAATGAACCGGCCGGTGCAGGGACAGATAACCGATGACACAAAGATAGATACCTAAAGTATCCTTCTGTTGCTCAGCCATGAGGAGCGGTGCCGTCCACAATGGCGGTGTTCAGGGCGGGGAACACCACCGCGTCCAGGGAGTCCGGGTCGCCGGAGCAGGCGATGTACTCCACCGAAGCCCCCTTCTCCTCCATGGCCTGGGCCACCCGGCGCATCAGGGAGGACTTGCCGCAGCCCGGCCCGCCCTTCAATATGTAGATGGTTTCGGCCTGCTCGGGCTCAAGCAGCTGGTCGTACAGGGAGTAGAAGCCGGTGGGGGAATTGGCGCCCAGATAAAAACAAACCTTTGCTTCCGCTTGCATAAATGACCCTCCAAGTCTCTAGTTTCTCACTCCAGCGTATGCGTGGAGGGGGAGGGGGGTGCGGCGCGGTATGGTTGCCTTTTGCCTGGAGGCTGTGGTACACTATAAAAAAAGAGAGGGGGTGAGTCTATGCCGTATGAGAAGCTGCGCCTGACCGCCATGACCACGGCCGGTGGGTGAGGGGCCAAGCTGGGACCGGGTGTCCTGCAACAGATTTTGTCCGGGCTGCCCCGGACGCTTGAGCCCAACCTGCTGGTGGGCTATGACTCCAGCGATGACGCCGCGGTGTACCGCCTCACGGATGAGCTGGCGCTGATCCAGACGGTGGATTTCTTCCCACCGGTGGTGGACGACCCCTATGACTTTGGGCAGATCGCGGCGGCCAATGCCCTCTCCGACGTGTACGCCATGGGGGGCGAGCCCAGGCTGGCCATGAATCTGCTGGCCGTCCCCTCCTGCCTGCCGCGGGAGGCGGTGGGGGCCATCCTGGAGGGGGGCGCGGCCAAGGTGGCGGAGGCTGGCGCAGTGACCGCAGGAGGCCACAGCATTGAGGACACGGAGCCCAAGTACGGCCTGTGCGTCAGCGGCCTGGTCCACCCCGGAGCGGTACTGACCAACCGGGGGGCCAGGGAGGGGGATCTGCTGGTGCTCACCAAGCCCCTGGGTACCGGTATCCTGACCACCGCCGCCAAGGCGGAGCTGCTGAGCGGTGCGGAGTACCGGGCGATGACGGACCTGATGGCGGCGCTCAACCGGGACGCGGCCCGGGCGGCCGTGCCCCTGCGGCCCAGCGCCTGCACCGATGTGACGGGCTTCGGCCTGATCGGCCACGCCAGGGAGATGGCGGAGGGGGCCGGGTGCACCATCGAGCTCTGGCCGGGGCGGGTGCCCATCGTGCCCCAGGCCCTGGAGCTGGCCCGGGACGGCATCATCCCGGCGGGGGCCTACCGCAACCTGGAGTTTGCCGGGCCGGAGGTGGAGACGGCGGGGACCTTCCCCCAGGCGGTGCTGGACTGCCTCTACGATCCCCAGACCTCCGGCGGCCTGCTCCTGGCCATTGCGGAGGAGCGGGGGGCGGAGTTGCTGCGCCGCCTGGCGGACACGGGGGTGACCGCCGCCGCCGTCGGGCGGGTGCGCCCCCGGGGCCCGCGGCGCATTGTGCTCAAACCCTAGCCGGACAGGGCGGCGGGAGGCTTGTACCTCCCGCCGCCCTGTGTTATACTGTAGAAAAAACAGGGGGGCGGAAGCATGGAAACCATGATTATCGGCATCGCGGGGGGAACCGGGTCGGGCAAGACCACCCTCACCCTGCGGCTGAAGGAGCACTTTGGGGAGGACGTGTCGATCCTCTACCACGACAACTACTACAAGCAGCACGACGACATGCCCTATGAGGAGCGGTGCAGGCTCAACTACGACCACCCGGACGCTTTCGACACAGAGCTGTTGATCGCCGACCTCCAGGCGCTGCGGCGTGGGGAGGCTGTTCACAGTCCTACCTACGACTACACTGTGCACAACCGGGCGGCGGAGACGGTGGAGGTGCGGCCCGCCCGGGTGATTTTGGTGGAGGGGATTCTGATCTTCGTGGACCCCGCCCTGCGGGAGCTGATGGACATCAAGCTCTTTGTGGACACCGACGCGGATGTGCGCATCCTCCGCCGCATCATGCGGGATGTGAAAAAGCGGGGGCGCTCTCTGGACTCGGTGGTGCAGCAGTACCTCACCACCGTCAAGCCCATGCACGAGCAGTTTGTGGAGCCCTCTAAACGCTACGCCGACCTCATTGTGCCGGAGGGCGGCAAAAACGCGGTGGCCCTGGACATGATCATCCAGCGGGTCAAGAGCCATATGGAGCAGGAATAAGAGCAGAGAGGGGCCGTGCCGCCGGTTTGGCGGCACGGCCCCTTGTTTGCGCGGAAAGCGCGGGGGGAGCGGACTCCGGCACAAGGACGCAGGGGCGGCCCCGCCGCTTCGCCCTATTCGTCCTCCTCCGCGGGATAGAGGCGGCGCAGGGCGAAGAGCCCGCAGCAGATGACGGCACAGGTGCCCAGCCAGAGCAGGGACAGCAGAGCAATCAGCAGCTCCACCCACCGCCAGTTCGCCAGATAGGGGAGCAGGCAGAAGGCCACCCGGAACACCGCGTCCGCGTTGCGGCACAGCCGCAGGCGGCGGCTCAGGGGGGAGCGGCCGCCCTCCCCTGACCGCCGGTCGGCCAGGGCGGCCAGATCGGTGAGCAGTTGGAAGTGGAAATAGAGGGCCACACAGGTGATCAGGGCGGAGAGGAGAAAGAAGCGGCCGGTGAACTCCGCGCCGGTGAGGAGAAAGGACAGCCAGTCCACCCCGGACACCGCGCCCAGCAGGATGCAGAAGGGCCTGAGCAGGGGCAGATCCCGCAGCTCTCCGGCCAGCAGGCCGATCGCGGAGAAAATCAGGAGGTAGCCAGCCCAGTCGGGGAGCAGATCCAGGTTGTTCAGGCGGAAGTGCAGATGGATGAGGAGATAGGCCCAGGCGATGCGGCTCAGGGCGCTTCGGATGCCTGCGTGATTCATGGCGTCACCTCCGCGGGATAGGCGGTGCAGGTGTATCTCTGGTTTCCATAGACAAAATCCAGGGAGAGCGCGGAGAGCCCCTCCAGGCCGGAGTCGTCAGCCGCGGCGTGCCACAGACCGCTGACTCCGGGAAGGTCATAAGCGGTGAGCACAAAGCTGTCAAAAGCGGGAGAGCCATCGGAGGAAAGGGGAACGCAGAGCACGGCGAGGGTGGACAGAAAGTCGTACGGAACACCTCCGGATTTGCGCTCCACCCTCAGTTCGCTGCGCTTGCAGCAGGAGGTAAACGCGGCGTGAGGGGCGGGAACGGGGCTGGGACGGTCGCCGCCGCCGATGCGGAACGTCCTGCCGCCGGCCCAGCCGCCGTCTGAGAGCGACATGTACCCAACCCAGATGTCGGAGCAGGTGAGAAAGTAGGTGAGATCGACCTCTAGGCGCAGATCTACCGTTTCCGCCGCGTAGGTGATGTGGGGGATATGGTCGTCGGGGGCCGGGATCGCTCCCTCATCGGGGAGGCGCAGCGCCTCCAGCTCCCCCAGCGGCTCCACTGTCCAGAAGTCTCCGTCGGGCCGTACCGCCACCTGTTGGTACACGATGCCATAGGTGTTGTCCTCCGACAGAGGGGAGAAAAACAGCGTTCCGGTATAGCCCCCCGCTCCGTCAGGCAGGAGGTTCATTACCGACCACTCCGCCTGCCAGGCGGGGCGGTGCCAGTGGAACCCCAGAGTCCAGAAAGGGGAGTCCTCCAGCTCCACCTCCTGGTAGGGGGCCAGTCCGGTCTGCCACGCTAGTTCCCGCGCCGGCTCCGGCAACACCATGGAGAAGTAGACCGGGCTGTCGCACAAAATGGCCTTGGCATAGGTGTCCAGGGCTCCGGCCACGGTGGTGGGGCGGTTGAGCTGGGCCTGGGCCAGGGCAAGAGCGCCCCGGTCGGTTCCGCCGGGCACCTCCGCCGCGCCGCTGACGCCCCCCAGGCAGGTGAGGGCCAGCACCGCGGCCACACAGCCCGAGGCCAGGGCCATCCCGGCGGGGTAGCGCCTGAAGCGGGCGATAGCCTGGATGCGGGCCTTGATGTTGCGCCCGCCGTTGGCCATGGAGGAGGTGCCGGGGGCGCGGGCGTACCGGCCGTCGGCCATGGACAGGAGAATCACGCCGTAGGCGCGGCGCTCCTCCCCCTCCAGCCGCTCCAGCACCCGCTGGTCGCAGAGGGCCTCGCAGTCGTTCTGCATCCGGTCGCAGCAGTACCAGATCAGTGGGTTGCACCAGTGCAGGCACCGCAGGGCGCACACCCCCACCCCGGCCCACACGTCGCCATGACGGAGGTGGAGCAGCTCGTGGAGGAGCACCTTGTCGTCCACCGGCCGGCCGGGGAGCGCCAGCACCGGGCGCAGGGGGCCGCAGACGAAGGCGCTCTCCAGCCCGGGCAGCACCACTACCCGCCGGGGGGCCTTCAGGCCGTACCGCGCCGCTACGCCCTCCACCTGGGCCAGCACCTCCGGGGCGGGGGAGAGGCCCCGCCGGATGGCAGCGCGCAGGCGCGCGTAGGACAGGAAAAACCACAGAGCCAGCAGGAGCACCCCGGCGGCGTAGACGTAGAAGAGCACGTCGGTGATGCTCCCCGGCACGGGCAGGCCGAAGGGGAAGAGGGGCACCGGGGCCAGCACCTCCGTTACGCCGTAGGGATCGGTGAGAACGGAGGACAGGGGGAGTTCCACCTGGAGCCTGGCCGCCTCCAGCACCACCCGCCCGCCGGGCACCAGGGTGCGGCCCAGCAGGCCGGCGGGCAGGAGGGCGCGCAGGGCCAGAATGGCCCACACCCCGTACTGCCACCGGGGGGAGAGCTTGTCCAGAAAGAGGCGCTTTGCGGCGAGCAGCACCGCCGCCGCCACGGACAGGGCCAGGGTCTGAGCGAGAACAGACCAGAGGTTGTCCACGGCTCACACCTCCATCTCGTCCAGCAGCTTCCGCAGCTCGTCCCGCTCCTGAGGGGTGAGCTTCTCGTCCTTCAAAAAGGCGGCCACCAGTTTGCCCGCCGAGCCCTGGTAGGCCCGCTCCAGCAGACCCCGGCGCTCCGCCGCGGCGCAGTCCTCCCGGCTCACCGCCGCCCGGTAGCGGTGGGGGAAGTCCTCCTTGCGGATGTCCACCAGGCCCTTGGCCTCCATGCGGGTGAGGTAGGTCAGCACCGTGCTGCGGCTCCAGCCCGTATCCGGACGCAGAGCGTCCACCACGGCCCCCAGGGCCAGCCCCTCCGGGGCCACCCAGAGGGCGTTCAGCACCCTCCACTCCTTGTCACTCAGCTTCATGTCACAGCCCTCCTACAGTTGTCGCATTCGTAATGATACTACACCTGTAGGAGCCACCTGTCAAGAGCGGTTGTCAATTTTGCCGAAATGGGAAAAAGGGCTTTGAGGGGGACGGCGGATGTGGTAAAATAACAGATTGAATGAATGACAGGAGAGGATGAGAAAGATGGACAAGCTCGGCTTTGACAATCAGAAGTATCTGGAGCTCCAGTCGGCCCACATCCGGGAGCGGATCCGCCAGTTCGGCAACAAGCTCTATCTGGAGTTCGGCGGCAAGCTCTTTGACGACCACCACGCATCCCGGGTGCTGCCCGGGTTCGAGCCGGACAGCAAGATCCGTATGCTCAAGGAGCTGCGGGACTCGGTGGAGGTGGTCATCGCCATCTGCGCCAGCGACATCGAGAAGAACAAGATCCGGGGCGATCTGGGCATCACCTACGACGTGGACGTGCTGCGGCTCATCGACGCTTTCCGGGGGGAGGGCCTGCTGGTGGGTAGCGTGGCGATCACCCAGTACGCCGGACAGCCCGCCGCCGACGCCTTCCGCCGCCGGATGGAGCACCTGGGGGTGCGAACCTACCTCCACTACCCCATCGCAGGCTACCCCCACAACACCGGCCTGATCGTCAGCGACGGGGGCTACGGCAAAAACGACTATATCGAGACCAGCCGTCCCCTGGTGGTGGTGACGGCCCCCGGCCCCGGCAGCGGCAAGATGGCCGTCTGCCTCTCCCAGCTCTACCACGACTACAAGCGGGGGATCAAGGCGGGCTACGCCAAGTTTGAGACCTTCCCCATCTGGAACCTGCCCCTCCAGCACCCGGTGAACCTGGCCTATGAGGCGGCCACCGCCGATCTGGGGGATGTGAACATGATCGACCCCTTCCACCTGGCCGCCTACGGCGAGACCACGGTGAACTACAACCGGGATGTGGAGATCTTCCCCGTCCTCTCCGCCATGTTTGAGAGGATCATGGGGGAGTGCCCCTACAAGTCTCCCACCGACATGGGGGTGAACATGGCGGGCAAGTGCATCGTGGACGACGAGGCGGTCTGTGCCGCAGCCCGGCAGGAGATCGTCCGCCGCTACTACACCGCCCTGTGCGACCGCCGGGTGGGCGCCGCTGGCGACGAGCTGGTGAACAAGCTGGAGCTGCTCATGCAGCAGGCCCATGTGGATCCCTCCATCCGGCCCGTGGTAGCCGCCGCCGCCCAGGTGGCCGAGGAGACCGGCAACCCTGCCGGAGCCATTGAGCTGCCCAGCGGCGAGGTGGTCACCGGCAAGACCACCGACCTGATGGGCGCCTCCTCCGCCACCCTGCTCAACGCCCTCAAGCGCCTGGCGGGCATTGACCACCAGCACCACCTCATCTCCCGGGAGGCCATCGAGCCCATCCAGGCCGTGAAGGTCAACCACCTGGGCTCCGTCAACCCCCGGCTCCACTCCGATGAGACGCTGATCGCCCTGGCCATCTCCGCCACCACCAACCCGCTGGCCAAGCGGGCGCTGGACCAGCTCTCCGCCCTGCGGGGGTGCGAGGCCCACTCCACCGTCATCCTCTCCCCGGTGGATAGCGGCACCTACAGCCGCCTGGGCCTGCGCCTCACCTGCGAGCCCCAGTATGAGACCAA
>DXTB01000010.1 GCA_019410105.1 Clostridiales bacterium | reverse complement strand
GCGACGTGGTGCTGCGCATCCCCACCACCGACCTGCCCGCCGAGCACCGGGCCGGTATCCCCTACGGCACGGAGATCAACTTTGCCTTCCGCCCCGAGCTGATCCACCTCTTTGACCCTGAGACCGAGAAGAACCTGATGTATTAAAAAAAGCACCCGCCATAGCTTTGCTATGGCGGGTGCTTTTTGGCCTTATGCGCCGAGGAGCAGGGCCTCCAATGCCTGGGGGGTGTCCACGATGCGCTGGGCGCCATGGGCGGTGAGAAACTCCGCGTCCCGGAAGCCCCAGCTCACCGAAAGGCAGGGCAGCCCGGCGTTGGCGGCGGTCTGGATGTCCACATCGGAGTCGCCCACGTAGACGGCCCGGCCGGTTCCGGCGCCCAGCTCCTCCAGCGCGCGGAATACCGTGTCCGGCGCGGGCTTGCGGGCTACCCCCTGGGATTCGCCGATGGCCACCGGGATGCGCGCCCCAAAATAGGCGTGGCACAGGCCCTTTACCGCACTGTCGAATTTGTTGGACACCACGGCGGTGCGGATACCGGCCTGCCCCAGACGGTCCAGCAGGGGCAGAACGCCGGGGTAGGGGGCGGTTTTATGCTCCATATTCAGGGTATAGTGGGCGCGGAAGTCGGCCAGGACGCGGGCTTCCACCTCCTCGGGCGTCCCCTCGGGCACGGCCCGGTGGATGAGCCGCCCCACGCCGTTGCCTACGAAGCGGCGAACCTCCTCCAGCGTTCGGGCGGGCATCCCCTGAAGCGCCAGAGCGTAATTGGTGCTGTCGGCCAGATCCTGAAGGGTGTTCAGAAGCGTGCCGTCTAAATCAAAGATGACTGTGTCGTAGGGGTACATGGTTGGAGCCTCCTGTGTCGAATGTCAGAAAATCGTACCGGGCATCAGTATACCACAGGAGAGGGGGGAACGGAAGAGGCTGGCCAACAAAAACCCCAGCAGGCCGCAGCCGGGAAAGGTGAACAGCCAGGTGAGGGCGATGCGGGCAGCCACACGGTGGTTGACCGTCCCCCCGCCGGCGGAGCCGGCCCCGAGAATGGCGGCGGTCTTGGCGTGAGTGGTGCTCACTGGAAGGCCGGCCAGCGTACACAGGAGCAGGCAAAGTCCGCCCCCCAGATCGGCGGCCAGACCCTCCCGGGGGGCCAGAATCACCATGTCCCGACCCACGGTTTCGATGATCCGCCGCCCGCCCATCGCGGTACCCAGGGCCATGACGGCGGCACAGAGCAGCATAAGCCAGCCGGGCACGGAGAAGGTTTGGCCCACACCGCCCCCCTGGGCCAGCGCGGCGCCCAGGAGAAAGACGCCCAGAAATTTCTGCCCGTCCTGGGCCCCGTGGAGGAAGGCCATAGCGCCCGCCCCGGCCAGTTGGCCCCGGCGGCAGAGGGGGAGGGAGGGGTGCAGGCGCTCCAGCAGACGGCGGCACAGGCCGCCCACCCACCAGCCCAGCGCCACGGAGAAGACCAGTCCCAGGAGTACCCGTCCCCAGGCTCCAGCCCGGATGTTGTCCAGCCCGCCGGGCAGGGCCAGGGCGGCCCCGGTGAGCCCGGCCACCAGGGCATGGCTCTCACTGGTGGGCACCCCGAAGCGCCAGGCCAGGACGGCCCAAAGGACAATGGCGCACAGCGCCGCGCAGAGAGCGGAGAGAGCCGCGGCCCGGTCCGGGCCGAAGTCAGCGATGGAGTAGACGGTCTCCGCTACTGTTGCGTTGATTGTCGTCATGGCGAGGACGCCCAGCAGGTTGCATGCCGCCGCCAGCGCCACCGCCCGCCGAAAGGAGAGAACTCCCGTTGATACCACAGTGGCGATAGCGTTTGGCGCGTCGGTCCAGCCGTTGACCAGTACCACGGCCAGCACCAGCAGACAGGTCAGCCCCAGTACCGGATTGTGGGCTGCCTGTGTGAAAAGATCAGACAGAGACAATACAACACCCCCTGTCCCTATTCTACGGGGACAGGGGGTGTTGTATGTGAGAGAAATTGGAGGCCCCATGGCTCATACCTCAATAGAGCCCGGTGGTACCGAGAATACGGGTTACCTCGTCGGCGCGGGCCGACCAGGCAGCGGCGGCCCCATGCTCCCGGCGGCGGTTTTTGGCCCAGTCGCCGGTCTCCGCCAGGGCGCGGCGGCAGAGGGCGGCGAATTCCTCTGGGGAGTGGGCGCCGTACACTACGTCGGGGAAGTGCTCCACCTGCTCGGGAAAGAGCATGGACACCACGGGCTTGCCGGAGGAGAGGTATTCGTAGATGCGGCAGGGCACCACGTCGTTGCCCTGCTCGGAGCGGCGCAGTAGGTTGAGGCACACGTCGAAGCGGGCCAGGTAGTCGGGCACCTCCACCGGCGCCCGCCGCCCCAGGAGGCGGACGTTGGGCAGCCGCTCCAGCAGCCCGGCCATGGGGTTCTTCTCCCGGCGGCCCAGAAAGACGAAGGTGCAGGCCGGCATGGCCTGGGCGGCGTACAGAACGGGGGCGAGGTCCAGATCCCGCCACAGGGTGCCGGTATAGCCCAGAATGGGGCTGGAGAGCCCCCGCAGCTCCGGCGGAAGCTCGGCGGGGGGCCGGGTAAACATGGGGTGGTTCACCCCGTTGGGCAGCAGGGCGATGTTGTCGTTGCAGGGGGAGAGGTGGTCAATGAGCCCCTGGGAGGCGGCAAAGACCACATCGGCGGCCAGGGCCAGATCGCTCTCCCACCGGGGGGACTGGTCGGGCCAGTCCCGGTCGCAGTCGTAGACCACACCCCGGTGGGGCACCTCGTCCAGCAGGTGGATGTGCTCCGGCGCGGTGCACCACAGCAGCGGCTCCTTGAACCGGTGGTGCTCCATCTGGCGGCGGATAAACTTACCCAGTTTGCGGTAGTGAAGGCGGAACAGGAGGCGGTGCCGCTCCTCCGCCTCCAGTACCGGGGGGAGGGCGCAGACCGTCAGGCCGGGGCGTACCCTGCGGCCCGGCTGTCGGGAGTATTTTCCCGGCGGCTCGAACAGGAGTACCTGGGCGTCCCGCATGCGGGTCATAAGCTGCTGGGTGCGGGTGGGGATAGTGCGCCAGGGGTCAGCAGACAGGCAGAGAATCTGTCTCACGTCCCTCACCTCTCCAGCAGCATCCGGGCGGTCTCGCTATTGCGCCGCTCCACCTGGCGCAGCCGCTCCACGCCGCCGGAGAGGAAGGCCTCATCGCCAATGCGGGCGCAGGCCGCGTCGATGTGGGCCCGCAGGGCCTCCTCCGTCACCTCGTCCAGCCCGGTGTAGAGATCCTGTCCGATGTAGGACAGGAAGGAGCTGATCTTCTGGTCGTAGACCACGCCCACCAGGGGCACACCCTGACCGGCGGAGAAGACCAGGGCGTGGAGCCGCATGGAGACCACCGCCTGCATCCGGGCGAACAGACCGATGGTGTGGTCGGAGCGACCGGTCTGGGGAAGAATGTAGTGGGGGGCCTTCATGTGCTGGGCGGCCAACTGGGCCGCCCCCACGTCCAGACGCCGCTCGATGGGCAGAAAGACAGGGGTGAGGCCGTACGTCTCATAGGCGTAGTCCGCCGCGGCGCCGAAGACGGCGGCCTTGGCCTCAAACCCCGGCCAGGGCCGCAGGGCGAAGCCGATGTAGCGGCCGTGGGGGTCAATCCCCTGACTCTCCAGAATGCCGTCCACCACTTGGGCCGGTGCGGCGGGGAGGATCACCGTGGGATCGGCGGAGAGGATGACCTGCGGCTTCGTCACCCCCATGTCCTCCAGTTCCTCGGCGGAGTGTGTGTCCCGTAGGGTGATGGCGTCCACGCTCTTCTGGAGCACGCGGGAGGCCCTGCGGCGGTTGGCGGGGGAGTGAATGGGGCCGATGCCGCAGCCGTACATCATCACCTGGTTGCCCAGCCGCTTGGCCCAGGAGATGGTAAACAGGTAGAACCACAGGGAGCGGTGGCTGGTCACATCCTGCATCAGGGAGCCGCCGCCGTTGATGTAGAGGTGGGTTTTGCGCATCCGCCACAGGAAGCGGGGGAAGGCAAAGGTGTAGATGGAGTTGACCCGGTAGGTGAGGCGGGTGTCGTCCGGGTTGCGGGAGAGCACCCAGATGGGGAGGTCCGGGTCGATCTGGCGCAGCTCGGTGACAATGGCCTCCAGGATGGCGTCGTCACCGGCGTTGCCCCGGCCGTAGGCGCCGCATACCAGGGCGCCGTCCCGGCGGCCCTTCTTGCGGCTCTGGCGGCGGAGAATGGTCTCATAGATGTTGAGCTGGCGCTCCAGGGTGCTCTCCAGGGAAAAATCCTCCCTGCCCCGCTGATAGAGCCGCTCCCCCAGGTGTTGGCGGAGGGTGGGGTCCTTGGCCAGAGTAATCAGGTGGCGGGCCAGGGTATCCGCGTCGCCCGCCTCGAACAGCAGGCCATGGACGCCGTGCTCAATGAGGTAGGGGACGCCGCCCACCCGGCTGGCGATGGTGGGCAGGGCAGCCCGGGCCCCTTCGGTGAGAGAGTAGGGGAAGGTCTCTGACAGGGAGGTGAGGGTGTTGATGTCGATGGCGTGGTAGAAGCTGTCGGTGTCGCTGACCCATCCGGCGAAGCACACCTGCCGCTCCACCCCCAGCTCAGCGGCGAGCCCCTTGAGCATGGACATCTGCTCACCGTCGCCGGCGATGAGCAGCCGCAGGCTGGGGCACTCCCGATGGGCCTTGGCAAAGCCCCGGACCAGGGTGGCGATGTCCTTGACCGGGTTGAGCCGGGCGGCGATACCGACCACTACACTGTCCCCATCGGCCTCCAGCCCCACGGAGCGGAAGTATTCCTCACGGCTCAGGGCAGGGGTGCGGGGGGTGAAGTCGATGCCGTTGTAGATGGTGAACAGCCTGTCGGGATCAAAGCCCCGCTTGATGAGCAGGTCGGTCATGGCGTCGGACACGCCGATGCGGTAGTCCAGCCGGCGCAGGGCGATGGTGTTGATGGTGCCGTAGGTGAGGCGGGAGAGGGGGCGGCCCAGGTAGTCCAGTCGGTAGTCGGAGTGGACGGTGGTCACCACCGGCAGGCCGGTGGAGCGGCGCAGCAGAGCGCCCATCATGTTGCCCCGCGCGCCGTGGCAGTGGATGAGCTGATACCCCCCCTCCCGGATCATCCGTTTGAGGGTGCGGTACGTGCGCAGCAGATTGCGGCCGGAGAGCACCACTGTGGGGATGCCCAGCTCCCGGGCCTCCTGGGCGAAGGGGCCCTCCAGGAAGCAGACCATGGTCACCTCGATGGTGCGGGAAAGGTTTTGCAGCAGGGAGTGGACGTGGGTCTTGGCTCCGCCGCTGTCGCCGCCGGAAATCAGAGTGATGACTTTCATATATGAAAACCTCCGGACAAAGAAAAGACTTGTTTCAGGGTAGGGAAGTATGGTACAATATGCAAGTATCATTGTACCAAGTATTATGTCAATTTACAACCTCGGAGGTTACAAAAGATGATAGACGAAAAGGGAAGATTGTTTGGCAAGCTCAACATTGTGGATCTGCTGGTGATTCTGGTGGTCCTTGTGGCCGTAGTGGTGCTGGGCGTGAAGTTCCTGGGCAAGGACGGGGGCGGCGGCATCAATCCCGGCAAGACCCAGGTAACCTATACCGTGCTGGTCAAGGGTGTGGAGCAGGAGGTCTACGACAATATCCAGAAATACATCCCCGGCCAATTGATGGCCTCCGGCGAGATGCTGGATGGCCAGGTGGTTTCTGTGGAGCCGAGGGCCCACGAGCAGACCGTGACGGTGGATACCACTGACGGCACCCTGGAAATTCCGGTGGATGAGGGCACCATAGACCTGCTCTTCACCATCGAGTGCAACGTGGTCAACCCCATTACCACAGAGATTGGCACCCAGGAGGTGCGTGTGGGTAAGACCCATACGGTAAAGACCGACAAGTTTGAGCTGATGAATGGCGTCATTCTGGACTGCGAGTGGGGGGACGGCGCGGCTGCGGCCGATGCTCAGTAAGCCAAAAGAACACAGAGGGGCGGCGGCAGCCATGTCGCCGCCCCTCTCCTATATGGAGGAAACAATATGCCCGAATGGTTTCTGAATCTGGACGGAGGCATCCTGCTCTGGCTCCAGGAGGCGGTGCGCAACGCCGTCCTGACACCCCTGTTTACGCTCTACACCCATCTGGGTGACAGCGGACTGATGTGGATTGCCCTGTCCGTCCTTCTGCTCTGCTTCAAAAAGACCCGGAAGGCGGGGGCAGCTGGCCTGATGGCCCTGCTGCTGAGCCTGATGTTCACCAACGGGATTCTCAAGCACCTGGTGGAGCGCCCCCGGCCCTGGCTGACGGTGGAGGGGCTGACGCCTCTGATCGCGGAGCACGACCCCAACTCCTTCCCTTCAGGACACACCAGCGCCTCCTTCGCCGCAGCGTCGGCCTGGTGCCGCACTCTGCCCCGCCGGTGGATGGGGGTGACGGCGGTGGTGCTGGCCGCCCTGATGGGCTTCTCACGGCTGTATGTAGGGGTCCACTTCCCCAGTGATGTGCTGGCCGGGGTGCTGGTGGGCCTGTTCTGTGGCTGGCTGGCCTGTCTGCTCTGGCAACGCTTTGCCGCTTGGAGGGGACTGGAGGCGTAACACGAAAAAAGAGCTGTATCCCAGACGGGATACAGCTCTTTTTGGTAAGCGAGTGAAAAAGCTTACTTCAGCTCGACCTTGGCACCGACCTCTTCCAGCTTCTTCTTCAGCTCCTCGGCCTCGTCCTTGGAGACGCCCTCCTTGATGGCCTTGGGGGCAGCCTCAACGGCAGCCTTGGCCTCGGCCAGGCCCAGACCGGTGATCTCACGGACAGCCTTGATGACCTTGATCTTCTCGGCGCCGACCTCGGCCAGCACCACGTCGAACTCGGTCTTCTCCTCAGCAGCGGGAGCGGCAGCACCGCCGGCGGCGGGAGCAGCCATAGCGGCGGCGGAGACGCCGAACTCCTCCTCCAGAGCGTGGACGAGCTCGGAGAGCTCCAGAACAGTCAGACCCTTAACCTCTTCGATGAGGGCATTGATTTTCTCAGAAGCCATGATAGGTAACCTCCTAAATAAATGTTTGTAAAGATGTGTGTCGAGTTACTCGGCAGCCGCTTCCGCGGGAGCCTCGGCGGCCTCGACAGAGCCGCCCTTCTGCTCGCAGATGGCCTTGATGACGATGGCCAGGCTGGTGATGGGGGCCAGCATGGTGCCCAGAACCTGAGCCTGCAGAACCTCCTTGGAGGGCAGCTCGGCCAGAGCCTTGATCTCGTCTAGGGACAGGACCTTGCCGTCCATGAAGCCGGCCTTGATGGTGAACTTCTCACCGTTGAACTGCTTGGCGAACTTGTTGATGACGCGCATGGGAGCGATGGGATCGCCGTGGGACAGGGCCAGGGAAGTGGTGCCGTTCAGGACGGAATCCATCTCCTCCAGACCCACATTGTTGATGGCGAAACGCACCAGGGTGTTCTTCACGACGGCGTAGTCCAGCTCGTTCTTGCGGCACTCGGCGCGCAGAGCGGTGTCCTGAGCCACAGTGATTCCCTTGTAGTCCACAAGCACGCCGCTGCTGGCGGTCTTGAGCTTCTCGGTCAGCTCGGCCACGATGGCCTGCTTCTCGCTGAGAACCTTTGCGTTAGGCATTTGGAATTCACCTCCGTTGAGATTGAGTCCAACTTTTCCGATGCAGACGCAACAAAAAAGCTGTTTTCGCATTCAAAGCAGGCGAAAACAGCACAAAGAATTTTATCCCGTTGTGGCTGCATTCTCGGCAGGATTTCCGGCTTGCGCCCACCTGCTGTCTTTGAACACGGTTAATAGTATATCATCCCGGACAGGCTGTGTCAAGCACAACCTGTCCGAAAATGACATTTTTTTGCGGGGCCTGTCGGCCCGTATCCGCCGCTACGGCGAACTCGTCCCGCTTCCGTTGCTCTCTCACCCTCGAGGCCCCCACGCGAACCCAGCGAAGCGGTTCGCGTGGGGAAAAGGAGCCGCAGCGGAAGGAGTGAGCTTTGCCGCTGGCGGCGAAGCGAAGGATCTGGAGCTTGCGGCGACGCTGTCACGCTGCGGGTTGGGCGCATGGCCGGGTCGCTAAGCGGCCATTCCGCGAAACATGCCGCTGGGCTTCGCCCAGCCTGTTTTTTCGCCTCCATGGCCTCTTAGCTCCCCTATGCGCCTACCCTACGCGCTTCTTGTCACGCTGCGGCGGCTGCGCGACACCACACTGCTTACCCCTCCGCGAAAAACACCTTGCGCCTGCGGCGCAACTGCTTTTTCGTCTGCGGGGTGCGCTGTACGGCTGCTCCACGGGCCCCCGCGCTTCTTGTTACATCAGCTTCGCGGAATTGATCTTCACGCCGGGGCCCATGGTGGAAGCACACACGCAGGAGCGGATGTACTGACCCTTGGCGGCGGAAGGCTTAGCCTTGACAATGGCACCCATCAGAGCGTTGAAGTTCTCGGTGAGCTTCTCGGCGCCGAAGGAGACCTTGCCGATGGGGCAGTGGATGATGTTGGTCTTGTCCAGACGGTACTCCACCTTACCAGCCTTGATCTCGGTGACGGCCTTGGCCACGTCGGGGGTGACGGTGCCAGCCTTGGGGGAGGGCATCAGGCCCTTGGGACCCAGGACCTTACCCAGACGGCCCACAACGCCCATCATGTCGGGAGAAGCCACGACCACGTCATAGTCGAACCAGTTCTCCTTCTGAATCTTCTCCACCAGGTCCATCTCGCCCACGAAGTCGGCGCCGGCGGCCTTGGCGGCCTCGGCCTTGTCGCCCTTGGCGAAGACCAGCACGCGCTGGGTCTTGCCGGTGCCGTGGGGGAGGACGATGGCGCCGCGCACCTGCTGGTCGGCGTGACGGGAGTCAACGCCCAGCTTCACGTGGAGCTCGACAGTCTCGTCAAACTTGGCGGGGGCGGTCTTCACGACCAGCTCCATGGCCTCAGCGGTATCATACAGAGCGGCCTTGTCGATCAGCTTGGCGCTCTCCTGGTATTTCTTGCCTCTAAACATTGCTCTTTCCCTCCTTCGCCTTAGTCGCCCACGACGATGCCCATGGAGCGGGCGGTGCCGGCGATCATGCTCATGGCCGCCTCGATGCTGGCCGCGTTCAGGTCAGGCATCTTGGTCTCGGCGATCTTGCGGACATCCTCCTTGCTGATGGTGGCCACCTTGGTCTTGTTGGGCACACCGGAGCCGGACTCGATGTTGCACGCCTTCTTGATGAGAACGGCGGCGGGGGGAGTCTTGGTGATGAAGGTAAAGGAGCGGTCGGCGTAGACGGTGATCACCACGGGGATGATCAGGCCCACGTCGTTTTTGGTGCGCTCGTTGAACTCCTTGGTGAACGCGGCGATGTTGATGCCGTGCTGACCGAGGGCGGGACCGACGGGGGGCGCGGGAGTCGCCTTGCCCGCGGGAATCTGAAGTTTCACATAACCAGTAATTTTCTGTGCCATTTGAAACAGCACCTCCTACGATAAATGTGGTTGGAAGCGGAACTGCGGTGCAGTCCCTCCCACGTGCGGGGAATGGGCCGCCCGGCCCGGAGCTCAGTCCTGGACAGGTTCTACCTGGTCCAGCTCAAGCTCGACGGGGGTTTCGCGGCCGAACATGGAGACCACCACCCGGACCTTGCTGCGGTCCAGGTCGATCTCCTCGACCGTGCCCAGGAAGGACTCCAGAGCACCGTCGGTGATTTTGACGTTGTCGCCCACCTGATAGCCGACCACCA
Organism: Clostridiales bacterium; assembly: GCA_019410105.1. The sequence goes on along the minus strand of DXTB01000010.1, from coordinate 23,741 downwards.
CCTCGCGCTTTTCCACGCCGAGGGCGGCGATCTCCTCGTCCGTCAGGGGGATGGCCTTGTTGCCGGAGCCGACAAAGCCGGTTGCACCGCGAATGTTGCGCACCAGATGCCACGTGTCATCGGTCATCACCATCTTCACCAGCACGTAGCCGGGGAAGACCTTGCGCTCCACGGTTTTTGGGCCGTTATCCGTGATCTCGGTGACCGTCTCCAGGGGGATGCTGACCTCCTGAATCAGGTCGCGCAGGCCGCGGTTCTCCACAGCCTTCTCGATACTGGCGGCCACGGTGTTCTCATAGCCGGAATAGGTATGAACCACATACCACTTCGCATTGTCAGCCATGTCGCACCTTAACCCTTACCAAAGAGATCCAGCAGGGCGGTAATCACGGCGCCGGCGAGGGCATCGAACAGCCAGATACAGATGCCAACGATAATGCAGCAGATGATCACGATGACGGTGTTGTTGACGGTCTGCTTGCGGGTGGGCCACTGGACCTTCTTCAGCTCGCTCCTCATATCCTTGAACCACTTGCCGATGCGAGCGAACACGCCGGGCTTTTTCTTATCGGCCTTGGCGTCCTTTTTCTTATCGGTTTTCGCGGGCTTGTCGGCAGCCTGGTCGGCGGCCTGCTCGAGCTTCTCGTTTTCAGACATTCCGTTTAACCCTTCTTTCTTCTGAGCCATAGCAGCACTCATTACTTGGTTTCGTTATGAACCGTGTGCTTCCTGCAGAAGGGGCAGTACTTGTTCAATTCCAGACGGTCGGGAGTGTTCTTCTTGTTCTTGTTGGTGTTGTAGTTCCGCTGCTTGCACTCGGAGCAGCGCAGAGTGATCTTCACCCGGTTGCCGGCCTTCGCCATGTTCGGCACCTCCTTCATTGTTTGACCGCGCGCAGCAAAAAAGCTGGACACAGCCCTTGGGCCGAATCCAGCAACGTAAAGGCGCATAGACTGCGCCCACTATGTTACGTCACGGTGCGGATTCGGCATGCTTGCCTCCCTATGTCCTCACAGTGAGGGAAGGGTTTTGTACGTCATCACACCGTAAAAATGCGCACAAAAAAAGAGCCCTTTTTCATAGGTGTATCAAGTCTATCACAGCTCATATGGGAAGTCAAGCGCTTTTTCCTTGTTTTTTCCCAAAAAGTACGCTATAGTGGTACGGAAAAGGAGTGGTAGATTTGCGTATTATGGCCATCGATTACGGCGATGCCCGCACCGGAGTGGCAATCTCCGATCCCACCGGCCTGCTGGCCGGCTACACCACGGTGATCCAGAGCCGGAAGGAGGGGGTGGTGGCGGAGGAGCTGGCCCGCCTTGCGAAAGAGCACAGTGTGGACGAGCTGGTAATGGGCTTTCCCCGGAATATGGACGGCACTGAAGGCCCCCGGGCCGAGCTCTACCGGGCCTTTGCCGCCCGGCTGGAGGAGGTCTGCGGCCTCAAGCCGGTGCTCTGGGATGAGCGCCGCACCACGGTGGAGGCCCACGGCATCCTCCATGCCTCGGGCAAGCGGATGAAGCAGCATAAGAAAACCGTGGACGCGGTGGCGGCGACGCTGATTCTGGAGGGATATCTGACCTTCAGGCGGCGGAGCGGCTGTGAGTAAAAGAGGCGTCCACGGTTTCCCGCGCAGCGGGGCGGCGCTTGCGCCATACAAGTATTTTGCGGAGCAAAATCTTGGCGCAGGGGCAATTCACTTGCCCCGAGCATGCCAAAAGGCATCAGGGTTCCCATCCGGCATGGCCGGATGGGAGGGACGCGGTGGCGGCGACGCTGATTCTGGAGGGATATCTGACCTTCAGGCGGCGGGGCGGATGAAGGGGCGAACCTTGTGGCCGCCCCTACATGGTTCGTATGGATATCCCTACGAGCGGCTGAACAGCTCCCGCAGCCCCACCACGATCAGGAAACCGCCGAAGCAGCGGTGGAGCAGCTCCACATCCAGGCCGGTGGCGGCCCAGGCGGCCAGAGCGGTGCCCGCCAGCCCGGCCAGGACGGCGGGCCAGACGGTCTGACGGTCGATATAGCCATTTTTGATGTGGGCGGGCAGGGCGGTGGCGGCAGTGGGAAGAAAGTAGAGCAGGTTGACGCCCTGGGCCAGATTCTGGGGTACCCCGGCAAAGGCAGTCATATAGATGAGCAGCAGGGTGCCGCCGCCGATTCCGAAGCCGGAGAGCACGCCGGTGACGGCGCCGGCCAGGAGGGAGATGGGCCACGCCATCAGAAGAACAGCGCCTTGACGCCGCCGTAGAGGATAAGCAGGGCAAAGGCGCGGCGGAGCCAGACCATATTCAGCTTCTTGAATACCCTTCCACCCACGAAGCCGCCCAGCAGGCCGCCGGCCAGATAGGGGAGGGCCAGCCCAAAGTCCAGTCCGCCCCGAACCCAGTAGATGACGGACGAGAGTGCGCACAGGGGGAGGATAATGGCGATGGACGTGGCGAAGGCGCGGCGCTGCTCCAGTCCACACCAGCGGGTGAGGAGGGGCACCAGCAGCATCCCCCCACCGCCCCCGAAAAAGCCGTTGGCCAGCCCGGCCGCTCCGCCAGCCGCCGCGCTGCGGAGCCGGGAGCCTTTTTTCTGCGTCAAAAAACATCCCTCCATTGGCTTTAGTTTACCAATGGAGGGATGTTTTTATACGTGCAGCCCGGCAAGGGACAGGACCACTTCTCCGGCCAGCATGAGCCCGGCCACCGGAGGCACCCAGGCCACGCTGCCGGGGACGGAGCGGCGGCCGGGGGGCGGCGCCTCCCGCTGGAGGGCGGCCTTCGGCTCCTCCGGCGACCAGAGGACCCGGTGGTGGAGGATGCCGCGGGCGCGCAGCTCCTTGCGTACCACCCGGGCCAGGGGGCAGCCCTCGGTTTTCGACAGGTCGGTGATGCGGAACAGGCCGGGGTCCAGCTTGTTGCCTGTGCCCAGGGAGGAGACGATGGGGACGCCCCGGGTGAGGGCGGTCTCGATCAAATCCAGTTTGCAGGACACCAGGTCGATGCAGTCCACAATGTAGTCCAGCGGCTGGTCGAAGAAGTCCTCCCGCCGCCCCGCCTCATACTTCTCCGCCCGTATGGTGAGGCGGCAGTCGGGATTGATGTCGCGGATACGGTCGGCCATGGCCTGGGCCTTGGGCTGGCCCAGGGTGGAGCGGGTGGCCTCCACCTGGCGGTTCAGGTTGGTCAGACCCACCGTGTCGTGGTCCACCAGCGTGAGGGCGCCCACGCCGGAGCGGGCCAGGGCCTCGGCGCACCAGCTTCCCACGCCGCCCAGACCGAACACGGCCACGTGGGCGGCAGCCAGGCGCTCCATGGCCTGGGGGCCCAAAAGCATCTCTGTGCGGAGAAACCTCTCGTCCATGCAGTTCATCCCTTTCCAAAAACAGGCGGACGGAGCAGCGCTCCGCCCGCCTGTCCCATGATGTCTCTTACTCGCCGAGGTACTTGACGCCGGCGCCCTGGGTGGCCTCCATGTTTTCCGTCAGGCCCTCCAGCCAGGTGTTCAGCTTCTCGTTGGTCAGCGCGTTCTTGCCGGTGAGCTTCCAGACGGGCTCGTCCCAGCCCTCCAGGTAGATGATGTGCCAGCCCTGCTGGCCGTCCTGGGGATTCTCCACCAGACCGGTGTCGCCGATGGCGCGGCCGTCGGCAAAGATCCAGTCGTTGAAGCCCTCGAACATCACGCCGGGCGCGACCTGCTCATACAGGCCGCCGTTGGTGTTGGAGCCGGGATCGTCGGAGTATTCCTCGGCCAGCGCGCCGAAGGACTCGGCAGTCTTGTCGCCCGCCTCCCACTGGGCCAGGATGTCCTCGGCCTCGGCCTTGGCGGCGTCCAGGGCCTCCTGAGTGGGCACCTTGCTCTCGTCCACGTCCTCGGTGGCGGGGTCATCGGCATCGGCCACCTCGGCCTTGATGAGGATGTGGCGGATGTCAGCAGTGGCAGTCTCATCCCGGTAGCGGTTCAACAGCATGACGGCGTAGTAGCCGGAGCTGGACTCCACCACGCCCACATCGCCGTTGGCGCGGCTGTCATCCATCAGCCACTTGCCAAAGCTCTGATAGGAGAGGCTGCTGCCCACCGTGCCGGTGTGCAGGGAGGCGTCGGGATCCGCCTCATAGTCCTCCTTGTCGTCCTCAGACACATAGTCGGGGGCCAGCTCGGCAAAGGCAGTTTCCTTGTCATCGGAGGAATTCACCGCAGCCACAAACGCGTCGGCCTTGGCCTTGGCAGCCTCCATGGCGGCCTTCGTCTCCTCTTCAGTGGGCTCCACCGTGTTGCCGTCCTCGTCGGTGGTGGACGCGGCCTTGCCGCTGAGATAGATATAGCGGTAGTCGTAGGTGTCCAGCGTGGAGGCATTCTCCTCATAGTAGGCCTGAATGTCCTCGTCGGTAATGCCCAGGCTGTCGGCGTAGGCGCTCTGGTAACCGTTCACCAGAGCTTCCCGCTCCACACAGGTCTTGAAGGCGGAGGGGGTCATATACTTGCCGTACATGGCCTTCAGATAGCCGTCATAGGCATAGCCGTAGGACTCGGCAGCCTTTTTGGTGGAGGAGATGGCCTCATCCACATAGGCCTTGTCATCGTCGGACAGGGTGTAGCCGGCCTCAGAGGCGGCGGTCTCCAGGGCAGAAATCTTCTTCAACTGCTCAATGGTACTGTCCAGGAACTGGTCAAAGTAGCTCTTGGTCTGTTCCTCGTCCGTATACTGGGTTCGGAGATCCTTGCTGGGATCAAAAGCGCCGCCGCTGGTGCTGTATGCCTGATTCATATAATAGGTGAAATAATAGTTGACATCGGTGACGGAGTAATCGCGGCCGCCCACCGTCAGAGCGGTCTTGCCGCGCTGGAAGATGCCGGAGTGCCAGATCAGCAGGGCGGCCACCAGCACGGCAACAATGACGCCGATGACCGTATAGACAACGGCCTTGCGCTTGGCGGCCTGCTGCTCCTGGAGCTCCTTCCTCTCCTTTTGAGTCAGGCCCTGTGTCGGGTCGCTCTGGCGCGATTTCTTTTCTCTGGATGCGCTCATTTGTAGCTTCAGTCCTCTCATAAGTGTCCCCCCGCGGGAGCAGGGGGCCTGGCTATAGACATTCTGACATTATACAGGAAATGCCGCACTCTTTCAAGAGCGAAAACAGGTTTTACACTTTGTTCAAATGCCGGAAATAAGAAAAACCCCACGAAACAGCGTTTCGTGGGGGCCCCGCTCTGGCCGTGCGGATCCATTTAAAACCTGCACAAAGTGGCAGGTGGGTTGCCTCCATGTCGCTTCGTTGCTTCCAACTTCCAGCCGTCCCCCGGAGGGGCGCCGGGAGGCCTGCAGTCCACGCCATGAGGTGGGCATCCCGTTTCAGAGATGTGGGTTTAAATAAAACCCGTCACGCACCGAGCAGGAAAAAATTATGCGTCCGAGCCGTCCTCCTCCGCGAAGAGGGACTCCATAAACTGCTGATACACCAGCTCCAGCTCCTCCTCACTGTCCAGGGTGGAGAGCTGTTCCTCGCCGTCTGCCTCGATCACCTTGAGGATCACCAGGCCGTATTCCTCATCCAGATCCACATCCTCCACAGAGCCGTCCTCTTTCCCCTCCACGGCCGGGAAAAAGGCCATGTAGGTCTGGCCGTTGTACTCTAGTGTGTCCAGATGCTCCAGCTCAAATTCATTGCCGTCCTCATCAGTGACGGTGATGAAATCAGGGCCAAATTCTTCACTCATATTGGGCACCATACCTTCCTTTTCTTCGTCTCTTATTGTAGCCTGTTGCGCCCAAAAATGCAAGAGTGGGATCTGCCAAATTTTTGACGAAGCCTATATTCATCCTTTATTGGAAAGAATTAGGGTGGACAAGCTGGAGGAATATGCTATAATATCAGCAATCGCCGCATGCGATGGGGCGATCCTGCAAGCATACGTGTTCCACCGAAAAACGGAGGTGTCATTTTGGCGTCAACATCCAATCAGGGCCCCAATCCGAACCGGGGCCGGAAGCGGAGGCGGCCGTCCACGGCTGCGGTGGTTGCGGGCACGGTAGGGAAGGTGCTGGGCACCTTCCTCCTGATCTGCGTGATCACGGGGGCTATCCTGCTCTGCTTTGCCGCGGTCTACATCAAGACGGTCATCATCCCGCAGGCCCATCTGGAGGCCAATTTCGTCATGAACCAGACCAGTACGATTTATTATAAGGATTCCACTACGGGGGAATATGTGGAGCACCTGTCCCTCCATGGAACAGAAAACCGCCAACTGGTCGACTTTGAGGAGATCCCAGATAATCTGATCAACGCCACCGTGGCCATCGAGGACGAGACGTTCTGGAAGCACCACGGCGTCAACTGGAAGCGTACCCTCAAGGGGGTGCTGCTCATGTTCACCGGCGGCGATATTCAGGGCGGCTCCACCATCACCCAGCAGCTCATCAAGAATGCCACCCAGTACGACGATGTGACGGTAAAACGGAAGATTCTGGAGATCTTTACCGCCTTGGACTTTGACAAGACTTACTCCAAGGAGCAGATTCTGGAGTGGTACCTCAACTATATTTACCTGGGAGAGGGCTGCTACGGCGTGGCCACGGCGGCCCAGAACTACTTCGGCAAGGAGCTGTCGGAGCTGGATCTGGCCGAGTGCGCCAGCCTGATCTCCATCACCAACAACCCCTCGGCCTACAATCCCTACCGCTATCTGGAGAACAATCAGTACCGCGCAACGCTGGTTCTGGGCAAGATGCTGGAGCTGGGGAGCATCAACCAGTCCGAGTACGACGAGGCCATGGCCGAAATTGATGATCTGGCCTCCCATCTGGAACGGAGCACCGATGAGGCCAGGCCCGCCACCATCTACAACTGGTATGACGAGCAGGTCATCACCGACGTGATGAACGACCTCATAGAGAAGTACGGCTACTCCGAGCAGGTGGCCTCCGACATGGTCACCTCCGGCGGACTGAATATTTACGCCTGTGTGGACCCGGAGATCCAGTCCATCGTGGAGTCGGTCTACTCCGACCGCAGCAACCTTCAGCTCACCAGCAAGTCGGGGCAGGCGATCCAGTCGGCCATCGTAATCATCGACCCCCAGGGCAACATCGTTGGGCTGGCCGGCGCCCTGGGCGAAAAGAGCAGCAACCGGGGCTGGAACTACGCCAGCCGCTCCCTGCGGCAGCCGGGCTCCTCCATCAAGCCGCTGAGCGTCTATGCGCCCGCTCTGGAGAGCGGGGTGATCAGTCCTGCATCCGCTTTTGACGACTATCCGGTGCAGCTCCTCAGCGGCAAGGCTTGGCCGCTGAACAACCCCCAGACCTACCGGGGTAGGATGACCGTAGCGGCGGCGCTGGAGGTGTCCTCCAACCCGGTGGCCGTGCGCACCCTACAGAACCTGGGTGTGGAAAATTCCTTCCAGTTCATGGAGGAGAAGTTCCATATCGACCTGGAGGACGGCCGCACCGTCAACGGACAGGTGATGAACGACCTGGGGGCCAGCCAGCTCGCTCTGGGCGGCCTCACCGACGGCGTGAGTGTGGTAGACATGGCCGCCGCCTACTCCGTGTTCCCACGCAACGGCCTGTATGTGGAGCCCCGCACCTACACCAAGGTCACCCGTGTGCTGGACGACGGCACGGAGGAGGTTCTGCTGGACAATACTCAGAATCAGCCCGAGGCGGTTCTCTCCGAGGAGACCACCTGGTATATTAACGACATGCTGAAAAATGTGGTTACAGGGAAATTCGGCGGGGCAACCGGCACCGGGGCCCAGCTCTCAGGTATGACGGTGGCCGGCAAGACCGGCACCACCAACTCCAATAACGATAAGTGGTTTGTGGGCTATACTCCCTACTATACCGCCGCGGTCTGGGTGGGCTATAACAACCCGGAGCGCATCAGCTCCAGCAATAACCCGGCAGTGTCCATGTGGAAGAAGGTCATGGCCCCCATCCATGAGGGGCTGGAGAACAAGTCCTTCCCGGCCGCCGGCAGTGAACAGAAGAGCGTCAGCATCTGCATGGACAGTGGCCTGCGGGCCACTGAGGCCTGCCTAAACGATCCCAGGGGCAGCCGGGCCCGCACCTTCACCTTGTTCAGCGACGACGTGCCCGCCGAAACCTGTAGTCTCCACAAGGAGGTGGAGGTTTGCACCGGCAGCCCGGTGCTGGGCGGCGACGGCACGGCGATTGAGGGCCTGTATCATCTGGCGGGAGAGTTTTGTCCCCGGCAGGCCGACGAGGGCGCAGGAGTCACGGAGGGCACGGTCAAGACCATCGGCATCCTGGATTACAGCCGGGAGAGCGTGGGCGGTGCCGCCGCCAAGGACAGCAGTTACCTCTACAGCTTCCTGGAGGCCCAGGGGACCTGTGACGTCCACACCACCGCGCCCCAGCCCCAGGAGCCGGAGGAGTATGATCCCAACAGCTTTGTGATCAGTGATCCCTCCACCTGGCCGCCGGTCAACGACCCCAGGTACGAGAATTTTGACCCGGAGAACCCGGCCACCTGGCCCAACGCGGGACAGCCGTCTGAGACCCCGTCTCCCGGGGAGAGCGGCCAGCCCAATCCACCCGAGACCAGCACAAGCCCCACACCGTCTCCCGTACCCACGCCGGTGGAGACGCCCCCGGACGAGCCCTATATCCCGGCGGATGGTACGAAATAAAGAAACAAACAGCCCGCGGCATGTGCCGCGGGCTGTTTGCTTAAGGTCCGAACAGGCTGTGCAGGAGGCCGGAATCCCAGAGCTGCCGGGCCAGCACGGCGGCCAGTGGGGCGAGAAGCATTCCAAGAACTCCGAGCGCCTGAAAGCCCACATACATGCAGACCAGGGCAGCCAGGGGAGGGAGCCCCACCCGCGCCCCCACCAGACGGGGCTCCAGCAGGCTTCGCACGAGAGAGATAACGGAGTAAAGCACCAGCAGGCCCACGCTCATCCGCACGTCGCCCCCCAACAGGGCGAGCACTGCCCAGGGCAGCAGTACGGTGCCTGTACCGAAGACCGGCAGGGCGTCCACCAGAGCCACAAGTCCGGCCAGAAGGAGGGACAGCTCCACCCGCAGCAGCAGGAAACCGGCGGCGAGCTCGCCGAAGGTGATCAGCATCAGCAGGCCCTGGGCTTTCAGCCAGCCGCCCAGCGCCTCCCTCAGACCGCCGGCCACCCGGCCCAGCCGTGTCCGCCACGGCGGGGGAAGGCGGCGGCGCAGGCCGTCCAGCAGAGCGGGACGGCCTGCGCTGGTGAAATAGGTGGCCAAAACTGTCGTAAAGAGAAAAAGAGCGGCGGCGGGAAGGGCCGAAGCCAGCCCTGTCACCGCCCCGGCCAGGGCGTCATAAAAGCGGTTGGGCAGGGCAATGCTCTGCTCCAGAAGGCCCTCCAGGGCATCACGGGCCAGGGTTTGGAACTGAACGGGCAGGGCGATGAGGAACCGGTAGGCCCAGCGCTCCAGCCCGTCGGCCAGCGTGGGCAGCCCGGCCAGCAGGGTGGGCAGGCGGCCCAACAGCAGGGAGAGTTCGTAGCCTACCCGCCATACCACCAGCGCCAGCCCTCCCAGAACAGCGGCGGTGAGAGCCGCGGTACACAGTGCGGCGGCGCCCCGCCGGGGCAGGTGCAGGCGCTCCATCAGAAGGCGTACGGCGGGCTCCAGCAGGGCGGCAAGGCCGAAGGCCAGCAGGAAGGGGAGCAGCCAGGGGAGGAGAAAGCGCAGGGCCAGCCACAATCCGGCCAGGGCCAGGGCGGCATAGAGCAGGCGGAGCAGAAAGCGCAGGTGTCTGTTTTCCGGCAAAAGACAGCCTCCTCTCCTGAAAATCGGTGAGAATACACAAAAACGGCATGGGCGGATCGGCAGAAATCGGCAGAGTTGGCAGGGGCTTTGCCCTTGCGGCGGGCGGGAGGGTGTGCTACAATAGACCACAAAAGATAAACAAATGGCTTTCTCACGTGGACATATGGGCGGGAGGTACATAGAATGGGTAAGTCACCCAGTTATTTCATCGTGGAGTCCAGCGCACTGCCAGAGATTTTTCTGAAGGTGGCGGAGGCCAAGCGGCTGTTGGAAACCGGCGAGGTGGACACGGTCCACTTGGCCACCCGGCGGGTGGGCATCAGCCGCAGCGCATTTTATAAATACAAGGATGCGGTGCGGCCCTTCAATGACATGCTGCATGGGCGGATCGTCACCTTTCAGTTCCTGCTCAAGGACGAACCAGGGGTGCTGTCCGCCGTCTTGAATATCTTTGCCCAGACGGGTGGGAATATTCTCACTATCAACCAGTCCATACCAAGCAACGGCTGTGCTGCGGTGACGGTGGGGGCGGAGACCTCGGGGCTGCGCATCGCGCTGGAGGAGTTACTGAACCAGGCCCTGGAGATAGAGGGAGTCCTGCGCTGTGAGATTTTGGCGGGCTGACGGCCCGGACAGGAGGAAGACAGAATGGTGAACGTGGCAATTTTAGGGTTTGGCGTGGTGGGCTCCGGTGTGGCTGAAGTGCTGGACACCAACGAGCGGCACATCGAGGGCAAGGTGGATGATCTGATCCGCCTGAAATATATTCTGGATGTGCGGGATTTCCCAGACAGCCCCTTTGCAGGCAAGGTGGTGCACGATTTTTCCGTGATTGAGCAGGACCCTGAGGTGTCCATCGTGGTGGAAACCATCGGCGGGGCCAAGGCGGCGCTGGATTTCACCCGCCGGGCCCTGCAGGCGGGCAAAAGTGTCATTACCTCCAACAAGGAGCTGGTGGCGGAGCACGGCTGCGAGCTGCTGCGGCTGGCCCAGGAGAAGGGGGTCAGCTATCTGTTTGAGGCCAGTGTGGGCGGCGGCATCCCCATCATCCGCCCCCTGAACCAGTGCCTGGCCGCCAACGAGATCGAGGAGATCACCGGTATCCTCAACGGTACGACCAACTATATCCTCACCCGTATGATCCGGGCGGGGCTGAGCTTTGACGACGCTCTGAGGGAGGCTCAGGCCAACGGCTACGCCGAGCAGGACCCCACCGCCGACATTGAGGGCCACGACGCCTGCCGGAAGATCTGCATCCTGGCCTCCCTGGCTTTCGGGCGGCATATTTACCCCCGGCAGGTGCCCACGGAGGGCATCACCGGCGTCACCCTGGCCGACGTGGCCTATGCCGACTCCTGTGGAAAGAAGCTCAAGCTGCTGGGGCGGGCTATTCGCCGGACCGACGGGAAGGTGTGCGCCTATGTGGCCCCACACCTGGTGGACCGGGAGAACCCCCTCTCCGGTGTGGAGGATGTATTCAACGCCATCGCCGTACGGGGCAACGCCATCGGCGATGTGATGTTCTACGGCCGGGGGGCGGGCAAGCTGCCCACCGCCTCCGCCGTGGTGGCCGACGTGATCGACGCGGCCAAGCACCGGGACGAGAAGAAGCGGATGTTCTGGGCCGAGGGCGGGGACGATACGGCGGTGCCGCCCGACGGGCTGGAGAGCCGCTGGTACCTCCGGGGGACCGGGGTACAGGCGGCGGAGGCCGCCTTCCCGGACAGTACCCGGCTGAGCCGCCCCGGAGCGCCGGCGGACGAGTTCGCGCTGGTCACCCCGCCCATGACCCGGGCTGCCCTGGAGGCCCGGCTGACGGGTATGACGCCCGGCTCCATGTTCCGGGTGCTGGACTGAGCGCATAGAATGTCGCGGAGGAGCGCGCCTCCTCCGCGACGGACGGATATTCCTGATTTAGGGGGTACATATACCAATGGGACTCATCGTTCAAAAATTCGGCGGCAGCTCCGTTGCGGATGCCGACCGCATCCGCAACGTGGCCCGCATCATAACCGAGACCTACCGCCGGGGCCACCGGGTCGTGGCGGTCCTCTCCGCCCAGGGCGACACCACGGATGATCTGATTGCCAAGGCCGCGGAGATCAACCCCAACGCCTCCAAGCGGGAGATGGATATGCTGCTGTCCACCGGTGAGCAGATCTCCTGCTCCCTGTGCGCCATGGCCATCGAGGCCATGGGCTACCCGGTGGTCTCCCTGACGGGCTGGCAGGCGGGCTTCCGCACCAACTCCTCCTATGGCGACGCCCGCATCAAGCGCATCGATACGGAGCGGGTGCTGGCCGAGCTGGACAAGAACACCATTGTCATCGTCACCGGCTTCCAGGGCCTCAACAAGTATGAGGATATCACCACCCTGGGCCGGGGCGGCTCCGATACCTCGGCGGTGGCCCTGGCCGCTGTGCTCCACGCGGATCTCTGCCAGATTTATACCGACGTGGACGGCGTCTACACCGCAGATCCCCGCCACGTCAAAGGGGCGCGGAAGCTGGAGGAGATCACCTACGACGAGATGCTGGAGCTGGCCACCCTGGGCGCCCAGGTGCTCCACAACCGTTCGGTGGAGATGGCCAAGCGCTACGGCGTCAACCTGGAGGTCCTCTCCAGCTTTTCCGGCAAGCCCGGCACCAAAGTCAAGGAGGTTGCAAAAACCATGGAAAAACTGCACGTCAGCGGCGTAGCCTGCGATAAAAATGTGGCCCGTGTGGCCGTGGTGGGGCTGGCCGACGAGCCGGGCATCGCTTTCAAGATCTTCTCCCTGCTGGCCAAGGAGCGGATCAATGTGGACCTCATACTCCAGTCCATCGGCCGCAATAATACTAAGGATATCAGCTTCACCGTGAGCATTCAGGATGTGGAGCGCTGCAAGCAGCTCCTGGATGAGCACAGGGATTTCCTTCAGTTCGACCATGTGGATGTCAACGACAAAATTGCCAAGGTCTCCATCGTGGGAGCGGGCATGGTCCACAACCCCGGCGTGGCGGCCAAAATGTTTGAGGCCCTGTACAACGCGGGCATCAATATCAGCATGATCTCCACCAGCGAGATCAAGGTGTCCGTCCTGGTGGATATCAACGAGGCCGACCGGGCAGTGCAGGTCATCCACGACCGCTTCTTCCACGAGTTCGGCGGTAACTAAAAATACAAAGGCGGCGGCGGTCCCATGTGGGACCGCCGCCGAGGCTGTCGATAACCCCTCCTGCCGAAGGATTCGGAGGGAAGGATAGTGTGAAAGGGAACCGTCAGGGTTCCCTTTCGCGTTGGATCAAACAACTTTTGAAACTTTTCTGAAGTTTCAAAAGTTCAACAGCCTGTCGAAAAGACCTTTTCGACAGGCTGAGCGGCGCCGGTTCCATATGGGAACCGGCGCCGCCTCTTGTATCTATCAGGCGTTGAATACATACTTGTCCAGGCGGGCAAAGGCCTCCTGAACACGGGAGAGGGGGAGGGCAAGATTCATGCGGATGTGGCAGGGGCCGTGAAAACGGCGGCCATCCTGCCAAGCTACCCCTACATCAGAGCCAGCCTTTTGCAGCTCTTCAATGGTCTTCCCATGTGCTTCACACCATTTGGTGCAGTCGAGGAAAAGCATATAAGTGCCCTGAGGCTTGGTGACCTGAATACCTTTGTATTGCTCCCAAATGTGTTCGCAGGCGAAGTCCACATTATTCGCGAGTACCTGGTTCAACTCATCCACCCACTCGTAGCCCTCCGGCTTGTAGGCGCCGATCAGGGCGTGCATGGAAAGTACGTTTATCTCGTTGTAGTGGCACAAGGAGCTCTCCTTATCCACCCGATCTCGGAGCCACTTGCTGTAGATGATGTGGTAAGACCCGATCAGGCCCGCCAGATTGAACGTCTTGGAGGGAGCATAGAGGGCCACTGTGTGCTCCTTGGCGTAGCTGTTGACCATCTGTGTGGGGATGTGCTTCTGACCGGGGCGGATGATATCAGACCAGATCTCGTCCGAGATAACATAGACACCATGCCGCTGGAAGATCTCCATGGCCTTCTCCAGCTCCCAACGCTCCCAGACCCGGCCTGTGGGGTTGTGGGGGGAGCAGAATAGTGCGGTGTGAATGTGGTTGGCCACGATCTTCTTCTCCATGTCCTCGAAGTCCATGCGCCAAATGCCTTGCTCGTCCTGAACCAGTGGAGAGAGGACGATGGAATACCCGGCATTGGTCAGACAGGATGTAAAGCCGCTGTAGGTGGGGGAGTGAACCAGCACGTTGTCACCCCTGGAGCAGAGTACATTGAGTGCGCTGACCACACCACCCAGCACGCCGTTTTCATAGCCGATGTGCTCCTTGGTTAGGCCAGTGACACCGTTGCGCTTCTCGTGCCACTGGACGATGGAATCATAGTATTTGTCGGTGGGAAAGAAGTACCCGAAGGAAGGGTGCTGAGCCCGGGCGATAATCGCCTCTGTGATGGTGGGGACCACAGGGAAGTTCATATCTGCCACCCACATGGGGATTATATCAAAGCCTTCCTTTGGCCTTGCGGGCGCAATGACATGGGCACCCACATTGTCATAGGCCGCTGCATCCTTTCCGCGGCGGTCCAATATGCTGGTGAAATCATACTTCATTTTGTAATCCTCCTTCGTCTTTTTTACGACCGATGCCAGTCAAAATTGCGGCCCAGTATACTACAATCAGGCCAATACAGAAAAAGTTGTAGGGAATAAAATTCAACATGGTAAAGTCATCGCCCACAACACCGGTTCCCATTGCAACCGCCAGTGCGGTCAAGGTGTTGACGCCGTGGGGAACCATCCAGGAGATGCCGCTGGCAAAGCCCGCGATATAGTTGGCGGCGCGGGTTCGGGCAATATGGAAGGGCTTCATGATGTTGCGGACGATGGGGCTGATAAAGGCGATCGTGGACATACCGCTGCCAATGATCGCACAGAAAATACAGGTGAACACCCCGGAAACCGTTTCCGCCATTCTGGGGGTCTTGGCGTGTCTGACCATAAAGGTCTGGAAACTGTCCAGCACGCCCACCTCCTCAGTCAGTGCGAGTACTACGAAGATCAGGGCCATAAAGACTAAAACATCCATCAGGCTGAGGGTACCGGAGGCCAATAGGCCGTCAGCGGCAAAGATGCTCGCCACGTCCGAATAGCCCAGGATCAGCAACAGGATGATGCCCAGCAGATCGCCTACCACAAGGGCTACCAAGAAGTTTGTCTTGCGCAGGATGAGTACGGCCACCAGGATGGGAATGATGATAAAGATAAGGCCCAGGGAGGAGGAACTGTCCACACTTAGGGAGGCCAGATCAACCCCCTTGGTTGTTGCAAGACCAAATACAAAGAACAGGATGAGGGCGGGTATCCCTGCGGCCAGACTGTACCAGACACGGGTGCGCACCGCGGCGATGATATCCACCTCCTGTCCGATGGAGGAGGTGATGGTCACGTCGGAAATGGGGGAGAGGTTATTACCGAACTCGGAGCCGGAACAGATGGCACCCAGGACTAGGCCGGCGGGACAGCCCATCTGCACACCCATTGGGAACAGCATGGGCATCGTGGCCAAGAGGGCGGCCGCCGAGCTGCCCGTCACAGTGGACATTACCGCACACAGTACGAAGGTCACGCAGGGGATAATGGCAGGTGGGATATTGACCAGACTCACAAGATAGACCAGGCCATCCACCAGGTGGGCGGCCGTTAGGATCTGTGACAGGATACCGGCCGCAATGAAAATGGGAAATAGCATGGTGAAGGACGGATTAGCAAAGCCTTTCATAACTGCTTTCGCATAGCGGTTTTTATCCTTAAACACGAGCAGACCAATGACCATGGCCATGAAGCCTGCTCCCCAGAAGTTTCGTAGGGAACTCATTCCGGTAAAGCAGAGGACAACGATTGCTGCGATCATTCCCAGCAGTGGAAGTATCCCGCCGACCTTCCCTCCATAGGTTTCTGCGTACTTTTTTTCAGCTTCCATTTGACATCTCCCTCTCTTGGTGATTTGCTAATTTCTTAATAATTAAGCATCTTTATAATATGACAAATAAGAAATAAGTCAAGAAAATTTTTATATATTTTAGATACTTCTTTATAGTGAATAAATATTTGGCTTTTGTTTTGTGGATTATCCACAACAAAGAAGCCGGGCGGTCATACCCCCGGCTTCTTTTGTGTCTATCCTAAATAATCCCGGCTCCGCCTCACATCATCCTGATATGCCTCGTTCAGTTTCCGCTGTACCATCAGATGGTGTTCCAACTCCTCGGGAGAAAAATTGCTCAACAATTGAAAGGTGGCCTCCTGACAGGACTGGTTGAAAGCTGTGTGCGCCTGGTAGACCTGTTTGCCGCTCTCGGTCAGGTATAGATTATAAATCCGGTTGTTCTCTGCGTTGCGTACCTGCTCCACCCAGCCCTTGGCCCGCAGCTTGCGCACGATCTGGGAGCAGGCGCTGGGAGTCTTTTTCAGAATGGCGGCCAGCTCGGTGACGGTAATCTCCGGGTGCTCACCGATGAGGTCGATGATATGGGCCTCCGACTGATAGAGAATGTGAGCCCCGTAACGGTGGGGAAGGGAGTCGTATTCATACATCAGGTCATAGGCCTCGTCCTGGGCCGCCCAGATTTGCCCGAGCAGGGCCTCCCGCTGCTGTTCCATTGTCCGCGTCCTCTTTTCTGTCAAACTGTTCCTATTATAGCTGGTTTAGGCCGGGGATGCAAGACGGGACGGGCGTTCATTTGCCGTCGTGGCTGACGGCCCGGTTGATGGCGGAGAGGATGCCCTTGAGGGGGGCCAGGTTGATGTTATGGCTCATGCCTACGCCGAACCAGTCCCTGCCGTTCTCGTCCTGGAGGTGGATGTAGGCCACAGCCTGGGAGTCAGAGCCCTGCTTGACGGCGTGCTCCTTGTAGTCGATGAAGGTGAAGCGGTCCATCTTCTGGCCGTGGATGGCGTTGAAGAAGGCGTCAATGGGGCCGTTGCCGGAGCCCTGAACCTGGAACACGGTGTCGGTGTGGCGGATGGTGCCGGCGAAGGTGACGTGGGAGTGGCCCTCCTCGTCGGTAAACTCGGCGAAGGAGTGCTGCACCAGCTGATAGGGCTTTACCGCGTCGATGTAATGGGCCTTGAACAGGTCGTAAATGGCGTTGGGCTTCAGCTCCTTGCCCACCCGGTCGGTCTCCACCTGGACGATGTGGCCGAACTCGGGGTGCATGGCCTTGGGGAGATCGAAGCCGAAGGAGTGCTGCATGACGAAGGCGGAGCCGCCCTTGCCCGACTGGGAGTTGATGCGGATGATGGGCTCGTACTGGCGGCCCACGTCGGCGGGATCGATGGGCAGATAGGGCACCTCCCAGTACTCGGTGCCGCTCTCCTCCATGTAGCGGGTACCCTTATTGATGGCGTCCTGGTGGGAGCCGGAGAAGGCGGTGAACACCAGCTCGCCCACATAGGGCTGCCGCTCGCCGATCTTCATCTTGGTGACCCGCTCGTACACGTCGCGGATTTTATTGATGTCGGAGAAGTCCAGCTTGGGGTCCACGCCCTGGGTGTAGAGGTTGAGGGCCAGGGTCACCATGTCCACGTTGCCGGTGCGCTCGCCGTTGCCGAACAGGGTGGCCTCCACCCGCTCGGCCCCGGCCAGCAGGCCCAGTTCAGCGGTAGCCACGCCCTCGCCCCGGTCGTTGTGGGGGTGCAGGGAGATAATGGCGCGGTCCCGGCCGGGCAGCCTGGAGATAAAGTACTCAATTTCGTCGGCGAAGTAGTTGGGCATGCAGTTTTCCACGGTGGTGGGCAGGTTGAGGATCACCTTGTGTTCCGGTGTGGCGCCGATGGCCTCGATCACCGCCTGGCAGATCTCCACGGCGGCGTCCATCTCGGTGCCCATGAAGGACTCCGGGGAGTACTCGTACCGCAGATCCATCCCCGCGTCGAGGGCGGGCTGGCTCAGCTCCCGGATGAGCCGGGCGGCGTCCACGGCGATCTTTTTTACGCCCTCCACGTCGGTGTGGAAGACCACCTTCTGCTGGAGGGTGGAGGTGGAGTTGTAGAAGTGGAAGATCACATGCTTGGCCCCGTCAATGGCCTCGAAGGTGCGGCGGATGAGGTGCTCTCTGGCCTGTACCAGCACCTGAATGGTCACGTCGTCGGGGATGTGTCCACCCTCGATCAGGGTGCGGATGAACTCGTACTCCGTCTCGGAGGCGGAGGGGAACCCCACCTCGATCTCCTTGACGCCGATGTCCACCAGGGTGTGAAACAGCTCCAGCTTCTCCCGGACGTTCATGGGGTCAATGAGGGCCTGGTTGCCGTCCCGCAGATCCACCGAGCACCAGACGGGGGGCGCTTTCAGCTCCCTGTCGGGCCAGGCGCGGCGGGCCATCTTGAGGGGGACGAAGGGGATGTACTTCTCGTGTGCGGGCTTCATAACAATTCCTCCTGTTTACTGGGGCCAGGGTACGAAAAAACGCCCCTGACCAAATTCCTGGTCAGGGGCGTAAAATTTACGCGGTACCACCCTGCTTCCGCCCATTGTCACCAAGGGGCGCTCATGGCCTCCAACAAGGCCGCGGCCGGTAACGTGGCCGTGACGGCCCGCCCTACTGCCTGGGGTTCGGACGGGCGGCTCCGGGCTCAGTATCCGCGCGCTTCCCCGCGCCGGTTCGCACCGACCACCGGTTCTCTGAGCGGGACGGGACGCGCCTTCTTCCCATCATTGCCTGTTTGGGATGTAATTGCACTTATTTTAGCCGGGGAAAGGGAATTTGTCAAGAGGCAGTTTCCGTGCCGGGGAGGGAGGGCTCCAGCGCGATGGAGCGGCAGCTTCCGTCCTGCCAGGAGCCCCAGGGATAGCAGTCCGGTGGGTGGTTGCCGTACAGGCTGGAGGTGTAGCCCCCCAGGTATTCCAGGCCGCCGGCGGTGTAGACTGCCAGGAAATATTCCGATTTCGTGCTCGGGCAAGGGCCAGTGATGGCCAGCCGGGTTCCGTCATAGCACAGGCTGAGCCTGGAGGAGGGGGTGCTCAAGGGACAGCCCAGGGAGGACTGGAGGGAGGTGTCCGCCGTAAAGTCCATTACCCATGCGCCGCTCCGACGGTTGAGCACGGCCAGAAAGTCGCCCGCGGACAGGAGGCAGAAAGAGCTGTCAGACTGTGGGAACACCTGTGGGTGGGGCGTATCCTCCGCCGCGGGAAAGAGCTCCCAGGCGGCAACAAGGGTGAGTGTGGCCGCGTCCAGCAGGGTGAGGAGGGCCGCGCCCTTCTCCTCGGTGAGAAGAAAGAGGGTACCGTCCCCATCCGACCAGAAGGCCATGGCCCGGCCTCCGTTGGGGATGGAGTAGACGGTCTCCAGGTCGCCGCCGGGGGAGAGGCGGTAGATCCCCCAGCCGCCGGGAATTCCGCTGCCGTCCAGAGCCTTGGCCATGGAGCCGCCGGCGCAGAGGGCAAACAGGACGCCTTCCCCGGTGCTCACGCAGTCCGCCTGAAGGGTGAGCAGGCTGCTGTCCAATGTGAGAAAGCAGGCGCTCAGCAACTGGCCGGAGGCGTCCGGGGTCATGCTGATCTCCATGGCAAGCCCTTCGGGCACCGGAATGGGAAAATAGGCGCGAAAACGGCGGGTCAGCTCCTCCGCGTTGATGGAGGTATCGTACTGGGAAGTTCCAAACTCACGGTCAGCCGCCCAGGCTGTGTACACGAGACGATCCACAGAGAGGGGAAAATCGGTCAGATAATCGGCCAGTTGGATCTCACGTTTAATACTGATGAGACCATTGTGTTCGGTATAGGTCTCGTCTCCGGGCAGGGGAGAGGTCTGGGCGGAGAGCTCCGCCCACAGCGCCCGCAGTCCGGCGGAGGGACTGTCCGGCGCAATATCCAGGAAATTCAGGCCGGGAGAGAGCTCCAGCACATCCTCGTCCAGCTCCGTGATCCAGCTCGGCTCCTGGCCGGAGTAGGAAAAGCGGGTTTCGGCCTCCTCCGGCGCGGCGGCAGGAAAGGTGCTGTGCCAGAACAGGTGATAGCCGCAGGTGGACACCCAGGTGAGCTCCACCCCGTCGGCGGCCGCGGGGTCCCCGGCTAGGATTTCCGCCCGGTAGGACACCGCCTCCCGGCGGCCCTGCACGGCGGCGCAGGCCCCCGCCAGCAGTCCGGCGGACAGAGCGGCCAGGAGGACAAAGAGCAGCAGGGATTTCCGCATGGCTATTCCTCCCCTCCGCCGTCCATCCGCCCCAGCGCCTGGAGCACCCGGCCGGGCTCATAGCCGCAGGCCGACCGGACATAGTCCATCAGGCTCTGGCTCCGCTCCTCCAGCGCGGCGGTGGTTACGTCCCCGGCGATCCGTCCCGACCGGAGGAGCACCGCCCGGCTGATGAAGTGCTGCACCTCCTCCAGCAGATGGGTGGACAGGAGGATGGTCTCGGTGGGCTCCAGGATGCCCAGCAGCACCCTGTAGAAGTCCTCCCGGTTGAACACGTCGTTGCCGGCGAAGGGTTCGTCCATAAGAATGTAGTCCGCCCCCTGGCACAGGGCCAGAATCACCTCGAACTGGTTCTTCTGTCCGGTGGAGAAGCCGCGCAGGGCCCGCTTTTCCGGCAGGCGGAAGAAGTCCATCAGCATCTGGAAGCGGCCGGCCCGGAAGGCGGGGAAGTGTTCGGCGCAGAAGTCCCGATGCCCGGCGGCAGTGAGGCCGGGGAAGAAGGAGTGCTCACAAGTGGCGAAGGAGAGTCGGGCAATGTTTTTGGAGGTGATGGGCTGCCCGTCCAGAGTAACCGACCCGAACCCGTACCGGAGCAGGCCCAGAATGCACTTGAGCAGGGTGGTTTTGCCCGCGCCGTTGGGGCCGAAGATACCCACGATCTCCCCGGGCCCCACGGACAGGCTCACATCCTCCAGGGCCTGCTGACAGCCCCGGTACTTTTTGGATACATGGCTCACTTCAAGCATGGTTGCCTCCAATCCAGCCCAGCGGCAGGCCTCCCCAGGGCTCCGGGGGCAGGTGGCCCGCAGGTGTCAGGTGGTAATAGCACAGCGCGCACAGCAGGATGACGGCGGCCGTCAGTGCCGCGCCCAGCAGCAGGGCCAGGGCGGGGGCGGACAGGCAGCGCCGCCACAGCTCTCCGAACTGGGGCAGAAGCCGCATCCGGTAGATGCTCCGGCCGCCCTGATAGTGACAGAGAAAGTGGTAGACGGCCACCCCGGCCAGGGAGAGGGCCAGCGCCAGAAAACAGAGCAGCGGCCCATAGAGCAGGTGGGAAAAGGGGGGCACCAGGGTGCCGGGCAGGAGCACCCGCACCATCGCGCCGTCCGGGCTCACGGTGCCGTCGTAGCCGTAGAGGGCCCGGCGGGCCGGGAGGTACTGGCACAGGAAGAGCACCAGTCCGGCGCCGGCGGACAGGAGAAGGCCCGTCCAAAGCAGAAACCGCTCCTGCTTCCAGGGGATGCCGAGGGGAAACCAGGACTCATTCTTCATAGGGATCCCTCCTCAAAATCTGGCAGAGGGAGGCGGCCAGGGCGCACAGGCTGACAAAAAGCAGGACGGGCCCCAGGACGGAGGGCAGACCGTCCGCGGAGTAGAAAATGCCGTCGTAGAGATAGGGGCGGAGGAACTCCGCCGGCCCGCCAAATTCAAAGGAGCCCATGGACAGGGGAAAGCAGAGGGCGGAGAGCGCCGCCAGGGGCAGAACGGCGAAGGCCCGGCGGCCCATGCGTCGTTGGAAGGAGAAACAGGCCGCCGACGTCCCCAGGGCGGCGCACATGGACAGGTTGCGCGCCCAGAGAGGCCAGTCATCCAGGGGCAGCAGGCTGTGGAGATAGGGGTCGCGGTAGCAGGCCAGGAACAGAGCCTGGGGGCCGGAGAACTCCGGTGCCAGACGGGGGAGGGCGGCGGCGCAGAGAGCCAGCAGGGTGCCCAGGTGGGCCGCCCAGAAGAACAACAGGCAGAAAAAGCCGTAGCCGGCCCACAGCAGGGTGAGGGCCCTGTGCCCCACTGACAGTCGCCGCAGGGTATAGCTCACCCGGGAGGAACCCTCCCACCCCAGAAAGGCCAGCACGGCGCACACCAGCACCAGCCCGATACGGAAGCACCAGGACAGGGGATATTGCATCAGCAGGCCCTCCAGGCCCATGGGGTTGGAGTATTCGTAGTAAGCGGTGCGGACGGTGTCCTGCCAGCCGGACAGGGCAGCCAGGAAGAGCCCCGCCTCCGTCAGACAGGAGGCCAGAGTAATCCCCGCAGCTTTCCAGAGGGTGCTCCGCGCGGCCAGCATGAGCAGGGATGCGATACGCTTCATGGCTTCTCCTCCTCCAGTTCCGGGCTGTCCCACAGCCGGTCGATGAGCGCCTCCGCCTCTGGTCGGGTGAGGCCCATCTGCCGCAGGGAGCGGACCAGGGCGGCGGCCTCCCGCTCCATCAGGCGGGTGCGGACGGCGGCCACAGCCGCCTCGTCCAGGGTAAATTCGCTCTTGGCCCCCGAGCGGGAGGTGATGAGCCCCGCCTCCTCCAGCATACGGCAGGCCTTCTGCACGGTGTTGGGGTTGACCCCCAGCTGGGCGGAGAGCACCCGTCGGGAGGGAAGCCCGTCTCCGTCCCGGATGGTTCCGGCCGCGATGCCCTGCTCCAGATAGCGGATGATCTGCTGGTAGATGGGGCTTCCGTCCTCCAGGCGGAAGCCGGAGAAGGAAAGCATGGCCGGACACCCCCCTTTGCATACTGTATTATGGGACTAGTACAGTTTATAACTGTATTATATAAGTAATACGGATGTAAGTCAAGATGGAACTGTGTCTTCTGCCGGGGCTTCCGCTGTGGCAGACGAAAAAGCAATACCGCGGGCGGAATACGCCGGGCCGCGGTGTCCACTCTGTTTTCTGTCGTGGCTGGTGTGGACGACATCCTCTTGGATGAGGGCACCGGCTGTGGCCAAAAGAGAGCGCCTCCGCCCGATGGGCGGAGGCGCTCTGGGTTAAGGCGCGGTCTGTACTGGGTCGAGGAGGAAAAACTGGGTACCGTCGCTTCCGGCCACCAGAGCGCCCAGGGGGAGCTCCCCTTCGGCCTCACTGGCCACCGCCGCCACCGCATCTTCCAGATCGCTGGTGAACTGGAGGGAGGTGTCGCCGTAGTCCACCTGGAGGGAGAGCGTCTGTGCGGCGGCGTCGGTCTCCACTACCGTCACCTGGGCGTCCCCCAGGGGGAATACCGAACCGGCCTCCGGGACGGCGGGGGAGAGGCCCTGGGCCTCGGTGTAGCGCCGGAAATCCGCAAATACCGGGCTGCCGGCATCCTCCACCGGGGAGAGTACCTGCCCCACGGCGCAGGTGTAAAGGGGGCCGGAAAGGCCGCCCATATGGGTCTCATCCGCAGACGTACACACCACATAGTCGAGGTAGGTGATCCCCTGCTGGCTCAGGTAACCGGCCACCTGGCTGCCCCGCTCGGCGCTGCCGCCGTCAATGAGCATGGCCTGTCCGCCGCACAGGAGCAGGGCGGAGCTGGTCTGCCCCGGGTCGATGAAGTGGATGGACAGTCCGGCGCTGTCTCCGGCGGCTGTGCTTTGGCAGCCGGACAGGGCGGCGGCCAGGAGAAGGACGGCGAGGATCGGGAATGTGCGCTGTTTCATAAAGGCTCCTTCAAAATGAGATAGCGCCTTAGGATACCATATTTTTTCCCATTTGCCAAGAGCTTTTGTCCCAGCGGCTGCACAGAGAGGCGGCTCAGCCGGGATTGAACTGATAGCCGAGCCCGACAACGGTGCGGATAAAGTCGTGCCCGCCCGCATGGGGGCGGAGCCGCCTCCGGATCTGAAACACGGTGTTCTCCACGGCGTGGAGGCAGTGGTTGGACGGCGCGCGCCAAACGGCCTCATAGATCTGCTCCTTTGTGAAAGGAACGTCCGGGTGGGTATAGAGCAGGTAGAGGACACCAAACTCCTTTTCAGACAGGGGGATTGCCTGCATCCCTACCACCGCCCGTCGTCCTGCGGGCTCCATGGACAG
>DXTB01000001.1 GCA_019410105.1 Clostridiales bacterium | reverse complement strand
ACTGGTGTGGCTAAACGAGCGGACAAGTGTGGCTCAGTGACCGGAATTTACAGGACTTGGCGACTTCCTCGTTGTCCCCCTCATAACAGTCATTAAGGAACTGCGAGATAACGGACTGGGAAAGCCCTGTTTCGCGGGATATCTGCCGCTGCGATTTGCCACTCCGCTCCATAAAATCGACAAGGGCGGCTCTGGTTTCAGAAAACATTACATTTCCTCCTATGCCTGCTTTTGGTAGAAGCCTAACAGCGTGGCGCTTACGCTCTCCTCCTCTCGAATGCGCCGAGTGGTTTGGGTTCGGTCTGTAGACTTTAGGATAGCGGAGTTTTCCGCTGCCTGGGGCACTATATGCTCCACGATATTCGGATCGCTGGATTCAGTGAAGGCTTTCTCCATGAGCTGGTTGCGGGCCACGATTTCGTGAATGTCCATTTCTCGGGTTGGCTTGTGCTTGGCGACGATGGCTCGGGCAGCTTTCTTCTCCTTTGCGGCCCGGATATAGTCTTCCTCGCTGGTATGCCGGAACGGGGTGCGGATTTTGGCTTCCGCCAAGCAGATCGCGCGGCCCTTCATATCAAAGACGGCCATTTTGTCGATGTTGTCCGGGTCATAGACTACCATGACGCGCTCACCCGTGTGAGAGAGAAGTGCATCATGATAATAGTGGTTGTTTTTGATGGAGACACCGCTTTTGTTGACCACCCGCTCCTCGGTATTGCCGCACAGAAGACGAAGGGCATCATGGTCGCTGATAACCCGCTTTACGGCCAGATTTTCGGAATAAACCTGGTCGGGGCATTTGCCTTCCATGTCCGTGCCGCTGTTTGGGGTTCGATTATACTCTGCTATATAGTCGGACAGCAGCCTTATGAATTCATCCAGCGTGGGGGCAAGGGGCAAAATCTTCTCGTTTGGGATTTGCATTTCTTCCGGCCTGATTTTGGCGTTGCAGCCCGTGTAGGTTTTGAAGCGGCGGCTAAAGCGGTTGGTGAGTGTGCCGAAGAACCGCTCCACGGTCTTAGACGCACCGTGATAGGGGGTTGCGTATATCGTCCCTATCCCGAGTTGATTTACCAGCGACATGGGATAGTCCTTGCTAAAACTGCTGGAACGGTAATCCTTACCGTTGTCGAAGTATACCTCATTGGGTACCCCGTTTTGCTCCACGCCCAGGCGGAAGCACTTCTTAACTGCTGTGGCATTGGGGTCTGCGTTCCTGACAAGGAAGGACACAACCCGGTTAGAGCGGGCATCAAAGAAGACTGTCAGCCACGGGCGGATAACCTTTGTCCCGTCTGCGCTCTTTACGAAAGTGTCTACCAGATGATGGTCTGAGAACCAGATATCATTAGAGGCGATATCCAACTTGCTGCGCTCCATGTAGGGAAGGGCGTCATTGAAAGCTTTCGGTCCCTCACGGTAACAGAGAATGGCATAGTAGGGAATCGTCTGGACCTTTCGTTCAAAGGCTTTATAAGACGGAATATCGGGATATTCCATGCTGGTAATGTGGTGGCAAAGACGGACAGACCGCTTTTGCTGGGTCATATAGAGTGAGTAGAACAATTCCCATGCACCATCAGGAATTGTGTCTTTTCCCCGGTTGTACCCTCCGCGTCGGTCAATCAGCTCCGTCACATCTTTCTCCTGGTATTTGTGCTGCCAGCGGAACAGCTTGCTTTTGGTGATAGCGTCCTCGATAGGGTTATTTGAATTGAACCAGGATACAAAATCATCCGGTGGCAGGCCCATTTGATGGTACTGCTCCACAACCCAAGCCTTGAAATTGGCCTCGTCCCGCTGCTTGCCTGTAAATTGCAGGATATCCACGGGAGGAGGTACTTCCCCGCGATACCGGGCCTGTGCACTCTCTGGAAGTGATTCTAAGGCAATGCGCAATTGCTTACCGCCCCGTCCCTTGCCATTGACATAGCGGTATTCATATCTGTTTTATTGTGCGGCTTTCTTGATGGCGCTATCTGTAATACCACATAGAGAAGCAGCTTCCTGTACTGTCAGCCATGTCAAAGGGACTCACCTCCTGTCAAACTAAACTTATGCTATGCAAACAGGAAAATTTTCATTGACCAAATCGAAATCCCTAAGATTCCTTTCCCAATAAGGCCGCGACCAGATCAAAAGGGTCAAGGCCAAGCGGCTTTGCAATCTGTTTGAGAGTAGCCAATGTCGGGATAGCACGACCGTTGATGACAGCACAAAGATAAGTTTTTGATAGTCTCGCTTCCTGTGCGAGCCATTTCTGTTGTTTGCCAATTTCCTTCAGTCGCCTACCAATCAGCGTACCCAAAGGAGGCTTGTTGTTAAGATTGGTAGTCCTGGACATATATTCACCCCCTTGAATTTTGTTATGGCAATAGATATAATGAACCAACTAGGTTCATTATAATGTGAGTTAGTTATAACGTCAATAAGAAATACTGTAACTGAAGAAAGGCTGCGGTACAGATGAAACCAGAATCCAGCAATGAAAAACTTAACGGAGAGATGATTAAGGCAATTCGCCAGAGGTACGGACTATCTCAACAAGAATTTGGAGCGCGACTTGGTGTAACTCACGCACATATCAGCAAAATTGAAAGCGGAAAAGAAAATCCCTCTGAAACACTTTTGAAGCTTATTAAATACGAATTTAAAGTCGATAAATTTTTAGGTGCACCATCTTCAACAGTAACAAAGCCAAAGATTAAGCAATATCTCAATATCCTTGAAGACTTAATGCTTAAACACAAAAAAGTGATGGGTGCCTATATAATACAGAATTTATGTTGGCAGCACTTATTACAATTTATCGAGATACCAACAAAAGCGAAATGTATCAGGAATTATTGCTCGATTCTCTCGCTGGCATAATTGACGAAGTAGCGCAGTTTATCGAGACTACTCAAAAGGAGCCAGTGGGTGAAGAATCAATACCGCTACAAGAAAGTAAGCTCTCACGGTTAAAAAATGAGGTTGATGGCTGTTTAGAAAACCTCTATAGTTTGCTTAAAGAGCGCATTAAATAGTGGAATAAATATTCATATTTCTTAAATATTTATCAATTTTGTTTTGCGTATCCTTTTTCCCTTAGTCAATTCCCTTTATATGCGCAAAGAAAACCCGCAAACACCTGTATTAAACAGGGTTTGCGGGTTTTTTAGTGACTCCGACTAAATTCCCTTAGTCGCGCGTTCAGTCGCGTTTTGCGTGTCCCGCTACACCATGGGTCAAATCCAATGTGTCCATTTTCTTAGGTACAGTTTAAAGACCCGTCTGGGTCATGGTTTGGGTCAGCTGCAAATGAACTGCAATTTTTGCAAAATCGCGTAATTCCTCCGGAAACTTTTTGGGGCAAAAAGTAAAGAAAAACCGTCTGATTTCTTGCGAAATCAGACGGTTTTTTGGCTGCGGGGCAGGACTTGAAGAAACGACCTCCGGGTTATGAGCTGCGGTGGGTTTCTCCACCCGCTGCGGTACGGTGATTTCCCGGCTTTTTGATGCCTGAAATCTCCCCAAGCCCAAAGGTTATTCCTTTCCGCTCCACGGCGATTTTCTGCGATTTGGGTCGGGGTCTGGGTCAAACTAAGCAAAGTGGGCGGAGTGGGCTTACAGCATCAGGGGAATCCGTATCGGTTTACTTTTCCAGGTGGATCAACAGGCGATCCAACATTTCACTCAGGAAATCCGCCGGTTCTTTTTCTCCTTGCGCTTTGATGTCCGCCATTTTCAGCAAATCCAGATCAGAAAGGCACAGAATCAACTTTCCATTCTCCCGCAGGCTACCCTTTGCCGCCTGAAGAGCGTGGTCATCGCTTCCCCGTCGGGAGATGATGATTGCCGTTTTCCGCAAAGCTGTTCTATATAGGTATTTTTCTGTTGTGTAAATTTCTTTCTGACTAATCTTATCACCATAATTTTTAAACTCGAACACAATATATTTTGTGTGAAAATAATGCGTGATTATGTCAAAAAAATCCTCCTGTCTGCCGCTCTTGATCTTGCAACACAAGTCAAACCGATGCAAGCTATCGTCCGTTCTCTCCTGCCTTTGCCACAGAGTCAGGTATTCACCAAGCGTGTATTTCAAGATATCCACGCAAAACTGTTCATACTCCTGAAACTGTTCGAGACCTGGTTTGATATGCCGCAACCGATCTTCCCATTTGATTGTTTCCTTTTTTGCATCAGCATCTGCCTCTGCTGCCATTCTTGAAAGTGGCTCCCCTGTGATTTCCGGATCTACTTCTAAAATTGACTTTGGGGGGTACTCCAGCATTTCCTGAAGTACATTCGGGTTCGGAGGCTGTGGTTCAATGTCACTGATTGTATAATCCAGTAACGCGATAAACTCATTTTTGATGTATCCATATTCACCGAACAACCACAGCAAATTTTGAACATCCCATATGGAAACCTGATACTCCCGCCAGCATTTAGCCCGGATCGATTCAGGTACCTCGTTGGCAAAGACCAGCACGGGCTTACCGTTTCCTGAGAGACGGGAAAATCGATCGCAGATTTTCTCGATGCCGGGTAACCGGGCATATCTGCCGCGATAACATTTCAACTCAAAGTACAACACCTGCCCCTTTGCCTGGAGCATAAAATCACAGCCTAGATTGTGGTTTGGCGCACTCCATTTTATATCTGATTTATCCGCCAATTCTGCCAGATAGCGTGCAAATAGATTTTCAAATTGTTCCTCTTGTGAAATTTGCCTCTCCCGTATAGGAGCATCGCTCAAACTGCGGATGAGCCTGTCTGCAATTTGTCTGGTAACCTGGACATTGACTGCGTACATAAGCTTTTGATAGAGCCAGGATCTGTTTTTATGATCGGGCAGGTTATAGCTGGCCGGGAATCCTTTTAGGTTCGCGATCTCGCGATGTGTCATTTTACGGAACCGGTCTCCGGTATCGATCAGCGGAATCTTCCAATAGTTCCACCCCACAAGGTCGACCCCTTCATAAGCGTGAGATTTCCAGCAGTAAAATCGTTTTCCATTTCGATGGGGCAGCATGCTCTCCTGCTCCATTTTCTTTAGGTCAAAATACCAGGGGGCAACCGATTCCTCTATTTGCAAGAAATCCTCCGGCGGCAACGGAGCTGAAAATCGCTCCTCAGGAAATTCAAATGCACATTCCCCCCACTTGACTCCCACTATAACGCCTATATGCTCTGTAACAGGTGATCCAGTTTCCTTCATGATGTTGAAAATTCGGTATGCGCACCGGTAGCCTCTCTCAACCGCCGAGCTCAGAAAGCTCTGCATTGGCTCTTCTTTCAAAAAGGCGCTTCGGAATGTGAGGAAAAAGGCACGGGGCCGTTGGTCGTCCAATAGCGTCAGAAAGCCACTAATACCGGTTGTGGAGGCCTCCCGTGCAATAAATTTAGGGTGGGTTCGCGGCTGTTGATAAAGCCTTCCCGCAAGAATATCGACTCGGGGAATAGTTTTCACCTCATCGATCTTAAGAGGAAGTGGAAAGACCGGCGCATCAAAGTTATTGCGATGTATCACCGCCATTCCCTTGTCCGTTTCATAGGCGGCGACCACCTTAATCCCTGCCATTTCAAGGCCGAGAGATAAATCTCCCAGCCCTGCATTGATAACTGCTGCTGTCATTTGCATATGATTACCCCCTGGACCGACCTACAGGTGCCGCATATTGTACTTGCCGCATGCGCTTATTATAATTCGTGTCCTGCATGTTGTAAAGTCTTGATACATTCCGTCGATGTTAACAAATTTTTTCTTTTAAGAAATATGGGCCTACTATTCCGGCAGAAACACTGTCTATGATATTTGAGCATTTCTATCGTATAGAGGAAATCCAAAATTCTAACACAGACGGCGCCGTTGCCCAGACTGCGGAACGTGAAGGGCATGTCCAGCAGCCAGGAGCCCAGCACCGCGCCAGCCGCCACGAACAGGGGGACCGCCTTCAGAGGCATGGCGATGTAGTTGCCGCTGTATTGGGAGAGGAACACTGTTAGACCGGCGGCTCCCAGGGAAAGGGCCAGGAACAGCCCCGCCAGCACCAGCAGATAAGTGCCGTAAGTCCAGTTGAACCAGGGGGCGCCCCACTCCCAGATTCCGTCCAGGCCGCAGGCGGCAAACTGCAGCGGCCCCTGGGCCAGGAAGGGGATGGCGTAGATGTTCAGGTTCACGATGGTCAGCGCCAGAGCCGAGAGCAGGGCGGCCCCCATCTGCACGTTCAAAATCCCGCGTCCTCGCCGGGAGAGCCACTGCATGGCCCGGGTGCCCTGCAGCCGGTCCCGCACGAGGGTGGGAGAGAGCAGCAGGACGACGCTGAGGACGCACCACACGGCCAGGTCCTTGCCGTACTCCTGGGTGGAGTGTTTCACGGAGGACAGCAGCAGGGAGTGGGCCGTCTCTGAGCTTGCCAGCTCCGCCTCCCGCCAGACCATGGTCTCCAGCTGGCCGTCTTGCTGCCGGTTGGAGACGATCTGCGCACGACGATCTTCCTGGGTGTCATAGGTCTCCATGGTATCTATCAGCACTTCGATGCGGTACCAGTTGGTGCCGCCGTACACCCGGTTCAACAGATATTCCGTGTCCATATCCGCCTGGCCATTGCTATCGCGCACGCCATTCAGGTAGTCTTCTCGAAAGGAGAGAAAGGCCACATAATTCGTGAGCCCCGCCGCGGCAGCATCCGGAATGGCGGTGATCTGGGCGTCAAAGGCAGAGATCTCCTCTGCCAGCTGGCTGTCCAACCGCTCCCGCTCCTCCGGTTCCAGGGTGGGGCCGTACTGCTCTACCCAGTGGTCGGCCAAATCAAACTGGGTCTCCGCATAAGGACCGTTGGTGAAATACTCGATATAGAACTGGGGGAACATCCAGTAGTACACCGCCCCAGTAGGAAAATAGCCGCCAGGATGCCGGACCGCTAGATCTTCCGCAGTTCCCATCTCAAAAGTGCCATCAGGATACGTCCTTTCTGTCAAACCAGCCGAGGGCCAACAGGACTCCGCCGCCCAAAAGCAGCAGGTTCAGCCCGCTTGATGGTCTCCTGCCAGGGGAGGAGGGCGGACAGCCCCAGTTCCGTGAACCAGGCACTGCAGGAGAGCCAGATCATCACCGGCTGGAAACATGCGATGAGATATGCCGCCCACCAGCCCAGTTCTCCAAGGACGGAGATCAGCCCCATCCCGCCGAAACAGACGACGCCCAGAGCCAACGCCGCCAGATAGGGATTCCGCACCAGGGTGCCGCACACCGATGCCAGCAGGGAGAACGCCGTTGTCAGCACCGCCCCCAGCGCCAGGGCGGCGGCAAGATACTGCCCCACGGTGAAATCCCCCCAGGTGAGGAAGGGGCGTACCACCAGCATGTCTGAGAAGTAGTTGAATTGGCTGGACACGCTGGCATCCCAGATGCCGCTGTAGTCATAGAGCAGGAAATACGGTGCCAAGGTGCAGACGGCCAGCAGACCATGCAGTGCCGCTGATGCCGGGAGGGCCACCAGCACCTTGAGCCGCCGCAAGCGTCGCCCTGTCCGGGAGGAGCAGGCCAGGCACTCTGTGCGGTGCATCCCCTCGTAGCCCAGCAGGTACAGTGTCCCCAGCATGGCCAGGATGGCGCTCTCGCAGAGAATAGCCCGGAATAAGGAACTAAAGAGGAACTGGTGGCTGCCGTAGGTGGACGGGCCGGCGTACAGGTCCATCGCCGCGTTAGTCCAGGCCAGATGCTCCACCCGCTCCGCCAGCAGGCTGTATTTCCAGGTCATCCATGTGACTGCCGTGGGAGATTTCTCTACCACACCGGCGTAGAAATCCGCAAGTTCCCCGGTGTCATACGTCTCAAAGATGTCCTCCATTCCGGTGACAGACTCGAGCAGCAGGTCCCGGCTCTCCGTGGCGGGCATAGCGTCCAGACCGGCCCAAAAATCTTCATCCACCTGCTGGCCCAGGGCTTTGGCCGTCTGGAAAGTCTCGTTGAAGAACGCCCGGTCATAGGGAGTGAGCGTGGCGATCAGCAGCCCGTTGAAGGCCAGGTACAGGGCCAGAAACACCCACAAAGCCGGCAGGCGGAAGAGCTTCCGCCATTCGCAGACCGCCTGACTCATGGCTGCCCCTCCCGATAGATGGCCAGGAAGGCATCCTCCAGCCCTGATGTTACCATTGCTCCGCCGATGGGAGGCGTATCGCAAAGCACCCGGAGCACCAGGCCGTCCTCCCCCTGCCCTTCGCTGAGCAGGAACTGCCCCGGAGCCAACGCCGTCCCGGCGGGGAGCTGGAACACCCTGCCCTGGAACTGGGCGCAGATGCGGGCGGGGCTGTCACAGCAGTAGAGGCGGTGATCCCGGAACATGACGATCTGACCGGCGATGGTCTCGATGTCCGAGACGATGTGGGTGGAGAGGATCACGATGCGTTCCCCGGAGAGGGCGTGAATCAGGTTCCGGAACCGCACCCGTTCCCGGGGGGCCAGCCCAGCGGTGGGCTCGTCCAGGATCAGCAGTTTTGGGTCATTCAGCATGGCCACGGCGATGCCGACCCGCTGGGGCATTCCCCCGGAGAACTTCTTCATCTTTTCGTCTGCAACATCTCCAAGTCCCACTGTTTCCAGCAGCGCCTCAATGCGGCCATCCACCTCCCGCCGGGGGATGCACTGCAGAGCGGCGGCATAGCGGAGAAATTGCCGGGACGTATAGTTGGGGTAGTACCCGAACTGCTGGAGGAGATACCCCAGCAGACCACGATACTCTGCCCCCAGGACCTGGATGTCCTCCCCCTCCCACAGGATCTGTCCCTTGGTTGGGAACAGCAGGGTAGTAAGCATCTTGATGAGGGTGGTCTTGCCCGCCCCATTGGGGGCCAGCAGGCCATAGACGCCGGGGGTAAAGGTCAGGGAGATGTCCCCCAAGGCGGTGAACCTCCCGTAATTCTTGGTTACATGCTCAACGGAGAGCATAGGAGACGCCTCCTTGCATCGGGCGCCGGCAGAAGCGGCGCAGTTCCAAAAGGTACATCGTGATCCCGGCCGCGGCCAGCAGGCAGAAGAGCACGGTAGGAACAGCCGTTAGCCACTCCGCCGCCCGTGGCCAGATCAGCGGCACCAGGCCCAGTGTGGCCCAGCAGACCGGAGCCGCCAGCCATCCGGCAGGTCCCCGCAGCCGCTGGCACAGCAGGGAGAGCGTAGCATACAGCAGCGGAGAAAACAGGAACAATGCCGGTGCCAAAGTGCCGACAGAACTGGCCACAAAGAGGGCTGGCAGCAGACACAGGGCCCAGATCAACAGGGACAGAGCCAGGCAGTCCCCCACGCCGAACAGCAGTGCGCGGGGGCCGACGCACTGCAAAACCTCCCACAGTTCCCGGTCTAAGGCGGTCCGGCGGGGCAGGCCCGCGTCCAGAATCCGGGCAATGGCCTGCTGCTTTTCCGCCTCTGTGGGCATGGGAATTTTTTCATGACCCATCTGCTCCAAACTCCTTTCGCAGCCGCCCGGTCAGGCGGTAGTATCTGAATTTCACCGCCGCCTGCTCCCCGGGGTTCAAGCCGGAGATGTAGCCTTCGATGGTCTCCAGCAAAGCCTGGTCATGGACACGAGCCACAAAGTCCTCCGCCGCCGGCAGTTCCATTTCCTCGATGGGAAAGGGAACTGGCCGGGGCTTCCGGCGGGTGTCGATGATCTTGTTGGCAGCGATGCGGTAGAGCCAAGTACGGAAAGAGGCCCGCTCCACCCGGTAGCCGGGCAATGCCCGCAGGACGGCGGTGAAAATGGACTGGGTCAGGTCCATGTCATCCTCTTTGCTTCCGGTCTGGCGGCAAACGAAGCGGTAGATCTCATCATAGTAGGATTGGATCAACTGCTCCGCCGCATCCTGGGAGTTTCGCCGCTGGATGGATCTGATCCATTTCTGTTCCTGCTCCATCGCCTCACCACCATTCATAGATGTATTCATGTTTCAGAGTACCATCGTTTCAGGAGAATAAAAAGAATTTTCACTGGATTGGGAGTGGGCAATCAAAAAGTGTCCTGCCTTTCGGCAGGGCAAGCATCGCGTCTGGCTATACGCCGGCCACAGTTCCGGGCGGAAGCCCGGGCCCACTTTTGCGGCCCGAGGGCCAAAGGGCAGAGAGAAGAAATGCGCGTTTACTCCATGCTGGGATTACGATGCCGTTGACAAAGAGAACGGCCGTCTCACAGAAGGGGGTAGAAAATCCCCCTGTTTGGCCCTGTGAGCCGCTGTGTGGAGCAAATGGGGCCGGGGCGGCATCCATATGCCCGCCAGAGCAAGTTTTCAGCTCCTGGCGGCACCGTGTGACGGAAGGCAGTGACGACTGCTGGAACACGCTTCCCCCAGAATCGAGGGTGAACCTACCCGTTAAAAATATAGCAGGAGAAAGAACCGGCGCTTTTGCTGCGCCGGTTCTCTCACAACTGCCCGCGGTGCGGGCAGTTGCGGGGTTTTGAAAGGGCGCTGTTCTGTACATGAAATCATGGCAATGGTGCTTTTCTCTGTAAAATTCAGCTGTCTCCTTAGAACCGCAAAGAGCCGCTGGGGCGTTCCTGGGCTATTTGAGTACGAATTGCCCACATCGGGAATTGCACCGCTGAAACAAAGATAAAGTTTCCAAGCAGGCAGCCAAGTTGTTACTTTTCTGATAATAGACGCCGCATCCCCCTGGCTATTGAGCCAGCATCGTGGTATGGTGTGTCGCTGCAAAGGAGGCGACACACCATGAACGACTACATGCAGGCTCTGCACCAGCGGTTCTGTCGGGAGCCAACTCACCCGGAGCTGGAACGAGCGTTGGACGACACCTACCATGCCCTCCGGGGGAACATCGCCTGGCAGGACCAGGAGCTGCTGCTCCGTGCGCAGGATCTGGAGATCGAGCTGCGGGAGGAGACGTCCCTGGCATCCTTCATCGCCGGGTTTCGACTGGGCATGGGGATCGCCAGGGAGATCGAGCCATATTCCTTCGAGGACGAGGAAGAGAGGCGAGCCACGGAGAAGGCGAAAGCGTGGCATCCCCAGTCCAAAAATTGATACGCTATACAAAGAAAAAGGGCTGTCGGCGGCAGCTCTTTCTTAACTTTCTGATAACAGTGACCGCGGCCCCTGGCTATTTCTTTTTTCTGTGGTATGTTGTGTCATTGCAAGTCTGCAAATAAAAAGTCAATAGGGAGATAAAGAAAAATTGAGGCGGGGGAAAAGGTATGCCAAAAGCGGCCAGCAGGTAGAGTGCGCTGGCCGGATAGGAAAATATGTAGCCGTGGATATTATTTCTGAGGCAGGACAATCGTTGCTTTGGGGAAGTCTTTCCAATCCAGACATTGCCCACAACGATCACAGTAAGGTTGGTATTCCCGCTCGAGGGTCCTCCCGCATTGAGGGCAGACTGGAAAACCAGCAAGGCCATAGACGGAGCGAAAGCAGCGGATCTGAGTCACTGACATTGGCTTGCGGAAAGACATTTCTCGCCAGATATCTGAGGGGATCAGAAAATCATTCGGCGTCAGATCAAAACCAACGCAGAGTTTTTCCAAGGTCAGGATCGTTGGGGCGGTTTCGCCTCTGGCAATGCTGCCGAAGTATCTGGAACTGAGATCGCATCGCTCGGAGGCAGCTTCATAACTGAGCTTGCAAGTATCGCATAATCTGAGGACGGAGGTGGATAAATTGTTTCAAAACATCTTAATCTCTCTTTCTGTTATAAGATGTTTTTAGAGCAAGTGCAGGTTCGTTCTCCAACAAGGAAGGATGCTTCCTTAATTTTCCTCCAAGGTTGCCAGGTATTCTTTTACTCTGCCGTAGTAGATGCGCAGGAACTTGTTGGCTCCGGCTGTCATGTAGACCAGGTAAGGCTTGCCTTCTGAGCGTTTCTTGTCCATAAAGCGGTACACCGGGTCGTCTTCCGGCTGTGTTTTCAGCAGGCAATCCATGACTAAGAAAAGGGTGCGGCGCAGCTCCGGCGGCCCGCTTTTGGAAGTTTGGTTGCTTTTGGCCTCATGGGCGCCGGACTGGTCAGCGCCAGGGTCAACTCCCGCGAAGGCAGTAATGGCACCCCGGTGTGTAAACCGGGTCACATCTCCAATCTCTGCCATGAGCTGGGGGCCGAGAGAATCACCTACGCCACGCATAGCCATAACAACGGGATATTCCGGGAGTTGGGCGGCCAGAGTGCGCATTTCAGCCTTGAGCTGCTCCAGAGATTTGGAGACGGCGTTCAGCGCATCAACGGCCTGCCGGATCATGGTTTTGGTCAGGGCGTCCTTAGGGAGCATGGCAATCAAATCCTCTGCCTTCGTGTGGACTTCAATGGCGCGGCTCTGGCTGAAGTTGTAGCCATGCCGTTTGCACCACTTGCGGTAACGCTCTGTAAAGGCAGTGAGGCTCATAGCCCGCACACAGTCCACGTGCCAGAAGGTCGTGGCAAAGTCCCCCCATTTCTGGCTGCCGTCCTCACGGACAGGGCTGTCAAAAAGGGCATTGACGCCGGGATAGGTCTAGTCCAGGAGGGCGATGAGGTTGTTCTTCATCATCGTCTTGGTCTTAGAGTACAGCCCCTGTTGCCGGTTCAGCGTTTTCAGTTGCATCCGAATCGTGTCCATGGGTGTATGTTGGCGCAATTCCACCCAGTTGTCAAGCCCATAGCGGGCGATCTTCCGGGCATCCGCCTTATCTGTTTTCACTTTGCGTAGGGAGTTGTTCCCATAATCCTTGATGAGTTTCGGATTGACCGCGCTGACAAAGATCCCCTCCTCATGGAGGAAACGGGCCACTGGCTCGTAGTACCGCCCAGTGTGCTCCATGACCACCCGTGTCTCACCGTCCAGACTTTTCAAGTAGTTTGCCAGTTCCTTGAGTTCACTGCCGGTGTGACCAACAGCAAAGGGTTTTGCCACTACTTCCCCAAAGGGGCGGAGAACGGATACCATGCTCTTTCCTTTGGAAACATCGATCCCTGCCACATTGTTCATGCGAATCGCTCCTCATCGTAGATTTGTCTTTGGCGACCAGCCATTCCATC
Source organism: Clostridiales bacterium (assembly GCA_019410105.1). The sequence continues at coordinate 254,672 of DXTB01000001.1, read as the reverse complement.
ATTGCCGGTACAATCTATTTGATGACACGGGCGCACCAATGTGCCAACAACCTGCATAAATCGAACGCTGCGAATGAGAGGCTGGCTGACGGACTTGCAAACGGACGCAATGGTCCTTGGAGGCGTATGTCAGGCCAAGATGCTCTCATTCTAACAGCTTTGGCAACGATGCGGAAAAGACACGGCTGGCTGCCGTGCCTTGAACCGTAAATATATTGTTGTAATAGGAGGCGGATGCCATGGCAAAGAAACGCGCCAACGGCGAAGGCAACATCAGAAAGAGAGAAGACGGCAGATGGGAGGGTCGCTACACAGCCGGGCATGATCCGGAGACCGGCAAGACCATCTACAAGAACGTCCTGGGTTGGCCCCCGGCAGAGGTCAAAGCCAAACTGAAAGCAGCCACCGAGGAAACCAAGAGTCTGGCTGTCATCAAGGTGGAAAGGTACACAGCAGATGCCTGGATGAATAGTTCGAAAACTATGCAAAAATCAAAGTAAGGCCATCCTCTCACCAGACCTACCAGAGATACATTGATAACCACATTAAGTCAAACATTTGGAAGATTCCGCTGGAAAAGCTCATTTTCTGGAATTACAAAAGCTTTACAAGAAACTGTTGGAAAAAGGCCGGATAGATTGGATCGAGAGTAAAAAGCAGACCAAGTGCCTGAGTCCCAAAATGGTGCGAAATATCCACCAGATCATTGCCTCGGCTATGAAACTGGCAAAGGAGCAGAGATTTATCGCAACAGACTCGGCAGAAGGATGTGTCCTGCCGAAGCTGAAACGCAAGGAGATGAAAACGCTGCCCATTGAACAGCTGGCATCCTTCCTTAGAGATGCCAGAAACAGTAGGATATTCGAGATGTACTATGTGGAGCTGGCAGCAAGATTGAGAAGAGGCGAATTGCTTGGCCCGAAATGGGAAGGCATCGATTTCGAACACGGAAACCTTTGGATGAAACAGTAGATCGCCCGGATCAGCAGAAAAATCGTAGATGCCTCCCTGAAAACCAAGAAGGCCTACCGGACGCTTCCGGTGTCAGAGGACATCATCCGGGTTCTGAAACAACAGAAAAAAGAAATTGGCAGCAGTCCCTGGGTGTTTCCCTTCACCCACTGGTGGGCCCATCTCGCCAGACAGCGTCCTCCACATGCTCCATCGGGTCTTGAAACGGGCTGGGCTGCCTATGGTCAGGTTCCATGATCTCCGGCATACTTTCGCCACGTTGGCCCTCCAGAACGGGGTGGACATCAAGACGGTGTCCGGGATGCTGGAACATTTCTCGGCAGGATTCACCCTGGACACCTACGCCCATGTCACGACAGCAGCCCAGAAGGAGGCGGCCAGGACCACGGAGAAGGTCCTGACGGCGGCAATCTGAAAGCGAAAAAATAATCCCAAACAGCAGGAAAGCCTTGGTGCAGAAGGGCTGCGCCAAGGCACGTTTTTTGCCCTGTCTGGGTCACGGTTTGGGTCAACTGCAAATTTTGCAAAATCGCGTAATTTCTCCGGAAACTTTTGGAGACAAAAAGTGAAGAAAAACCGTCTGATTTCTTGCGAAATCAGACGGTTTTGTGGTTGCGGGGGCAGGACTTGAACCTACGGCCTCCGGGTTATGAGCTGCGTCCAGACGCTCAAGCCGCTGCGCCCCAGTGCTTTCCGGGCCTTTTTGGGCCTGAAATCCCCAAAAACCCGAAGGTCGATCCTCTCCGCTCCAAGACAGCTTTCAGTGTTCTGGGTCACATTCTGGGTCAGGAAACTATGCTACTGTGAAGGACCTCTGTCCCGCTGCCTTTGGGGCCCTGTCGTTTATTCGATATGGGTGGGTTTCCTGGCCAGAATGTTCAGCCAGATGCATTCACCCTATCCCGCTCCCATAAGGACGGTCAGCAGCGGGATCGTCAGAATTGAGCACAGCGTGGAGACAAAAATGATTTGAGATGCAAATACAGCGTCGCCGCCGTATTTGTCCGCCAGGATGGAGGCGGTGCTGCCTGCGGGCATTCCTGTCATAAGAATGCAGACATTCACCAGCGTGGGATCCAACGCAAACGGTTTCAACACCAGCCAGACCAGCAGCGGGAACAGGATCAGCCGCAAGCAGGCGTACCACAGCACGGATTTGGAAAACATCGACCGAATTGGTGCGTCCGCCAGGATCGTGCCTATGACAATCATGGAAAGCGGCACCGTGCAGCCGCTGGTAGCGGCGATGGCCTCCGACAAAAAGCCTGGGAGCGAGACTGGTGTCACCATCAGGATCAAGCCCGCAAACACCGAGACAATGCAGGGATGACGGATCAACTTTCTGAAAGCATCTTTTTTGCTGACGCTCGTAAACAGGGAAAGCCCTGCCGTCCACATGGTAAAGCGGAGCGGGATCTGAAAGACCGAGGTGTAAATGACGCCCAGATCTCCAAACATCAGATGCGCAATGGGCAACCCTATGAAACTGGAGTTGGAGCAGATCATGCCGTAGGACAGCACGCTTTTCTGTTTCGCCGGATGCCGGCGAAACACCAGCTTGCTTCCGTAAAACGAAAGGACCTGGATCCCGATGGAAATGCAGACGGCCAGAATACAGGTGCGCGCAAAGCCGTCCGGCAGAGTGATCCCTCCCGTAAACGACTCCACGATGTTGCAGGGAAGGATCGCGTATATCAAAAGATCGGAGAGGGTTTTCCTCCCGCTTTCGTTGACGATCTTCAGCTTCTTTGCCAGTATGCCCAGCAGAATCAGCAGGAACAGAGTCTCCTGCAGCGACAGCATCTCCCAGAAAAAATCCATTTCTTTCCCCTCTTTTGCGTGCGTGCAGCTGCGCATGGCGCGTCCGGTTTTGGTGCGGGCGATACAGCTCCGCGGTATGCCTTTTTCCGTACAAATGCGGGGCAGGACCCGACACGGAAGCCGGGCCCTGCGCCGAAAAGAAGTGTGTGTTCGGTAGCGGCAATTTTTAAGGGGCGGTGTGGTGCTTACAGGATCTCGCAGCCGATTTCCTTCAGCTTCTCGTCCACCCAGGGACGGATGTAGGTGCCGTCATCCAGGATGTGAGCCATGATGTCGGCTTCCTTCTTCTCCACTGCCTCGGTGGCGTCCGCCAGATCCGCGGCGATGGCGGGCTCAATGAACAGCACGCCGTCGTCGTCCCCCACCACGATGTCGCCGGGATGGACGATCTTTCCGCCGATCACCACGGGGACGTTGATCTCGCCCGGGCCGTTCTTATAGGGCCCGTTGGGCGTCGCTGCCCGGGCGTAAACATGGAAATCCTCCATGGCGGCCAGACCGCCCCGGTCCCGGATGGCGCCGTCGCAGACGATGCCTCTGATCCCCCGGGACTTGCAGTAGGTGGCCATCAGTTCGCCGAAAATGGCCCGGTCCGTGAAACCGCCTGCGTCGATGACGATGACATCGCCGGGCTTTGCCAGATCCATGGCGGCGTGGAACATCAGGTTATCCCCCTGGGGGACCCGGACGGTGAATGCCGTGCCCAGCAGCTGGCCCTTGTAGCCAATGGGTTCGATCGCCGCATCCACTGCCGCGATGCGGCCCATATTGTCATCGATATTTGCCACCGGCATGCCCTTGAACCGCGCCACCAGTTCCGGTGCGGGCCGGTCAAAGTCCTTTATGATCCTGCATCCGATCGACATGATGGTATCCTCCGTTTTCAAACAAATTCATAGCCGGTTTTCTTCGCCAGGACAGCGCGGTCTGCAACGCATCTGGCCGGCACTTTCCCGGTGGTGACGGCGGCGGGAACCAGATCGCAGACCATTTGGATCTGCGTCTTTTTGCTCCCCACGCCGTAGCTGCCGCAGTGGGGGTTGATGATGACGTTGTCCAGAGCTTTCAGCGGGTCGTTCTCCGGCAGCGGTTCCCGCTCCACCGTATCCAGGCCGGCGTACAGGATCTCCCCCGTCTGCAAGGCCCAGGTGAGGTCATCATTGTCGATGACGGGGCCGCGGCTGGTATTGATGATCATGGCGGTATTTTTCATGCGCTTGAAAACGTCACGGTTGAACACATGGGTGGTTTCGGGCGTCAGGACCACGTGAATAGAGATAATGTCGCTGTGGGTGATCAGTTCGTCAAAGGATACGAATTCCACATCCGGATACTGGGCCCGCACCATATCGCTGACATAAGGGTCGCAGCTGATGACCTTTGTCCCGAATCCGTTGTGGAAAATATCGTGCAGATGGCGGCCTGCCAGTCCGAACCCGTACAGGCCCAGCGTCAGTTCCCGCACGTCGGGGGGGAGGAGGTACTGGCACTTCGGCCAGTTTCCCTTCCGAACTTCCCGGTCATAGTAGCTGGTGTTCCGGATCAGGCTCATGATCATGGCGGTGGCCACATCCGCCAGTTCCTTTGCACAGAAGCCCGGCAGATTCAGCACGATCACGCCCAGTTCCGCCGCCGCCTCCAGGTCGATGCTGTTGACCCCGGCGCCGAAGCGCTGCACGAACTTCAATTCCGGCAGCGCCTCCATCACGGCGCGGGTGATGGGCGGGTTTCCGGTGGCCAGAATGATCTGCGCACCCTGACAGCCTGCGATGATCTCGTCTTCTGTGGGCTCCTTCTGCTGGGCAGCAGATACCTGATACTCCAGCAACTGCACCTCGATCCCCGCAGCCGCATAGGCCGCGGCAACGCGCGCCAGTTCTTCAGATGTCACGCTGCCATAATCCTTGTCAACGACAATGGCTTTCATTTTTAACTGCCTCCTTGATATGCTTACAGCGGCCAGAACAGGGGAATGAAGATCATGGATACGACCAGGATCACGATGGAAAGTCCCAGACCGGGCCGGAAGAAGTCCATGAATTTCAAGTTTCCGGGGCGAACGATCAGAGTATTGGTGCCGCTTCCCACGGGGGTCAGGAAGGGGGAGGATGCCGCCACGCAGATTGCGACCGCTACGGCGGCGGTATTCATGCCGAAGGCCTGCGCCACCGGAATAAACAGCGGGGTCACCAGAGTTGCGCAGGAGGTGTTCATCATGGCGTTAGTCAGGATTGTCACCAGAACCAGGATCACAAACAGAACGATCAGCTTGTTGGGATGCTCTCCCAGCAGACGCACCGCCGTATCGGTAATCAGCGCGCCGGCGCCGCTCTTGCTCATGCCGGTGGAGACCGCGCTCATACCGGCCACGATGAAGAGCGTAGACATATCGATGGCCTTATAGGCATCGGACTGCTTGATGCAGCCGGTCAGGACCATGACAAACGCCGCGAGGGCAGCCACCAGATACATGGGCAGGGCATCGCTGTCCACCGCCATGGCCACCAGGAGCACAGCCATGATCACCAGGCACAGGCCTGCCTTGACGGGGTTGAACGCAACGGCCTTGTTTTGGCCGGTGTACTCCTCCAGATATTCTTTGTCGGAGGTATCGCCGGGAGTCAGAAATCGCTTGCCAAACGTCAGGAAGAACACCATGCCGGCAATAGAAATGGGGATTCCCACCTTGCCCAGCTCAAAAAACGTCAGAGAGGAAACACCCAGATCTTCCAGGGCGCCATTGACGACGACATTGCTGGCGGCGCCCATCAGCGTCAGGTTACAGCCGAAACTGGCGGCAAAGGACATGGGGATCAGCTGGCGGGATACGGAGATCCCTGCCCGCTGGCTGACGCTGATCACAATGGGGAGCAGCATGGCAACGACCGCCACGCCGCTGCATACGGCGGAGATAATGGTCGCCACCAGCATGAATGCGATCATAATGCCGTTTTCAGAGGTGCCGGTGAGCTTGACCAGAATGTCCGCCATCTTTGCGGCGATGCCCGTGTGGAACAGAGTGGAACCCACCACCATCATTGCGGCAATCAAAACGATGGTGCTGCCTGAAAACGCGCTGAACAACTGTGCCGGTTCAATAATCCCACACAACACCAAAACGCTGCCGCCCAGCATGGATACTAGGGCTGCCGGAAGCTTTTCCGTTACAAAAAACACGACCATAACGAGCAGGACCAATAGAGTAATCACTGCGGGACTCATAAACGTTCTCCTTCCTCTTCTCCTCTTTTGGATACTGGGAATTCACAGACATAAAGTAAATATTATTGGCGTTTCTTTTGTAAATCAAAATTTGAAAGACTATATGCGATAAGGTTACAGCAAAAATTGTGCACTATTTTGCTTTCTGCGTATTATTTTACTGATTTTCGTTGCTTTCGTCAAAGACGAAAGGTAATATAAAAAATATAATGTCAACATTATATCTTGGAAGGAGCAGCGGTATGGTATTTCGCAATTATGAGTACTTTGCGGCTATCGTGGAGGCAGGCAGTCTGACAAGGGCGGCCGAGCAGCTGTACATCTCGCAGCCTTCACTGAGCCAATATGTAAAGCGCCTGGAGGCCAATCTGGGGGTGGAACTGTTTGACCGCAGCACGTCTCCGCTGCGGCTTACCTACACGGGAGAGCGTTACTATCAGTACGTGCTCCAGCTTATGAAACTGGATGAGAATGTCCGACGGGAATTCCAGGACATCAAGAACCAGACCAGCGGCCGCTTGCGGCTGGGTGTAGCCCTGTGGCGCGGTGCCTGCCTGCTGCCGGATGTATTTCCTCGCTTTCATCAGCTGTATCCGGATATTCATATTGAACTGACGGAGGGACGGTCGGTTCTATTGGAGAGCGGATTAATGAATGATAAGATTGATCTTGCTGTTATGAATCTGCCCCGAACGTTGGATTACAACAAACTTACCTGTGAGATCATCTGCGAGGAGCGCATTCTGCTGGCAGCGCCCACGCAGCACCCGTATGTGCGTAGCTTACTCGCGGATTGTCCGACTTTTGAAGGGTATCCTCTTGCTACTCTGGAGCTTTTGGAACATATCCCGCTGATCCTGACAAAACCCGGGCAAAACCTGACGCACGAAGTCCGATACATGCTTGAAAAAAACCACATGGAGACAAATATCCTCCTGGAAACTGGAAACCTGACAACCGCCATCAATCTCACCGCCCAGGGGATTGCCTGCACATTTGTGCCTGAGGAAGGAGCCAAGGTCTGTCAGCATCCCGGTGCGGTTACTTATTTTGTAATAGACTCTTCCGACCTTGTCTGGGATTTGGCTGCCGTATATCGAAAGGATACCTATCTGACACATCTTTCACTGTTGTTTATTGAAGTTATGAAGCAGCAGCTTCGGCGAGAATAAGTGGTAAAGAAGATGGGATTTTTTGAGCGATGAAACCCTCAAAATTTGCGCCGCAGTAAAGAATATAGCAGTCTCTCGGAGAATGGCGTAAAGCACCCGGGATTGAGCGCCAGGGCTTCGAGCGCAGTAGCCAATTCTTGCCGCCTGTGAGGGGCTGTGTGGGGCTTTGGCGGAGGGGTGGCATCCTGGGGCGCTGAGGAGGTCGCGAGCCGTGTGCGGCCTGTGTGCCCGCCTTGAAGCGGGAGATGGCTCCAGCCCACCGGCCCCCTGAGAGCGGAAAAGAGCCGGATTTGACGGCTCTGCGGAGGACGAAAGAAAAAACGGGAGAAAAAGAGGGGCGCTGCGGAGATGCCCCTCCACAGCGCCCCTGGTGTTCAATGCGCCTCGCAAGCATATTTTAAGTTGACTCAAACATACGGCATTGCGCCGTCCATGTCAAGACGCGAAGATCCTTATGACAATGCAATGATGGGGGATCTCTCATCTATTATCCTCAAAACAGAATGTATCTACCGTTACAAACCAGCTACTTTTTCGGAAGCCATGAGATTATTAACCGATATATTCACTCCTGCAACCGTGACTGCATCCAGTTAAAGACTGAAGAGGTGCCGCTAGTGAGATGCCTCTCCGTTTAAAACTCAATCTTTCCTACTAGGAGCTCTTTTTGTGCTATCCGCGCAACTTGGGGCTGTTCCCTCAGGCAGTAAACTCTTTTGAAAGTTCAAGAGATCTCGCTGAGAGATACTGAAAGAGGAAGCTCCAAGGATGCCGCATCTTCTGCAGTTCTGAAAGAGGTCGTTTCCCACCATTGCCCATTTGCCGCTTGTGACAAGTGCCCCCCATTGGAAAGCGCACCGTTCAAGATCCAAAACTTCTGTGTTTGCAGAAAACTCCCGGCTGCTGCATAAGAGGGAAAAGCGACCTGTTAGGGCACAGAGACTGTTATTTTTTAGCGGCGCGAAACCATGTGTATGGCCCGGCCCTCCGCATCCAATGCAGCCTCCCGCATGGTTTCGGTGACCGTCGGGTGGCTGTGAATGGTGGAGATCAGCTCATCCAGAGTGGCCTCCACGCTGATGGCCAGGGCGCCTTCCGCGATGAGATCGGTTGCCCGCGGGCCGATGATATGCATGCCAAGAACTTCGCCGTACTGCTTTCCGGCAATGATTTTGACAAGCCCCTCTCCGCCGTTGAGAATGAGTGCCTTTCCGTTTGCGGACATGGGAAATTTACCGACGGTGTAGTCGATCCCGCGGGCCTTTGCCTGCTCCTCCGTGAGCCCCACGGACGCCGCCTCCGGCTCCATGTACACGCAGGTGGGATTTGTGCGTTCGTCGTATGCGGCGGAAAGACCCATAATATTCTCCGCGGCGACCTCCCCCATGGCGCTGGCTGTATGGGCCAGCTGGGCGTAGCCCTTCACGCAGTCGCCAATGGCATAGATGCCGGGCACGCTGGTCTCCATCTTTTCATTGACCAAAATGCGTCCCTTTTCATGCTTGATGCCGCCTGCATCCAGACGCAGGGAATCTGTGTTGGCATGGCGTCCCACAGCCACCAGCACCTTCTCCGCCACGAAACGGATCGTCTGGTTGTCCTTGCTCCTGCACACGACCTCTGCGCCCGCCGGATTAGCCGCCATAGACTGAACAGGGCACTCCAGATAAAACTTGATCCCCATTTTTTTCATGTGGGCAACGCCGACTTTGGTCAGATCGCTGTCCAGCATGGGCAGCATATGGTCCATGGCTTCCACTACGGTCACCTTAGTGCCGAAAGCAGCGTAGGCGCAGGCCAGCTCCAGGCCGATGACGCCGCCGCCGATGACCACCATGGACTTGGGCAGTTCTTTCAGGCTCAGCGCACCGGTGGAATCGATGCAGTTGGGATTATCCTTGATGCCGGGGATGGGCGGCACGGAGTTCGCGGAGCCGGTGGCCAGAATATATGCGTCCGCATCCAGCGGCTCCTCGGTGCCGTCGTTTTTCAGAACGCTCATGTTCTTGGCGCCCAGGAAATACGCTTCACCGTCGATTTTTTTGATCTTGTTGGCTTTCAGCAGGCTTGCGATTCCGCTGGTCAGCTTTTTGGAGACCTCATTTTTGTGCTGAATGACCTGGGGGAAATTTATCCGAACATCGGATGCCTCGACGCCGATCGCCTTTCCCTGCTCCTTGATATCCGCCAAAAGCTCTGCGCTGTGGAGCAGGCACTTGGTGGGAATGCAGCCGATATTCAGGCAGGTTCCGCCGAGATGCTCCTTTTCCACCAGCGTTACGCTTGCCCCCAACTGGGCAGCCCGGATGGCGGCGACATAGCCGCCGGGACCGCCTCCAACAACAGCAATTTTCATGATATGTATTCCTCCGCGATTAAGCCAAAATCATCTCCGGATGCTCGATGTAATACTGGATGTCCTTAAGGATCCGGCCCACTTCCAGGCCATCCAGGACCTGATGGTCAAATGTCAGGAATACGTTCATCATGGACCGCGGGGCGATGGTGTCGTCCATCATGATAACGGCCCGCCGCACGGTGCGCCCGAATCCGCAGATCACCGTCTGAGGGGGATTGATGACCGGGGTACCGATGTCGATGGGGAACATGCCCACGTTGGTGATGGTGCAGGTGCCGCCGCTCTGCTCGTCCGGCAGCAAGGACTTGCTCTTGGCCCGGGCGGCCAGGTCTCTTACCTTTTTGCTGATCTCGCACAGGCTCAGCTGATCCACGTTTTTGACCACTGGAACCATCAGGCCATCCTCTGCGCCCACCGCCACGGAGAGATGCACGTGCTTGTGCGTATAGAGGGTTTTGCCGTCAAAGGTGGCGTTTGCCAGAGGGTGTCTCGGCAGGACCTTGCCCAGCATCTTGCAGAGAAGGTCGTTTACGGTGATCTTGCAGCCAAGCATATCCTGATCCGCCACCAGCTCTGCCCGCAGCGCCAGCAGCTCCGTCGCGTCGACTTCACAGACACAGGTGCTCTGCGCCATCTGCTGCATGCTGTTGAACATGTTGCGGGCGATGGTTTTGCGCACGCCGACCCAGGGGATCGCCGTGACCTCATCCGCGTCAGAAGCCGCGGCGGGAGCGGCGGAGACTGCCTCTGCCGGCTTTGCGTTCTTCAAATACGCCTCGATGTCCTTTGCAACGATGCGCCGGCCGTTGGGGCCGCCCGTGGGCGCGACGGCAGCCAGATCAATGCCGGCCTCCTTCGCCATCTTCTTGGCCAGGCCCGAGGCGCTGATGCGGTCCTTGACGGGGGCGGCATCCGGAACGGTGCTGCTGTGGACGCAGGTGGGGCAGTTTCTGGCGCAGCCCTTTTCCTCCGGCTCGGCGGCCGCCGCGGGAGCGCCGCCGCTCACCAGCTGATCGTACTGCTCTTTGGTGTCCGTTACGTAGGCAATGGGGGCACCCACCTTTACGGTTTCTCCCTCCTGCGCCACGATGTGGAGGAACCCGCCGTGCACGATCTCGTAGGCAATGGAGTTTTTCTCGTTTTCATATTCCATGACGGTCTGTCCCTTGGACACCTGTGTGCCCTCAGCGACCTTCCACTCTGTGATCGTGCCTTCGACCATGGTCAGTCCCGCGCGGGGCATTTCAATCTCAACGACGCCGGCGGAAGGCACGGAGCCGGCTGCGGCAGGCGCGGCCTCGGGCGCGGGCGCAGACGCAGCGCCGCCCTTGACCAGGGCTTCGTATTCCGCCTGGCTCTCAGCCATGATGCCGATCGGGTCACCGACCTTGACCGTGTCGCCCTCCTGGGCAAGAATGTGCAGGATCCCGGAGGTCAGGGCTTCGTAGTCGATCATGTTCTTTTCGTTTTCATATTCCATGATCACGTCGCCTTTGCTGATATGGGAACCCTCAGCAGCTTTCCAAGTGCCGATCGTGCCTTCCACCATGGTGAGACCGGCTCTTGGCATGACAATTTCAACACTCATAGTCTGATGTTGTTAAGGCTCTGTGGAGGCCTTAACATGCTCCTCCTTTTCAAAATGATGCGTTTCGGTCAGAACATCTTGCGGATGGACGCAACGATCCGATTGACGTCCGGAATGGAATAGTGCTCCATCGGAATGTTGTAGGGCATGGGAACATCCAGCGCGGCGATTCTGACCACCGGGCCATCCAGTTCGTCATACAGCTCTTCCTGGAACAGCGCGGCCAACTCGGCGCCGATGCCGGCGGTCTTGTTGCTCTCTTCTACGACCGCCGCCCGGTGGGTCTTCCGGATAGAGGCAAAGATGGTATCCTTGTCCAGAGGCGTGATGGTACGAGGATCCACCACCTCCACCTCGATCCCTTCGGCGGCCAGCTTCTGGGCGGCTTCCATTGCCCGGGGGACCATGAGGCCCACTGCCACCAACGTCACGTCCTTGCCCTGGCGCTTTACGTCCGCCTGACCCAGGGGGATCGTGTAGTCACTGTGATAAATCTCGTCGGGGATCTCCTGCTTGGACTGGTAGAGCAGCTTCGGCTCGCAGAACAGCACCGGGTTGTCCGAACGAATGGCGGACTTCAGCAGGCCCTTGGCGTCATAGGCGCAGGAGGGAGTGACCACCGTCAGGCCGGGGGCGTGCATGAACAGGCTCTCCACGCAGTTGGAGTGCTCGGAGCCCGCGCCGTTGGCGCTGCCGGAGGCGTTGCGGATGACCAGGGGCAGCTTGTATTCCGGGCCGTGCATGTATCTCCACTTTGCCACGCAGTGGAAGATCTCGGCAAAGCAGACGGTCGTGAAGTCGGAGTACATCAGCTCCACGCAGGGACGAAGGCCGGTCTCCGCCGCGCCGATGGCGCTGCCGATGATCGCCGTCTCTGTGATGGGCGTATTGCGGACCCGCTTCGGGCCGTACTCCTCCAGCATCCCCCGCGTCAGGCCGAAAATGTTGCCGAACTCGGCAATATCCTCTCCGTAAAGCACGACCTTGCTGTCTCTGCGCATCTCCTCATTCAAAGCGTCAGTGATCGCTTTGCCAAATGTGACTTTCATAATTCGCATCCTCCCCTATCAGACATAAAGGAAATCGTAGATCTCATCAGCTGTCATCTCAGGAGCAGCCTCTGCTCTTGCAATGGCCTCTTCCATCTCCCGGTCGAAGTCCTGGCGCATTTTGCCGATCTGCTCGTCCGTCAAGATGCCCTGCTTGACCAGGTCCTGCTCAAAGTTCTTTACGCAGTCCCGCTCCTGCATCCACTTCTCCGTAACGGATTGATCCCGATATGCGCACTGGTCGCCCTCAAAGTGGCCTCTCCAGCGGCAGCATTTGCACTCGATCACAGCGGGACCGTTGCCGGCGCGGACGCCCTCCACGATCTTGGAGGCGCCCTCGTAGGTGTCCAGAACGTCGGTGCCGTCCACGATCACGGCGGGCATATTGAAGCCCGCCGCCTTGTCGGCCATGACGTTGGGCACGGGGGAGGCATATGTAATGGGGGTGGAAATGGCGAAGCCGTTGTTGATGCACACAAAGACCACCGGCAGCTTCCAGTCCGCGGCCAGGGTCATGGCCTCGTAGACGGGACCGCGGTTGGTGGCGCCGTCTCCCACAAAGAAGAATGCCACGTTGTCCCGGCCCTCCGCCTCAATGGTCATGGCCGCGCCCACGGGGATGGCCGCGTCGCAGCCCAGGGTACCCGACATGCCGAGGACGCCATCGCAGAGCCTGCCCAGGTGGTTGATGCCGCCGCGGCCGCCGGAGTTGCCGGTCTTTTTGGCCAGGATCTCGCCAAAGAACGTATCCAGCGGATCGCCGACCAGATACGCGGAACTGACGACGCGGTGCGGGAGCTTGAAATAATCGCCGGGTTTTCTCGTGGCCAGCACGCCGACAAAGGCGGCCTCCTGGCCCGTGCCGCTGTGAATGTGGCCGGGGACCCGGCTCTCGGCATAGAGATCCGTCATTTTGATTTCCAGCAGCCGCGTCTCCAGAAGGTCCTTGTACAGTTTCAGCAGAAAGTCGTTTTCGTATTTCATAGTAATCTCCCCAATTTTCATAAATGTTCTTCCGTCTAAAATTGGATCGGATATCATTCAGCAAAAGAGGCGCTCAGTCAAAAAAGATGCAGAATTCCGACCGAGAGTTGTGGGATAAACGTAAGCAACAGCAGAATAACGGCGCCGCCGATTACAAAGGGGACCACCTTTTTCACCAGGCTGGAGACGCTGACGCCCGCAATGCCCGCGCCCACATAGAGGTTGATGCCGATGGGCGGCGTCACCAGACCGATGGCCAGGTTCACGGTGATGAACACGCCCGCCTGCACCAAATCCACATTCAGGGCCTGCAAAATGGGGAGTACCACGGGCATGAAGATGTAGTATGCAGAGCTGCCGTCCAGGAAGCAGCCGGCGATCAGAAAGACCACGTTCACCAGCAGGAGCAGCACCACCTTGTTGCCGGAGATGGCCAGCATGGCGTTGGACAGGTCCGTGGCCACATGAGAGGTGGTCAGGATCCAGACGAATACAGAGGCGCAGGCGACCACGTACATGACCGTGGCGGAAGAGACCGCGGCGCTCCGCAGCACGGTCAGAATGTTCTTCATCGTGATCTTCCGATAGATGAAAATGCCCACAATCAGGCCGTAAATGACGGCCACGGCCGCAGCCTCCGTCGGGGTAAAGATACCGCCGTAGATGCCGCCCAGAATAATGACGGGCATCAGCAGGCCCCAGATCGCGTCCTTGAACGCGGCCCATCTCTCCTTGCCGCTGGCGGGCCCCCGGTGGATGATCTCGTGATTGCCGCGGGACATCCACACCGCCACCACGATATAGGAGATGCCCAGCAGAATGCCGGGGATGATGCCAGCCAGGAACAGGTCGCTGACGGAGACATTCACGATAGAGGCGTATACCACGTAGCCGATGCTGGGAGGGATGATGATGCCGATGGCGCCGGAAGCGCTCACCAGGACGGTGGATATCCCCTTGTCGTACTTGGCATCGGCCATGGCCGGGATCAGGATTCCGCCCAGAGCAGCCACGGCGGCCGCGCCGGAACCAGAGATGGCTGCGAAAAAGCAGGACGTCACCACGACCACCGTGATCAGGCCGCTTTTGCGGTGTCCCACGCAGGTATCCGCGAAGCGGATCAGCTTTTCAGAAATGCCGGCATACTCCATGATGGCGCCGGCCAGGACAAAGAAGGGCACCGCCAGAAGAGCATACTTGCACACGGAGGCATAGATTGTGTCCGGGAGCATACCCAGATCAAAGCCGCTGGCCAACAGCCCCACAACGGAGGACAGGCCCAGGGAAACGCAGATGGGCACACCCAGCACCAGCAGCACGGCAAAAGAGCCGAACAGCAAAATTCCACTCATACTTCACTCTGCCTCTCTTTCTTCAGAGTTTCCCAAAAGCCCTCAACAGAGCGAACGATCATAAAAAATGCGCCGACGGGGACGGCCACTCCCTGAATCGCCTGGGGAATGTGGAGCGTGGGAAGAATGCCGTTGAAGGAAATCTGGTTGAGCATCATCTTCACACCAGTGACCATGACTAGCACGCTGAACAAAACATTGAAGAGCAGAACCGCCGCGGCCAGTATGATGTGCCGCGTTTTTCCACCGGACTCCGAGAGCAGGCCCATGTTGAAATGGCTCCCCCGCTTGAAGGCAATAGCGGCGCCCATCATGGTGGCCCACAGGAACAGGAGCAGGGTCAGTTCGTCTGCCCAAGCCAGAGAATGCTTCAGGGCAAATCTGCCCACAACGTTCATGAAATTGATGATGGCCATGATCAAAATGATGATCGCGGCGATCGTTTCCTCAAAGTGATCCCATAAGTACTTCAGACCGTGTTGTTTCACACACATCTCCTCCTTTTTGTTTTCGCTGCACATTTATTTGGATGTGTTTGGAAATGGGGCTGCCGCAAATCTCACATTCGCAACAGCCCCATCAAGATTTGGCTCAGGTCATAAGAGTTCTTGAAAAAGCTGATGGAACATTCCGCCAAAAACGCCGGGATTATCAGCTAAACTCGTAGCCAAAGGCGGCGTAGACATCTTCGCCAATGACATCTTTATACTTTTCATACACGGGCGCGCAGGCCTCCTTAAAGGCCGCCTGCTGCTCGGCGGTCAGATTCGTAATCTGTACGCCGGCGTCCTCAACGGTCTTTCTGAAGCCGTCGTCGGCTTCGCGGGAGGCCACCACCTCGGCCGCGCAGGCCTCCTTGCCGCACTCGTCAAAGATCGCCTTGTCCTCGTCGCTCAGGCTGTCCCAAACCTTTCCACTAGCGTTGAGTACAAAGATATCATAGGAGTAATTCCACATCGTGACGTATTTCTGCACTTCCTCGAACTTGCCGGTCACCATGGCGCTGAGCGGGTTCTCCTGGCCGTCAATGGTGCCCTGCTGCAGAGCGGTGTACACCTCGGAGAAGCTCATGGGGGAGGCACTGGCGCCCATCGCGTCAAACGCGTCGATCAGGATGGCGGTCTGAGGTACGCGGAACTTCATACCCTTGATATCCTCGGGGGTCACGATCTCCTTCTTGGAGTTGGACAGCTGCCGGAAGCCTTGCTCCAGGATGCCCAGGGTGTGGACGCCCTTTTCGGCCAGCCAGCCTTCGATCAGCTGATAGCCTTCGCTCTCAGGATCCAGGACCAGCTTATCGGCGTCCTCATAGCTGGAGAAGAGGAAGGGCGTGCTGACTACCTGCATCTGAGGCGCATAGGTTCCCCACAGAGAGCCGGCGTGCATTTCGATGTCGATGGTATTGTTCATGCCCATCTCAATGGCCTTCATCTGGTCGCCGGAGGAGAGCTGGTCGTTGGTGTAGATTTCAATGACATACCGCCCATCGGTGCGCTCCTCCACCAGCCGCTTAAACTCAGAAAGCGCGATATACGTAGGAGAGGTTTCGTTGCCGCTCATGCCGGCCTTCAGCGTAATGACTTCCCCGCTGGTCGAGGCGTTCCCGGAGTCTCCAGTGCTTCCGGCATCGTTGGAATTGCCGCCGCAAGCAGTGAGCGAAAGCACTGTGATGCAAGCCAACATCATTGCTAAGAGCTTTTTCATAAGTATCCTCCGTTCATGGTGTGTTTTCAGGCAATTGCAAAAGCTGCACTGCCGATTTCTCGTCTAATTTATCACGTTTTTTTGTTTTGATTTGTATAATTTTATTCAAAACTACACAAAAATACTATTTATAATCAAGTAAAAACGAAAGGAGAAGAACCGTATGGGAGAGCCGCCGGAGAATAACAGTCTCTTTTTTAAAAGCATTTTCCTGTCATATGGATCCAAACGATGCCTGGAGAAAAACTCATATTTGCTGGAGCGCGGGAGTCCCGCTAATGAACTCTGGTATATTACTCAGGGCACTGTCCGCGCTTTTTGTACAAGCTATGAAGGCGAGGATATTACCCTGTTTTATGTTTCAGAAAACAACATCATATATTTGGAATCTCTCATTCCAAATTCAGTGATTGTTCAGGATGCGCAGGCAATCACACCTATCAGCTTTTATGCGCTTTCTTCAGAAAAATTTTTTCAGTTTGTAAAGCAGGATATGCCGACGTTTCAAAATATGTTTTCACATATGCTTGGCCGTATCATCCTGCTTCATGAATATATTCTCTGTTCCCATTTTAGGGAGAGCAGTAAACGGGTGGCTTATCTGCTCTATGCGTATTACAAGCGGTCCGGCCCTGTCATTCCCTATACGCATGAGCAGATAGCCGCTATAACCGGCATCAATCGAATTTCCGCCAATCGCATTTTGAACGGATTTGCCAAGGAAAAGATCATTTCGTTGGGATATCGGCATGTTAAGATACTTTCTCCGTCCAAACTATCGGAGATTTTTAATTCTATTGGCTCTTTTTCTCGCAGCCGGGAAGAGAGCCTTTAAGTGTGCTTCGGCTAATAACTTCTGAAATTATGGTTGGGATTGCTGGAATCCATGCGTTTCCATATGCGACCGTTTACGATGTTTCTCAATCAAGTAAAGACTCTAGTTTTGCAAATAGAGAAAGATGTTCGCTGGGTGGGGCGGTACACCGCCGGGCACGGCCCGGACACCGGCAAGACCATCTACCCGAACGTCCTGGGCAGGACCCAGGCGGAGGTCCGGGAGAAACTGAAAGCCGCCATCGGAGAGGCCCAGGGCCTGGACGCGGCCAAGACCGGCAAATACACCGTGGGCCAGTGGATGGACGTCTGGTACGAGAACTACGCAAAGATCAAGGTCCGACCGTCATCCCACCAGACTTACCGGGGCTACATCGAGAACCACATCAAGCCCAATATCGGCAGCATGCCGCTGAATAAGTTGTCCTCTCTGGAGTTACAGAAGTTCTACAAAAAGCTGCTGAATAGAGGGAGAGTGACAAGACTGGAGGCCAAAAACCAGCCCAAGGGGCTTAGTCCCAAGACCGTGCGGAACATCCACCAGATCCTCGAGTCGGCCATGAAGCTGGCACAAGAACAAAAGCTCATCATCAAGGACCCCACCGCCGGCTGTGCCCTGCCGAAGGTAGAGAAAAAGGAGATGAAGACCCTGCCGGTAGAGCAGCTGGCATCCTTCCTGCGGGAAGCCCGTGAGAGCGGCGTCTTCGAGCTGTACTACCTGGACCTGGCCACCGGATTGAGAAGGGGAGAACTGCTGGGCCTCAAGTGGACGGACATCGACCTGGAGAAGGGGGAGCTGCAAGTGAAGCGGCAGGTGGTCCGGATCGAAGGCAAGATCGTGGAGGCGCCGCTGAAAACCAAGAACGCCTACCGGACGCTGCCGCTGGCGGAGGACGTGACGGCCATTTTGAAACAACAGAGGAAAAAGCGGGGAACAGCCCCTGGGTCTTCCCCTCGCCAAACGGCGGGCCGATCTCGCCGGACAGCGTCCTCCGCAAGCTCCACGGGGTGCTGAAGCGGGCGGGGTTACCCCAGGTCCGGTTCCACGATCTCCGACACACCTTCGCGACGCTGGCGCTCCAGAACGGTGTGGACATCAAGACCGTCTCAGGGATGCTGGGGCACTACTCCGCCGGGTTCACCCTGGACACCTACGCCCACGTCACGACAGCGGCGCAAAAGGAGGCGGCCAGGACTATGGAAAAAGTCCTGACGGCGGCAATCTGAAAGCGAAAAAATAATCCCAAACAGCAGGAAAGCCTTGGTGCAGAAGGGCTGCGCCAAGGCACGTTTTTTGCCCTGTCTGGGTCACGGTTTGGGTCAACTGCAAATTTTGCAAAATCGCGTAATTTCTCCGGAAACTTTTGGAGACAAAAAGTGAAGAAAAACCGTCTGATTTCGCAAGAAATCAGACGGTTTTGTGGTTGCGGGGGCTGGACTTGAACCAACGACCTCCGGGTTATGAGGCAGTCTCAAGGGCAAATCGGAGTCATTTCGGCTCCGATTTGTGCTTTTTACCGCCATTCGTTCGGTGAGTTTTCCATTGTTTCCGTCCAGCCCTGCCCGCTTTTTTCGGATTCTGGGTCAAAACTGGGTCAGACATGGTGCGCCCGCACCCACGCTGTCCACGGCTTGTATGGACTGCTCAGTTGCCTGCAAAGAGCTCGTTGGTGGCGTTGAGGGTTACTCGAAGGTAGGGACCGATGTCGGCGATGCCGGTATAGCCGGTCTCAGCGGTAAAGCGGTAATAACCGTCACCGAAGTTCCTGCCGTGGATGGGACCGTCAGCCAGAGTGACGGTCAACACGGCGTTGTTCCCATCCTGACGCAGATCCGCATTCTCGATGAGGGTGCAGCTTCCCGCCAGCTCCCCAGCGGGGAAGCTCTCTGGGTAGAGGGAGCCATACTCCTTCAAAAAGTCCGGGTCTACATCCTTGGAGAGGGTGCCGCTGTTGAGGAAGGTGTCGTGCATGGTGACGGTGAGGGTCATACCGTCCTCCGAGAGAGCCACCTCGGTATAGGGGATCTCGCAGTAGGCGGCGGTGAAGTCGCTGCCGTCCGCCAGCGGGGCAAAGGCTACGGTGAGACCCCCTGCATCGATTTGGGCGGAACGGATGGCCTCCCGGCGGCCCTGCATCCCCATGGAATAGCGCTCCCCAGCCCCGGCCCAGTAGATTTCAGAGCTACCAATGCCGGGAGAAACATAGGGATCATAGCCTCGGTCGCGGCCCTGCTCATCGTAGAGAAGGCACAGTGTGGCCAACTCCACGCGTGGAAAACCGGGGACGCCGTTATAGATGTTAGGCCCGCCAGTGACCACCCGGACGGATGCCTGGGACTCGATCTCGCACCGAAGCAGGGGCGTATCCAGCCACAGCATCCGACGGCGGATGCCGCTCTGGCCGTAGACCCAGTCCAAGCTGGGGCAGTCCTCGTCCGTTCCCAGTTTCACCAGGAAATCTCCCTGGTACGCCTCGATGGAGGTGATAAGGCTTGCGTCGTCCCCATAGAGAGCCCGAACTTCCGCCTCCGTGGTGACGGGGGAGAAGGCATCCGGCTGGGCGGGATCGGCTGAAGATGAAGAATCGCCGGAGGAACCTGATGGATTGGAAACGGAGCGTTCCCCACAGGCGGCAAGGTTCAGCAGCAGGAGGGCTGCCAGAGCCAAGGAGATGAGTTTCTTCATGGGATAGCACTTCCTTTCTGTTGTTTGGGGCGTGGCCCCGGTGAGGAACTTGCAATTGCAAACGGGAATTTAACGGCATAATTGTTCTGAAATTCTTCCAATTCCTTGGATTTATTGTACCATAGCGCAAAAGTGTTTGCAACTGGAACTGCCGACAGAAAATTCTGTATATTCGAAAAAAATAGGCACTGCGCAAGGAACGCTGCTCACCCGACCTCAGAAAACGGCAAGTTAGCCGCTTTGACAAGCGGCCGTCCGGCGTTTCGGCAGCACGCAAAGCACGCCGAGGGTAGTGATACCTCCCATGTCTCGCACACGCGGAAAGACCCTGAGCGCATGGCATACAAGCCACAATTTCGACAGAAGAAAAAGGATCACGCAGCCCAGCGGGGCCGCGACGCCTACGGGACAGCGATGCGCTTATGCGCGTCGCTGTCCCGTAGGCTCTTTGCGTTCTTTGGGAGCACCCTTGACCAAGCCCCCAAAGCGGCAAAGTTTGCTGTTCTGATACCCGGCCCGGGGATGTTTGTGAACGTGCGGAACGCTCCGAGGGTAGTAATAGCGCCCCCATCTGAATCGCCCCTGTTTCGCCGTGTAAGCCGCTGTGTGCGATCCTGTTGGCGAAGGTGAGTGTGTACCCGCTTTCACCCGTGAAAGCGAACGTGGGCCGTTTGTGCGAGAAGTTGAAAAATGCGCTAAAAAGCGGTTTGGAACAGCGTTGTAACAGTAACTTTTTGGCGATATTCGTGGAAGTGATTTTGTGGTATTTTGACAGGTTGAGGAAGGCTCCGGCGCTTTTGGCACCGGAGCCTTCCTTGAGTTTTACTTCGCAAGTACAACGGAAATTTTGATCTCCTTTTCCGCCTCGCTCAGGTCGAACGCACCGCCGTCTGCGACGCTGACACGCAGTTCATACAGTGTGCCATCGGACAGGGTATCCACGGCAGCGCCTGTCTCATCCGTGACCGACCACAGTTCTTTGCCGACCTCCGCCAGCTTTCTATCTGCACCGTAGGCATAGAGCTTCAGCTCAGCGGCGCTTCCGGAAAGATTGTTCATCCGGAACGAGACCGTCGTGTTGGGATGAACATTTTCGACCGTCACAGTATTGCGCCAGCTGGCGACCGTGCCGTCACCGCCGTCCTGCTCAAACTGTTCCTGTGTCAGTACGTTCCGCGCGGCCTTATCGAGATTGACCTTGCGGTAGGGCATTTCGGGAAGATACACAAAGCGGTCCTGCAAGCACAGCAGCTCTAGATAGCCCGTCGGGCAGTAGAGCGCATTGCCGCTGTTTCCGGCATACATACCGATAGCCATGTTATTGTAGCCATATTTGTTGGAGACGTCCATGGTGAATACCGTCTCGCCGGTGGCAAAGTCCAGAATGATGTACTGCCACATGCCGCTTTCCAGATCCTGCACATAGCCGTAGATATAGCCCGTCGCGGTGGAGAGCTTGAGAATCGATGTATCGCTCAGGTCATTTCGAGACCAGATGCTCTTCATCTCATAGCCGCTATCGGTTTTCACGGTGTCCACGCGCTCGACGCCGGGCGCGATCATGCAGTTGCCCTTTGTCAGCCAGTTCATGTCATAGATGTTGGCGTAGCTCTGGATGGAAGAGTCACTGTTGGGATCGGCAAGGCCTGCGCTGCCTGCGCCGAACCAGTTGCAGACAATCGTGCTGACGGTGCCCTCACTGTCGTCATAGACGATGGCAGAGTTTTCAACCGCCACCTGATAGCCCTCGGGCAGATCATCCAGAACCGGCATGCTTGCAACGATCTCACCGGTCTTCATATCGAGCGCCAGCAGCTTGACTGGATCCGCATTGTCGGTGAACATCACAAGATCCGGCGTCAGCGACGGGGAGCAGCCGCCGCCCCAGGCAAGACCGCCGCCGGTGGTCTTGTCACCCTCGCCGCTGACCTTCGCACCGACGCTCTCATACGGTGTGCACCAGACAACCTCGACACCGTTATTGGCACGCAGCAGATAGCAGTTCTGGTTCGTCAGGATGACCGCGCCGTCCTTGGAGGCGGCAATCCCGTTTTCCGCGCCCTCGCCGAGCGCCAGCCCGTAGATGAAGACGGCCTTCGAAAGGTCGGCCTGCTCTCCGTTCAGGATCGCCTCGATCGCCGAGTGGGCGATGTAGCCGAGCACGCCCTGCTGCTCACGCTCGGGATAGATGCGGAAGCCGCCGGTTGCAAACCAGAGGTTGCCGTCGTAGTCAAAGACCACAGAAAGAAGATTCTGCGTCAGCTCCTTGCCGAGCGCAGCTTCGGCTGCCGCCTTGATGTCAATGTCCAGTACCTTTTCAAACTCCGGCAGGACGTTTCCTGCTTCATCGGTTGCCCGCAGCATCAGCACATGGTTGTTGCTGGTGGGGCAGACGATGAGGTTTTCCGAGTCAAGGAACGTGTAGGAGCTCTGGATGACATAACCACCGCCGTCATGTTGCTTCGGAGAGAAATAGCCAAGAGTCTTCGTCTCTTCGGCATTCAGATCGCGGATGGCGATGCCGCCGAGCAGCGGTACGACTGCGTGGCCGTAGCTGTCAAAGTAAATGGCAGGCGAAGCGTTCGCGTTGGTTTTTTCATAGGAAACATTGATCTCCGGATAGATGCCAAGCGGCAGGACTTCATCCGTAGAGTCGGTATTGTAGCCGTCGTGGTGAATGTTGGCGTCGCTCTTTGCCATATAGGGGTTTTCATCGACACGCTTGGCATTCATGGCCTTTACCGGCAGGGCGGCGCTTGCCGCGGAGTCTGTATCCGATGCAAGCATGTCGGAAGACTGCTTCGCACCGCAGGCCGCCAATGTCAGGCACAACACACCGGCCAGCAGAAGGGTTGGTACAGAACATTGTAACTTTTTCTTTTTCATTGATATCCTCCATTTTTGTGCTTGTTGTCTTGGTTTGGTTCGATGCCCGTTTATTCAATCCAGGCATTCAGTCCTCGCCGGAATGCTTCCTCGGAAACCGGCTCCAGCAGGAAATAGTCTGCTCGCAGCCGGAAGGCGTGAAGGGAGAAATCCAAGTCGCTGCACCAGATCATCCGGCACGCGGGGCATAAGGAGCGAAGATGCTCCGCTGCATTCAGTCCTGCCACTCCGGAAAGCGCAATGACGGCATTGGTTGGAGCCTCTTTCTGCGCCGTTTCAAAAAAGCGTTCCTGGTCGTCATATTGCATGACCTGCGGAAACAGCCCCTTCGCTTCACAAAACCGGGTAATTTGCTCAGCGTAGCGCTGCCGCTCTGCTTCCTGTTCTGCCAGCACGGCAATACGATACACAGATTTCCCTCCTTCCTTCATCCGATTTTTCATTTTGCTTGCACTCAGTATAAAAAGGCCATTCGGCTTTTTCAAGCGCCGTAGCACGAAAGGGGCGATTTTGGCACGAATTCCGACAGCGGTTCTTTGTCATCCTCGACACGCTGTGATATAATTATCTTGGAATTCAAGCACAAGGAGAGAACCCTGCATGAGAATTGCGATTGTGGATGATCTTGCTGCGGAACGTGCACTGCTGAAAGACCGGCTGGAGCAGCAGCTTCACCGGAGAAATGTGCAGGCGGATATTCTGGAATACGAAAGCGGCGAGACATTTCTGGAAGCGGCAAGGAAAGCGCCCTTTACTGCCGCATTTCTGGATATTTATATGGATGGCATGACGGGCATGGAGGCGGCAAAGAAGCTGCGGAAAACCAACACGGACTGCCTGCTGGTTTTTACCACGACCTCGACCGACCATGCGCTGGAGGGCTTTCAGGTACGGGCGCTGCACTATCTGGTCAAGCCCTTTACCGAAGCGGATATCGATGCGCTGACGGACGAGCTGCTTGCCCGCATACCGCAGCCGGACAAATATATGGAGCTAAAGGTGGAGGGAAGCGAGATCCATCTGCGCTATCAGGACATCGTCTACGCAGAACACTTCGCCCACTTGATCTACGTCCATACGACGGTTCAAAAGACGCTTGCCACACGCCAACCCTTCAAGACGTTCATCGCCCCACTAAAGGATGACACACGCTTTTTTGTGTGCGGGCGCGGCGTAATCGTGAATCTGGAACACGCGAAGGATCTGGAAGGCTCCGCCTTCCGCATGGCGGACGGAAGCCGCGTGTTTGTCAGTCAGGACCTTCTGAAAAGTGCCCGGCAGGCATTTATGGAGTTCTTGCTGCAAAGGGGGCGTATGGTATAATGGAGCTGCTGCGTCCAATTCTGGAGCTCGGCGTGGTGATTCCCGGCATGCTGCTTGCCTACTTCCCGGTAAAATCTAGCTTAAAGCAGCCGCTGTCAAAGCTTGTTTTGTGGCTTGCCCCGCTGCTTGCGCTGCTTTGTGCCGCCGGAGGCGTGGTGTGCTATGCGCGCCGCATGCCGACTGCGCCGGTGCTTGCGGGGCTGACCTTGCTCACAACCGTGATCTACATAAAAACGCTCCGGATTTCGCTTTGGAAATCCGGAACGATTGCGTTGTCCGTCTGTGCGGTATTTGCCTGTATCAACAGCCTTTCAAGAGCAATTAACGCCGCTATGCTGGCCGGTTTGCCGCAGGCGCAGGCTGCGCCATGGTTCTGTCTGCGGGCCGTGATTTGCTATCAGGTGATCTGCTGGCTGTTTGCCGTCATCGCCTATTATCCTGCGACGCACAGCGTGCGGAGGATGGTCGAGGATGAAAATTTTGCGCAGACTTGGTATTCCTTCTGGGTGCTGCCGCTGGTGTTCATTGCGCTGAATCTGTTTATGATCCCCAAGTATGCGGACACGCTCTATACCGGGCGTGTTTTGCAGGGCTATTTTGTGATCAGCATCGCACTTTTGTTTTTGATGCTTTTCTTCAACGCAATCTTCCTTCTGATGGCGATCAGCATCAACCGGAATGTGAGATTGCAGCAGGGGAACCAGCTGCTTTCCATGCAGCAGCAGCGCTACGAAAGCCTGAATGCTGCCATTGAGGAAGCCCGACAGGCGCGGCACGATCTGCGCCACCAGCTATGTCAGCTCGATGCCCTTGCAGAAGAAGGGAATCTTGAAAAGATCAAAGCCTATCTTTCCAGCGCAGTTTCCAGAATCCCGAGTCTGGAGCTGCATTTCTGTGAAAACCGGGCGGCAGACGGCGTGGTCGGGTATTACTGCGCACTTGCGAAGCGGGAGCAGATCCCATTTTCCGTGCAGCTCGATCTGCCGGAATGTCTTCCTGTAGACGAGATCGATCTGTGCCTGGTCCTCTCTAATCTGCTGGAAAATGCGCTGGAAGCCAGCCTGCGCACTGCGCCTGCCCGACGCAGAATCAAACTGACAGCCTATCTGCATGGCAACAGTCTGGCACTGATTCAGGTTGAAAACACCTATGACGGAGTCATCCGCGAAAAAGGTGGCGTATTCCAGTCCTCCAAGCGAAAAGGAGACGGCGTCGGACTTCAGTCCGTCCGTCACATCGCAGAAAAATCCTGCGGGGTGAGTACGGTTACCTATCAGGACGGCGTATTCCGCGCAAGGGTCATGCTCCGGGGATAAAGACAGAGAGAGGGAACGCCGGACGCCGCAAACAGAGTTGGACTCTGGGAGATATCGGAGCAAGCACAGTCCGCTCAGCGGGCGGTGTCGGTCTGCGCAGCCCAGCGGGGCCGCGACGCCTCGGAACAGCGACGCGCATAAGCGCATCGCTGTTCCGAAGGCTTTCTGCGTTCTTCGGGAGCACCCTCGGCCAAGACCCAAAAGGGGCAAAGTATGCCGTTCTACCCTCTGGCCATGCAGGGTTTTCGGACCGCGCAAAACGGTCAGAGGGTAGAGATAGCGCCCCCATCCAAAGCACCCCTGTTTCGCCCTGTGAGCCGCTGTGTGCGATTTTGCTGGCGATGGCGAGGTACGTACCCGCTTTCGGAGGTGAAAGCGAATGTGCGGCGTTTGTGGGAGAATGTCCAAAGCAAGACTGAAATGGAACTGTGAGAATGAGAATAACAGCGCTTATAGTCAGTGATTGAGCGTGGTGTGTGGGAGTTTTGTGGAGAGCCTTTCGGTGCTTTTCGAGCCTTTTTCGAGGACGAAAAAGAAAGCAGGATAAAGGGCTGGCGTCGCAAGCGCCGCCGCAGCCGCCACTTCTGCCCGCAGTGCGGGCAGTTGACGGGGATTTCAACGCAGTCGGTTGTGGCGCCTTTTGAAGAAAATTTCAGAACGGCTGGCGTCTTAGTTCCCGCAAACGCAGGTGTCCCAAGGATTTTGGTGGTGCCTTGTGGCCGTTTTAGGAGGAAACTAAGGTAGTCACGCCTCTCAAGATCGGCAGCGCAGGGCAAACATATTTTGCGCCGCTGTAGTCAATGGAAAGGGCTTCTTGACCGTCCGAAAATCGCACCGCTGTAACCAAAGAAGCGTCCCCTCCGGCAGTGCAAAATTTGCGCCGCAATAGACAAAGATTAGGCTCTCCACTTGATGGAGCGCAAATGATAACTTTCTGATAACAGTTCGGTTTTCCGATAGCTTTCCTCTGCTGTTTACGGTATGGTTTGCCGTTACAAAGGAGGCTGATTTTATGCCGAAAAGACGAGCAAACGGCGAGGGTAACATCAGAAAACGAAAGGACGGACGCTGGGAGGGCCGGTACACGGTTGGCCGAGATCCAGAAACCGGCAAAGCCATCATCAAGAATGTTCTCGGCAAGACGCAGGCCGAAGTCAAGGAAAAGCTGAAAAAGGCAATCGAGGAAAACGTCGGCGTCGACTACGGGCGGGCCAAGACCTACACGGTAGGTAATTGGTTAGAAGTATGGTATGAGAACTATGCCAAAATCAAAATGCGCCCATCCACCTACCTGACCTATCATGGCTACATCGAAAACCACATCAAGCCGCAGCTCGGCAAGATCCCGTTGAATGATTTGACGACGCTGCATCTGCAACAGTTCTACAAGAAATTGTTGGCGGAAGGGCGGGTAGAGCGAATCGAAGCACAGAAGCAGCCCAAGGGACTGAGCGCCAAAACAGTGCGCAACATCCATCAAATCATTTCCTCTGCCCTGAAGCTGGCAGTCGAGCAGCGGCTGATCGCCCGCAATCCGGCAGATGGCTGCGCGTTGCCGAAGGCGGAGCACAAGGAAATGCAGACGCTTCCCGTTGAGCAGCTGACATCCTTCCTCCGCGAGGCAAAAGACAGCGGCGTGTTCGCCCTGTACTACATCGACCTGACCACCGGCCTGCGGCGGGGCGAGTTGCTCGGATTAAAATGGTCGGACATTGATTTGGAAAAAGGAGACCTCCGGGTTCAACGGCAGATCGGGCGCATCGACGGCAAAATCATTGAGATGCCGCTGAAAACAAAAAACGCCTACCGCACACTGCCGCTGTCGGCAGACGCGATAGACGTTCTGATGCAGCAAAGAAGAAAAACGGGTAACAGCGAATGGGTGTTCCCGTCACCCACCGGAGGCCCCATGTCGCCGGACAGCGTGTTGCACATGCTGCACCGAGTCCTAAAGCGGGCAGGGCTGCCGAAGGTGCGTTTTCACGACCTGCGCCACACCTTCGCAACGCTGGCCCTGCAAAACGGTGTGGACATCAAGACCGTGTCTGGCATGCTAGGGCATTTTTCGGCAGGCTTCACGCTGGACACCTACGCTCATGTAACGACCTCGGCTAAGCGTGAAGCGGCAAAGACAATGGGTAACATTCTCTCTGGTGCGGTATAGTGCTTTCCGCTATCCGCTCCCGTTTGGGTCAGCGTTTGGGTCAGAAAAAACGGCAAGTAAGTTATTTGACAGAAAAGTGCGGAAAAAGTCCTGATTTCTTGCGAAATCAGGACTTTCTGGTTGCGGGGGCTGGACTTGAACCAACGACCTCCGGGTTATGAGCCCGACGAGCTACCAACTGCTCTACCCCGCGATATTCTGTTCTGTGGTGCCGGTGACCGGACTCGAACCGGTACAGTATCGCTACCGGGGGATTTTAAGTCCCCTGTGTCTACCAATTCCACCACACCGGCAGCTGTCGGCAATGATTAGAATACCATACTCTCCAGTCATTGTCAAGCACGGGCAAGGAAAACCTTTCAAATTTTTTCGACAACTCCCGCTGCAAAAAGTCCAGACAGGTGCCCGTTTCCGTGCAATTTTCCGCCCGGAGGCGCATATACTGGCTGAGAACCCAAATGCAAAGGAGGAAATAAAATGATGAGACACCAGACGATCAGCGGCGGGGATGTGGATGACCTGATCTTTCAGGACAGCTGGACCACCAGTCAGCGATAAGAACTGCAGGACGCCGCTTTCGCGGCGTCCTTTTGCGTCACGGACAGATGGTGCCCCCGCCCAGCACCAGATCTCCATCGTAGAACACCACCGCCTGCCCCGGGGTGACGGCCCGCTGAGGCTCTGTGAACACCATGCGAATGCAGCCGCCGGGCAGCGGCTCCACTGTGGCGGCAGCTTCCCGCTGGCTGTACCGGGTCTTGGCGGTGACGGACAGGGGGCGGTCCGGCTCCGGTACGGAGAGCCAGTTCACCCGCTCCGCCGTCAGCTCCCGGGTGTAGAGGCGGTTGTCCTCCCCTAGGATCACGGCATTCCGGTCCGGGTCCTTCCCCAGCACGTACAGCGGCGCGTTGGCGCTGACGCCCAGCCCTTTCCGCTGGCCGATGGTATAGCATTCCATTCCCCTGTGGCGGCCCAGCACACGGCCTTCTGAGTCCAGGAAGTCACCGGGGACGGGCTCCACGCCGCCATACTGCCGCAAAAACGACACATAGTCCCCATCCGGCACAAAGCAGATGTCCTGGCTGTCGGCCTTCTGGGCGTTGGACAGGCCGTTGGCGGCCGCCAGGGCCCGCAGGGCAGGCTTTTCATAGTCTCCCACCGGCAGCAGCAGATGGGCCAGCTGGTGCTGGGTCAACTGATAGAGGAAGTACGTCTGGTCCTTCCGTCGATCCGCGCCCCGCAGCAGCTGCCAGCGGCCGGAGGGCGTATCGAGGCGGACTCTGGCGTAATGGCCGGTGGCCATGGCGTCCGCGCCCTGGTCCAGCGCCCAGTCCAGCAGGGCACCGAACTTGATCTCCCGGTTGCAGTCAATGCAGGGATTGGGTGTGCGGCCGTGGGTGTAGGCCCACACAAACCGGTCCATGACCCGCTCGCGGAACAGATCGCACAGGTCCAGCACCACATGGGGAATCCCCATGCCGGCGGCCACGGCGCGGGCTGTCTCGATATCATCCGCAGAGCCGCACAGGCCCGGGCGGTCCTTATAGGGATGCAGGCGCAGCGTCACGCCGGTGACATCATAGCCGGCCTGCCGCAGCAGCAGCGCCGCCGCGGCGCTGTCCACGCCGCCGCTCATGGCCACAAATACACGCTGGGACATAAATGGGTTCCTCCTGAAAAGGCCGACGGAGCGCCGGTCGTGTGATAGGGCTATTGTAGCCGATTTCCGGCCAAAAGGAAAGCCGCTTCTGCGAAAAAAAACGACCCCAGCCGGAGCCAGGGTCAGTCCAGATGGCGCTGGGAGAAAGCCTGGGGGGGCAAGGCGTCCGCCAGGGCCAGGAGGAGCGGATTGAAGCCGCCGTTGTAATCGAACTTCACGTCCGACACGTCCGCAGTCCCGCACCGCCGGTCCGGCAACGACAAGGTGAAGCGGGACCCCTGCCCCGGCCGGGACTCGGCAATCATGGTGCCGCCGTGGCGCTCTGCGATGTGCTGGCAGATAGGCAGTCCCAGGCCCAGGCCGTGGGGCTGGGGCGCCATCGCATCGTCGTGAAGGTAGCGGTCGAACAGGAAGGGGATCTGGTCCTCCTGGATACCGCAGCCGGTGTCGGACACGGACAGGCGGACCCATCGGTTGATGAATTTCAGCTCCACGGTCACCGCGCCTCCGGCAGGGGTAAACTTCAGGGCATTGGAGAGCAACTGGTAGAGCAGCAGCTCGATGGAGGGCTGGTGAAAAGCGCAGGTGTGGCAGTCCGCAGCGCTCCGGAATTCCAGCTGGACCTTTTTGAGCGCAAACAGACCCTGAGCCCCGGCACAGACCGCACGGACCGTCTCCGTCAAATCCCGGTCCCGGACGGGGAGGGGCGCGTCCTGCCCCAGCTCTCCCGCCGCCGTCAGATTGTTCACCAGCCGCAGCAGGCGGTAGTAGCTCTGATCCAGCAGGGAAGCTGTGGAATCCAGCGCCGGATCCCCCTCCCGCCGGATGGCAGGCGCCAGCTGGGCGGCCGCCAGGTGCAGGTTTCCCAACACGCTGCGCAACTGGGCGGCGATGTTGGGGAACACAACGGAGAAGTCAAATTGCTCTGCTTCCATAGGCGCATCCTTTCAGCTGGGATTCTCTCTTGTAGCATATACGGGGAAGGGCTTTCAAACCGTGGAAAAGCCTGCCTCGAACACCAATAGGATAGCAAAAAAGGGATGCAAAGACAAGGTCTTTGCCGAAAAAGGGGGAAAATTGTCGAAGTCCGGCAGACACGGCCGAACAGAAGTCCAGTCTGTGCAAAACGGACAACAAATCTTGCGTTTTATATGCGCAATTTTACGCAAAATTGCGGTGACATTTTCCGGTAATATGGTATAATGAGGACAACATCCGCTGCGGCGGAATACGGAATACAGGAAGGAATGGGAACATGGCGATCAAAGTGGGAATCAACGGATTTGGCCGGATCGGCCGCGTGGCACTGCGGATCATGGTGGAGCGCGGCAGCGCCACCTATCAGATGTGCGGCATCAACCTGCGGAACGCGGACCTGGACTACATGGTCTATCAGGTGAAGTACGACTCCGTGTTCAAGACCTTTCAGGGCACGGTGGAGCGGGACGACCGTCACCTGATTATCAACGGCAAGAAGATCCGGGTTTACAGTGAGGACGACGCCGCCAACATCCCCTGGGACGACTGCGGCGCCGAGTACATCATCGAGTCCACAGGCGCCTACTGCACCACGGAAAAGGCCTCCGCCCACTTCCGGCACGGGGCAAAAAAGGTCATCATCTCCGCCCCGGCCAAGGACGACATCAC
Source organism: Clostridiales bacterium (assembly GCA_019410105.1). The sequence goes on along the minus strand of DXTB01000001.1, from coordinate 223,933 downwards.
GCCCACCTTTGTCATGGGAGTGAACCACAAGCGGTACACCCCGGAGATGGACGTGGTCTCCAACGCCTCCTGCACCACCAACTGCCTGGCCCCCATGACCAAGGTCATCAACGACACCTTCGGCATCGAGCAGGCGCTGATGTCCACCATCCACGCCGCCACTGCCAAGCAGAAGGCTGTGGACGCCCGGGCGGGCCGGGACTGGCGTACCGGCCGCAGCGTCCTGGGCAACATCATTCCCTCCACCACCGGCGCGGCCAAGGCGGTGGGCGTGGTAATTCCGGAGCTGAAGGGTAAAATGACCGGCATGAGCTTCCGGGTGCCCACCAACGACGTGTCCGTGGTGGACCTGACCGCTCGCCTCAAGCAGCCTGCCAGCTATCATGATGTGTGCGTGGCCATGGAAAACGCCGCCCAGAACAGCATGAAGGGCATCATCACCTGCACCAACGACCAGGTGGTGTCCTCCGACCTGACGGGGTTTTCAGAGACCTGCATCTTCGACGAGACCGCCGGCATCATGCTGGACAACAACTTTGTGAAGCTGATCGCCTGGTATGACAACGAGTGGGGCTACACCAACAAGATCCTGGATCTGATGGCCTACATGCATACAGCGGACCAGAGCCGGTAATACGCTTTTTAGGGCGCGGGCAGCTGCCTGCGCCCTGTTTTTTTTCATATTAACATAGTACTTTGTACGTTGTCAATAAAGTACTAGACTATATTTTTCTTTATTGGGAAATAGGGTACACTTTTCTCAAACAGCAGGAGCAGTGCTTTTATGAGAAAACGTGACCCAAACAGAATAGAGATGGGACGCCGCTTTCGGGAAGCCAGAGAGCGACTCAACTGGAGCAGAGAAGTGCTTGCCGAGCGGGCCGATCTATCTGTGTCCTTTATTGCGGATTTGGAGCTGGGAAACACCGGCACCCGGCTGGAGAACTTTATCCGCCTGTGCCGCCTGCTGGATTTGAACGCCGACTATGTGCTCTTCGGCGCGCCCGGGGACGCTGTGCAGCGGATCATGGATCTGCTGCGGGACCAGGACGAAGAGACGGTCCGGGTGGTGGAGCGGACCGTGGAAGCCCTGCTGCGGGCCCTGGACGAACAGCAGACAACGTGACAGACGGCGCCCGGCCAGTCTGGCCGGGCGCCGTGTTGCCCACTGTGGCGGATTCAAAGAGGCCGCGCCAAAGGCGCGGCCTCTTGTCATGCTTTTTCTGCCTTGGACCGCTCCGCCCGCTTCCGGCGGCGGCTGGCACCGCTGCGGCGGGATCTGGCGGCCGGGGTGGCAGGCTCCGCCGTCCCGGCGGGCTCCTCCGCATCCTGTGGGGCGCTCTGGGCCGGGGCGGGCTCGGCGGTCTCCGCCGGCTTCGCCGCCGCGCGGCTGCGCCGCTTTCCGGGCTTGGACGCCGCCTTGTTTTCCGGCGCGGGGGAGGGGGCCGCCGCCTCCTGGACCGGAGGCGGGGTGAGCAGGGCCTCCAGATGCTCATAGGCCAGCTGACCCTGCACGGGGCCGTACTGCCGGGCCAGGGCGGCGGCCAGCTCCTCCCGAGTGCCTGCCCGCAGCAGGAACGCCGCCTGGAGACAGTCCTGAATGGAGGGGCGCAGAGCCACCTCCCGGAACGTGGAGGCGTATCGTGCGTGGAGGGCGCTCATGGCGGCCTCATATCCCTTGTCCTGGCTGATGACATAGGCGAAATCCGCCTCTCCTCTTCCCACCAGGACGCCCAGCTCCGTGATGATCTGGAAGTCCAGGGAGTTCTTGCCTCCCTTCACGCTCTCCAGATACTGCACCTGGGCCTTTGTGCCGGCGCACAGCTTTTTCACGTTGGCCAGGGTCTGCCCCTTGCCGAAAAAGACCAGGACGGTGTCCTCGGCAGTCAGCAGGTCGATACCCTGGAGCCCGGTGCCAATGTTGTTGTCGCCGTCCACCAAAAAAATCATCTTCATCAAATTGTTCTTTCTTTCCTCGTATTTTGACCCATAGCGGGGATTTGCCGGTATCAGTATAGCAGAAGATGCCGAAAAGGACAAGAGGCATTGCGCGCCATCTCCGGGGCGGAGCGAAAAAGGGCGGAGCCGCTGACGCGGCTCCGCCCTGTCTGCCAGGTACGGGTCACTCCTCTTCATCCGTGACGATCAGGCCGTATCCGCCATTTTTCCGGCGGTAGACGATAGATAGGCCGTCATCCTCACTGCTGCGGAACACGAAAAAACTGTGGTCCAGCAGGTTCATCTGCAGGATGGCCTCCTCCGGACTCATGGGCTTCACGGAGAAGCGCTTGGTACGGACGATGGGGAACTCCTTCTCCTCAGCCACCTCAAAGTCGTCCGCCGGGGCGGGCGGGGGGAAGCCCTCAGTCCGCAGGCGCTTGGCCAGGCGGGTCTTGTTCTTCAGAATCTGCCGCTCGATATATCCCACAGCGGCGTCAATGGCGCCGCGCATATCTCCGTCAGGAGCCTCCGTCTGTGCCCGCAGCAACGTGGCGCCGCCGCGGATCGTGATCTCCACCGAGCACAGATGGTCCTTCTCCACAGAGAAAGTGACAAACGCGGTGGTATCCTCCTCCCGGAAGTAGCGCTCCAGCTTGGAGATCTTCTTCTGGGCATATTCCTTGATGGAATCATTCAGCGGGACTCTCTTGCAGGCAAAGGTATACTTCATAGGGATCGCTCCTTTCGTGTGGGAGAAATCGGGGATCTCTCCCCTTTTTATTAATATAGCACAAATCTTTCCATTTGAAAAGGGGCGAGCCGGTGGAATTCACAAATTGTTCAGAGCCCGCAGCAATCCGACAAAAGAGGAGCCGATCCGACAAAAGCTCCTATTTACAAGGGATGCAGGGCGGGTGTATGATAATCCCGGAAGCTTTCCAATATCCCACCCGCTTGGGCCGCGCAGCGTGAAACCGCTGGGCGGCCCTTTTTTATCCGGCGGACATGAAAAAGGCGCGCGGCATTGCCGCGCGCCCTGGTGTTATCTGCGCCGCCGGCCGCCGCCCCGCCGCCCGTCCAGGCTGCGGTTCAGGTCGGCCATCTTCCCCTCAGAGGAGGAGAGGAACTGCTTCAGCTTGTCCTCAAAGGACTGGTCGCCGGAGGGGGGCAGCGGCTGCTGCGCCCGGGCGGCGGGCCGGGCCTGGGCCACGGGACGGGCCTGGGCCACGGGACGGGACGCCCCCGCCGGGTGGCTGCCGCTGGGCCGGGGACTGCGGGCGGGCCGCTCCGGCCTGGGGAGCGTCCGCTTGATGGAGAGATTGACCTTTCCATTCTCCGTGGAGAGCACCAGGACCTTGACGGCCTGCCCCTCCTGCAGGTAGTCATGTACGTCGTTGACAAACGTGTTGGCGATCTCGGAGATGTGGACCAGGCCGGACTTCCCATTGTCCAGGGCCACGAACGCGCCGAATTTGGTGATGGAGGTCACCTTTCCTTCCAAAATGCTCCCTACCTGAAGCTCCATATAGTGTACTGTTTCTCCTTCCGGATGGTTTTCCCGCTCCCGTGGAAGCGGGTCGTATCAAAAAAGACCGGCTCCCGGCACAAGCGGGGGAGGCGCTCCGCCTCCCTCGTCGCCCGGCTCCGGTCAGTTGCCCACAGAAAACACACGCTGATTGGGGGAGATCAGCCCCAGCTCTTCCTGCGCGATCTCCTTCATCTTATCCTCGGTGGCGCCCTCGGCGATGTCCGCGGCCAGGGCGGCGTTTTCCTGCTCCTGGGCCTGGACCTGGGCCGTCAGGGCGTCCCGCTGGGCCTGGGCGTCCTGCACCTGGCTGTGGAGGCTGCGCAGCTGCAGTCCGATCGCCGCCAGAATCACCAGGATCAGAAGCTTGGTGAGGACGCTTCCTCTGGACCGCTTCTTTGGCTGCCGTTCTGCTCTTGCCATGCCGCCCGCCTCCTTTGTAAAGCCTTCTGCCGTGCTTGGTGTTTTTTATTGTATAACATTTGCGAATAAAATAAAAGAGATTTTTTCCCCATCTGCCGATTTTTTTACACAAATTTTCCGCTCCCCGCAGGGGAATGGCGGTCAGATGCAGCAAAAATGCCAGGGTATCCACCCAAAAATCCCACACCGGCCGCAAAAACGGGGAGAAGGCGGTGAAAAACAGCACACCGCCGCCCACCGCCCCCAGCAGCAGATACAGCCGCAGCTGCCCCTGCGCCCGGCGGAGCATGAAGAGGAAGACCGCCAAGCCCGCGGCCATGCAGTACAGGATGTCCAGCGCTGACGTCAGGCGGGGCAGCCGCAGGCGGAAGGCCCGCAGCAGGTCATACAGCAGCGCCGCAGCCATGCCCAGCAGGATCGCCTGACAGAAGAGCAGGAGCGGCTGGGAGAGAGCAGGGGCCATGGCGCCTCACCCGAACAGCCGATGGAAAAGGCCCCCCCGCTCCTGACCGCCGTCCTCATAGGAGACGGAATCGATCCGGCCGTCCACATGGAGCTCGCCCCCGTCCAGGGACAGCTTGCCGATGTGCAGGTCCTCTCCGGTAATGACCAGCGTTCCCACGCTGGTGGACATGATGATGCCGGTCTCGTCGAACCGCTCCACGTCCTCCACTCCGGAGACCGTGAGCCGCTCCCGGCCGATCAGCTCCAGACGGTGGCCCGCCTGGGACATGGCGTTGTTGTAGTCGTTCATTCCGCGTCCCTCCCTGTCCCAACTATATGGGAGGGGCGGGGAGAATATGCGTCCGGCCTTACCGGCCGATCTCCCGGTACAGCGTGCCGGCGTCCGCCTGGCGCACCGTCTCCTGGACGTCCAGCACCTCCACCGTTACGATGCGCTGGCCGAAGCGCAGGGAAATCTGGTCCCCCACCTTCACGTCGTAGGAGGCCCGGGCAGGCTTGCCGTTGACGGTGACCAGGCCGTTGTCACAGGCCTCGTTGGCCACAGTCCGCCGCTTGATGAGGCGGGAGACTTTGAGATATTTATCCAAACGCATGGGCGGCTCCTTTCTCATGGGAAACGGGACTGCCGGCACCACAGCACCGGCAGTCCCGAAATCACAGGGTCAGATCACTTCGCCACGGCGTCCTTCAGGGCCTTGCCGGCCTTGAACACGGGCACTACAGAAGCGGGGATCTCAATGGACTCCTTGGTCTTGGGGTTGCGGCCCACGCGGGCGGCACGCTTCTTGACCTCGAAGGATCCAAAGCCCACCAGCTGCACCTTGTCGCCGTCTTTCAGGGCGGCAGTGATGGCGTCAAACGTGGCGGACACAACAGCCTCGGCCTCCTTCTTGGAAACGTCGGCAGAAGCGGCGACAGAATTGATGAGTTCAGCTTTGTTCATGGATGTTATCCTCCTATACAATGTGTGATGCGCTTGCTAGATGATTTATTCCTAACGCAGGCAGGCGCGCCCGCGATTAAGACGGATCGTGGGATTTTGCATCGTTCCAGAGGGCCAGCAGCTCCGCCTCACCGCACTCCGGCAGAGGCTTGTCCGCGGCCTCTTCCACCGCGCGGAAGCGGCGGTCAAACTTGTCGCAGGCCCGGTGGAGGGCGTCCTCCGGGTCCACGCCCGACATCTGGGCGATTTTGGCGGCCATAAACAGCGTGTCGCCCAGCTCCTCCCGGATGCCGTGGGGCGCGTCGGCGGCCTGACCGGCCTCCAGGGCGGCCCGGAGCTCCCGGACCTCCTCTTCCAGCTTGTCCAGTGCCTGGAGAGAGCTTGTCCAGTCAAAGCCGGCCTTGGCGGTCTTGGACTGAATCTTTTCCGCCCGCCACAGGGCAGGCAGCGTGTGGGGCACGGCCTCCACCGCGTCCGCCGTGGACCGCTGGCCCTTCTCCCGGCGCTTCAGCACGTCCCAGTTGGCCAGGACCTGCTGGGAGGTATCCGCCTGCACGTCCCCAAAGACATGGGGATGGCGGTACACCAGCTTCCGGGCCACGCCGTCCACCACATTTGCCATGGTGAAGCGGCCCCGCTCCGCCTCGATTTGGGCATGGAAGGCCACCTGCATCAGCACGTCGCCCAGCTCCTCGCACATGCCGCTGGCGTCGTCGTGGTCGATGGCGTCCAGAACCTCATAGGTCTCCTCCAGGAAGTTCCGGCGGATGGAGCTGTGGGTCTGCTCCCGGTCCCAGGGGCAACCCCCGGGAGCCCGCAGCAGCCGCATGATCTCCAGAAAATCCTCGTAGCTGTAAAAATCCTTACGCTGAAACTCTACCATAAGATGCCTGCCTTTGCAAGAAAAATTCACGGGAAACCCCTGATTTTTCAAGGAATTTTAGCGGATCGCCCCCTTGGGAAGGGGGCGCGGCCGCCCGGTTTCTCATTTTAAGTGCAGAAGTTTAATAAGCTTTTCCCCGCGGGGAATGGACCGCACATCCTCCGCCCGCAGGATCCGCAGAGCGATCACCAGCACACCGTAGACGATCACGCCGGCCAGGATGCCCAGCAGGACACAGGCGGCGTTGGCCAGATATACGGACCAGAGCTGGATCTTATCCGGATCCGCAAACATCTGCTGTGCCAAGGCGAGGAAAGCCCCATCCAGCACCCGGCTGGCCAGGCCATAGATCGCCCAGGCCGCGCCGCCCATGAGCAGGGAAGCGGCCACGGGCTTTGCGAAAACTTCGAGATACCGTGGCTTCTGGGGCGAGTATTTCCACACGAAGAACAGATTCAGCACCACGATCACCAGATAGCAGCATAGCGTGGAGATGGGTGCGCCGTGGATGTTGATGTCCGGATTCCCCACCAGGAAATAGTTCATGATGATCTTGACGATGCCGCCGACGATCACGGTGAAGATGGGCAGCTTCTCCTTGCCGTAGGTCTGCAGGATAGCGTTGGTCAGGATCATCAGGCAGATGAAGATGAGGGCGATGCCCAGCACCTGAAGATGGGGGCCCGCCGCCAGGGCATCCTCCCGCTGGGCCGGCAGCACCAGGACCATGATGGGCGTGGAGAGGACACTGAGGCCGATGCCCGCCGGCAGGGCCAGAATGGCGATGATGCGGAAGGCGGAGGAGATGATCCGGTCCGCTCCGGCATGGTCCTGCCGGGCCAGAGCCGCCGCCGCGAATGGAATCAAGCTCATGGTCACCGGGTACACGAAGGAGGCCACCATGTTGGGCATATCCATGGCCATGCTGTACTGGCCGTTCAGGGCAGCGGCCGATTCCTCCGACAGCAGCAGGGCGTTCTGCAGCTGGCCCATGACGATCTTGGTGTCGATGATGTTCAGGATGCTCATTGCGGAGTTGCTGAGGGTGATGGGGATGCCAATGGCCAGGATCTGCCGGATCAGATGGCTGCTGCCGGAGGGGACATCCAGGGACTGTGTCCGATTCCGGTGCTTCGCCAAATATCCCACCAAAAACAGCATGGAGACCGCCGTGCCCGCCGTGACGCCCAGGATGGCCGCGGCGGCGCCCATCTCCAGGCTCATGCCGATGCGCAGTACATACCACGCCAGCGGCAGACCGATAGCCAGTTTCAAAAGCGCCTCCAGTACCTGGGAAACCGCCGTAGGCGTCATGTTGCCCTGGCCCTGGGTGTAGCCCCGCATGCAGGCCAGCAGGCACACGCAGAACACCGCCGGAGCCAGCGCCCGGATGGGCTGGGCCGCCAGGCTGTTCTCCAGAAACCCCGCCAAGCCCTCTGCCTGGAAGAACATAAACAGGGCGCCCACCGTGCCCAGGACGAAAAACAGCACGATGGCGGTGCGGAAGATCTTCCGCTTCTCGTTCTCCCGTCCCTGGGCATGGGCCTGGCTGGTCAGCTTGGAGATGGCCAGAGGCAGGCCCGCCGTGGAGAAGGTCAGCAGGAAATTGTAAATCTTATAGGCAGTGTCGAAATACGTCTTGCCGGGGCCGCCCAGGATGTTGTTCAGGGGGACTTTGTAGAAGAACCCGATAAATTTCACCACAACGACAGCTGCGGCCAGGATGGCGGCGCCGCCCAGGAAGGATTGCTTTTTTTGATTAGACATGAAGCGATTACCTCAAATTACAACAGAGAACTAGGGCGGCGGAATCTGCTGCCCCTATGAGCCTATGGCCTGCCGCTGCCGTTTATAACCGGGCCAGACACGCCTTTACCAGGGCGGAGAACTGGGGCCCCGCCGTGGCGGCGGCGGCAAGCACCTCGTCGGAGGAAAGAGGCTGGTCCAGCACCCCGGCCCCCATATTGGTGCAGAGCGTGAAGCCCAGCACATCCATGCCGCAGTGGGCGGCCACAATGGCCTCCGGCACCGTGGACATGCCCACGGCGTCCGCGCCCAGCACCCGGGCGGCACGGACCTCCGCCGGCGTTTCGTACTGGGGGCCGGGGAAGTACATATAGACGCCCTGGCGCAGGGGGATGGACAGCTCCTCCGCGGCCTCCCGGGCGGTGTCCTGGAGTCGGGGCGTGTACACATGGCTCATGTCCGGGAACCGGGGGCCGAACTCCTCCAGATTGGGGCCGCAAAGGGGGCTGACACCGAAGAGTTTGATGTGGTCGGTAATCAGCATGATGTCCCCGGCAGAGAAGGCGGTGTTCACCGCGCCGGCAGCGTTGGTGACTACCAGCGTTTCCGCCCCCAGCAGCCGCAGCACCCGGACAGGATAGCTGACATCCTCAAAGGACCAGCCCTCATAGGTGTGGAGGCGGCCCTGCATCACCGCCACGTCCTGACCCGCCAGGCGGCCGAACACGAACCGGCCCGCGTGGTCCGGGGCGGTGGATCGCTTCATGTGGGGCACATCCTCATAGGGGACGGCAATGGGGGACTCCACTTCGTTGCCCAAAGAGCCCAGGCCGGAGCCCAAGATCAGCAGGCACCGGGGGCGGAACGCCCCCAGGCGGTCTCTCAGCGCCTGGGCGCTCTCCTGATATTGTGCGAATGTATATTCCATCTTACGCTTCCTCCTTACAGCTTTTGGCCGCATTCCCGGCAGAATACGTCGCCGCTCCGGGCGGCCGCCCCGCAGAAGGGGCACACCGCGCCGCCCTGGAGCCGAGCGATCTCCCGCTCCAGCCGGTCGATCTGCTGGCGGAGCCCGTCGATCTCCTGAAGCTTTGCCAGCAGTACCTCGGACTCCGTGAGGGTGCCGGTGTGGGTGGCGTAGATCATCTCCCCCACCTCCCGCAGGGCGGTGCTCACCGCTCCCTTCAGGTCCATGATCCGGATATTCAGCTTGGCCACGGACAGGAGCTCTCCCGCCCGCTTTCCCATGCCGTAGGCGGCATCCGCCGCACTGCCGCCCACCTGGGAGGCAGTGCGCTGCACCGCGTCCAGCAGTTCCTGCAACCGCTCATTCATGGCTTGTATGACCTCCAAAGAAAGATTGGGGCAGAGGGGCAGCCCCGCTCAGCTGGGATAGATGCTGCCGCCGATGAACTCCCGCACCAGGGAGCTGGGGGCGATGTTGGACTCTTCCATGATCTCGATCCGCTCAAATCCCCGGAGGATGTCGTCCGCGATCTCATACTTGCCCTGGGGCAGCGCCTCCAGCAGGGGGACCACGAAGGGCTTCAGCACCGCCACCTCATCCGGCAGGGAGGAGTCGAACATCAAGTCCGCATTCTCCTTATAGGGGGAGATATACAGCTTTTCCCCCCGGCGGACATTGGGCCACATCTTCAGGGTGAAGTTGGCGTCGCTGCCCCGGAACTTGTAGTCCCGGACGATCCGGCGGCACAGGCGCAGCCAGGGGTGCTGGAACACCACGGCGCCGTCCTCGTCCACCACATTGGACCGGGCCGCGATATACAGCTTGAAGGCCTTGGGATTCTTTCCCACGATCACGTCGTTCAGGGCGTGGATGCCCTCAAAGATAGCCAGCTCGTCGGGCCCCAGCTTCAGCGGCTGAGACAGGATGTCGGAGCGCATCTGTCGGGCGAACTCGTACTTGGGCACGTGGATGGTCTCCCCCCGGTCCAGCATGGAGAAGTGTCGGTTCAGCAGCTCGATGTCGAGGCAGAAGGGAGACTCGTAGTCGATGGCGCCCTCCCGGTTCCGGGGCGCCGTCTCCGGGTCGATGGTGTTGAAGTAGTTGTCCATGGAGATGGTGTGGGTCTGGATGCCCATTTTCTCCAGCTGCTCTTCGATCTTCAATGCCGTGGTGGTCTTGCCAGAGCCGGAGGGGCCGGACAACAGGATGATGCGGGACTCCTTCCGGTGATCGGCAATCTTCTGGGCCGCCGTCTCCACTTTTTTGGCAAAGGCGGCGTCGCACGCCTCCGCAAAGCCCTTGGGGTCAGAGCGGACAGCGTCGTTGATCTCTTTCAGGGAATAGGCCATGGCGATGCTCCTTTCACAGTGCTTCATAAAAGGCGGCGAAGGCGGTCTGATTGGCCTGCCACTTCTCCGGCCGCTGGATATACTCGGTGGGATATTTCACGTTGAACGCCCGCTGGATCTGGTTGGTGCCCGGCACCACCATCTTGGTGGACCCGGCGGCGCCGAAGGACAGGATGGAGCACAGCTCCGACATGATGTCCACGTTGTACCAGCACTCGCCGCCGCTGCGGCACCAGCCGATGTTCTCAAAGCTGCCGGACATGTACTTCTGCCGGTATAGGTAGTAGGGACGGTATCCGGCGGTCCGGAGGGTGGGAGAGGCGTAATCCAGCATCTCGGCCACCGTCTCCGCGCCGGGGATCCGCAGTCCCTCCGTCAGGATGCGGCTGCCCTTTTTCAGCGCCAGGGTGTGGACGGTGATATCGTCGGGGCCGTAGGTCAGGCACCGGTCCAGGGAGCGGCGGAAGCCCTCCGCCGTATCCTCCGGGAGTCCGGCGATCAGGTCCATGTTCACGTGGGGGAAGCCGCACCGGGCCACCAGCTCCGTGGCGCGGTCGATGTCCGCAGCCGTGTGGCACCGGCCGATGGCCCGCAGCACGTTCTCTTCAAAGGTCTGGGGGTTCACCGAGACCCGAGTGACCCCGTGGTTGCGGAGCACCGCCAGCTTTTCCGCCGTGATGGTGTCCGGCCGGCCCGCCTCCACAGTGATCTCCTCACAGGCGGTACGGTCGAAGGAGGTCTCGAAAGCAGTGAGGACCCGGTCCATCTGCTCCGCCGTCAGGGTGGTGGGGGTGCCGCCGCCCATGTAGAAGGTCCGCACCCGCAGTCCCGCCCGGCGAACCATCTCGCCGCCGGCGGAGATCTCCCCACACAGGGCGTCCACATAAGGGGGCACCAGGGCAAAGCTCCGCTCCACCGACTGGCTGACAAAGGAGCAATAGGCGCACCGGGTTGGGCAGAAGGGAATGCCCACGTACACGTCAATGTCCCGCTTCTCCAGCCGCCGGGCGGCCTTGGCCGCGGTGGCGCCGGTCTCCAGGGCCAGGGCGGCCCGGGAGGGGGTGACGAAATAGTGCTCCTCCAAATACGCCCGGGCCTCTTCCGGGGACTTCCCGTCCTCCAGGGCCCAGGTCACCGGCTTGTCGGGCCGGACGCCGGTGAGCATTCCCCAGGGGGGCGTCACGCCGGTGACCGCCCGGGCCGCCAGGAAGAAGCAGGCGCCGACGGCGTGGCGGCGGAGGCCCTCCCGCTGGAAATCGCCGCCGGAGAGGGGCTCCTGATAGGTCTGCTCGGTGGTCTTGCCGCCCCGGCAGAGGGAGACCGCCACCCGGCAGAGGTCCCCCGTCTCCTCCAGCGAGATCACGGCCCAGCTGTCATCGCCTGGGGTGATCGGCTCGTAGACAGGCAGTTCCCCGGGGAACAGATTCATCAGGCTCTGCTCCACCACATACCGCTCGTCATGGCCGCGGAAAACCAGTTTCATGGGCGCGCCCTCCTCACTGCATGGCCTGGAGCAGATAGGGGTTCCAGCGCCGCTCCCGGTCCAGGGTGGATGCCTCCATGTGGCCGGGCAGGACCCGGAGGTCTCCCTCCAGCTGCCCCAGCCGCCGCAGAGAGGCCATCATCTTCTCCATGGACCCGCCGGGGAAGTCCGTCCGGCCGCAGGAGCCCGCAAAGAGCGTATCCCCGCAGAAGAGGGCGTCTTGGCACCGGAGGGTGACAGACCCCTCGCTGTGGCCGGGGGTGGCCAGAACGGTCACCGTCAGGCCGCCCACAGCCACCGTGTCCCCCTCGTCGTAGTCCCGCACGTCCCCGCTGAGGAGCGGGAACAGCTGCTGGGTGCAGGCATCGGCGTACACATCCCGGCGATTCAGATACACCGGGGTCTCCGGCCATTTGGCCTGGAGCTCTCCCACAGCGCCGGTGTGGTCGTAGTGGCCGTGGGTCAGCAGGATGGCGCAGGGCACACAGCCGGTTTCCGCCACCGCGGCGGCGATCCGCGCCCCATCCCCGCCGGAATCAATGACGGCGCAGGTCTTGGCATCCTCGTCGCAGAGGAGATAGCAGTTGGTGCCGATGGGGCCCACCTGCAAGCACTTGATCTTCATGGGAGACCTCCCTTGCCAAATGAAAATATCAGAGGCAGGCGGCGGAAATCCCGCCCGCCCATGTGTGGAATGGACAAATGCCCTGTCACTCCGCAGGGCGGATCATGCCCGCGTCCCACAGGGTCTCAAAGGTGTTCACAGCGCCGCCGTGCTCCACGATCTTTCCGCCCTCCACCCGGTCGATGTTCACGCCGGTGAAGATCAGGCGTTTTCCCGTGGGGACTGTTCCGGGCCAAGGGCCCAGGTGGGTCCCCTCCATAACACACTCGGAGACGACATACGGCGCGGCCCAGTGCTGGCGGAGGATGCGGACCGTGTAATCCGGATACGTCTCCCGCAGAGCCGCCAGATGCCGCACCATGCCGCCGGGACCCAGGGGAGTGGTCCACTCCCCCTGGCGGAGCACGCAGCCCTCCTCGACGAAGCGGGGCAGGTCCTCCAGACGGTGCTGGGAGACCACGGTCTCATAGAACGTCCGCACCAGCTCCGGCGGCGCCATTTCGCCGCCGCCCTGCGCCGCTTCCCTCATAAGGGCCGCTCTGTGTCGAAGAGGATGGTGACGGGGCCGTCGTTCCGGGAGTCCACCTGCATATCAGCGCCGAACTCCCCATGCTGAACGTCGAAGCCCCGCTCCCTGCAGTGAGCCATGAATCGCTCATACAGGGGGATGGCCGCGTCCGGCTTGGCGGCGCCGGTAAAGCCGGGGCGGCGGGAGGAGGTGTCCGCGTACAGGGTGAACTGGGACACCACCAGCAGGGCACCGCCTGTCTGCTCCAGATTCAGATTCATTTTGCCGTTTTCATCCTCAAAGACCCGCAGGTTGCAGATTTTCTCCGCCAGGCGGTCGGCGGTCTCCTCGGTGTCGTTGGGTCCCACGCCCAGCAGCACCAGGAAGCCACGGCCGATCCGGCCGTTGACGTTCCCGGCAATGGTTACGGAGGCACCAGCCACCCGTGTCACAACTGCACGCATACAATGGATTCCTTTCTATGGTTCACTCAAAATGGAAGGCTTCTATTTCTGCGGGGAATATCAGCCATGCTGACGGCCGTGCAGATGCGCCCCCATTCTCTTTTTGTCAGCGCCAAAAAGAGAACGCGCCGCGCCCGGTATAAGAGAAAAAGGCGCTTTGGCCGCAACTTTACACATGCGTGCAAAGTTGCTGTACGGGGGGCGGCGCGAGAGGGTGCCTGCGTGTTTGCGAGGGTCCCCCGACGGGCGCGGCGGGGTGCGGTGCAGACTTAGCGGCGGATTCCCGCGGCGTAGTGCGTCTTGGATTGGAGGACACGGGCGCATTTGAACCGCTCCTCTTTTCCTGTCTCGCGCTGCGGCGCTCCCCGTATTTCCGTCACCAGTGTTCCACTGGCTCCTCCTTCCGCGCGTTCCGCTTGCCCGCAGGGAGCACGCCGCATCCGTAAGACGGCAGAGCCACCAACAGCTGCGCAGTCGCTACGCGCTGCCTGGGCGGTTGTGGCGGCTTGTGCTGGCGGGCGGACAAGGGCGTCCGCCCCTACCGGGCTTGTGGCCTTCGTCACCCTCGCAAGGGCCGACACGCAGGTCGGCCCCCACAAAATGCGCAAGGCCGACGGTATCTCCGTAGGGGCCGATGCCTTTATCGGCCCGCTACGCCAGTTCCCCCGAGGGGCAGCCAGCGGCAGCGAAAAGAGAAGCAATTCCATGCGATAACCACCCCGACAAGGTTGGTACTCCCGCCATGGGACGGCAGTTAGGAAAATCGCAGAAGGCCCAAGCGTGCCCGAAGGCGGGCCAAAATCGGCGCTTGCACCGATACGTCGACCTCCGTCAGCGCGGAGGGCCACTGCACCGCAGCGCGCCACACACTTTTCTCTTTAGACCGTGCACGGCCCATTTCTCTTTTGGCAAGACCGAAAGGGGCCCCCGCCGCGCCCCGCGCGGTGGGGAGAGGAGGAGCAAGGGAGCGGGCGCAGTTTTCGCCGCAGGCGGAAACGGAGCTGAGCGGACTTTGCGACGACGACAATGGGGGGCGCATCCCCCGTGGAAGCGGCCCCCTGCGGGAGCAGAATCCCCCGTGGCCGCCGTTCGGCGGCCCAAATCATCTCCGGGCGGTTGATCGCCGCCCCTACATCCCCCCCGGAAGCTCTTCCGCCATCGAATCACCCCCGGCGGAAGCCTCTCTCACCCCGCCGGTCGGTTGACCTTCAGCACCCCGGAGATCTGGTTCAGCTTGTTCATGACGGACTTCAGCTGGGCGCCGTCCTTCACCCGGATCTCCAGCCGGAAGATGGCAAACTGGTCCTCTGTACTGCGGGAGTTGATGCCCAGCACAAAGGTATTCGTCGTGGAGAGGGCAGCGGAGATGTCCAGCAGCAGGCCCTGCCGGTCCTTGCACACCACCTCCAAAATCGTGGGATAGCTGTCGTTGGTGTCGCCGCCCCAGGAGACCTTGATCCAGCGCCCCTCCTGCCCCGGCTGGGATCGCTTCTCCTCCGAGGCGTTGGGACAGTCGCACCGGTGGACGGACACGCCGTACCCTCGGGTGATAAAGCCGATGATGTCGTCCCCCGGCACCGGGGTGCAGCACTTGGAGAACTTCACCAGGCAGTTATCCAGGCCCTCCACGATGATGCCCTGCTCGCTCTTCACCCGCTTGGGAGCGGAGGGCTGTTTGGCAGGCTCCGCCGGTTTGGCCTCCGCCAGCTCCTCGGCGGCCTTTTCCGCCTGGTGGAGCTTCGCCACCCGGTTCAGCTCCCCCTGGATCCGGCTCACTGCCTTCTGGGCGGTGAAGCCGCCGTAGCCGATGGCGGCGTACATGTCGTCCAGAGAGCCGTAGGACACCCGCTTCAACAGCACCGGCAGCATCTCCGGCGAGAGAACGTCCTTCATGGAGATGCCGCAGTGCTTCAGCTCCGCCTCGAAGGCGGCACGGCCGTTTGCGATGTTCTCCTCTTTCTTCTCCTTCTTGAACCACTGGCGAATCTTGCTGCGGGCCTCGCTGCTTCTGGCAATCTTCATCCAGTCCCGGCTGGGACCCTTGGCGTTCTTGGAGGTGAGGATCTCCACGATGTCGCCGTTTTTCAGCACATGGTCCAGCGTGACGATCCGGCCGTTCACCTTGGCGCCCACCATCCGGTTGCCCACGGCGGAGTGGATGGCGTAGGCAAAGTCGATGGGCGTGGCGCCGGCGGGAAGGTTCTGCACGTCGCCGCCCGGTGTGAAGACGAACACCTCATCGGAGAACATATCGATCTTCAGAGAGTGGATATAGTCCTCTGCGTCCGCGCCCTCCTGGTTTTCCAGCAAACGGCGGACCCACTCGTAGCGCCCTTCGGTGCCGGCGCCCTGGCCGTTCTGCTTGTATTTCCAGTGGGCGGCCACGCCGTACTCGGCGATCTCGTGCATCTCCTTGGTGCGGATCTGCACCTCGAAGGGCAGGCCGTCCGCGCCGATGACCGTGGTGTGGAGGGACTGATATCCGTTGGGCTTTGGAGTACCGATATAGTCCTTGAAGCGGCCCAGAATGGGCTTGTAGAGATCATGGATGACACCCAAAACGTTGTAGCAGTCCCCCACCGTGTTCACGATCACCCGGAAGGCGAACAGGTCGAAGATCTCGTCCAGGCTCTTGTTCTGGTTGAACATCTTCCGGTAGATGGAGTAGGGATGCTTCATCCGGCCGTAGACGATGTGATCGATGTCCAGCTCCTTCAGCCGGTCGTCGATCTGGATCTGGATGCGGCGCATGAAGTCCTCGTACTCCTGGTGCTTGGCCTCCAGCTTGGAGACGATTTCCTCGTAGCCAATGGGGTCCAGATATTTTAAGGACAGGTCCTCCAGCTCCCACTTGATGCGCTGCATACCCAGCCGGTGGGCGATGGGGGCGTAGATCTCCATAGTCTCCAGAGACTTCTGCTTCTGCTTGGCGGGAGACTGGTACTCCATGGTCCGCATGTTGTGGAGCCGGTCGGAGATCTTGATGAGGATCACCCGGATGTCCTTGCTCATGGCGATGAGCATCTTCCGCAGGTTCTCCATCTGCTCGTCTTCCTTGGTGGCGTACTGGATGCGGGTCAGCTTGCTGACGCCTTCCACCAGGTCGGCGATGGTGGGTGAAAAGAGTTTGGATACCTGTTCGTGGGTGGCGGCGGTGTCCTCGATGACGTCGTGGAGCAGGGCGGCCTCGATGGACTCGCTGTCCAGCCGCAGCTCCTCCGCCACAATCTGCGCCACCGCCAGGGGATGGATGATATAGGGCTCCCCGCTCTTGCGCTTCTGGTCCTTGTGGGCCTCTGCCGCAAATTCAAAGGCCGCCCGGATGTGCTGGAAGTCTGCCGCAGGATTGTAGCCCCGGACAGTCTTTTCCAGGTTCTCATACTGTTCCTGAATGGTCATGACACAACACCTCCACTCTTGCCGGCAGCGTCCTCCCGCAGGCGGGACAGATAGGGGCAGGCGAAGAGATCCACCTTCCCCTGGATGGGATTCAGCGAAAGCGTCACCTGGTCCCCCTGGACGGACAGGGCGATCAGGCCCCGCTCCTGGAACACGGCCAGGGCCAGGCCGGCCCGGAGGAAGCTCTCACACCCGCCGGAGAGTGCCGACAGCCGCCGCAGAAAGGGCAGCATCTCCTCCTCCGCCTTTCCCCGGCGGAGCTGCCGCTCCAGCACGGTCCAAAAGGCGGCGAACTGGCTGCGGGACGCCTGGAGCCGGGCCCGCTCCTGCCCGGTGAGGCCCTCTCCCGCCACGAGGCGGTGGAGCAGGTCCAGGTCCGCTGCCTCATGGCGGCTGGGGGTCAGGGAGGGGCGGATGTCGATGAGCTGCAGCTGCAGGGTGGTATTGCCCCGGAAGGTATTGGCCTGGAGATAAAAGGCCGCGTCCACCCGCATGCCCGCCGCCACGCCGCACGTCTCCTCCGTCATGGAGAAGAAGATGGCGTCAAACCGGCACGTGCCCTTGGAGAGGCGGAGCTTCAGGTGCTTCCCCTGGCCCACGGGCTGCAGGACGTCCACCGTGGCGCCCAGCAGGGCGAACACCGGCCGGGGGTTGCCCGCGCCATAGGGCTCCAGCTGGTCCAGCTGCTCCACCTCCGCCAGCGTCACCTCGCCGGGGCAGGAGATGGGCGCGTCCACGTCCAGGCAGGATACCGCCCGTTCCCCGCCGGAGGCGGAGCGGACATACCGGTTCATCCGGGCCCGGAAGGCGTCGATGTTCTCCTCGGAGATGGTAAAGCCCGCCGCCAACTCGTGGCCGCCGAAGCCCTCCAGCAGGTCGGCGCAGGACTCCAGCGCGGAAAACAGGTTGAACCCGCCGTAGGACCGGCAGGAACCCTTGCCCACGCCGTCTTTCAGATGAATCATGAAGCTTGGGCAGGCGTACTTCTCGCTGAGGCGGGAGGCCACAATCCCCACCACGCCCTGGTGCCAGTCCTCGCTGGAGAGGACCAGGGCGCTGCGGTCCTCGGCCCGGAGGCGCTCGATCTTCTCGGTGGCGTCGGCGCAGATGGCCTGCTCTACCGCCTGCCGCTCCCGGTTTAGGTCACACAGAGCCTTTGCCAGCTCCTCGGCCCGGGCGGGGTCATCGGTCTCCAGCAGGTCCGCGGCCAGATCCGCCGCGCCCATGCGGCCGGCGGCGTTGATCCGGGGGGCCAGCACAAAGCCGATCTGGACAGAGGTGATGGGCTTGCCCAGAAGCCCCGCCTCCTTCAGCAGGGCGTGGACGCCCACGAAGTCCGTGTGGGGCAGGGCCTCCAGCCCGCAGAAGGCGATGGTGCGGTTCTCCCCCTCCATCCGCATCACGTCGGCGATGGTGCCAATGGCCGCCAGGGTGCAGTACCGGGCGAACAGGGCATCCTCCCGGCTCTCGCCTCCCAGGGCCAGCACCAGCTTCAGCGCCACACCCACTCCCGCCAGATGCTTGAAGGGATAGGGGCAGTCGCTGCGGTGGGGGTCCACCACTGCCAGCGCCCGCGGCAGTTCCTCCTTGCACTCATGATGGTCGGTGATGACCACATCCAGCCCGATGGAGGCAGCGAAGTCCACCTCCTCGTTGCCGGTGATGCCGCAGTCCACGGTGATCATCAGCGTGGCGCCCTGGTCCCGCAGGCCTTGGATGGCCTCCTTGGACAGGCCATAGCCCTCCTCGATCCGGCGGGGGATATGCCGCAGGCAGCGGACGCCGCAGCTTTTGAGATAGTCCATCAGCAGAACCGTGGAAGTGATGCCGTCCACGTCGTAGTCGCCGAACACGGCGATGGTCTCCCCCTGGCTGATCGCCCGCTGGATGCGGGCGACGGCTTTGTCCATATCCCGCATCAGCATGGGGGACATGCTGAGGCTCCTGTCCCGCTCCAGCGCCTCGGCCGCCGCCTCGGCAGTGGTGACACCCCGGGCCGCCAGGACCGTGGAGAGGAGATAGGGGTATCCGGCACTCCGCAGGAGGGCAACGTCCCGCTCAGCCGGGGTCCCGATGTTCCATTTTTTGAATCTCATGGCACGTTCCCTCCCTTTCAAAGGTAATAAAAAGCCATCATAACTAAATTATTATAGCAGGCAAGGGGTGAAACGTAAAGGTTTTTCTGCGTTCCGACACCGTTCGTTTGACGGCGGCGGCAGATTCTGGTACAATGGCATACCGACAGAGGGCGAATCCGGGCATCTCTGCCAGAATCTGAAAGAAATCTGACGCTAAAGGAGCGAAGAATGACAACATGAAAAGACGACTGCAATGGTTCTGTTCCTGCGCGCTGCTCTGCGCCCTGCTGGTGACAGCGGCGCTGCCGGCGCCCGCGGCAGCGGCCTCCACCGGCTTTTCCGACGTGCCGGAGAGCCACTGGGCGGCGGACTCCATCCGTCGGGCTGTGGACCTGGGCCTGTTCCAGGGGCAGACGCCCACCCGCTTCGGCTTGGGGGCTCCCATGACCCGGGGGGCCTTTGTGGTGGCCCTGTGCCGCCTGTTCGGCTGGGAGATGGTAACACCGGAGGCCGGGTCCTATACGGACAACCAGGACAAGAGTGCCTGGTATTACAGCGCGGTGGAGACCGCCTATGCCAACGGGGCCATCACCCGGCAGACGGATACGTTCCGCCCCCGGGAGCCCATCACCCGGGAGGAGCTGGCGGTCATGCTGGTGCGGGCTATGGGCTACGGCACCATCGCCGGTTTGGCCCAGGACCTGCCCATGCCCTTCCGAGATGTGACCACCAACGTGGGCTATATCGCCATGGCCCATGAGCTGGGGCTGGTGAACGGCACTGCGGCCACCACCTTCTCCCCGGATCAGACTGCCACCCGGGAGCAGGCGGCGGTCATGCTGATCCGGCTGTATGACAGCTATCACGCCGCGGCCCCGGAGAAAACCGGCATCGCCTATTCCGCGGAGGGTCTGACAGACCTGACCGGCTATGGCGCCGTGGCGGTGGGCGGCGCCCGGCTGATCTACGCCGGGGAGTCCCGGCTCGCCGGTACCCCCGATGCAGAGACCGCAGCCGCCCTGCAGGAGACCATCACCGCCGCCGGTGCCGTGCCGCTGCTGCATGTGGGCGGGAGCGCCTCGGCACTGAAGGATGACCCCAGCCACACCGCAGAGGTACTGGCGGCCGCGGTGGAGAGCGGCGGTTATGAGGGGCTGTTTCTGGACCTGGCGGAGCTCTCTTCCGCCCAGAAGAAGGATTTCACCGCGCTGGCGGAGGCGCTGCGGGCCGAACTGGGAGAGGACCGGCTGCTCTATTTGATGGTGGAGGCGCCCGTCTGGCAGGGAGCCGCATACAACGGCTATGACTATGCCGCCCTGAGTGAGCCGGCCGACAAGCTGGTGGTACGGGTGGCGGACTATGGCGACGTGTCCGAGGACTTCCCCATCGCCCCCCTGGCGCCGCTGGAGGAGGTCTACTACGCCCTGGCCGAACTGGCGGACCAGGTGGATTCCGATTGTCTCAGCCTGCTGCTGACCACCACGGGCTCCGCCTGGACGGATGGGCGGCACACCGGCCAGGCCTCCGCCGCCGAGATCGAGCAGCTGCTGTCCGCCTCCCAGACGAAAGATTACTACTCCGACCGCTACGCCTGCGCCTATCTCACCTCCGGCAGCGGGGACACCGCGGTGTGGTATCTCAACGGCGAGGCCGCCCTGGAGCGGGCCCGGATGGCTGCTTTCTTCGGCGTGGACCAGCTGTGCCTCAGCGACCTGTCCTCTGTGGCGGACTATGATAATTACAATCTGCTGGAGGGGCTGGACGCCGGATCCTCCCAGGTGCAAATCTGAAACCTGAAAAACGCCGCCTCTGCCAGTTGGCAGAGGCGGCGTCTGTGTATATGGGAAAGCGCAGCAGCCTTACAGGAACTTCTGCATCCCGTCAGTAGCCAGGGAGAGGTCGGCGCTGATGGTGACGGTGAACTTGATGTTGTTCTTCTCGCCAAAGGCGTCCAGCCAGTTCAGGAAATTCTCGGTGTCCTTGTCCACTTCCCGGCCGATGGTCTTGCACAGGTTGTCGATGAACACATGGGAGATATCATAGTTGCCCGCATACAGGCCGCTGATGAAGCCCCGGAAGAGCTCGTAGCTGTCCAGATTGTACTCCTGGGCGTCGATCAGGCGGATGTGGTAGTGGATATCGTATGTCATGGTGCGGTTAGCCTCGATGCAAACCACGTTGCCGGGCTCGTCCTTCGCCGCGTTGTTGATCAGTTCAATGAGCTGCTTGGTCTTGCCGGAGCCCTTCACGCCCATAATCAGTCTGACCATAGTAATCACTCCTGTCAATTAAAGTCGCTGGGGGAAATTCGGTATGTTAAGCATACCACAAGATCGCGTGAAAAACAATGGAGAAATGAAGATTCAAACTTTGTTCATAATGGAGATTGACAGTGGGCGGCAGGACGGATGCCGCCCAATCCGAGGCTGGTCACCCCTCCAGTTTGCTCTCCAGCTGCGCCCGCCGGTCCTCATAGCCCGGCTTGCCAAGCAGGGCGAACATATTCTTCTTGTAGGCCTCCACCCCCGGCTGATCGAAGGGGTTCACGTCCAGCAGATAGCCGGAGAGGCCGCAGGCGTACTCGAAAAAGTAGATCAGCTGCCCCAGGTCTGCCGGCGTCCTGCCGGAGGTCTCCACGATCAGGTTGGGCACGCCGCCCTCCGTGTGGGCCAGCAGGGTGCCCTCCATGGCCCGATCCCGGATGAAGTCCAGGGACTTGCCCGCCAGGAAGTTCAGCCCGTCGCCGTCCGCCTCGTCCGCCGGGACTGTCAGCTGTCGGTCGGAGGGACCCAGGCGCACCACGGTCTCAAACATCAGGCGCTTGCCCTCCTGGATGTACTGGCCCATGGAGTGGAGGTCCGCGGTGAACTCCACGCTGGCGGGGAAGAGGCCCTTGCCCTCCTTGCCCTCGCTCTCGCCGAAGAGCTGCTTCCACCACTCCGCCATGAACCGGAACGCCGGGTCATAGCAGGCCAAGAGCTCAATGGACCGGCCCGCCCGGTACAGCTCGTACCGGATGGCGGCGTACCGCCAGGCAGGGCACCGGAAGGAAGCCTCGGTGCAGGTCTCCATCATCTCCGCCGCTCCCTGCATCAGGGCGGTGATATCCACCCCGGCCACGGCAATGGGCAGCAGGCCCACGGCGGTCAACACGCTGTATCGGCCGCCCACGTCGTCGGGGACCACGAAGGTCTCCCATCCCTCGCTGTCCGCCAGGGACTTCAGGGCGCCCCGGGCCTTGTCCGTGGTGGCGTAGATCCGCTCCCGGGCACCCTCCCGGCCGTACTTCTTCTCCAAGGCCGCCCGGAAGAAGCGGAAGGCCACGGCGGGTTCGGTGGTGGTGCCCGACTTGGAGATCACGTTGACGGAGAAATCCACGTCCGCCACCAGGTCCAGCACCTCCCCCATGGCGTCGGAGGAAAGGCCGTTGCCCACAAAGTAGATGTTGGGCGTATCCTTGCGCTTCAGGTTGTAATTGGGAGAGCGCAGGCAGTCGATGACACCCCGGGCGCCTAAGTACGAGCCGCCGATCCCGATGACCACCAGGGCCTGGGAGTTGGCCCGGATCCGGGACGCGGCCGCCTGGATGCGGGCGAACTCCTCCCGGTCATAGTCCCGGGGCAGATGGACCCAGCCGGTGAACTCTCCGCCGGCACCGCTGCCGCTCTGGAGCTTCTCATGGGCCCGCTTCAGCCGCGGCGCCAGGACCTCCTCATAGGGCAGGGGCAGAAAAGACTGTAATTGGAACGATTTGACATCCAGCATCATGACCGGCCTCTCTTTCGTAAAGCTGCGCGGGTTTGTTGCTTTATTATACCATGCTCCGAAACGGGACACAAGGGAAAGCGGTCGCAATCCGCCGGGATTTCAGGGGGCGCAGCGCCCCCCGCCGCCGTCAGCCGCAGAGGAAGGCCGTCCGCAGCATCTGGACCAGCATCTGGCCGAAGGTGACCCGTGGGATCTCCTCTCCTGCCAGGATGGGCAGCTCCGCCACGACCTCTTCCCCGGAGGTGATGGTGAGAGTCCCCAGTTGACTGCCCGCCGCCACCGGCGCCTCCACAGAGTCCGCCAGGGTGACCAGCTGCTGCAGGCTGCCCGCCTTGGTCTTTTCCAGTAGGAGGTGCGTGTTCTCCCCCAGCACCGGCTGCACTGTGGCCTGGGTCCCCAGGGACACGGGCACCGGCGGCAGGGCGGACTCCGGCACCACATTCTCCAGCGTGTAGGTGGAAAAGCCATAGTTCAGCAGATTGGTGGCATCCTCAAACCGCTGGGTGGAGGTTGGTGCCTTCATGATGACGGCGATCAGCTCCATGCCGTCCCGCTCGGCCGTACCAGAGAGGCAGTACAGCGCACTGTCTGTTGAGCCGGTCTTCAGGCCGGTGGCTCCCTGGTAGAAGCGGATCAGGCGGTTGGTGTTCACCAGGGAGGAGGCCCCGTCCCGCAGGGAATCCATCCAGATGGTGGTGTACTGGCGGATGTCCGGGTGGTTTCGGATCAGTTCCCGGCTCATAAGGGCGATGTCGTATGCGGAGGTGACATGCCCCTCCGCCGGCAGGCCGGTGGCATTACAGAAGTGGGTATCGGCCATGCCCAACTCCGCGGCCCGCTGGTTCATTCGCTCCACAAAGGCCTCCTCGCTGCCGGCCACCGTCTCCGCCAGCGCCACGGCGCAGTCGTTGGCAGAGACAACGCACACCGCCTTCAGCATATCGCTGACCGTCATCTGCTCATTTTCCTTCAGCCAGATCTGGCTGCCGCCCATGGAGCAGGCGTGGGCCGACGCGGTGACCACGTCGTCATAGTGGAGCTGTCCGGCGTCGATGGCCTCCATGGTCAGCAGCAGCGTCATGACCTTGGTGACGCTGGCGGGCTCCAGCTTGGCATGTTCGTCCTTGGCGAAGAGGACGGTGCCCGTCTCCTTTTCCATCAGCAGAGCCGAGGGCGCGGATACTTCCAGCGCCTGGGCACTGCTCCCCAGCGCCAGCAGGGCGCACAGCAGCACGACGAGTTTTTTCATGGTGATCCCCCTTTGCTTCGATGGTAGAATCTATGTCCGCGAAAAGGCGTTCATGCCGGAGACAACAAGACCGGAGAAAAAGCAATGGGGAATCTGGACCGCACCCTCCAGCCGATTCCGGCGGCAGTAAACCGGCACTATCATCGCCAGCCGGAACAGCTGGAATTCGCGGCAGCACGTGGCAAAGCAAACCATCAGGCAAGCGGCCTGTGGGCCGTTGTGTGCGGCGATGATGGCGCAGATGAGTCACAGTGGCGCTTACATCACACGGAAAAATATGCGGGCGGTGCGCTGAGTTGCAGTCTTTCAGGAGCGGGGCTTGTAGGTAGCCGGAATAGACAAACACTGCCCATAGTCCCGCTAAAGCCAAAATTTTCGGAGGAGATTCACAAGGGGCCATCGACGCGTTTACGATCCCATTACAGTTCCGCCCGAAGTTGTGAACTTCTCGACTAACCGCACGCATCTGCCGCGGCTGTTTTCTGTCTCTACGGTATTTGTGTTGCTGGCGGCAACGAACTGACAGGCCACGCAATCCCTGCAATGCCAATTCAAAATTAAATCCCGGAGGCGAGAACGACCATGATAAAAAGAAAGCCATCCGGTGACGGACGGCATGGTACGCAAGTTGAAAATAGCTGGCAGGAGGGGTGCACTGTCATCAGTCGTAAGACAGCGGTAGCTCCGAGCCGATACCCGAGAGGAACTGACAGCTAAACTCCGCCAAAACATCACCGCCTGCCAGGGCGTGAATCCAAACAGAGCCGTGCGGAACGCCACTATTCAAAGCGGTCGAAACAAATCCCAGTCCTCCACCCTGGCGCTTTAAACCACTGTCACAGTAACCTGGAGCACAATGTCAAGCCCCGTTCAGATCAGAAAAGCTCTTCCAGGACACCGACGCTGATTCAAGAAAATTATTATGATACCCACAAAGAGCGGGGCCGTGTACATCCCGCCCTGTCCAGAGCCGAGAACACTCCTCCACTGCCGTCCATGGTGCATCCACACCACATCCTGTCATGCTCTGAGACCTGGGTCAGTGCAGTGACTTCCTCTGAACAATCCATCCGATCATGCCACCCAGATTACGCAAAAACAGTGTATGTTCTAACGCAATTTCATTGAGTTACGCGTTTTCTGATAGGAGAGCGCAAAAACAGCAACTTATTTCGTGCAACTTGCGGAAAAACGCCCAAAAAAGTGAAAGTTAAGAACCGGGGTATTCGCCCCGGCTCTTAACTTAATGACATTGCGTTCTAGCTGACGAACATCTGGTCACTTTTCTGATTGCAGTGGAAGAGAAGCTAATCCGGCATGACTTTTTCTATAGTCTATAGTATAAAGCCGACTGCTGCTCTGCGGTCGGGTGAGCGTTGTGGGCTGATAGTCCCTGACTCCGATAAGCGAAAAAAGAGCGCCGAGCATCAGCCGAACCTTTCGCAAAGAGGCAGGAGGACATCTGATGACGGGTAACGTCAATGCCTATGCCAGCATCCGAAAAAACAGCCCCGGCAACACCGCCAGCGTTGCCATGAAATCGCAGGCAGTGCCTTCAGAACTGTAGAATAGATGTACAGCGCATCGTCGCTTCACGCTCCCCGCCCTGTGGCACCGGGATAGCTATATAGCGCTCCAAAGCAGCAGCGCCCGTAGTTCGCAAACCCGTTAAAAGGAGGTTCTGTGTTCCGGACAGAAATAGAATTGCACCCGCTCCGCTTCTCAATAACATACGGTTTCCCTGCACTCACAGGCAAAAAAT
Source organism: Clostridiales bacterium (assembly GCA_019410105.1). The sequence goes on along the minus strand of DXTB01000001.1, from coordinate 198,355 downwards.
CCGCAAAGTCTATGTACCTTTGTCCAACCCTTTCTGATAGATCCACTGTCGGCCCTGTGAAATTATGTGGCAGACCATCAATCGATCTGCTCTCCCGTATAAAGCAGCATCTGTTTGACAAGGCAGGATATCACTTTACGCCCCCTTCTCTTTGGGAAACTTCCTTTATATTTTTTCAGACCGCCCGTTTCACAAGCCGGGCTAACTCCTCATATCCTCCCTTTTCCGCATCAATTACTGTGTAGGTCTGCTGGAAAAATTCATAGCGCTGAAATAACGCATTTCCTGAAAAGTTTACATCACACAGCCCCCGCTCAACGCTGTCCGGCAAATGTGTCAGTTCAACGGAAATCCCCTCGGATTTTTTCTGGTAATAATATTCAAGATAGGCGCTCGCACACAAGCAGCGAATATCTCCCCGCAGCTGTCCGATGTTTCCCGGGCACTTATACAGTACCAGTGCCTTAATCACTTCCAAATCCACCTGAAAATTCTTTCCAATATTGCGGGATTCGTCCCAAAGGAACCGAAATACAAACCGAACCCTTTCATCAAAGCTTCTCTTTTCCAGCGGAGGAATATTTATGACTACTGCAATACGACGCAGAAATGTAGAAAGCAGTGCATTTTGGGGGTCTTCTGTAGTAGCAGCAATAATCCGGATAGCCGCTTTTCGATAATTCTGTGTTTCGCCGAGCCGCTGAAAGATTCCTTTGTCAATCAGCAAAAACATCTTTTCCTGTCCCTCCGGCGAGAGACGATGCGCTTCATCTAAAAACAATACCCCTCCATCGGCCTGATCAATAATACCTGGACACTCCCTGTCAGCCCCTGTAAAGGCCCCTTTTTTGTAGCCGAAGAGCTGGGAAAGAAGCAGCTGGGGGTTTTCTGAATAGCTGGCACAATTATAAATGACAAACTTTGTGTTTTTGTTTACCATTCCTGTTTCCACGGCAAAATCATACATTGCCTCTGCAAAATACGACTTGCCGGTGCCGGTTTCACCAATAATCAGGGTATGCAGTCCATTAGGGGGATATAAAATAGCGGACCGGGCCTGATCGATACACTTCTTCAAACTTTGATCCGCCCCCACGAATCTGGAAAAACTGGTGCCCAGCGCCGCCTTGGAAGCAGCATCCGTTTCAACAGTCTGAAAGCCCTCCTCCCTCTGGACAATTTCCGGCGCATTGAGTGCCTCTCTAAACTGCGCGTAGTTTTCCCAGATACACTGGGGGAGTCTGACACCTGTAACCTGCGCCAACTCTTCCCTGGCAAAAAAATAAACAGGACGGCCAAGTATCTTCACCACCAGTCCGTCTTTCACCAGGGAATTCAACTCCATACAGGTGTTGTTCATGGTGATATTTAGGCACTTTCCAATACCTGTTGCATCGTATTCCTTGAAATCAAAGTGGTCGATGCGATTCATCGTGATCTGCTGCGTCATTTCAGCAAGCTGCAGATATACACGTTCACGCCTGGATAACTTCTTATTGATTTCCACTGGCCTATACCTCAAATATCCGCCCCAGTTCAGGGATCCTGGTAGTGTCCCCAATTGCGCGCAAGGCGCTCCAAAGGGAAACCTGATCTCCCTGAAGGACAGGCTTTCTCAAACGCAGCTCTAGCTCCCTCAATCGTTCAATCCCCGGCATACATGCAGCGTTCAAAATCACCGCATCAGAATGGCTAAGATCCGCATCATGCATGGACTCGATGATATCCTCGACAGTAATTTGCTCCATCATGCGGATGCTGCTTCCAAACTCCAGCCGGGAAAGCCGCCGGATTTCTGCTACATGCACGCCGTTTTGAAGCATTTTCCGCTTAAAGACAAGATTCAGCTCCTCAATGTGCGGTGAAATTACCAGGGGCCGCCGGACCCCCAAGGCATTCACCGCCTCCAAAAGGGCGTAAAATCCCGTAATGCATGGCGTTCCTGAAGACTGTTCAATAATGTTGGCAATCGACTTTCCATTGATAGCCCCGGCCATAATGCTGCTGAAAACAATGATATTCGGCTCAACACAGCAAAGGTCAGAAGCCGCTACACTGACCAAATCCATCATATCACTCAGTCCGGAAAAGGACACATAGTTAAATTTCACACGCGCAGTCGAGATCCCGATGTGGACAGGCGCATATCGGTGAAACACCATTTCCGTAACAATTCCCGATGACGGGACAATGATCCCTATCTGTTTTTCGTATCCCATATAGTACTATCCTGATCTCTCTTAATACTTATTGCGGCGATTGTTCCCAGTGTTTTACACTCTTTATAACATGGTGAATATGTTTTGTCAAATTTTTGTTGAAAACGACGTGGTTTTTGATATTCTTACAGCTTTTAAGCATCAACGGTGTTTGAAGAAAATTTCTTTTTTGTTTTTCGGCTGTTTTTTGCTTCATGGAGCGAAATCTTAATGAATTTTTCCACAATCTTTGCCGGCAGAATTTAAGCACAATTACTAGTTTTTTATAAACTAATTTCCTTTGTGTTTCCATGATATTCATATTGGCACATTTTTTGCTTAAATTGGGCAGTGTGCACACGTTGTGCAAGTCAGGAAATTTGAAGGAGGTTGTTTTCATGAACAACAGCGCAGCCCTTTCCCAGTTTGCGGTTAATCTGAAATATGAAGATATTCCCGCCGAAGTCATTGAGATGGCCAAAAAAATGGCTATTCAGACCATCGGCGCCGCTTTAGCCAGCAAAGAAATGGATTTTACCCAAAGCGTCCTGGACTTTTCCAAAAAGTACAGCAGCGGTCCGGCAGATGCCACTTTGATGCTCGACGGCAGAAAAACCTCTCTATTGGGTGCTGTATTTGCGAACAGTATCATCTCCGATAATATTGACTGGGAAGACTGCAGTTGGACCGGTCATCCTTCTGCCGGCCTTGTTCCTGCGGCGTTGGCACTGGCCGAGGCGAGAGGGAAATCCGGCAAAGACTTTTTGACTGCGATCGTTGCCGGCTTTGAAGTCTACCAGCGGATCGCCATGGTAATCCAACCTCCTAGAGGGTTCAAAGCTAACATCGGATGGGGCCTGACCAGCTGGCAGATTTTCGCCAGCTGCGCTCCCGCGGCAAAGATGATGGATCTGACGGCTGAGCAGTATGAGCAGGCCCTCGGCATTGCCGCTGTTCTGATGGCTGTTCCCAACAGCCTGGTCCACTTTACCATGTCTAACATCTATCACTATCAGCACGGCTTCTGCGCACAGGACGGCGTCCTTAGCGCCATGCTGGCTGAGCACGGAGTGGACGGTATGACCGGCGCTTTTGATGGCGAAAACGGCTTCGGACAGCACCACCTAGTTTCCGCACAGGAGATCAAATGGTACCAAAAGGATCTGGGCACCCGTTATCTGATTATGGATACGCTCCTAAAGCACTGGCCCACCAACATGTGGGTTCAGGCCTCATTGGATATCATGGATGCTTTTATGAAAGAGGACGGAATCACCGCAGACAACATTGATGAAATTATTGTAGATCCCCCCACTCAGATGCGCATGACCCTGCGTCCTGAGGGCTATGAGAAGATCATCGAGGCTCAGTACAGCATTCCCTACTGTATTGCAGCCCTGCTGCTGGATCCCACCCCCGGCGCCCAGTGGTACACCGCCGAACGGATGCACGCCCCCGAACTGCTGGCTCTGGCCAGCAAGGTCAGGCCCGGCCCTTCTGACGAGCAGGATCTTCAGGTATCCTTCAACACCTTCCAGGACGGCGACTTTGTGGACAAGACCATCACTGTCAAGTGCAAAGACGGTCGTGTATTGACTCGCTCCTGCAACTATCCCAAGGGCCATCCCAAGAACCAGATGACTATGGATGAGGTATGTGAGCGGTTCCGTGTCCAGACCCGCAACGCCCTGACCCCCGAAAGGGCCGAAGAGATTCTGGATACCCTGCGGAATATCGAAAACATGGACGACATGTCCCACATTGGCGAAATTCTCCACTGATTCCCTGCAGATCAACCATTCAGATCTATTCAGCAAACAAAGAAAGGAAGCGTTTTGTCATGAGGAAAATCACTGTCATTGGGGCGGGCGGCACTGGTTGCTGCACTGCCGCTGAGCTGACTCTTCTGGGTCATCAGGTCACTCTGTGCGAGCAGGAAGGCTGGTGCGATGAAAATATCGCCGCCATCAAAGCTCGCGGCGGCTTCGAGCTGACGGGTCTTGCTACCACCGGTTATGCTGAGATTGCAGAAGTAACCCGCGATTTCCAGAAGGCTGTCTCCGGAGCAGAGGTTATTTTTGTTACTGCTCTCTCCACCCGCCACGAGGCGCTGGCCAGTGCCATGGTTCCCTATCTGAAAGACGGGCAGACCATCCTGTTCTCTGCCGGCAGCTGCGGCTCTATCATCCTGCGTCAGGTCATGAAGGCTCAAAACTGCACTGCTGATATAGTGGTGGGCGAACTGGAAGGCAACATGTTCCCCTGCCGTATCCGTCCCAACGCCACCGGTTTTATCGGCATGCCCGGCGGCAAGCCCAAGACCATCGCCGCTTTCCCTGCAAAAGACACCGAAAAGCTCTGCGCGGTCATCGGCGAGTTCTACAAGTGCATCCCCGCAGTCAACGTCTTTGAGACCACGCTCAATGCCTCCAATATTATTGTTCACCTGGGCGGCTCCATTCTGAATACCGGGGCTGTGGAACGTACGGAAAACTTCTGCTTCTATGATCAGGGCCTGACTCCCTCTGTTCTGAAAGTGATCGAAACCTTGGGCAGTGAGCGGGACGCTATCTCTGAAAAGCTTGGCTACACAGTCCGCTCCTCTGTCGGCTTTATGAAGCAGCTGTCCGACAAGGAGCAGTTCCCGCAGTTCAACGGTTTCCGCAGTCTGGAGGGTCCCCTGACCATGCAGGACCGTTACATCTTCGAGGATGCCCAGAACGGCGCCACGTTCCTTTCCTCTCTGGCCGATGCTGTGGGTCTGTCCGCGCCTCTGGCCCGCGCCTTTGTCACCGTGGCCTCTGCCATTAACGGCAGCGATTATTATGCCAGCGGCCGCACACTGGAAAAGCTGGGCATGTCTGGAATGAATGCGGAGCAGATCAACCAGTTCCTTCAGGAGGGTTCCCTGTAAGCCTTCCGGCATACTGCATAGAAAAGAAAGGATGGAATCTCATGAAAAAGCTTGTCTCACTTTGTCTCGCGCTGGCACTGGTTCTGACTCTTGCCGCCTGCGGAGGCGGCGCCGACTCCTCCAGAAATTCCGGTGAAGCCGGTACATCCGCCCAGGAGGCCGACTATCCCACCGCAGAAAACCCCATTACCCTGAAACTGGGGCATGTGGGGCCTCCCGCGTCCTCTTTGCAGATCGCCGCTGAGACCATGGCAGACGAAATCAAGGAAGCCACCGGCGGTGCGGTTCTCATTGAAGTGTATCCGCAGTCTCAGCTGGGTGACGCCGTCGTCATGCTGGATGGTCTGTCCAACGGAACGCTGGAGATGGCCATGGTCGGCTGCAATGAGATCGCCACCATGTTGCCGGACTTCTATGCCTTCTGCCTGCCCTTCCTCTTCAGCGATATTGATGAATTCATTAATGTGGCCCGAGATCCAGAGGTGACCGCCAAAGCAAATGAGATCATGAACAGCAAGGGTATCACCCTGATTGGATTCTCCTCTGGCGAATCCCGCGGTTACTCCAATACCCAGCACACCGTCCGCACTCCCGCCGATATTGCTGGTCAGAAGGTCCGCATCCAGGCCGGCACCATCTACGTCGATACCTTTGAAGCTCTGGGTGCCGTCCCCTCTACCATGGCCTTCTCCGAGGTTTACTCTGCCCTGCAGCAGGGCGTTGTCGACGCTGAGGACAACGGAGCCGATATGCTGACAAAGATGAAGTTTGCCGAAGTGGAAAAATATCACACCGTCCTCAACCACATGATCCAGAGCAATCCCCTGCTGATCAGCACCGAGGTGTGGAACAGACTCTCCCCTGAGCAGCAGGATGCCATCAAAACCGCCGAGGCCAATTGGGGCGACGGTTATTTGGACTTTATCCATGAGCAGCTGGACGCTTCCATCCAGTCCGCTGAGGAGGCCGGCGTGGAGATCACGGAGCTGACCGATGCGGAGTTCCAGGCCTTTAAGGACGCCACCTCCTCCGTTTACGACACTTACGTCCCTCAGATTGATCCCGCGGTGTACGAACTGGTCTGTAACAAAATCGACGCCCTGCGCGGCTGATGCAACACCAAATGGGGCGGCAACTTCTGCCGCCCCATCCTATAAAACACCCTGCCGCAAAAGACTTTGCGGTTTTACACTTCTGTGTCGCATATTGGGAGGCTTACAATTCATGAAAAAAGCACTTGAATGGTTTCGCCGATTGGAGTATATCTTACTGGTACTTCCTATGGCGTTCCTCTGCATCTGTATTGTCGTCAACATTTTTATGCGCGCCTTTTTGGACAGCGGTCTTGCCTGGCTGGAGGAACTCAGCCGCTATATCTTTGTATTCAGCACCTTCCTAGGCGCCAGCATTGCCATTGAAACAGGCCAGCACCCCAAAATGACCGCTGTGACTGATGCCCTTCACAATAAGCCCCGGTACGCCGTGCTGTTTATCGGCAACCTGTTCTGTGCCGCTCTTTCGTTTTTGGTAGCTTTCTACGGCTATCAGCAGATCCTGCGGATGATTTCCACCGGTTCTATGGCATCTTCCGTGCCTATCCCCATGTATGTTCCTTATCTCATCATCCCACTGGGGATGCTGGTGGCCGGCATCCGCTATCTGTACCTTGTGATCTGCAACGTAAAATCACTGGCCGGAAAGGCTGCTCTCCCTGATGTAACCACCCAGGAAGGAGGATCCGCCACATGATTGTAATTGTTGCGTTTTTTGTCCTGCTGTTACTGGGCATTCCTATCTCCATGGTGGTATTGGGTGCCTCTACTCTGGGCGTCATTCTTTATTCCGGTACGCCGCTGCAGATTGTGGTCCAGCAGATGTTCAGCGGCCTGAATAATTATGTCCTTCTGGCAATCCCTTTCTTTATTGTTTCTGGAACCATTGCCTCCCGGGGCTCTACTTCCAAATATCTGTGCCAGGTCATGACCATCATCTTTGGCCGTATGCGCGGCGGCAGCGTGATCGCCGCCGTTGCTGCCTGTGCATTTTTTGCCGCTATCTCCGGCTCCTCCTTTGCCACCATTGTGGCCATTGGCAGCATTATGCTCCCCTCCCTAAAGGAGCAGGAATTTCCAGATGAAATGTCCATCGGCTGCATTACCGCCGGCGGCTCTATCGGCGTGCTGATCCCGCCCAGTGCTCCCATGATCGCGCTGTGCGTGGCGTTGGGCTCCTCTGTCGGCCGGCAGTTTATGGCCGGTGTAGTCCCCGGCCTCATCCTGGCGCTGGCCTGGGGCGTATATACATATGTGGTCTGCTCTATCAAGAAGTACGGCAAGCCCATTCGCTACAGCTTTTCCGAGGCTAAGGGAATCATCTTCAAGGCTATCCCCGCTCTGCTGTATCCCGTCATTATTTTGGGCAGCATCTATGGCGGTCTGGCGACTCCCACCGAATCCGCCGCCATTTCTATTGTTTACGTAATCCTGGTAGAGTTGTTTGTTTACCGGACCACCAGCTTTAAGGACTTATTCAACGCCTTTAAAAACAGTCTGGTCAATTCCGCAGGCATCACCTTCATCATCTCTGCTTCCCAGCTTCTTACATGGTTTATCACCACCCAGCGCCTGCCTGCCATTATCAGCGACTGGATCGTGACTACCATTACCTCTCCCACCGTGTTCCTGCTAGTCATCATGGGCATCTTCTTCGTTGCAGGCTGCTTTATGGAGCTGGTTGCGCTGATGATCATTCTGGGTCTCATCCTGTCTCCCACGCTGGCCTCCTATGGAGTAGACCCGATTCATTTTGGCATCATCTGCGTCATGGCCGCCCAAGTATCCTACCTCACACCTCCTTTCGGCATGAACCTGTTTGTGACTATGAATATGACCAAGCGCAGTCTCGGCTATGTGTCAAAAGCCGCCATGCCCTATCTGATTATTCTGATCCTGTGCATGCTCCTGATAGCCTTTGTGCCTGAATTTTCTCTGTGGCTACCCAATTTGATGATGGGTTCCTGACTTCCCCCTGCTGTCTTTTCAAAAGGAGAACTGCTATGCAAGGCCCCTATACCAAAACAGTAGGTCTGATTGTTCCATCTTCTGACGTCAATATCGAAGCTACCTATCATCGCTTTGCGCCGCCCGGGATCGCTGTGGCAACAAACCGTATCGCCCTGAACAGGCTGTCTGTAAAAACGCTGGAGGAGATGCTCCCGCAAACGGAACAGGCAGCGGAAGACCTGTGCCACGCCGAACCGGACATCCTGATCTCCAGTAGTCTGACGCTGGGCTGTTTTCGGGATGCCATGCTGCAAAACTGTGTGGAGCAGCGTATCGGAATTCCCTGCATTACTTCCCTTGTGGCTTTGGTCAATTTGTTGAAGCGGTTTCACCTCAACCGGCTGGCCCTGCTGACACCATATCAGGAAGAATTGAATCTCCTTTTTAGAGCCACTTTGCACCGGCAAGGCGTGGATATTTCTTATAGTAAACAGATTGTATGTCCAGACGGGAAAGCCTGCCAGTCCATTCGGGAAATTCAAGAACTGGAGTGGACACACATCTGGAAGCAGGTTGACACAGAAGCTTTGAAGCGCTCCGGTTCAGACGTACTGCTGCTCGGCGCCTCGGGTCTGCAGGTTCCAGATAACATCCCGGCTGTTGAACAGGCGCTCGGAATTCCTCTTCTTTTGTCTGAGCAGTTTACCCTTTTATATGCGCTGGAATATCTGGACTGCTATCAGCCAATTCCCGCCTTAGGTTGGATTTTCAACGCAAAACCCTATCATCACATTAAATGAGGTGTTTTTATGTATGGTGATAAAGGTCGAATTGGTCTGATTCGGCCAGGCATCACGCCATCCACAGAGATGGATTTTCACAGATATCTGCCCGAAGGCATGGCTCTGGCTACCGCGGCGCTTCCCTATCAGCGCGTAACACTGAACGGCCTTTCCCAAATGTCGGATCAGGTAAAGACTTACGCCGCCATGTACCGCGGTTTTCCCTTTGATCTTCTGGTATTCGCCTGCACCACCGGCAGCATGGTGGGGGGACCCGGCTTTGACGAAACCTTGATCCGCCAGATGGGGGAAGTCAGCGGTATCCCGGCCATCACCACCAGTACAGCTCTGATGAAAGCTTTCTCCTTCCTTGGCGTGAAAAAGGTGGTCATCGTAACTCCATACAGTGATGCGCTCAATACGCTGGAGGTGAATTTCCTGGCCTCAGCAGGTTATGAGACCGCGGCCATCCAGGGGTTGGGCATTGAAGACACCACGGTTCTTCCCTTCGTCCAGCCCGAGGAATTTTACAAGCTTGCCTTGGCGCAGGATCTCTCCGGAGCGGACGCACTGTTTATAAGTTGCACAGGAATCTCCGCAGTGGAATTGGTGGAGCCCCTGGAAAAAGCCACAGGCCTTCCTGTTCTCACCAGCAATCAAGCCACTATCTGGTACGCCCTGCGCCGCATCGGATATCGGGCACCCCTGCCCGGTCTTGGTTTATTGGGCCGGAAACCATATGCGGAGAACTGAGAGCTGCGCGGCACTTCATCCAAACAAAACACATACCGGGCTGAGTAAGCTCAGCCCGGTATGTGTTTTATTATTATGTAGATCAGAAAACGATCGGGGATGTGAGCCTGCGAAGCATTGCAAGAGCGCTCCACGCCGCCAAATCCGGACCCGAATCTCCCAATCGCGTATAAAAGGCTGCCTCGCCGAATATGCCATCGCACCTTATAGTGAAGTCTACCATCTCTGCTGGAGAAACATGAACCTCTGTCCTCTCCAGATTTCCGGCGGCTAAAGCGAGAGAAATTGCCACATTCAATTGATCCGGATACTGCTCCATCGCTTCTGCCGCTGTTGCGTGAAACTCGTCCGCCAGGGCATCCAGCGCCGCGTCGCTCCTGGCAGAGCCCTTTGAAAATTTCCGCTTTGTCAGTCCGGCAGTAACCTCCCCCATCATAGCAGCCGTTTCAACGACATCCAATCCCCCAATGACGCCATGGGCCAGATGAATTTGTCGGCCGTATCTTGTCGCTGCGGCCCTTGCCTGGTCATAAAACGCAGACTCTCCAAAGATACTGGTAGACAAAACGATCAAATCCGCCCCCGCCTCCAACACCGGAACGGTTATCTGTCTCACCACTCCATTTCCCGCTGACTCAATGACATATGCCGGCTTTGCCGACAGCAAGTCTTGCAGATCTGTTGTAACCAGGCACCCCAGCTCCGCTTGAAGCTTCTCCGCTGTTTGAACCAGAACAGCGGTCAGCTCTGCACCCGGCACTTTACCTGCCATCAGGCCGTCGGCAATGACATGTCCCAGCCTGCCGCAGCCTGCAAGGCAAACTTTCTTCATGGTTTCTCCCTTCTCTAACAGGATACAGCCGTCATTATTTGTTCGATCTACGCCAGATCTTCTGCTGCTGTGCAGCGGCAATCAATTCCTCCCGGAAATCCGGGTGGGCAATGGCGATAATCTTCTCCGCCCGCTCCCAGGTGGATAACCCGGAAAGACGCGCTGTCCCGTACTCTGTAACCATAGTGGGGGCTTGAGTCCGTGGCGTGGTAATGACATCACCGTCTGTAAATTTGGGTAGAATCCGGGAGTGCTTTACGCCCTCTTTATCCGTAAAAGTGGAAGGCATGGCCAAAAATGCCTGTCCATGCTCTGCCATGTACGCACCGGTGACAAAGTCCAGCTGCCCCCCAGTTCCGCTGATATGGCGGGTACCTGAGGTCTCGGAGCAAACTTGCCCGTACAGATCCATAGCAATGCACCCATTGATGGACACAAAGTGATCCAGTTGCCGGATGGTCTCCGGATTGTTCACATACCGCATGGGCGCGGACAAAATGTCCATGTTCTGATCCAGGAACTCATACAGTTCCCGGGACCCGGAGCAGATGGAGAATACGCCCTTGCCCCGATTGAGCGTTTTCTTCTTATTGGTGATTTTGCCCGCCTGATAGAGCTTCAGGTACCCGTCGCTCATCAGCTCCGTATGCATACCCAGATCCTTAAGATCCGATTCCGCAATAAGCCCCCCCAAGGCATTTGGCATACCGCCGATACCGATCTGCAGCGTGATCCCGTCGTAGAGGTAGGGGAAAATATTGGCCGCGATCTGCTTATCAATCTCGCTGGCGCTGCCGCCGGGAGCCAGGCAGATGTCCTTGTGGCCCTCCACTACACAATCCACCTCGGAGATGTGGATGTGATCCCCCTCTGATCCGTAAATGACCGGCATATGCTCGTTAACTTCCAAAATAATGTGTTCCGCCGCGTCCAGCATCTCCTGCATACAGCAGTTGGTCAGGCCGTAGCTGAAATACCCGTGCTTGTCCATGGGGGCCACGGAAATCATAGCCACATTTACCGGCGCGTATCCCCGGCTGTAATAGGAGCCGCAGTCCCGAAACAGCATTGGAGAATAATAGGCCCAGCCTTTGTCCACATACTTGCGATCCAGGCCGGAGCAGTGCCACGCATTGTAAATAAACGTCTCATGCTCCGGATCCCGCTCCACCACCTGAATAGGCTTCATGGCAATGGCGTTGCGGACCTTGATCTCCCTCAGCTGCCCCTTCCGGGCGGCCAGAGCGGCATCCAGGGCCTCGGGAAAGGAGCAGGTCTGGCTATAGTCCACCCAGTCGCCGTCCTTAACAAGTCTCACAGCCTCTTCCGCTGTGACAAGTTTTTTCTGATATTCCTCATAAACACTCATGAAAAACCCTCCTATCAGGTATCAGTGCTGCTCCGGTCTCCGGATCAGCAGGGTAATCACCGCACCGACAATGGCAAAAGCGGCGATGGCCAGAAATGTGCCGCCATAGCTGCCGCCTCCACAGACAGGGCCAAGATAAGATGCGGCGATCAGATTCATATTTATAATACTGAAATTCACCGCATAATGCTCCCGGCCAAAAAAACGTGCAGTAAAGGCGGAGTTCAGAGGCGGCACACCTCCGTATCCCAACCCTGTCAGCAAAAAGGCTGCCGCCAGAACCGGCACACTGCCGGTTTTCAGGGACAGCGTCAGTGCGCCGGCAGCTGCCAGATACAGCACACTGACGCCGAGCATTGCAGTCCGGTAGCCCTTCACATCAAAAAGCTGGCCAGAAAGCACCCGTCCCACGCCGTTGGCAATCGATACAATCCCCGCTAACGCCGCGGCCCGGGTCAAATCGCCGCCCACAAAGGCCGAAGCATATGTAGTAGACTCATTAATAATAGCAAGTCCAGCAGCAGAGAGGATAATTGCCCAAATAAAGCACAGCCAGAAGTTCCGGCGCCGCAGCATGTGCCGCCAATCCAGCTCTTCATAGGCAGCCTGCATGGCGCCGCCTCCGGCTGCCATGGCTCTGACAAAGCGGTCGTCCGCCTGCCGCATCAGAAAGGTGCAGATCATCACGATGACCGCAAATACCACAGCGAAGATCAGAAAGGTCACCCTCCACCCCAGCGAGGTAATCAGTTGGGCGCCCAGAGTGCCCAGCAGCATTCCTCCGAAGCCGAATCCCATCAGAGTCACTCCGGAAACAAATCCCTGCTTATCCGGAAACCAACGGACGGTCAGGCTGATGGCGGTATTATATCCCAGTCCTACACCGAAGCCGCAGAACACACCGTAACTCAGGTAGATTCCCATCAGACTGTTAATGCGCGAGGCTGCGGCAAAACCGATGAACAGGCAGGCGGCACAGCAGCTTAAGGTGAACCGATATCCCTTTTTTCCGTTCAGAATACCGCCCGCCAGGCCGCCCAAGCAGAACATCATCATGGAGACGGAGAAGGTGACGGAGGTCTGTGCCTTGCTCCAGCCAAATTCTTTCTCCAGCGGCGCACGGAATACACTCCATGCATAAATCAGCCCCAGAAACAGCAGCAGAACCACTCCCAGCAGCAGATATCCCCAACGGACCTTTTTCAATTTTTCAATGTTTATTTCCATGGCTTTGCTCTCTTTTTCTATTATGATTTTAAGAAAACACAAGGGGCGGCGTAATCACCGCCCCCGTGCTGCCGGACATCCGCTTGGAAGTTATGAACTTTAAAATGCTGCGTCTCCATTCCAGACGGTGTCATGGGTGGGAACCTCATTTTCAGGGTACACATAAGCGATGCGGGAGACATTAATCAGCTCTTCAAAGCCCAGATTCTGAGAAACCGAGCAACCGGCCCAGGAGCCGCAGCCCAACGTAGCCGTGGGACACAGGCCGTTGGCCAGGGCAGGGTTGGCAGAGAACACACCGGGGCAATTGACCAGCATACGGCTGACAGGCAGCTCGCAGGCCGCCCGCTCCACCAGTGCATTGTCATTGGTGTGGATTACAGAGGAATGGCCGGCACCCTCCATCATCAGATTTGCCTTGGCGATTCTGATGGCTTCCTCTACATCGCCGCATTCAATATGCACGGCCAGCGGTACCATTTTCTCTCTGCACAAAGGCTCATCAGTGCCGTATTTCTCCACCTTCACCACGATAATGGAGGTATCCTCGGGAATGTCCAGTCCCAGCATCTCAGCGATCTTCTGCACGTCCTGCCCAACGGGCTTGCCGTTAATAGGCCCCAGTCCGTTGGGGAACAGCAGCTCCCGCGCCCGGTCACGGACGGTGGGATCATCTGTGTAGTAGACCTTCTCCGCTTTCATCAGTTCCACCACTTTGGCAGAAATGCTTCTGGGGGTAATGAAGGAACGGTTGCAGGCGCAGATGATGCCGTTGTCGAACTTGCAGCCGAATACGGTCTGGCCCACGGCCATGGGCAGATTGTTATATGCGGGATCAAAAATAGTCTGAGAATTACCGGGACCAACGCCGTAGGCGGGCTTGCCGCTGGAATAGGCCGCCTTCACCATATTGGGACCACCGGTCCCCAGGACGGTGTCGGATGCCGCCATCATCATCTGGGTCAGCTCAATATTGGGTTCCTCCACATACTGGAAGATGTTGTCCGGCGCGCCGGCCTTCTTCAGGGCCTCGTTGAAGATCTGACAGGTATGGACCGTGGACCGCTTGGCCCGGGGATGGGGAGCGCAGAGGATGACATTGCGGCCCTTGAGAGCATACACGCCGTTGAACAGGATGGTGATGTTGGGATTGGTGGTGGGGATCACGCAGGAGATAATGCCCTTGGGATGGGCCACAAAGGTCAGGTGGCGGCGCTCATCATGTCCGATGACGCCCACAGATTTTTTCCCCTTGATGGCATACCACACGCCGTCAGGAGAGCCGGTGTTTTTCATGATCTTATCCGGCACGTTTCCAAGACCTGTCTCCTCCACTGCCTCTCTGGCCAGTTCCTCTGCATGTGCCGCAAAGGCCTCGCAGCAGATGCGGCACAATTCATCGATCTGTTCCTGGGAGTAGGATTCCAGCTCCGCCAGCGCCTTACGGCCTTTGGCGATCATCTCGTTGACCATTGTCTGATTGTCCATGATGTCCTCCTATCTGTGTTCTGTACTCTCAAACCAGTTTCTCTGCAATCTTGCGCAGAGAACGCTCTGTGTGAACCTTGGCATATTCTTCTTCCGTATAGACCTTCAACGCGCCCAGAGAGCAGGTGCGGACACAGGCCGGCTCCAAGCCATGGGACAGGCGCTCCGCGCACCCGTCGCACTTTTGCATTTTCCCGAAACGATTGTAGGTCGGGGCGCCGAAGGGACACGCCATTGCGCAGCTGTGGCAGCCGATGCAGCTGGTGCTGTCGTAGACAGTAAGTCCCCGCTCATCCTTGCTGAGACACCCCACAGGGCAGGCAGCAATGCAGGGAGCATCCTCGCAGTGCATGCAGGCCACGGAGATGTAGGCATGCCCGTTGGTTCCCTCCATCGCAAACACCTTGCGCAGGGGGTGCTCCTCTGTGATCTCAATATCATTCTGATCCATGCACGCAACCGCACAGGCCCCGCAGGCACAGCACCTATCCATGTCAAGGTCAAAAATCATTTTCATGTCAATTCTCCTTTTGCACCTTTCTCATGTTGCAGCCGGCGCTTTTGTAGCCGGGGAATCCCGTATAGGGATCCAGGTGTTTTGCGCCGATGAGGTCATTGGCGTTGGCTTCCTTATAACCGTGACACAGCTGAAGGTTTCCGGGCAGGATACAGTCTGTGGGGTTTGCCAGCGCACGGACGCTTCCGTATTTGTTATACAGCTCCACCAAATCGCCCCTTTGGATGCCCAGACGCTCTGCATCATGAATATTGATGTCGATCATGGGCTGTCTGCGGAAGCTGCGCAGCCACGGCACCTCGTGGACACGGGAGTGTACTGTATAGCTCATCCGGGCACCGGTCATCAGTTGATATTCATATGTCTCCTCCTCGTCGGCCAGCGGCTCCTTAAACGTAGGCAAGGCGTCAAACCCGAGGCTTTCGGGCAATTTCTCAATGCGGGATGATTTAAATTCAAACTTTCCTGTAGGCGTCAAAAATCCGTTCTCCCGCATGCTGCCGAACACGGGCGGTCTCGCACTGGGCGTCATAATGGGTGTATCGTGCTTCTTCAGTTCCTCCACCGTTAATCCGGTGGGTTTGATTATCCAGTCCACACAAGCCTCATAGCCCTTACTCAGCATCGGATCCAGATCCATGTATGCCGCCAGCTCGCACAGCATGTCCACATCACTTTTTGAATTGTAAATCGGCTGAATCGCAGGCTTTGTAAACATGGAGAAACCGCCGGGATAGACCTTGTATTCTCCGCGCTCCATGGAAGTGCAAGCAGGCAGGACGATGTCCGCCAGCTTCACCACTTCTGTCAGGAACAGATCGGAGGCCACCAGGAAATCCAGTTTTTTCAACGCTTCGCGCGTTTTGCCGCTCTCGGGGAACATTCTGTCGTTCAGTCCCAGCGCAAATACACCTCGAATGGGATAGGGCTTCCCCGTCATGATCTGCTCGGTCATATCCATCATCTGAAACTCGTCCATGAACATATCCCATACAGGATAATGGCCCTGGCTGATGCGAGGCCGCGCACTCTCCGGCTTGACCTCATCCGCGAACTCTTCTTCCAGGGTGGGGAAACCGGCGCTTTGAATCGTGTAGGTAGGCGGCATGGGGAAGCATCCGCCCGGACAGTCGTAGTTGCCGGTCAGGCCTGCCAAAGCGATCAGTGCCCGGTAGTTCTGATACCCGTTGATATGGTGAGATACCGGAGACGCGCTCTGCTGGATAGCGGCAGGTTTGTTGGTGGCGAACATCTCCGTGGCGCGATAGATATCGTCGGGGTTCAGTCCGGTGATCCGCGCTACTTTTTCCAGGTCCCACTGTTTGACATAGGCGGCGTAATCCTCGTATCCATATGTATGTTTGTCAATAAACTCTTGATCCTGCCAGCCGTTTTCAATGATGATTTTTGCCATTCCCAAGGCAAGGGCACCGTCCGTTCCGGGACGCAGCTGCAGATGGATGTCGGCCAGTTTATCTACTGCGGGCGTCACGCGGGGATCCACAATAATCACCTTGCCACCGTGCTCTTTGTACATCTGGACATCACGGGCGGTCAGATGATTGGAGTAGTAGGGGTTCAGCGCCCATCCCAGAAACACCTTTGCATGCGCCACATCCGGCACGGAAAACATACCGGTCGTGGTTTTCCAGGCCATCACCATGGAATCAAAGCAGCAGCTGGATTCTGTAGCATAGTTGATCGAACCGAAGGCATAGGCGAATCTTTTGAAAATGGGGCGATACCACTTGGAGAACCCCGACACAAACGCCACCGAATCGGCACCACTCTCCGCCTTGATCTTGTTCAGGTTCTTTGCGATTTCTGCATAGGCCTCTTCCCACGTAATCTCGGCGAACCGGCCGCTGCCTTTGGGGCCGACCCGTTTCATGGGGGTGTGGAGCCGGTCCTCCCGATAAAGATACTGCCGGTTGGCGGCCCCCTTGGGGCACAAGGCCCCCTGACTATGAGGGTGATCTTTGGACCCCTCAATCTTGATGACTTCCCCATCCTTTACACAAACATCCAGACCGCAGTGGCAGGTGGGGCTGCAGATATCGCAGATGCTCTTTTTGACCTCGATGCCGGTTTCCGCACAGGGGATCTTTGCTTTCAGCAGCTTTTCCTTTTCAGTCATGATCGCTACCTCCCAAGAACTTGATGAAACTATCCGGATAGCCCGCAGCTTGAAGCGCAGCAACTCCGTAGTCGCTGAAGGTCTGTTCGTGCTGCAGGGACTTTACAAATCCGCTGCGCAGGATCCCGTTGCTCTCCGGCGGTCCAAATATGTTGATGCATTTGATGTCCTTGCCCTTTTTGACGCCGCGGATGTAATAGTAATCGTCCTCATACTCGTAGACCTCGTCGCCCGGGCAGCATGTGGTGATATCGCCAATGCTCAAAAAATCCACATGCAGGTAGTGCGCCAGATTCAGCAGCAGATTGCTGCTGAATTCTTCATTTCCGCCGGCCATGTTGATGCCGGCCACTCTGCCCTGATTCTGTGCGTTTGCCCAGACGCCCACATGCTTGTAGGTCCCAGACTGCATTTCAAAACCTTCGCAGCAGTCGCCGGCCGCATAGATGCCCGGGATATTTGTCTGCTGCTTTCGATCTACCCGGACGGCCCGGCCGATCTCCAAGCCGCTGCCTTTCAGGAATCCGACATTGGGACGGATGCCGATACAAACCACCACGGTATCTGCACTAAAACGCTCTCCGCCCTTCATGCAGGCCGCCAGCCGGCCATCCGGTTCCCGCTCAATCCGCTCCAGCATCTGTCCGTAGGCCTGCCGGACACTCTTGCGGTCCAAATCCGCCTGAATCCTCTGGGCAGTCTCCCGAAAAGCCGCCACCGGAAAGATCCATTTGGCGCCGTCCACCAGCGTGCAGGCAATGCCCTTTTCGTAAAAGTCTTCGATCACTTTGATCCCCACCCAGGATGCGCCCACCACCAGCGCATCCTTCAGGCCGCCCGTTTCAATGCGTTCTTTCAGCAGGCGGGCATCCGCGGCCGTCCGCATTTTCAGCACCCCCGGAAGGTCGATGCCGGGGATCGGCGGCATTAGCGCAGAAGCTCCGGTACTAAGCAGAATACTGTCATACCGCCGACGGGTTCCGTTTGCCAGCTCAACCGCCCGTTCCTGCGCCAGCAATCCGGTAACCGGACAGCCAGTGTGGATATTCAGCCGCAGGCTCTGTGCGATTTCCTCTAAAGCTCCAAAGGGGAACAGGGTATCATACGCAAAGGCGTTTTTTACATAATAAGTTGTCAGCATCGGATTATATGGGCCGACGTCAGTGTCCGTGTAAACATCAATCTCCGCATCCGGAGACACACTTCGCGCCGCTTTTGCGGCATTATACCCGGCGCCGCCAAAGCCGACGATGGCTAATCGTTTCATAAACCCCTCCTAAATCATGAAGACGGTCCGCGTCATGGACACCCCTCAAACGGTGGTAAATGTCTTGGAAATGATCTTCCACACCCCGTTTTCACAAAGCAGATGAAAATGATCCACCAACTCCGCTGAGCCGCGGAAGCCTCTTTCATGAACAGTGGCCGACGCAACATTGCCGTTTACTTCAACGTTGCGGATGTCGGCGCGGTACTCCTGTCCCTGTTCTTTCATGGACGCCTGGGAGGCCATATCTTCAAGAAATGGCGCCGGCGTACCCATAATAAGTTGGTCGCCAAGGTATCCGGTCATCCGGGCCTCCTGATGGAAAACGCTTTCCAGCATGGGAATGTCCGCGGTATAAGTCCCTTCCATATACCGCTCAAGAACTTCATACACCGCTTCGATCTGATGCTTCATAATCTACACTCCTTAATATTTATTTCAGGCTGGCAGAATTTTCAGAACTACTTCGCTCTGGTTCAGACAAACAATACCGTTTTCACTCATGTAGTACAGGTCTTCCAACCGCGCCCCAAACCGGCCGGGAAGGTAAATTCCCGGCTCAATAGAGAAAACGCTGCCGGGCACAAGCAGGGCCTGGCTCTCCGCGTTGAGGCGGGGATCCTCATGCATTTCACGGCCGATGCTGTGGCCGAGGCCGTGGGGAAAAAACGGGCCGTATCCGTTTTCTGCTATCCTGGATGCAGCTGTCATATGCAGGTGCGAAGCCGCCACACCCGGATAGGCCGCAGCTACGGCCTGTGCCTTGGCCGCAGCGACGATCCCACAGATTCGCCGCGCCTCATCTTCCGGATCTCCAAAGGAAAACATGCGGGTCATATCGCTGTACCACCCATTGACTATAATGCTGAAGTCAATCAGAATCAGCGATCCAGTGCCCAGAACACGATCGGAAGAAAAGTTATGATACCCCGCGCTGTTCGGGCCCGAGATGACCATATCCGTCAGCGCCTTCTCCACGCCTGGTATCTCCATGCAGATTTTTCGAAAACAGGCTGAAGCCTGCTTTTCCGTCATATCCGGCCGCAGTGCTGCCTCCAGCCGGAAGATTGCCTCCTCGGCCAAGCGCTGGGCGCAGCGGACCCCGATGATCCTTTCTTCTTCGTGCATGGCGGTTCCTGTTACAGTGCAGCCAACAACTGAGAGAGCAGCAGACCAATAAACGTACCGGCCACGCAGCCCACTGTGGACATGATGACGGAAATGGAAACATAAGAACGATGGTAAGTTGCCGCAACAATGGGCGCGGAGGAATGGCCTCCAACATTTGCGATGGATGCCGTGCCACAGCTGTGCAGATCCAGCCTGAACAGCTTTGCCAGCAGGACATACAGAGCCCCGTGCACAATCAGCACTACAGCGCCCGCAACAATATACAGCCATGCGTCCGCGATCTGTAGGATATTGAGTTCTGTGGCCAGCAGAGTCATGACCAGGGTCAGCATTACGTTGGATACCAGATCCGCTCCATTCAGTTTGCCCAGCTTTGTTACACCCAGAGTCAGACCGATGATGCTGACGAAAATGTACTCCCAGACACTTGCGTTGATAAAAGCGACCGTAGGCATCTTTTGCGCCACAAAACGGCTCAACGCGACCACCATCAGGCTGATGCCGATCACCATCAAAACAGCCAGGTGGTCGACTTTTTTGTTCTCCGTCTGCTCGCTTTCGTCCAGATTTCGGGAAATCTGGTGAATCTCTTCGACATCAGCTTCGGTCCACTTATTGAATCGGGGAGCCAGAGAAGACATCGCTACCAGAATCATAATCCAGAAGGAGTAATTGATGTTGATCATCAGAATGATGTTAGACATTACTGAATCTGGGACATTCAAGGATTGCTTAACTGCCAGAAAGTTCTGTATACCACCGATCCAGGAAGCACACACGGCGCCAAATTCGGCAGCCGGGCTGCCAAGCGCACGGCCAAAAATTACATAGGAAACCACAAAACCCGCACAGATGGTAATGGTAGCGCAGAAAAATGTCAGAATCAGCTTGGGCCCCAGTTTAAGGATTCGTTTTACATTGCAGTTCAAACACATCAAAAATACCATAGCTGGAACCATGTTGTTTACCAAAGCTGTTTTGGTTGCGGTAACGCTCTCTGTCATCGTCCACGCTCCGCAGGTAAACAGAATCATGGTGACTACATAGATAATCAAAATTGGAGGAAATACCTTATACAACTTCAAAGGATATTTTTTTGCTGCCCAGAGGAACAGGGCTGTGTAAAATGTGATGAATGCCAGAAAACCTACACCAGTTGTTATCATATTATGTTCTCTCCCTTTTCTTTGATTTTGGAAATTGCTTTCCCATGACCCCTCAACTGCATCCAAGCGCATATATTCGGTGTCTCAAATAAGATTCAGCAAAAAACATGCCAATATTAATATCTTTTCAAGCGGCCTTTCCACCGTCTCTTTTTAAACTGCTGGTTGCTTTTAGAATTGGCGTCTGTTTTTTTGCAGTTGTTTGGAGATTGTTGGAGATCATTTTTATTGAGTATTAATATTGGCACCTATTTTGCTTAAGTATTTCGATATCTGAAAATTGTTTCTGAGGAGTGTCACTATGTCGATTGATTTGGAACCGCGTGCTGTCTTTGACATTTTTTCCGAAATTTCTAAAATCCCGAGAGGCTCCGGGAATGAAGCGGCTATCGCATCGCACATCGTTGCCTGGGCCAAAGAGAAAGGCCTTTGGTCAGAAAAGGACGCCGCCAATAATGTAATAATCAAAAAACCCGGTTCTCCTGAAAAAGAAAACCATCCATCCATCTGCCTGCAGGCGCATCTGGATATGGTCTGTGAAAAAACGGCAGAATCCAAGCACGATTTCACAAAGGATCCCATTTCCATACAAGTCCGGGACGACTATCTCTGTGCCGACGGAACCACCCTTGGTGCAGATAACGGAATTGGGCTCGCCCTTATTATGGCGATCCTGGCAGACCCCGCGGCAGAGCATCCGCCGCTCGAAATCCTATTTACTTCCAGTGAGGAAGCTGGTATGAAGGGTGCCTGGAGTCTTGTAGAATCCGGCCGAAAATTCACCTCCAAGACATTAATCAATCTTGATAGTGGTTGGGAAGGCGTTTTTATTTCTGGTGCCGCTGGCGGGGGGCGGGTGGATTTCTTCCTGCCCGCGCAGTGGGAAGAGACCTCTATGCCTTGTTTCCGAATTGATGTATGCGGTCTCTTGGGTGGGCATTCCGGAGCGGAGATCCATCTCGGCCGTGCAAACGCAAATCAGATTCTTGCCCGGGTTTTGAACAGCCTTTCCATTCCGTGGCGGCTGGTGTCTATGGGAGGCGGTGGTAAAGACAACGCCATTGCCCGAGACGCATATGCCATCGTATGCTGTCAACAGGAAGCCGCTCTGTACAGCCAAATTGCTCGGCTGCAGACCATGCTGCAAAGAGAGTACCATACCACAGATCCCGGATTAAAACTTCTTGTTTCCACCACCTCCAGCTCCCACATGATGACATCAGAAGCCTCCACCCACGCCCGCCAGTTCCTATTGCTGCTCCCCTTTGGCGTACTGTCAAGAGATCATTCCCTGGATCTGACGGTGACCTCCATAAACATCGGTTCCTGTTGTATCGAAGGAGATCAATTGGTTGTACGATGCAGCATCCGCAGTTCAATCCCTTCCCATCTGTCCCACTGGCTCCTTCCCCAGTTGCACACCTTGGCGGAATGCTTCGGCGCACAAATGTCTGAACACGATTTTTATCCAGGCTGGAACTTCCGGCAGGAATCTCCCATCCGCAGCCTTGCCATGCAGACCTACCAGTCGATTACTGGATCCACACCTTCTTTTCGGGTTCTTCATGGCGGTCTGGAGTGCGGAATTCTTATGGAGCATTTCGGCTTTACAGATGCTATTTCCTATGGCCCTGAACTGAATTGCCCACATTCCCCCCAGGAGAATCTGCGGATTTCCTCTGTGGCGATTGCGGACAAATTAATCCGACAAATGCTCAAATCCCTGTAACGCAAAGCAGCTTAATGGTTTTTCCTTCAAACAGTGCCTATCTGCAGTGACCGTGCTCCGGCACTCATATCCTTTCACAGCTTTCGAGCTGCGGCATCTAAGGAACTTCTACGAAGCCGCAGCCGCAGCGTTATTCTGCACGCTGCCGAGTGTCTTTGGAAACAAGGGCGCTTTCCATTGTCGAAAAGGAAGCTCTGCTGGGACTTTGCCGGAGAGTGCCTTCTGCAAAGTTTAAAAAGCGTGCTTTGTTCTTTCGACAAAGCACGCTTTTTAGGAGGTATCTTTCATGGGGATTCCGGTTTTAACTTTCACCGCTTACTCCAACACAGGAAAAACCACATATCTTGAGAAGCTGATCCCCTGCCTGAAGAGCGCTGGTCTGCGGATTGCCGTCATCAAGCATGATGCCCACGACTTTCAGGCTGATATAGAAGGAAAGGACTCCTGGCGTTTCGCCCAGGCCGGTGCAGACATTGTGGCAGTTGCATCCAAGCGGCAGTTCGCCCTTTTTCAGTATTCTTCCTTCGATTTGTCTGCCATCATTACGCAAATCCACAATGTTGACCTGATCCTAACAGAGGGTTACAAACACGAACATTTCCCTAAAATTGCCATTTACCGGGCTGCATCCGGCAACGGGCTTTCCATTCCGCTCAAGGATTGCCTTGCCATTGTGGGAGATTACCCATCCCCGGCCCCCTGTCCTGTTTTTTCATCGCAGGACCCCCGGCCTCTTGCAGATTATCTACTACAGCTTCTGCAAACAGGAGCCCTGACCACGTAAAAAGAGGCCGCCTATGTCCATTCTTTCTGAAAGCATCTTAAATCTGCTGTTCCAGCGCGCCAGTTCCGGCATTCAGCAGTCCCCTTTATTTGATGCCCGGGGTGCTTTTAACCCACCTCGCCTCCCCCAGTCCTCGCTCCCTTTTGAATCGCTTGCCGCTGGATGGCCGTGTCATCCGCATCTTTTGAACAGATTCCCCCGACAGGCGGCTGGCCAATCCCTCTTAACCGTTCCCAACAATTGCAGCTTATCAGAAAGATTCAGAGAAACCATGAATGCGGCTTGCCTTGTGTTCCCGTTAGATGGGCCGAAACTCATATCAACCTTCCCTTTGGATTTACAGAGACAGCAGAAAGGAACCTGACCATATGTCCATTACACTTGAGGAGGCGCTGAACCTGGTTGTGCGGTATGCGCCGGTACTGAACGAAGAATATGTCCCCTTAGCAGAGTCGGTAGGCCGCCGCCTGACCAGTGATATCCGCAGCGCCTTTCCTCAGCCGCCCTTCGACCGCTCCCCGCTGGACGGCTACGCCGTAGTAGCGGCAGATGTTGCATCCGCCACTCCGGATACCCCTGTCAAACTTCAGGTAGTGGATAAGCTCTGGGCCGGAATGCCCGCCCGGGTCGGTGTGAAGCGGGGCCAGGCAGTGCGCCTGATGACTGGCTGTATGATCCCGTCAGGGGCGGACGCTGTCATCCGACAGGAAGACACAGATTTGGGCGTGGAGATTGTTCAGATCTTCCGGCCAGTGGCATCTGGTAAGAACATCTGCTATCGGGGAGAAGAGTATGGCACAGACGCGCTATTGCTACGACGGGAAAACCGTGTGGACGCCGCGTCCGTGGCAGTGGCAGCCGGGGCAGGATTTACTCAGCTTCGGGTCCGGCGACGAGCCAGGGCAGTCATACTGACCACCGGCGACGAAGTCCGTCAGCCAGGGACAGTGCTGCCCGCAGGGAAGATCTATGACTCCAACACCGCCTATCTCTCAGCCCGGCTACATCAACTGGGAGTGGAGACTGTAGCCGCCCTGACCCAGGAAGATGATCTGACGGCACTATCGGCAGCTCTGCGCCGCTACGCCGGGGAGGTGGATCTTATTCTGACCACCGGCGGCGTGTCCGTAGGAGAGAAGGATTTGCTGGAACAGGCCGTCAAAGCCGCCGGTGCAGAGGTGATCTTTCATGGCATAGATATAAAACCCGGAATGCCCACGTTGTTTGCAGTTCTGGGGAATGCCCGCTTGCTGGGGCTGTCCGGCAACCCCTTCTCGGCTGTAGTACCCTTTGAACTGTTACTGCGGCCCATGCTGGCCGAGATGACGGGGGATCCGGAACCGCTCCTGCGGGCGGATACCGCCATCGCGGCACAGGGCTTCGACAAGGCCAGTCCCAGCCGACGGTTCCTCCGAGCCTTCTGCAAGCAGGGGCGGGTATATCCCCCGGCAGCACAGTCCAACGGGCAGATGCGCAGCATGATCGGCTGCAATTGCCTGATCGATGTGCCCGCTGGCAGTGGGGCCATCCGCCCCGGCGATCCGGTCCGGATCCTGTGGCTGTGAGGTACGTGTAATGTTGTCTCCTGATTCCTGCGCTGCCGTGGTTCTGGCGGGCGGCCAGTCTCGCCGCATGGGCCGTTGCAAGGCGTTGCTGCCCCTGGAGGACGGAACCATGCTGGCGCACATTGCAAGGGAGTTGGCGGTTTTCCCCGAACGCTGGCTCTCCGCCAATGACCCCGCCTTGGGAAACGGATTTCCCGGGAAGACCATTCCTGACATCTATCCCAGCTCTGGCCCTTTGGCCGGACTTCACGCCGTCTTTCAGCAGATACAAAAGGACTGGTTGTTCTGTGTGACCTGCGATATGCCACGCTTCACCCAGGAAGTGGCCTCTGCCATGTTGGCGGCCTTTCCGCCAGAGGCAGACGCCATGATCTGCGTGGACGGTTCCGGACAGGTACATCCTCTGTGCGGCATCTATGCCCGTACAGCGCTGCCCATACTGGAGCAGCATCTTCAGTCTGGAGATTTGCGTGTGATGGCACTGCTGTCTGAACTGTGCGCGATCCCGTTTGAAACGGCGGGCCGATTTCCGGATACTTTATTTTTGAACATCAATACACCGCAGGCGTATAACGCTCTGCTGGAGAAAGGGGGCCGCGATGATTGACGGCTGCGGACGAAATATCGACTATTTGCGCCTGAGTGTCACGGACCTTTGCAACTATCGCTGCCGGTACTGTATGCCCGAGAATAGGGTGCACCGGCGAAGCCGCCGGGAGATGCTCTCCTTAGAAGAGCTTGAAGCCGTGGCTCGTGGCGCTGTAGCTCTGGGAGTTACAAAGATCCGGCTGACTGGAGGGGAGCCTCTGATGCGGCGTGGAATCGTGGAACTGTGCCGGCGGCTGCGGGCCATCCCAAACCTTCAAGAGCTGTGTCTCACCACCAATGGCTCGCTTCTTCCGGAACTGGCGGCACCCCTGCGGGAGGCTGGGGTGGATCGACTGAACATCAGCTTGGATACCCTGCGGCCGGAACGGTTCACCCAGATCACCCGTATGGGAACGCTAGAGCAGGCGATTGAGGGGCTTGCGGCTGCCCAGCAGGCGGGATTTACCAATCTAAAGATCAATACCGTGCTGATTGGCGGTTTCAACGACGATGAGATTTTGGATTTTGTCGGTCTCACAAAGCTCCATCCCTGGGAGGTGCGCTTTATCGAGTTGATGCCCATGGGTCCCTGTGCAAACTGGGACAAGCGCTGTTTCCTGCCAGACACTGCCGTTCTCAAGCGCTGCCCGGAACTGCGGCCTGTTCCGGCACAAGGTGTGGCCCGACGATATCGCATTCCAGGGGCCAAAGGTGCCGTGGGCCTGATCTCCCCGATGAGTCACGACTTCTGTGCTGATTGCCGCCGGATCCGGGTGACGGCGGATGGCAAGCTGAAAGGGTGTCTCCACAGCCGGGAGGAGATCGATCTGCGAGGCCTCCACGGCTGGCAGCTGCAAAACGCCATCCGGCAGGGCATCGCCCACAAGCCGCAGCGCCATCACCTTTCAGAGCGGAAGAGCGACACCCCGCGGAATATGAATCAGATCGGAGGCTGAACTGTGCATGAACTGACTCATTTTAACAGAGACGGTCGGGCGAGGATGGTGAATGTGACGGACAAGACCGCGACCCGCCGGCGAGCGGTGGCTACCGGCGGAATTTATATGGCTCCGGAGACTCTGGCCCATATCAAGAACGGCACCATAAAAAAAGGTGACGTGCTGGCAGTAGCTCAGGTTGCGGGCATCCAGGCCGCCAAGTGCACTTGGGAGCTGATCCCCATGTGCCACCCTCTGCCCCTCACCGGCATCGACATCACCTTTGCTCTGTCAGAGGAGCCCTGTATGGTGGAAATCCAGGCCACCGTCACTTGCACCGGCACCACTGGCGTGGAGATGGAGGCACTTACTGCGGTTTCGGCCGCGGCATTAACCATCTACGATATGTGCAAAGCCGTTCAGAAGGACATGCGTATTACCGATATCCGCTTGCTGGAAAAGTCCGGCGGCAAAAGCGGAGACTATAAAATGAAGGAGTGAGCCGCTTGGCCGCTGTTGTATCCGTCAATATCAGCGAAAAGAAAGGGACTATCAAGCACCCCGTCCCGGAAATTCGGTTGAAGCTGCGTCATGGTATCATAGGTGACGCCCACACCGGGGACTGGCACCGGCAGATCTCCCTCCTGGCAGAGGAAAGCGTGGACACCATGCGTTCCGTCTGCCCCATCCCCCTGGACGCCGGAGTATTTGCGGAAAACATCAACACCCGGGGCATAGACCTGAAAAGCCTGCCTGTGGGTACTCACCTGCGCATCGGTGAGACCGAGATAGAGGTGACCCAGATCGGAAAGGAGTGCCACAGTGACTGCGCCATCAAAAAAGCCGTCGGCAGGTGTGTCATGCCTACGGAAGGGATCTTTGCCGTGGTGGTGAAAGAGGGTGCCGTCCGGGCCGGAGACGCAATTGAAGTTTTGGAGATAGAGCATGAAACTCATTAAAACAGAGGAGGCCGTGGGCCATGTGCTCTGCCACGACCTCACCCAGATCATCAAGGGCCAGTATAAGGACGCCCGGTTCCGCAAGGGCCATGTGGTAATGCAGGCAGATATCCCCGTACTCCTCTCTATGGGCAAGGAGCACTTGTACGTCTGGGAAATGACGCCCGGAACGCTTCATGAAAACGATGCCGCTGAGCGGCTGTATGCCCTGTGTGCCAATGCGAACATGGATCGCAGCGAGGTGAAAGAGGGCAAGGTCGAGCTGAAAGCCGCCTGCGATGGATTGTTTCTGGTGAACTCGGGATCGCTCATGGCCGTCAACGATGTGGGGGACATCATGATCGCCACCCGGAAAGGCGGCACCGCCGTCCAGAAGGGCGACAAGCTGGCTGGTATGCGGGTGATTCCCCTCATTATCCCGGAGAAAACGCTCCAGGCCGCGGAAGCAGCTGCCGGGGACGCTCCCCTGCTGGAGCTGAAGCCCTGGGTACGGCGCACCGCCGCAATTGTTTCAACTGGCAGCGAGGTGAAAAAGGGCCTCATTCAGGATACCTTTACTCCTGTCGTCAAGGAAAAGCTTGCCGCCTACGGCATCGGGGCCATTTCTGTCGCCTACTCCGGCGACGGGGTGGAGAATGTGGCGAGCGCTGTAAGGGAGGCCCGGGGCACCGGAGCCGATGTAATCCTCTGCACCGGCGGTATGAGCGTGGACCCAGATGACAACACCCCCGGCGGCATTCAGGCAAGCGGGGCAAAAATCGTCGCCTACGGTGCCCCGGTGCTGCCCGGCGCCATGTTCCTGCTGGGCTATTACGGGGACGGCACCCCAGTCATGGGTCTGCCCGGCTGCGTCATGTACGCCGGAGCCACCATCTTTGATCTTGTCTTGCCCTTTGTGGCGGCGGATGTACCGGTGACCCGACAGCAGATCGCCGCCCTGGGAGAGGGTGGGCTGTGCCTTGGGTGCGAGTCTTGCCACTGGCCCGCGTGCCCTTTTGGCAAATAAATCCTATGCGATATGCGCCACCCCTGTATTGGCAAAGAGAACACATTAATTAATAATCAGAAAAGGAAGATTCCACATGAAAAGAACCTTGTGGTTGCCGCTGGTCTTAGCAATGGTCCTGTCCCTCACAGCCTGCGGCAGCAGCACTGATGAGACAAATAACGCCCCTGATACTGAAACTCAGGATACTGCGGAACCTGTAAATCTCATTGTTTTTGCCGCCGCCTCTTTGCAGGAATCCCTGAATCAAGCTATTGCAGCCTATGAGGCCGTTAATGAAAGCATCACCATCGTGCCCACCTATGATTCCTCCGGCACCCTGAAAACCCAGATTCAGGAGGGGGCCGACTGTGATGTTTTCATCTCTGCCGCCCCCAAGCAGATGAATCAACTGGATGCCCAGGGTGGTGAGGAAAACAGCGAGGGCCTTGACTTCGTGGACAGCGCCACACGTCTGAACCTGCTGGAAAACAAAGTGATTCTGGCTGTTCCTGAGGAGAATCCCAAGGGCGTCGAAACCTTCGATCAGCTTGCGGAACTGCTCAAAAGCGGTGAAATCATGCTGGCCATGGGCAACAGCGACGTTCCGGTAGGACAGTACACCCAGAAGATCTTCTCTTACTACAGAATTGACGAGGCTGCTGTTGCCACCCACCTGACCTACGGCTCCAATGTCAAGGAGGTCACCACCCAGGTCAGCGAAGCTGCCGTGGACTGCGGCATCATCTACGCTACCGATGCGTTCTCCGCCGGACTGACAGTGGTGGATAAGGCCACTGCCGATATGTGCGGACAGGTCATCTATCCCGCCGCCGTGATGAAGAACTCCGCCAATCCCGAAGCTGCCAAGGCGTTTCTGGACTTCCTCTCCACGGATGAGGCAGTGGGCTTCTCTCCTCTGGTCTGATCTGTGAAAAGCAGGCCTGCGCCATAACCGGGGAACGGACAGGATTGAGTCCGTTCCCCGGTTTTCCCGGATTTTTTCTCTCAAAAGCTCCCACATATGGACTGGCATCCTTTTTGCAGCTCGCTGCGCATCCCCGCTATCTCCACATCCTATTGTTGGCGGTAAATCTATTGGAGCGTCATCAAAAGAAAAACAGGAAAGGGTGCAGGCCTCATGCCGCATGCGGGTATCCGGCCCCTCTCTGGTTCCTTCCACCTGGAGTCCCAGTACGGCGCAGAAAGCAAGACGCCGTCCCTACCGGGTGCTTCCGGCTGCGGAAAGTCCGCGAGGCGGATTGCCAGGTTCCTGTCACCGGACGAGGAACAGATTAGTCTGTCCGGTATCCCCCTTTTTGACAATACGGCCTGCTGCATTCTGCCATCCCAGCGGCGGGTAGGTTATGTTTTCAGCAACAGAGCCTTTTGACGGTGCGGCCAAACGCCAACTTTGGCAGTCCGAAAGAGGCCACGCCGCCCAGCCACAGCGGAGAAACTGCTCCACCGGATGGCGTCGGAGGTCGTGACACATCCACGGCCGGGCCGGTTCTCCAGGGGGTAGCCGGTGGAGCCGGAACCGGCGGACGCCCTCTCCGCCTTTTCCGGCTCAGCGGTACGGGTCTCCCTCAACCGGTGGGAAGTTTACCGCAGCCGCAGCCGGGTATGTGCCATGGCTATGGCCGCCCCCTGATCCCCTTCGATACTGCCCTTCTCTTGCCCATTCCCAGAGGGACGTGGTATTGACCGGTTCTGACGTGTCCTCCACTGTGGTGTTGCTGCGACCGGCAGATATTTACTGATCCAAGATTGTAAAGGAGCGATCTCATATGTTCAAAGCCGCTGTCATCACCGTCAGCGACCGCAGCTTCCGGGGTGAGCGCCCGGATACAAGCGGTCCCCTTGTAGTGGAACTGCTGCAAACCGCCGGATACGATGTCCGAACCACCCTGGTAGTACCGGATGAGCAGGTGCGTATTGAGGCCGCCCTGCGGTCCTATTGCGACGAACAGCCGGTGGATCTCATCATTACCACCGGCGGCACGGGTTTCTCTCCTCGGGACATGACGCCGGAGGCCACCATTGCCGTATGCCAGCGGCTGACACCGGGAATTCCGGAAGCCATGCGGCATTTCTCTATACAGATTACTCCCCGGAGTATGCTCTCCCGGGCCCAAGCGGGTATCCGGGGTGGGACTCTCATCGTAAATCTCCCCGGCTCTCCCAAAGCCGCCAAGGAAAATCTGGAAGCGATTCTCCCAACCCTGGCTCATGGGTTGGAGATGCTTACTGGAGAACCGGCTGACTGTGCAGCTCTGGTCAATCAATCTGTCATAGTTACCCCTCCGGCTAGGCCAGAGGCTTGAACAGGCCTTATAAGCGCCTGCTTCGGCCAAAGCATACAGCTCTCTGAAGGTTTTGCCGGCTGTATTCCTCTCTTGGGCTGCCCTTTTAAAGGACTTCTTTTGCGCTGTCTTGTCCCGACAACCCGTAAATAGGCCAATAACTTCCTTCAATTCTATCTGCTCTCCCATCTGACCCAACGCCGACCGGGTGCGGATATACTCTGATATCTGCTCTTGTTCCATTCTACTGTATCCACACAACATCCGCTGGTACAAAAGCGCCGATTTCCATACTTATATCTGTTAGGTTCACATGTCAATCAAAATATCATCAAACTGCTTTCCCCCTTCAGGTGCTCTATGTTCTGAGACGCACTGTACTTGGATGGGATACTTGTCATGCCTGAATGTTTTCGACCGTAACGACGCCGGGAGGCTTACCCAGTCCCAGGGATTTAATGTGGTCATTGTACATGGTCATACGGATATCCTCCCCGGAAACAGGGCAGTCCCAATGGGCCGCTGTGTTTACCAGCCCCCTGCCAGAAAAATTCCGGGTATTCCGGGGGCCTTCTCAGAAAGTTAGGTGAGACTTGACCCAGTGTATTTTTCTGCAGATTGCTAATTCCGGTGATTTTCTGTTCTCATCCTCAATTCTGCTCACAAGCCCCCCTCCCCGGAGATGTTAGCCATGACGGAATATGATGTGCAACACCCCCCACCTGAATTTTGGCGCTTTTCCGATCAAAAAGGATTGAATCTCAACCGGATGTTCGAGCTTCCCTCAGATCAGTGTTGAATCGATTTTGGGAATTGCATCGCTGATGGTCTTTTCTCATCCTTTATCAAAGCATCACATACCCGTGATATTACCTAAATTATGTATCCGCAACTGTTTTGCAAACCAGTTTTGCCGTTTGGAGGCGGACAGCCCTTGCTCAATTTTCTAATAGCAGCACTGTAGGTTCGGGCTATCCAACCATCAGAGATCCGCGGCGATCTGTTTTCCATGTTGTGCTGGTCCTTTCTGAGGTCATTTGTTTTAGGCGTTTATTCTACCAGCCAGTATCCAGATGCCAGGTACAGAGTATCCCCACGGTGGTCAGACAACCTGCCGTGGGGATACTCTTTGTCATGGCAATACAGAGCCTCAGATGACCTCGTAGTCGGCTATGTTCACCTCCGCAAAGGAGACACGGTTATAGGAGGCCGGCTTGGGGACGGGATAGGTGCAGTCGAATCCCATTTTTGCGGCCATATTGTCGTGGACCACGGGGTTCAGCTCGTGGCCAAAGGCGCCGGGAATGATGACAATATCACGGGCAGGGTCGCAGCGGGTCACCATAGCGCGCTCCACATCCTCCGCATCGTAGATATTCACGTCACTGTTGACGACGGTGACCATCTGCAGATCAGAGAATGCCGCAAACGCAGCACAGATGGCGTTTTTGGCCATGCCGTTGCTAGGCGGGTCCATCTGGAGCACAACATGATAATGGCTGCCGCCATGGGTCATGTAGACCTTCTTCAGTCCCTTCACCTGCTTGCTGATTGTTCGGAAGAGATTTGCCTCCAGGCCCAGTCCCTGACCATTCCAGACCTCGCGACCCGGATGGAGCAGATGGAGGATCGGGTCCATCTGCATGGTGATGGCTTTCACGCTGACAACCCAGCGGTCCTCCTGTGCGGCATAGTAACCACTGACTTCACCGAATGGCCCCTCAGGCTCCCGGACATAGGGCAAGATCTCGGCTTCGATCACAATCTGGGCATCAGCAATTCCCTCCACATCGACCGTACGGCTCCTGCACAGGCGGGCAGGCTCCCCCAGCAGATAAGAAGCCACAGATAGCTCGTCCTCATCTATTGGCGCCGCGGAGCTGGGAGTGGTTGCCGCCACAAAGTAAGCGGGGTGCACGCCGTTATTAATGGTAATCTCCAGGGGCACGCCCCGGGCCTCCGCGCGCTCGTAGTAATCCCGCAGGTGGCGTCCCATGTCCATCAGGATCCCCATGCGGTCCTTGTCCGTGACCATCAGGCGATGGATGGAGGCATTGCGCACACCAGTGTCGGGGTCCTTGGCAAGAATGACGCAGTTGTCAAAATACGGGCCGCCATCTAGCAGCGCCAAGGTAGGGACGGGCAGTTTAGTCAGGTCTGGTTCGGGCATCACAACGGACTGGGCAGGGGCATTTTCCATCAGCACCGGCGTTACAGGATTTTGGTGCAGGGAGGCTACGGCTTCGGCAAACAGGCTGGAGAGCTGGTCCACCGGGGTGTCGAAAATTGCGGCCACATTCTCGCGGTTCCACCACATGCCGGTGGTGACAGGCATATCATAGCCTTTTATATGATCAAACACCAATGCTTTGCCGCCGTCCAGCTTCGCGCAGACACCCCCCAATTCGTGAACAGCGTCCACCGGAGTTGTCACATGGGCCAGCCGGCCTGCATCCTGCATTTTCTTCAGGCAATCTTTTAGATCCATGAGTCGATCCTCCTATTTTTCAGTTTGGGGGCCGCCCCAGGGGCGGAAGCAGTCCGGCGTCAGGTCGAACTGCATAAGGGCTTTTCCAACCACATGGTTAATCTGGTCAGGGAGTGCCTCTGGATGGTTGTAGAAGGTCATCATCGGCGGCACGATAGCACAGCCGGCCTCTGCGGCGGTTACCAGGTTCCGCAAGTGAATCAGGCTCAGCGGCGTCTCCCGTGGCATCAGGACTACCCGACGTTTCTCCTTCAGGCAGACGTCCGCTGCGCGGACCAGGAGATTGTCGGCATAGCCGTGGGCGATTGCTGACAGGGTCTTCATGCTACATGGCGCCACGATCATGCCCTCCGTGATAAAGGATCCGCTGGCGATGGCCGCTGACATATCCTCCGGCTCATAGCAGTGATCCGCCAGCGCCTTGACATCCGCGGCGTTCGCGCCGCACTCCAGCTGGAAATTCCGCTCCGCCGCCCGAGATATCACGAGGTGGGTCTCCACCTCCGGCATCTTCCACAGCAGTTCCAGCAGCCGTTGTCCGATACGCACGCCGTCAGCAGCACTGATTCCAACGATCAGTTTTTTCATGACGTTCCTCCACAAATGAGGCCGGGCACGGTACACCCGGCCTCTGGTTATTGTGACTGCAATTGTTAAAGGGTCAGCCCCATCTTCTCGGGACGGAACAGGCGCTCGTCCATGAGCTTCAGGTCAGGAGCGATCTCAGGTTGAAACTCCATTTTATCCAGGATGTGAGTTTGGAGATCCACGCCGGGAGCGATCTCGGTCAGGGCGATCTTTCCATCTATCAATCGGAATACGGCACGCTCCGTGATGAACAGGACCTCCTGATGGGTCTGCCGCGCATACTCAGAAGAGAACGTGATATGCTCCACAGCTTTCTTGAACTTCAAACCGCTGCCGTCCTGACGGATGACCAGCCTGCCGTCCTCAATAGCGATGTCCTGCTTACCGGAGGTAAATCCAAAGGCGAAGCATACCTTGGGCGTGTTCTGGGAAATGTTGATGAAACCACCGGGGCCTACGCACCGGCCGGAAAATCTGGAGACGTTGACATTGCCGGTGGGATCGATCTCCGCGCAGCCCAGTACCGTCATGTCCAGGCCGCCGCCATCGTAGGTGGTGAACATATCGGAGGAGCGGGAAATGGAATCAGGGTTCAGGGCGGCACCGAACAGAGGGCCGCCCAACGGCACACCGCCGTACACGCCGGTTTCCAGAGACAGCGTGATCTGATCGCTGATTCCCTCCTCGTTGGCGATATTGCCCACGCCATCAGGGATGCCGATGCCCAGATTTACCAGATAGTCCTTTTTCAGCTCCAGAGCGGCCCGGCGGGATATGATTTTCTTGTAGGTCAGGGGCATGGGCTTCATGCGTCCTTCAGTGGGAACACGGACATCGCCAATCATGCCGGGGTTGTAGGCCAGCGCGATATTGTCCAGTTTCTCCGCCTTGACCACATAGTCCACATAAGACTTGTGAATCAGGACATGTCGGGGATCCAACGAACCGGCTTTCACAATGTCCTTGACCTCGATGATGACGATTCCGCCATTGTTATGGACGGCAGCAGCCAGCTCCAGCAGTTCACCGCGGACGGCCTCGTCCTGCAGGGAGATATTGCCGCACTCATCGGCGTAGCTGGCGTGGAGGATGCAGGCGTCGATGTGAAAGGACTTGTACAGCAAGTAGTCCTTGCCATCCACCTGAACCAGCTGGACGATCTCACGTCCCTGCTCCTTGGCGCGCTTGTTGATGCGGCATCCCTCGTGACGGGGGTCTGCATAAGTGTGCAGGCCCACATGGGTCAAAATGCCAGGGCGCTTGCCACCGATAGCGGCCATCAGCTGCCCGTAGACGCCCAGCGGCATGCTGTAAGCAGCAATCTTATTCTCACTGACGGCACGCCCCACAGGAGGGGACATTCGCAGATGGGAGGCGATCAGTGTATCCACAATGCCGTCATCGGCGATCTTGGACATGCCGCAGCCGTTGTCATCAAAGTCGCCGGGTGCCACGCCGGAAACAATGGTCAGATCCCGGGGGCTGTTCTGCTCCCGGAACTTTTTTCCAATTCCTTCCAGAATACTGTCAGGGGAGGCGTACGCGCCAAAGCCGCTGATTCCGACGGTCATACCGTTATGGATCAGGTCCACAGCCTCGGAGACAGAAATTATCTTTGCCATAGAGACAATTCTCCTTTTAAAAAATGAGTAAGATGAGAGAAACAGGGGCGCAAAAATGCACAGGACGCTGTTCCGGAGGTAAGCGGGAGCAGCGCCCTGTGTACGTGAGAGTTCAAATCACACGCAGTCCAGCTCCGACAGGCGCTGCAGGGTCTCGTAGCGGTTCTTGGCCTCGGCGATAATCCGTGCACGGATCTCGTCGGTGACACGGTTAAATCGTTTCTGCTTGGACAGATACTCGTTGATCAACTCAAAATCAACAGGTTTCTGGTTGATGGTGATCTTGCCATCCTCGCGCTCAAACTGTAGCCATGCGCCGCACTTGACAGCCAGCTTGGCCATCTGTATGGTTTGATCAGTTGGAAATTTCCAGCCGGAGGGGCAAGGCGTCAGCACGTGAATGAAGCAGGGACCGTCCTTAGAGGCCGCCTTGGCCAGCTTGCGCTTGAAGTCCTTGATGTTGCCTACGGAGGCGGTGGCCTGGTAGGCCAGAGGCGTGTGGAGCAGCATGAAGTCGATGTTTTTGCTGACCTCCTTTTTGCCGGTGGGGGTGGTCTTGGTGGAAGCGCCCAGAGTTGTGGCACTGGATCGTTGGCCGCCTGTGTTCATATAAGCCTCATTGTCGTAGCAGAGGAACACCGCTTTGTGACCGCGCTCGATGGCACCGGACAGCGCCTGGAAGCCGATGTCAAAGGTGCCGCCATCGCCGGCCACACCCAGGACTGTCACATCGTTCCTGCCTTGGATTTTCAGGGCCTCGGAAACGCCAGAGGCAAACGCGGGCAGGCTCATCAGAACGGTCTGCAGAGAGGGGACACCCCAGCCGGTCTCATCGCCGCTGCCCGTCAGAATGGCAGAGCAGCTAGGAGGGGTCAGGGTAATGGTCTTGGAGCCTAAAACCTCCAGAGAAGCTCGGCTCATCAGTTCCAGGGGGCAGCCCTGGCAGGTCGTCAAACCTTTGCTCAGCAGATCCAGTTCAGCCATTCGTCAGCACCTCATCTTCCTTCAGATCGATCCAGATGGGCTCCTTGCAGGGAGCATTCCTGGCGCCCATCTCTTCCGCCTTGGCGAACACATTCTCCACGGTCTGCTCCCAAATGTCGCGGCCGCCCAGGCCGGCGACAAAGCTGTATGCGTTAGCGTTGTTGCCGCTCATCTTCATGCTGGCCAGCACTTCCTCGTACAGGGGGCCGAAGGACCCCATTGCAGAGACACGATCAATAACGGCCACGTTCTTCACGCCCCTCAGGGCCTCGGCAAGCTCAGTTTTGGGGAAGGGGCGGAAACAGACCACACGGGCGATTCCCACCTTCTTACTTTCGCTGCGCAGCTGGCGCACCACATGGCGGACGGTGCCGGACATGGAGCCCATGCAGACAATTACGGTATCGGCATCCTCAACACCGTCGCACATAACGCGGGCGTACTTGCGGCCGAAGATCTTGTCGAACTCCTCAAAACGTTCATCCAGCACAGCGGCGGCGGCCCGCATCCCCAGATCCTGAGACCGCTTGATCTCAGTAAAGATGGCGGGAGAACTCAGGTTGTCGATGGCGTAGGGCATATCAGTGTTCAGCTGGGCGTTAACAGGCCGGAACTCACTGATAAACCGTTCCGCTTCATCCTCGGTGGGAACATCGACGGGCTCAGTCAGATGGGAACAGTAGAAGCCGTCGATATCTACCATGGTGGGGGTCAGAACCCGCTCGTCCTCACTGGTGCGATAGGCGATCATGGTGAAATCCAGGCCCTCCTGGGGACTCTCGGCAAAGAGCTGGATCCAGCCCTGGTCCCGCTGGGTCATGATATCGGAGTGGTCGCACCACAGGCACATGGGGCCGGGGATAGCACGGCTGACCACAGCCATGACCACAGGCAGCCGGGAAGCGGAGGCCACGCCGGTGACCTCGTGCATGAGAGCCAGACCGTGGGAGGCGCTGGCGGTGAAGGTGCGCACACCGGTGGAAGCGGCGCCGATCACGGCGCTCAGGGCGGAGTGCTCGGACTCCACGGTAATGTAGGTCGCATCATACTCCTTCTTGTCGATCAGGGAGGAGATGGTCTCAACAATGGGAGTCTGTGGGGTGATGGGGTAAGCCGCTACCAGCTGGACCTTGGAACGCATAACACCGTGCGCAATCGCTGCGTTGCCGTCTAATGCCTTAATCACACCCATGGATCACTCACACTCCCTTTCACAGTCAGATTCCAGAACAAAGTCGATGGCCTTCTTGGGGCACTCCACCGTGCAGATGCCGCAGCCCTTGCAGTAGGTATAGTCGATAACCACCTTATCATTCGTGTTTTCAATAACGCCGCAGGGACAGTACTCTGCGCAGATCCCGCAGCGTACGCAGTCGTTGTCACGAACCACCGGGCGGCGGTAACGCCAGGCACCGGTATGTACATCAGAAACTTTTACGGAGATGGGCCCCAGGAGCTTGGGCATGCTCTTAAGCATTTCTGTACGCTGCTGCACAAGTTTCTGCATTCATCTCACCAGCCTTTCCAGGAATTTTCATCTGAACAGCTTTCCTCAGGCTATCCAGAGAGACACAGTCGGTCGCTTTGGCCAGGGCACCCAGCATTGCAACGTTTGGGGGGACCTCACCCAGCAGCTCGTGGGTGATCTTGTCAGCGTCGATCCTAGTGACGTGCCCAAACGCCTCGTTGACATAAGAAGCGTCGTTGGTATTGACCACAAGTGTGGCACCGGGACGGGCACCCTCGGCACTGTCGATGCCCAGTTCCTTCAAACTGGGATCAAAGTCGATAACGCAGTTGGGACGGTAGACGTATGCCTTCACATCAATGGGTGTGTCGGAGATACGTGCGTAAGTGAACACGGGGGCCCCTTTACGCTCCTGGCCATAAGATGGAATCGCCTGCGCAAACTTGCCCTCCAGAATTGCGGCATTGACCAGGATCTTGGCGGCCGTAACCGCGCCCTGACCGCCGCGGGAATAGAATTTGAATTCCCACATCATATTTGGATAAAACCTCCTTACAGAATGTGCATCCGACAGAAAACCAATGCAGCGCCTTCACTGCTGGTCAATCAGTGGAGAAATGGAACTTTCAAAATCAGCCCAATAGGCCGATTCCGGCAACCACAGCAGTCCAGACGGAGCAAACCACAACATAGCCAAGGGTAATGACCACGCCGGTGCTCATCATGTCCTTGATCTTCCAGTATCCTCCGGAATAGGTGGTGTAGCAGGTGGGATCAATAGGAACCAAGAGCAGCATGCTGGTGGACATGCACACAGGCAGGCAAACTGCGATAGGATTCAAGCCCAGATCCAGCGCCAAAGCACCAACGACAGGCAGGCACAGACCGGCCAGCGAAACACCCTGGGGCATGGGATAGTGGCCGACCATCATCATGATGTTGATAACCAGCAGCAACACCAGCAGTCCCATACCGGCGACCCGGCTCAGGAACAGGTTCGCCAGAATACCACTGAGCCATGCGCCAGTGCCCAGATTGGCAACCACCGTAGCCAACGCCGTAGCGGCACCGCAGATCAGAATGGCGGACCAGTCGATACGCCCATTCATTTCCTTCCAATCCACCATGTCCATGCCGGGCAGGGACATCACAAAGATACCCAGCCAAGTGGTCATGTACATGTCAATGCCGATCTTTTTAGGGACGAACCACATGACCACCATGACGGCGAACACGATGGTAAATCTCAGTTCACTGCTGCGAAGAGGCGGCAGGTTCTTGCGGTCATCCTTTAGAGAATCCAGCCCCTTGACCACATTAATTTCCGGCTTGAACACCAGGCACAGAAACAGCCACGCCAAGACCAGGCTGACAATGGCCACGGGAACGCCTACAATAGACCACTGGGCGAAGGAGATCTCCACGCCGCAGATACTCTTGAGCAGAGACATGGTCACAGCGTTCATGCCACTGCCGGCAGGCGTGCCGATACCGCCCAGGGCCGCGCCCACGGGAATTCCCAGCATCAGGGCCTTGCCAAAGTTAGACTTTCCAGGCTCACAGCTGTTCTTTTCTAGCAGTGGAGAGCAGATGCCGAAGAAGATCAGCGCAGTGGGGATATCCGCCAGGAACATGGAAACCAAGCAGGTGCCCAGCATCACACTCAGCAGGACCAACTTTGCTTTGTTGCCGAACATCGGCAGAACGTATAGAGAAAGGCGCTTGCCAAGGCCGACCTTGGAGAAGATCTGGCCAATGATCATGGTGCCCAGCAGGAAGAACACGCCGGTGCCGGCAAAACCGGACAGGATCGTAGCCTCCGTCTCAAAGCCTACCCATGCGCCGAAGAACAAAGCGAATATGGATGTGACCGCCATGGGGACCGCCTCTGTCAGCCAGAGAAGTACCGTAACGAACAGGACCAGGAAACCATCCCAACCAGCCTGATCCAGACCTTCGGGAACGAAATTGTGTAGAATCGCAAAGCCACCGAAGATCAAAACCAAACAGATGACCCGCTTGATCTTGTCTTTTCCAAACTCTGTGTTTGCCATGTGGAAACTCTCCTTTTCACACTTCTTCCCGGCGGCTGCGCATCCGCTGAGATATGTTGAGCCGCGGTCTCCCGCCATCGCGATTTTTTTGCTCTAGCTATAATGTATCACAGTGGAAGATTTCCTTGTGTTTGTATTCGACACGAATCATGTCCAAAACGAAGATTCCACAAAGTTTGTATGAAAAGCACAACTCTATTTTGCCGTATTTCACATAATGCATAAATTTTATTAATATTTATCATAAAGCAGCGCCCTTTTTGTCAAAATTTTTGCGTTTCAAAATAACATATTAGACTCCAATTTCTTTCTAAACGTAACCATCATCAATACTGTGCTATCCGCAGAAAAGATCCCCGGCAGACGCATAACTGTCTGCCGGGGATCTTTTCTGCGGATAGCAGGGTCTTCTGTTAATCCTCATCTCGATATCTGGCCAAATAGGAATTTGTTTTATACTGTCGGATCAGCAGATGAGACTGGATGCTCTTTACACCGTCAATGCTGTAAATATGCTCCTCCAGAAATTGGGAAAGTCGGTCTACGTTATCAATATAGGCGTGAACATGTAATCCAGTAACACCGGTGTGCTGGGAAACAATAGCAATTTCTTCTTTGGCTGCCAATGTCCGCGCTACAGACACCAGTTTGCTGGGCTCCACTTCTACATCCATAAACACCGATGCCAACCGCTGATAGGCTTTTGCATCAATGACCACTGTGAATCCATGAA
The DNA here is from genome assembly GCA_019410105.1 of Clostridiales bacterium. Next base: position 157,781 of record DXTB01000001.1, on the reverse strand, counting down.
TAATGCCTTCCTTTTTCATGGCGGCAATACGTTCCCGGACCGCCACCCGGGACAGGTTCACCTGTTCCGCAATGTCTGAGTAGGTGCATCTGCCGTCGTCCTTGAGGATTTCCAGAATTGCGTAATCGATCGCATCCATCTGATACATGAAACAACCCCCTGTTAGTATTGATCGTTCGTACACACTTTATTTCCTGCCGCTGTTAATCGCTCTGTGCAGCCACCAGCCGATGCTGGATCTCCTGGAGCAGTCTTTCCGTGCAGTCAACGATCTGCCGCAGCCCCTCCTTGCCGGGCATATCATAATGGATGCCGCAGACCACGGAAACAGTTGTCCGAAGCTGTTTTGTCAGGGTCTCGGCGAATCGGTCTCCTATTACGTCGTCTCGGTGGGACGGCAGCAAAATCTTTCGAAGATGCACCTCCCCATCCGCAAAAGTCCCCACGCTGACGCTTCCGATATGAGGTGCGCAGCCGCCGGTGATTTGTACCATCCAATCCAGTCCGTACCTCTTCAGCTCAACGGAGATGGGCCAATCAAGGACTATTTGTTCAAAGTGGTAGATTTCCATGGTGCCTCCCTGTATCCATCAAACATCGTTATTTTTCACAATCATACATTATCGAACAGGAAAAATCAATTTCTCATATACCTTCGTGTATTGTGTGGCTGCCTGTGGCTAATTCTTCGGTAAAACTCATATATAGAAGCAATTCGAGCGTATGCCCCCCTCGCAGTATTTCCAATGTTGAATCAAAGGATTTTTGCGCGATCGTGCAGCATGTCCCGTTCTCCTCCCGTGTAAAACCAACTTCTCATTTTGAAAAGGCGCAATGAGACACAGAAATATCTTTGCAGGAGAACCATGCAGGAGCGTAATCACATCCGTCCGTTTGATCGCCCCTGCTTTTTCGCAAGTTCCAAGACTAGTTCCCCGCAGCGCAATTCATCGATCCCTTTCTGCCGCACCTGCTTTCTTCCCATACAACTTGGCGCACAGAGCCTGAGCGCTTCGACAGAACCAGCCTCCACATCAACTTTGACCCAGCCTTGTCCCCCCTTGAGTATTGCCGCGATTTCAGCCGTGTGCATCGGCTCATAGTGTTTAGTGCAAGGAGCGCATAGGCGGGTAGCGGATGTCCCAGTTGTTGGTGGTCTTCTGAAATCATTCACACAAATCCTTGGTCTGGAACGCCTCTTGGAATAAAAAGACAGCGCCGCTTGGGAATACCCCAGGAGTAACCATCCACACAGCCGCGCCCCCTCATATATCCTGTGGATGCTCCTGCCCTTTGATGGCGGGTTCTCCGCTGCTTGTATTGGAACTCGCGGCAATATACACGTGTGTACTATTCAAGCATTCCAGCAGTTCTTCCTGCACCCACCGTTCCTCTGGATTAAGTTTGTACGAGCTATTTTACTGGATACGACACAGGATATGAGGTACACAAAACAATTGATAAGCCTTGTATATCACATCAAAACAGCAGACAATCCTTAGAAAACACACGTTATCTCTCAGGAAATGGGACTTTTGGAGAAATCAACACAAATCTTCAGCCTATATGGTACAGCCTGCTGGAATTGAATCGTCCCGCCGGGTGCCTTTGCGATCTGGCGCACCAGTTTGAGGCCCAGGCCGTGTTCACCGCCTTGAGTACTGGAGACATCCGCCGTCCGGTTCAGTGCCACCAGCCAGGCGGCATCCATTCCAAAGCCGTCATCCGTCACTGTACAGGCGCATGTTCCGGTAGTTCGCTGTTGAGCACCTCGCTCATCGCCTGACGGCTGATCTCCACCAGATCAACCGTCTCCCTGTTGATGGGCTGGAGGGCGTATTCCAGTTTGGTGCTCAGATTCAAGTCATCCACCAGAGATTTCAGCCGCTCCCCCTACCGACAGATCATCCCAGCATGCTACTGGGCCTCTGGCGGGAGCGCGTCATTGTCCTTCAATTCGCTGGCATGGCCCAGCACCATTTTCGCCACCACGGCCAGGCTTTCCTGATGACCAGAGCGGAGGCCGCAGTGTTTCTGTCCTGATTGCGCTGGTCTACAAGCGCCAGAGCGTTTGAGGAGGTGTTGAGTATGTGGAATATCATGCAAACGGAGTGGCGGAAGCTGCGGCGGTGCCAGATCCTGCCGGCGGGCATTGTGCTCCAGCCCTCTGCCCGGTAACGCAGTACGGCACTCAGCTGATCGTGAGCCCGGAGATCTGAGACCCCAACTCCGACTTTATCTACTTGTTCACCAATGTAGTGTGGGGCAACACTCAGGAATTTCTTCCCATCTCCCTGATGATCGGCGGGTGCCGATTGACCAAGAGAACACCCACGCCACCATAAAGAACCTGCCCACCGTCCCGATGTCGTATCCAAAGCTCCTTGGATGCAAGTTGGTAGTCACTGGCCTGCTGCCCTTGCTGTTTGGCCTTTACAGCTTGGCTTTGACAGTGCTCACCGGGACGCTGGCGGGCCTTCCTGGACTGACGGGGGTGATCCCCCAGCAGGGCGGACAGGCGGTGGCCGCGGCTCTGACCATCTTTCTGGTCTGTATGCCCATGATTTTGATGTTCGGGCAGCCGTTCAGGCCGGAGAAGATTGGGGGTTGCAAAATATGAAGCGGTCTGGTATAATAATCTAAAACAAACGCGGCTGTAGTTCATCGGTAGAACGGCAGCTTCCCAAGCTGCATAGGTGGGTTCGACTCCCATCAGCCGCTCCAAAAAAGAGAGACATCTGCTTTTAGCAGATGTCTCTCTTTGGTTCCGCCGGCCTTCCGTCAACGGGTTTGCCTGCGGCGAAAACGCTCGCAGAGCGCAAAGTCATACCCAGAGGCCGTGCCGGAGGCTTGCGTTGACCCTATAAGAGCCTAATACCGGCATGCGGCTCAAGACGCGCTGAAATTTATTTCACTCGCATCATTTGCCCACAGTCCGTAAACGGGCAACTACCCATTCTAACGAAAGTTTTTGATCACTGGTGACCCGCTATTAGCAGTTTGGTTCGCTCGTAGCTTTTTGCTAAAGCACACGAGGGGAGCCCACCAGCTTTGCTGGTGGGCTCTTCTTATCCATAAAGAAAAGCCTTGAAACCTGACGGTTCCAAGGCTTTCTGTGGCGGAGAAGGAGGGATTCGAACCCTCGAGACCCTTTAGGGGCCTACATGATTTCCAATCATGCGCCCTCGACCAACTAGGCGACTTCTCCATAGCTGTTCTGGTTCTAATTTCTGTATACGAGGCGTCGCCAAATGCGACAGCGTTATTATTATACCAGAGCTTTTCCCAAAGTCAAGCCCCAAAAACGATTTTATCAAAAAAGGCGGAGAGCCGAGGCTCCCCGCCCTGCGCGTCAGCGCATTTCGGAAACGATGCTGTCCACGGCATGGTCCACGGCGACACCCAGCTTGTGGATACTCTTTCCCACCTGCGTTTTCATGGGATCCCTGCCGTAAGGCATCATCATTCCCACTGCCGCGCCGGCCATCAGTCCGGCGCCGATACCGACCCAAAATCCGGTACACATTCTCATCTTCAGTCACTCCTTTGCGGCCTGAGCGTAGTATAGCCGCTTTCCCGGGAAAAAAACGCGCCGGAGCGATTTGCCAGAAAGCGGCAGATCCGCTATAATGATGATAACGACATCCAAATCTCAAAACGGCGGGCCCAGGCCCGGACGGAGGAAACCATGACCACCATCTATCTGATCCGCCACGCAGAGGCGGAGGGCAACCTGTACCGCATCGCCCAGGGACAGGCCAACAGCAGCATCACAGACCGGGGCGAGCGGCAGATCCAGGCGCTGGCGCGCCGATTCGCGGATATTCCCATCGACGCGGTCTACGCCAGCGACCTCTACCGCACCTGCGCCACCGCCAGCGCCATATACAAGCCCAAGGGCCTGCCCCTGCACCGGCGGCGGGACCTGCGGGAGATCTGCGTGGGCGTGTGGGAGGAGAAGACCTGGGGAGAGATCGCCCGGCAGGACCCGGCGCAGCTGGAAAACTTCAACCACCGGCTCCACCTGTGGCACGTAGAGGGCGCGGAGACGCCCCAGGCAGTCCAGACCCGGCTGCTGGCGGCCGTGCGGGACATTGCGGCGGCCAATGACGGAAAAACGGCGGCGGTGTTCTCTCATGGCTGCGCCATCCGCCTGCTGCTGGCGGCCCTGCAGGGCATCCCGCTGGAGGAGCTGGGGAAGACGCCCACCGGCAGCAACACCGCTGTCTCTCTGCTGCGGGCGGAGGGGGCGCGGATCCAGGTGGTCTGGCGGGACGATGCGAGCCATCTGACAGACCCGGCCTTCACCCAAGGATGCACCGTGAAGCAGCGGGCCAACGGACTGGAGCCCGGCCTCTATTTCCGCCCCCTGGCGCGGGAGCAGGCGGAGTTTCCGGCGGCGTGGGCGGGGACCTCCGGGGCACTGCCCGCCGGGGCGCCTGTACTGGCGGGGTATCTGGATGGAACGCCTGTGGGCGCGGTGGCCTTTGACGACGGCCGGGAAGCGGAGCGGGGCTGCGGCTGGATCCCCCTGCTGGCAGTGGCAGAGCCCTGGCGGCGCCGGGGTTACGGCGTGCAGCTGATCGGCCAGGCAGTGATGCACTATCGCCCCATGGGCCGGGACCGCCTGCGGCTGCCCACGCCGGAGACGGAGGCTGCGGCGGGCTTTTACCGGGAGTTTGGCTTTTCTCCGGCGGCGGACGGGCCGGCGTGGGAAAAGTTCATCGGATATGACCCGGAGTTTCTGGGCACATAAGTCCTCCATTCTGAACAGGCAGGGCCGGAGCAAATGCTCCGGCCCTGCCTGTGCTCTTTATTCCAGGTGGCGGATGATGTCCTGGGTCAGGCGGGCGGTCATACCCCAGACGGCGTGGCCCTGCCAATACCAGATGGGGACCTCCACCCGGCCCCGGGCCCAGCGGTAGTCCGCAGGAATACCCACGGTCTCATAGGGAAAGTCCCCCGGCACGTCCGGCTGCAGGGCATAGACATACTGCTCCGGAGCGGTCTCCCGAAAAAAAGCCAGGGGGACGGTGAATGCCTCTCCCACCTCCGCAGGGGAGGGCGCCACCGCCGCAAAACCGGCGGCCGAGACCAGTCCCAGCACCGGCTGCATCAGAAAGCCCGCCTGATTGCAGATGAAGTCCGGCCTGCCCAGGACCTCCACCTCCTGACGGGGGATGGCCAGTTCCTCCTCCGTCTCCCGGAGGGCGCACTGCTCCGGCGTCTCCCCCGCCTCCATCCGGCCCCCGGGGAAACACACCTCCCCGGGCTGGCGGTGCAGGGCGGCGGAGCGGACCTCGAAGAGCAGGTGCAGGCCGTCCGGCCGCTCCACCAGGGGACAGAGGACGGCATAGCTGTGCCGGGCGCCCAGAAGCCCCGGCACATGGTCTGCGTACCGGCGACGCAGATGTTCCAAGTCTCTCATAACAGCATCCTCAGCGCCCGCTGTCGATTGACAATGTCCACCACCGGCACGCTGGGGGCATACTCTCCGTCCAGGGACCAGGGCAGCTCCTCCTCTGTCTCCAGCCGGAGGGAGGAGACGTGGCGGAACACCAGGCCCTGGCTGTCGTACTGCTGGTTCAGCAGCGCCAGCATTAGATTCTGCAGGTCCGCGGCTGTCTTGGGGCTGGGGACCAGCAGCATCTCGAATTTCCCGTCATCCAGCACCACCCGCTCCGGGTCCAGCTTCATCAGCCCGCCGATGGAGGTGGAGTTGCACACGGCGCCGAACAGGTAGTCCCCGTCCAGCACCTCTCCGTCAGCGGTGAGGCGGATGTGATAGGGGCGGAGGGTGTTCAGGTCCTTCATCCCTTCCAGAATATAGGCAAAGTGGCCCAGGGCGTTCTTGGCCGCCTGAGAGGCGGCATAGGAACTGCGGGTGAAGGCACCGAAGGAGGCCACATAGATGAAACTCCGCTCATTCCACCGGCCGATGTCCAGTTCCCGCATGCGGTTCTGTACAATGTTTTTCGCGGCGGACGCCGGGGTCCGTGGAATCTGGAGGCTGGAGGCGAAGTCGTTGGTAGTTCCCTGGGGGAGATAGCCCAGGGGCGGCGGGGCATCCAGCCGCATCAGACCAGAGATCACCTCGTTGAGGGTGCCGTCTCCCCCGGCTGCCACCACCAGATCGTATCCGGCGCCCTCCCGGGCGGCGGTATCGGCCGCGTCTCCTGGGGCGGAGGTCTCGTGGATCCGGATGAGGTAACCCGCGCCGGAAAGGATGGCCAGCGCGTCAAACAGCGGACCGTGGGGCTTGTTCCGCCCGGCCCGGGGATTGAGAATGAACAGCAGTTTCTTCGTTTTCAAGAGTGACACCTCCTGACTGGGATGGGCGGCCCCATCCAAAGCGATGTAAATTAGTATAGCACGCCGCCCCCGGAAATTCAATTCCGCAGGTGTGACGGATTTGTGAATGTTTCTCCCCCGAACAGGCTGTTTTTTTGCGAAAGCCCTTGCAATCCCCGGGGCATTCGTGTACAATACACCCTTGCAGGGCAAGCGTTATAAAAATAACATGCCCTGTGAGGCTCCTTTTAAAATTGAATAGAGCCGAACATTTCTGTCAGGGCGGACAGTTTCCGCCCAACACTGACTCGAAATGAGCAGTGATGCAAAGGAGAGAACCATGAAGAAGAGGCTTATGGCGCTCCTTCTTCTGACGGGCCTCCTGAGCGCCGCACTCACCGGTTGCGGAGGCGGCAGCACAGAGCAGGCGTCAGAGGATGGACAGACAGCGGACGGCTCTACCGAGGCGCGGGCCCAGGCGAACGAGATCGTGGTGGGCATCGCGCAGGACCTGGACGAGAGTCTTGACCCTCACCTGGCGGTGGCGGCAGGAACCAAGGAAGTCATGTTCAACGTATTTGAGGGCCTGGTGAAGCCCACGCCTGACGGAGACCTGGTGCCCGCGGTCGCTGACCATTACGAGATCTCTGAGGATCAGACCACATACACCTTTACCCTGCGGGAGGGTGTGCAGTTCCACAACGGGGACCCGGTAGAGATGCGGGATGTCACATATTCCATCGAACGCTGCGCCGACGATTCGGAGGGAACGCCTCTGATCCCGGCGCTTTCTGCTATTTCCAGCATCCAGGCTGATGACACCACGCTGACCATTACCCTGGATCAGCCGGACAGCGAGTTTTTATCCTATCTGACTCTGGCCATCCTGCCGGAGGACTATACGGACCAGGCCACCGCCCCGGTGGGCACGGGGCCTTTCAAATTCGTCTCCCGGACAGCCCAGGACTCCATCGTTCTGGAGCGGTTTGACGGCTACTGGGGCACTCCGGCCCAGCTGGACAAGGTGACCTTCCGGATCATTGAGAACGCGGACAGCCTGGTGATGAGCCTGCAGAGCGGAGCCATCGACATGTTCGCCCACCTGACCAGCACCCAGGCCGCCCAGCTGGGGGATGACTTCCAGGTGCTGGAAGGCACGATGAATCTGGTGCAGGCGCTGTATCTGAACAACGCCGCGGAGCCTTTCAACAATGAAAAGGTCCGGCAGGCCCTGTGCTACGCCGTGGACAAACAGCAGATCATCGATGTGGCCTTCGACGGGTACGGCAGCCCCATCGGCTCCAGTATGTACCCGGCGTTTCAGAAATATTTTGTGGAGGACCTGACAGACTATTATCCCTATGACCCGGAGCGGGCCAGGGAGCTGCTGGCGGAGGCCGGGTATCCCGACGGGTTCTCCATGACCATCACCGTCCCCTCCAACTATCAGCCCCACATCGACACGGCCACTGTGCTGGTGGAGCAGCTGAAGGCCGTGGGCATCACCGCGGAGATTCAGCCTGTGGAGTGGGGTGCCTGGCTCAGCGAGGTGTACGGAAACCGGCAGTTCCAGTCCACCGTGGTAGGCGTAGACGCCTCCAACATGACTGCCCGGGCGCTGCTGGAGCGGTTCACCTCTGCGGCGGACGACAACTTTATCAACTATCAGAACACGGACTATGACGCCCTGTTCCAGCAGGCCCAGGCCACGGCCGACGACGCAGAGCAGACAGAGCTCTACAAGCAGATGGAGCGGAACCTGACGGAACACGCCGCCAATGTCTACATCCAGGACCTGGCGGACCTGGTGGTTCTGCGGAACGGGCTGGAGGGATACCAGTTCTATCCCATCTATGTGATGGACCTGTCCACGGTCCATTACGCCCAGTAAATCCAATGCGCGGCAGGTATGCTGCCGCTGCCCCGGAAGGGAGATGATGCCATGAAGTACGTATGCAAGCGGATTTTGATGCTGCTGGTCACCATGGTCATCGTCTCCCTTCTGGCGTTTGCGGCCTTTGAATTGATCCACGGCAGTGCGGCGGAGATCATGCTGGGCACCCAGGCCACGCCGGAGCGCGTGGCGGAGCTGGAGGCGGAGCTGGGGCTGGACCGCCCCTTCGCGGTGCGGTATCTGGAGTGGCTGGCGGGCTTTTTCACCGGGGACCTGGGGATTTCTTACAGTTATAGCCAGCCGGTGTGGGAGCTGATTGCCCCCAAGGTGGGGATTACCCTGTGCCTGAGCCTTCTCAGCTTCGCGCTGATTGCCGTGGTGTCCATTCCCCTGGGGCTGTGGGCCTCCCGCGGGCACAGCAGGGTGGGGGACGCCGTGGGGACGGTGTTGGACCAGCTGTGCATGGCGGTGCCGCCGTTTTTCACCGGCATCCTGATTTCCTGGCTGTTCAGCATCACCCTCCGCTGGTTTGTCCACGGCCAATTCCCGGATCTGGGTGCGGACCCGACCGGGGCGTTCCGGTATCTGTTTTTCGCGGCTGCGGCCATCGCCATCCCCCGGATCGCCATGACCGTGCGGATGCTCCGCAGCACCATTCAGGGGGAGATGCGGCGGGACTATGTCCGCACCGCCATCTCCCGGGGCAATGACCGGGGGGCGGTCCTGCGGCGCCATGTGCTGCGCAACGCCCTGGTGCCGGTGGTGACCTTCCTGGCCCAGACCATGGCGGAGATCGTGGCGGCTGGCATCGTGGTGGAGCAGGTGTTTGCCATCCCGGGGCTGGGACGGCTGCTGGTGGCCTCCATCTCCAACCGGGACTACCCCGTGGTGCAGGCCATCGTGGTGATCCTGGCCTTCTGGGTGGTGCTGGCAGGCACCGTGGCAGACATTGTCAACCAGCGGATCGACCCCCGCCTGCGGCTGGGAGGTGCGTCATGAAGCGGCGGATGAACGGATACCTGCTGGCCGGGCTGATTGTCACCGGCCTCATGGCGGCGCTGATCCTGGTCGGCCTGGTGTGGACGCCCTACGACCCGGACGCCCTGCTGGCGGGGCCCAAGCTGGAGGGCCCCTCCCTGGCCCATTGGCTGGGGACCGACAGCTTCGGCCGGGACATCTTCAGCCGGGTGCTGCAGGGGGCGGGCACCACCTTCCTGATCGCCCTGAGCACCGTGGCCATCGGCGCGGTGTGCGGCACGGCAGCGGGCGCCCTCACGGGCTATTTCGGCGGCGTGGTGGACGAGGTCCTGATGCGCCTGAATGACGCGCTGACCGCCTTTCCCAGCATCCTGCTGGCCCTGGTTCTCATCAGCATCCTGGGGCCGGGGAATAAATACAACGTGGTGATCGCCCTGGGGATCGTGTTTATCCCCAGCTTTGCCCGGGTGACCCGCACCGCCTTCGCGGCGCTGCGGGACGTGAATTATGTGAAGAGCGCCCGGCTGATGGGGGCCTCCAGCGGCCGCATCCTGGTGCGGCAGATCCTGCCCAACACCACGCAGGTGCTGCTGCCGGCCATCACCATCGGCTTCAACAACGCGGTGCTGGCGGAGGCCTCCATGAGCTATCTGGGCATCGGCGTCACGCCGCCGGACGCCTCCCTGGGCTACATGCTCTCGGAGGCGCAGGGGATGCTGACCAGCGCCCCCTGGTATGCCCTGGGTTCCGGCGGCGCCATCGTGCTGCTGATCTTCGGCGTGGGTCTCATCGGCGAGGGCCTGCAGCGCCGGAACGGGGGGGTGTCCTGATGCTGGAGATCCGAGATCTGCATGTGAAATTCCACACCCGGCAGCGGGAGGCCGTGGCGGGCGTGTCCCTGACCATCCACAACGGGGAGATCCTGGGGCTGGTGGGCGAGTCCGGCTCCGGCAAGTCTGTCACCGCCATGAGCGTGGCGGGACTGCTGCCCCGAAAGCAGTGCGACTTTTCCGGGGAGATCCTGCTGGACGGCGCGGAGCTGCTCCACGCAGACCGCACGCTGCTGCGGCAGGTCCAGGGGAGGGAGATCGGCGTGGTGTTCCAGGAGCCGCAGAGCTGCATGGACCCCCTGATGCGTATCGGCCCCCAGGTGGAGGAGGTGCTGCGTATCCACACAGACCTCTCCCGGGAGGCGCGGCGGGACCAGGCCCTGGCGGCCCTGGCAGCAGTGGAGCTGCCGGACCCGGCGGGCGTGTATCGGAAGTATCCCCACGAGCTCTCCGGCGGGATGCTGCAGCGGGCCATGATCGCCGCGGCCGTCGTGGCACGGCCCAAGCTGCTGCTGCTGGATGAGCCCACCACCGCCCTGGACGTGACCATCCAGGCCCAGATTTTGGAGCTTTTGAAAAAGCTGAACCGGGAGTCCGGCATCTCCATGCTGTTCATCTCCCACAACCTGAACGTGGTGCGGAAGCTCTGCACCCGCACGGCGGTGATGCAGCGGGGCGTGCTGGTGGAGGAGGGGGACATCGAGACGGTGTTCCGCCATCCCCGGCACCCATACACCCAGCGGCTCATCGCCGCCATTCCCACCCGGCACCGGAAGGAGGAGACGCCATGAGCGAACAGGAGCTGGTGCTCTCCGTCCGGCACGTCACCAGCGGATACCGGGACCGCGGGCTCTTCCGCCGTGGCCCCTATCAGGGGGTCCTCCGCGACGTGACCTTTGATGTGCGCCATGGGGAAATCCTGGGTCTGGTGGGCGAGTCCGGTACCGGAAAATCCACCCTGGCCAGGACCATCCTGGGTATTGTGAAGCCCGACCAGGGGCAGGTGATCCACTACACCAAGCGGCCCCAGATGATCTTTCAGGACCCGTACAGCGCGCTGAACCCCGCCTATTCGGTGGAGTGGACCCTGGAGGAGCCGCTGCGGGTCTACGGCAAGTATGACGCCCCGGAGCGCAAGCGCCGGGTGCGGGAGATGCTGGACCGGGTGGGTCTGCCGGAGGAGTGTCTGGCGGCAAAACCGGCGGAACTCTCCGGCGGACAGCGGCAGCGGGTGTCCATTGCCGCAGCGCTGATCCAGCGGCCCCGGTTCCTCATTGCCGACGAGCCGGTGTCCGCCCTGGACGTGACCATCCAGGCCCAGATCCTGGACCTGCTGCGGACGCTGCGGCGGGAGCTGGATCTCAGCTATCTCTTTATCTCCCACGACCTGAATGTGGTGTACCAGCTCTGCGACCGGGTGCTGGTGATGAAAGAAGGCCGCATCGTGGAGCAGGGAACAGTGGATGACATCTTCGACCACCCGAAAGACGACTATACCCGCCAGCTGCTGGCGGCAGCGGAGTGAGCATGACATTTTTCAAGTCCCACCAAAAACTGCACATCTGGCTGCTGGCAGACCTGGTCCTGCTGGCGGCCTTCTGGATCGCCCGGGAGCACCGGGACTGGATGAACGCCCTGGAGCGCTTTGTGTCCGCCCCGATCCGGAGATCTCTGGGCAGCCTGTGCTATCGGGTCTCCTTCTCTGTGATGGAGGTGCTGTATGTCCTGGCGGCCGTCCTCGTGCTGGCCTATGTGGTATGGAACATCACGGCGGTAGTCAGGGCCAGAGGGCGGCGGAAGCGCCGGGCTTACAGCGCGGTTCTGGGGGCGGTCTGCGCCGGGCTGAGCGTCTGCGCCGCTACCTGCCTGCTGTGGGGGGTGTGCTATTACACGGACACCTTCCAGGACCGGTCCGGCATCCGGGCGGAGGAGGTATCGCTCCCGGATCTGACGGCGGTGACCGCGTGGTTCGCGGAAAATCTGGCGCAGACAGCCGACCAGGTGCCCCGGGATGAGGCGGGGACCTTCAATGCGTCTCTGAACGAGATCTTTGCCGGGAGCACGGATATCTACCAGGGCGCGGAGGACCTGTTCCCCTTCCTGGAATTTGAGGACCGGGCGCCCAAGCGGATGTTCTTCTCCAGGGTCATGAGCGCCATGAACTTCACCGGCGTCTACTTTGCTTTCACCGGGGAGTCCAACATCAACGTGGACGCCCCCGCCTGCCTGATCCCCTCCACCATCGCCCACGAGCTGTCCCACCAGCGGGGCATCGCCTCGGAGCAGGAGTGCAACTTCCTGGCGGTGCTGGCCTCCACCACCAGCGGCGATCCGGTGTACGAATACTCCGGCTGGCTGATGGGGTACATCCACCTGGGCAACGCCCTGTACCAGGCGGATCCGGCGGCCTGGCAGGCCATCCGGGACAGCCTTCCGGACACGGTGCTGGCGGATCTGGCATCTAACAACGCCTACTGGGCATCCTTCGAGGGGGCTGCGGCGGATGCCAGCCAGAAGGTGTACGACACGATTTTGAAGGGCTACGGCCAAGAGGACGGCATCCGCTCCTACGGGACGGTGGTGGACCTGCTGGTGGCCTATTACCGGGACACGGCCCGGACCAACGGATCGGAGGGCTTGACCACATGAACATTCTGGTGACACTGGACCGCAACTATCTCCCGCCCCTGCGGGTGATGCTGGGCTCTCTGCTGCGGAATGATCCTGGCGAGACCTTTGAGATTTACGCCATCGGAGACGGCCTGATGCCGGAGGACTGGGCGGCACTGGAGGAGCTCTGCGCCGGTCGGGGGCGCATCCACCCGTTGGAGGTGCCGGCGGACCTGTTCGCCGACGCGCCGGTGGCCCGGTACTGGACCCGGGCCATGTACTACCGGCTGCTGGCGGCGGAGCTGCTGCCGCGTTCTCTGGACCGGGTGCTGTATCTGGACCCGGACATTCTGGTAATCAATCCCGTCCGGGCCCTGTATGATACGGACCTGGAGGGAGACCTGATGGCCGCCGCCACCCACACCGGGCTGCTGGCGGGCATCACAGACCCGGTGAACCGGCTGCGGCTGGAGAACTATGAGGCGGAGGCCTACTACAACTCCGGCGTACTGGTGATGGATCTGTCCGCCATGCGGCGGGAGGTCCGGCCGGGTGACATCTTCGACTATGCCCGGGAGCACGCCGACATTCTGCTGCTGCCGGACCAGGACGTGCTCAACGGCCTGTACGGCGGACAGATCCTGGGGGTGGACGACAGCCTGTGGAACTACGACGCCCGGCGGTTTGACCGCTACCTGCTGCTGAGCCAAGGGGAGCGGGACATGGACTGGGTGATGGACCACACGGCCATCCTCCACTTCTGCGGCAAGCGCAAGCCCTGGAACCACAGCTATCAGGGCCGGTTTTCCGCCCTGTACAAGCACTACCAGCGTCTGGTGGAGCGGCGGTGAGGGCGATACCGATCCACGCGGCCGTCTTCTCGGGTGGCCGAGGGCGGCCGCCCCTACCCGATGGAAAAAACGCCGGGATGGCAGAGAGATCCGTCCTGAAGCAAATCAAACAAGCGGTCCCGGGTTTTACCCGGGACCGCTTTTGCGCATGGTATTTTATTTCATCAGCTCGCACACCAGATCAGTGTAGCCGGAGGGATCCTCCAGGGGCAGACCTGCGATCAGCAGAGCCTGGTCGTACAGCAGCGTGGCGTACTTTTTAGCCTTCTCCGGGTCCGCCGTCACGGCGGCCTCCAGGGCCTGGAAAGCTGGGTGCTCCACATTCAGCTCCAGGATCCGCTCGGCGCGGATGGCGCTGTCCGGCTGGACCGCCTGGAAATACTTCTCCATCTCAAAGCTCAGGCCCTCCCCTGCCGTCAGGCACACGGGATGGGACTTCAGCCGGGCGCTGGCCTTGACCTCCTTCACCTGATCTCCCAGGGTCTCCTTGACGAAGTCGAACACGGCCTTGTGGGCGTCTGCGGCCTCCTCGGCCTTCTTCTCGGCCCCCTCCTCGATCTCCTGGTCCAGGACAGAGCGGAACTCCTTGTCCTGGAAGGTGTGAAGGATCTGGGCGCAGAACTCGTCCACCTCCTCCGTGAAGTAGAGGATCTCCGTGCCGGACTCCCGCAGGCCCTCGGTCTGGGGCAGTTTGTCGATCTTCTCCAAGCTCTCGCCGGCCGCGTAGTAGATGAACTTCTGCTCCTCCTTCATCCGGGAGACATACTCCGCCAGGGTGACGGGCTTCTTTTCCGTGGAGGAGTAGAACAGCAGCAGATCCTGCAGCAGGTCCTTGTGGGCGCCGTATTCGCTGACGACGCCGTATTTGATCTGCCGGCCAAAGTTCTTCCAAAATTTCTCGTAGCCCTCCCGGTCGTCCTTCAGCAGCTTACCAAGCTCGCTCTTGATCTTCTTCTCCAGGTTGGCCGCGATGACCTTCAGCTGCCGGTCATGCTGGAGCAGCTCCCGGGAGATGTTCAGGGACAGGTCGGGAGAGTCCACCACCCCCCGGACGAAGCGGAAGTGCTCCGGCAGCAGGTCGGCGCACTTGTCCATGATGAGGACGCCATTGGAGTACAGCTGCAGCCCTTTCTCATACTCCTTGGTGTAGTAGTCGAAGGGGGTGGCGCCGGGGATGAACAGCAGCGCCTTGTAGGTGACGGCGCCCTCGGCGGACACGGCGATGACCTTTTGGGGGTCGGCGTAGTCGTGGAACTTGTCCCGATAGAACTTGTTGTACTCCTCCGGCTTCACGCTGGACTTGCGCCGCTGCCAGATGGGCACCATGGAGTTCAGCGTCTCCTCTTCCTGATACGTCTCGTACTCCGGCTTGTCGTCGGGGCTGCCCTCCTTCCGGCGGGTCTTGGAGACCTCCATTCGGATGGGGAAGCGGATGTAGTCGGAATACTTCCGCACCAGCTCCTGGAGCCGCCAGGACTCCAGGAACTCACTGTACTTCTCATCATCGGTGTCCGGCTTGATGTGCATGATGATGTCCGTGCCCACGGCATCCCGCTCGCATTCGGTGATGGTGTAGCCGTCGGCG
Source organism: Clostridiales bacterium (assembly GCA_019410105.1). The sequence goes on along the minus strand of DXTB01000001.1, from coordinate 142,742 downwards.
CCGGAGGACTGCCACATCCAGGCGGCGGCGGTGCCGTACTTCCTCGTCACCACGGTGATGTGGTCCGCCACCATAAAGGCGGAGTAGAAGCCCACGCCGAACTGGCCGATGACGTCGGTGTCCTTGGCGTCGTCCCCCACCTCCTGCTTGAACTTGTAGGAGCCGGAGGAGGCGATGACGCCCAGGTTGTTCTCCAGGTCCTCCTTGTCCATGCCGATGCCGTTGTCGGAGACGGTCAGAGTCCGGTGTTCCTTGTCCACCTTGATCTCGATCTTGAAGTCCTTGCGGCTCATGCCCACGGCGTCATCCGTCAGGGCCTGGTAGCACAGCTTGTCACAGGCGTCGCTGGCATTGGAGATGATCTCCCGGAGAAAGATCTCCTTGTGGGTGTAGATGGAGTTGACCATCAGGTCCAGCAGCCGCTTGGACTCCGCCTTGAATTGCCGTTTTGCCATGATATTGCACTTCCTTTGGTGTTTTTTCTCAACAGAAATCAGTATAGCACTTTGAACAAAACAAATAAATGACCAATTTGTAAATTCCGCCCGCAAACGGTTGTGCGGCGGTGGGTTTGCGTGTAAAATAATGACAGAATCACACCCTGCGGCAGGAGCCGCCGGAAAAGGAGTCCTTATCTATGGGAGTCTTTCAAAAAATCGGGAACGCACTGGCCCGGCTCATGTACGGACGCAACGGCGTGGACCAGTTGAGCCTGGCCATTGTGGTGGGAAGTCTGGTTCTGGACCTCGTCTCCATGTTTGTGGCCCCCCATCATCTGTGGCTGGGGAATGCGCTGTACCTGGTGTCCATCGCCGCTTGGGCCTTCGCCCTGTTCCGCATCTTCTCTCGGAATCTCACCAAGCGCCGGAGCGAAAACCAGCGGTGGGTGAACTGGATGTGGCGGATGAAGAGCAGCCGCCAGAATGCCAAGGCCCGCCATGCGGACAAGGCCCACAAATACTTCACCTGCAAGAACTGTAAAACCATCTGCCGGGTGCCGGTGGGCAAGGGGAAAATCGTCATCACCTGCCCCAAGTGCGGCGCCCAGATTCATGCCAGGACGTAAGGGGCGGCGGAGATGGCTGAAAGAGAAGCCCCGGGAGCGCCGGCGTTCCGCTTTGCCGCGCCAGCAGACAGCGCCGCCCTGCTGAAGATCTACGGAGAATACCTGGACACTCCCATCACCTTTGAGTGTGCGCTGCCCTCAGAAGCGGAATTTGCCGGACGCATCGCCGCCGTCGGCCGGGAGTATCCCTTTCTCGTATGCCTGGAGAAGGGGCGGATCGTGGGCTATGCCTACGCCCACCGCCAGGCAGAGCGGGCCGCCTATCAGTGGAATGCGGAGCTGTCCGTCTATCTGGACCGCTCATGCACCTCCCGGGGGCTGGGAAGGCGGCTGTACGGCGCCCTGATAGACATTCTGCGGCTGCAGGGCATCCGCACGGTCTACGGCTGCGTCACCGTGCCCAATGAAAAGAGTGAGGGGCTCCACCAAGCCCTGGGCTTCCGGCGGCTGGGCACCTACCGCAGCACTGGGTACAAGTGCGGCGCCTGGCGGGATGTGGCCTGGTTTGAAAAGCCCATCGCCCCCTACGATCAAAATCCGGAGCCGATCCGCCCCGTGGGAGACATCCCGGCTGAGGCTCTGGCCGCCATTTTAAAGCGTTATGAAGCGGAGCAGCCCTGAGCGGGACGCAGGAAAAGAGCGGAGCCTTTCGGCTCCGCTCTTTTTGACGATGGGAACTCAGCCCTTGCACACGGGGACGATCCAGCCCCTGGTGTCGGGCAGCTTGCCCCACTGGATGCCGGTGAGGGTGTCGTACAGCTTCTGCGTCAGCTCACCGATCTTGCCGCCGCTGATGAAGACCTTGTCGCCCTTCCAGTCCAGTTCCTTGACGGGGGAGACGACGGCGGCGGTGCCGGTGCCGAAGACCTCCTCCAGCTTGCCGTCGTGGCCGGCCTTCATGATGTCGGCGATGGCCACGTGCTCCTCGCAGACCTCATAGCCCCAGTCCTTCAGCAGTTCGATGATGGAGCGGCGGGTGACGCCGGGCAGCACTGTACCGGTGCAGGGGGCGGTGTAGATCTTGCCGTCGATCTTGAACATAATGTTCATGGAGCCGACCTCTTCCACATACTTCTTCTCCACGCCGTCCAGCCACAGCACCTGGGCGAAGCCCTGCTGCTCGGCCATCTCGCCGGCCTTGATGGAGGCGGCGTAGTTGCCGCCGCACTTGGTGAAGCCGGTCAGGCCGGGCGCGGCGCGGATGTACTCGTCCTCCACGTAGATGCGGACGGGATCGATGCCCTCGGCATAGTAGGCGCCGGAGGGAGCGCAGATGACGCAGAACGTGTAGTTCCGGCTGGCGTGGACGCCCATGCCCACATCGGTGGCGAATACAAATGGACGGATATACAGGGAGGCGCCGTCAGAATGGGGCACCCAGTCCTTGTCCACTTCCACCAGGGTCTTCACGGCCTGGACGAAGTCCTCCACAGGGATCTTGGGAATGCACATCCGGTCGGCGGAGTCCTGCATCCGCTGGCCGTTACAGTCGGGGCGGAACAGCTGGATGGTGTTGTCCGCGGTCCGGTAGGCCTTCAGGCCCTCAAAGATCTCCTGCGCGTAGTGGAAAATCACGCAGGCAGGATCCAGGGGGAAGGGCTGATAGGGGACGATGCGGGCGTCATGCCAGCCCTTGTCCGGCGCATAGTCCATGACGAACATGTGGTCGGTGAAAATCTTACCGAAGCCCAGCTTGCTCTCGTCCGCGGGCTTGGCCTTGGGGCTGGTGGTCTTGGTGATTTGAATATCCAGCATATTGATCGCTCCTTAAAAATAGTTTGAAGTTTTGGGGGATAGCAAAAAGACTTTCGCGCACTCCTGCCCTGCACAGGAGAGGCGAAAGTCAAACTTCCGTGGTACCACTCTCGTTGCCGCTGGTCCAGCGGCCGCTCGTCTGCCCCGATAACGGAGGGCGTCCGGTGCGGCGTACTGGGAAAGCTCTGTTCCGCCCACTGCTCCCGGGGGAGGCCAGCAAAGCTGCCCCCGCTGCCTCGCACCGTCCGGCAGCTCTCTGAGGGGAGAGATCTTCGCGGCGTGTCCCGTTCCACGCAATATAAAGCCATATTCTTCTATGATATCTTTTATACGCTGATACACAGCCAAAGTCAACTGTTAAAATGCACAGAAAGCGCAGGGCCCGCCAAAGAGAGAGGGCCGGTGAGCAAACTCGCCGGCCCTCTGAAACAAATCACTGCACGCAGGCCATGCCGCGGCGGAACGCCTCGATGTTCAGGGGGACGAACTTGGCCTTGGCGCCGGTGAACATCTCCTGGATCATCTTCTCGATGGTCTCCGCCTTCAGCACCTTGGTGCCGGCCACATAGGCGCCCAGCATCACCATGTTACTGACCTTGGGGTTGCCCACCTCGTCGGCGATCTGGGAGCAGGGGATGTAGTAGGCCGTCAGGTCCGTGCGGGAGACTTTATCCGTCACCACGTCGCTGTTGACGAATACCATGCCGCCGGGGACGACGCCCTCCTCGAACTTGACCAGGGAGGGCTCATTCAGGGCGATGAGCTCGGTGGGATGGGCGAACACGGGAGATCCCACGGGCTTGTCGGAGAGCACCACAGAGCAGTTGGCGGTGCCGCCACGCATCTCGGGGCCGTAGGAAGGAGCCCAGGTAACGTTCAGGCCCTCAGCCATGCCGGCCTCTGCCAGATTCTTGCCGATGGCCAGGCCGCCCTGGCCGCCGAAGCCGGAAATGACGATCTCTTTTTTCATCTCATTTCACCTCCGCGCCTTCCGGGGCCGTCTCCTTGATGACACCCAGAGGATAGTAGGGGACCATGTTGTCCTTCAGCCACTGATTGGCCTTCAGCGGCGTCATGCCCCAGTTGGTGGGGCAGGTGGACAGCACCTCGATAAAGGTGAAGCCCTCGCCGTTCATCTGCTTCTGGAATGCCTTCTTGATGGCCTTCTTGGCCTTGTTGATGTTGGCGATATCCGTGACGCAGACCCGCTCGGCATAGGCGCAGCCGTCCAGGGTGGAGAGCATCTCCGCCATGCGGATAGGCATACCGGCCTGCTCCCGGGTGCGGCCCTCCTGGCAGGTAGTGGCCTTCTGGCCGATCAGAGTGGTGGGGGCCATCTGACCGCCGGTCATGCCGTAGATGGCATTGTTGACAAAGATGGTCGTGAACTTCTCGCCCCGCATGGCAGCGTGGACGATCTCCGCCGCGCCGATGGAGGCCAAGTCACCGTCGCCCTGGTAGGTGAACACCGCCTGATGGGGATGGGTGCGCTTGATGCCGGTAGCTACGGCAGGCGCCCGGCCGTGGGCGGCCTCCTGCATGTCGCAGTTGAAATACTTGTACGCGAAGACGGAGCAGCCCACGGGGCACACGCCGATGGCGTCATCCAGCAGACCCAGCTCCACCAGCGACTCTGCCACCAGCTTGTGGATGATGCCGTGGTGGCAGCCGGGGCAGTAGTGGAACTCCACGTCCGTCAGGCCCCGGGATTTCTCATATACGATCGCCATGTCACTTGCCCTCCTTCAAGGCCTTCTTGGCCGCTTCTACCATCTCTTCCACGGTGGGCATCACGCCGCCGGCGTGGCCCAGGTAATGGATGGGCTTTCTGCCCTCCACGGACAGACGGACATCGTCGATCATCTGGCCGGTGGAACTCATCTCCACATCCAAAAATGCCTTCACGTGGTCGGCCTTGGAGAGCTTGCGCAGGGCCTCCTCCGGGAAGGGCCACAGGGTAATGGGACGGAACAGGCCCACCTTCAGCCCCTCGGCGCGCAGCGTCTCAAGGGCGGTGAGGGCGATCCGGGCAGGGGTGCCGTAGGCGGTGATGACGATCTCGGCGTCCTCGCACTCCGTCTCGGACCAGCGGACCTCGTTCTTCTCCATCAGGGCGTATTTCTCCGCCAGATGGTCGTTGTGACGGTCGCACTCCTCCGGATCCATGTACAGGGAGTTGATGATGTTGTTGTGGTCCCGGTCCTTACGGCCGGTGGTGGCCCAGTCCTTGGGGGGCAGGTCCCGCTTGGGGACAAGACGCCACTCGATGGGCTCCATCATCTGGCCAATCAGGCCGTCCATAACCACCATGACGGGGTTGCGGTACTGGTCGGCAATGTCAAATGCCTCCTGGACGAAGTCCACCGCCTCCTGCACATTGGAGGGGGAGAGGACCAGCGTCCGGTAATCGCCGTTGCCGCCGCCGCGGGTGGCCTGATAGTAATCGCCCTGGCCGGGCTGAATGGTGCCCAGGCCCGGACCGCCGCGCATGCAGTTGACGATGACGCAGGGCAGCTCGGCGCCGGCGATGTATGTAATGCCCTCCTGTTTCAGGCTGATGCCGGGGGAGGAGGAAGAGGTCATGGCCCGCATGCCGGCGCCGGCGGCGCCGTACACCATGTTGATGGCCGCAACCTCAGACTCAGACTGCAGGAACACGCCGCCCGCCTTGGGCAGATGGGCGGACATATACTCCGGGACCTCGCTCTGAGGCGTGATGGGATAGCCGAAGAAGCAGTCGCAGCCGGCGCGGATGGCGGCCTCGGCGATGGCTTCATTTCCTTTCCAAAGTTCTTTTTCCACGGTCGATGACCTCCTTCTCAGAATTTTTCCACAGTGATGATGGAGTCCGGGCAGATCTTCGCGCAGCTGGCGCATGCAATGCACTGGCTGATGTCCGTCACATGGGCGGGGTGATACCCCTTCCGGTTGATGACGGCCTGATCGATGGCGACGATGTGCTTCGGGCACACAGTGGTGCACAGCTCACAGCCCTTGCACCGGTCAGAGTTGAAGGTTACCTTTGCTGTCATGGTTGCAGGATGCCTCCTTTTTTCCTGCCGCGGAGTCAGCGCTCCCACGGCTTTTTCATATTGATGGCAATGGGGAACACGGGTTCCCCCAGGTCTGACAAGGATTCTAAGAACCGCCGCTCCGCCGTGTGGCAGAGGATCGGGATTCCGGTCTGCCGGGAAACCTCTTGTGCCAGGGCGGCGCCCTTGCGGATTTCCGCCGGCGTGGTCTCGCCGCACAGATGGGTGTTGTTCACCAGGCCCGAGCAGGTGAGGCCGGTGACGGCCTCAATGGAGCGGAGGTAGGCGGCGGCGCTCTCCGCATCCCGCACCTCCGGCCGGTTGGCGTTGAGGACGAAAATCAGCTGGTAATCCTCCTGTACGATCTTGGGCTGAAACCGGGCCAGCACCCGGGCACCCACCGGATCGCCGCCGATATCCAGGATGCCCCGGATCTCCCGGTTCTCCAGAATGGTCAGCAGCTCCGCCGGCAGGGCGGGGACATCCGCGTCCGAACAGGCCTGGGAGGAGGAAATCACCCGCACACCGGCTTTTTCCAGAAGGGGCCGCCGCTCCCGAGAGCGGAAATAGGGGTTGACGATATCCAGATCCGCCAGCATTACCTGTTCCCCCTCAGCGGCCAGCGCCAGGGCCAGATTGACGGAGACCTCCGTCTTTCCGGTGCCGTAGTGGCCGGTGAGGATCGAGACGCGGTGGGAAAACATGTCCTTGGCCGTCACAAGCGGTTCACCTCATTTTTTCACAAAATAGTTGTATTATTTTTTCATTTGTTGTATGATGTCATTGTACTCTAAAAGAGATATGATGTCAAGGACATTTCCGTACTGGCCGGAAAATCCAGTGGAGAAATGCCTGACCTCACCACGGATGATGGAGGGATGCGCATGGGTGAGGGACGGAAAGTCAAATTGTCGGAGCGGACGGCCGACCGGCTGTGCGAGCTAATCATGGACGAACGGCAGTTCACGCCGGGGAGCAAGCTCCCGAATGAAAACGAACTCAGTGAGGCGCTGCACGTCAGCCGCACCACGCTCCGGGAGGCCATCTCCTTTCTGGTGGCCCAGGGCGTGTTGGAGATCCGCCGGGGCAAGGGCACGTTTGTCACGGAGGATCTGCCCGCCAGCGCGGTGGATCTGACGGCGCTGTCCAACCTGCGGTCCCGGGTCCGGGCCAGGGACCTGTTTGAAATGCGGCTGATCTTTGAGCCCGCCACCGTGGCGCTGGCCTGTCAGCGTGCCACAGACGAGGAACTGGCGCAGATCCGCCAGAAAGCGGAGCGGATGGAGCGCATCGCAAAGGCGGGCGGAGACTGGCCCCTGGCGGACCAGGAGTTCCACATGGCCATCATCAAGGCCTCCCACAACGAATATATGCGGCGGCTGTACCCGATCATCAACGGCGCGGTGAACGAGATCCTGCAGGTCTCCGTAAATCGGGCGCACATGCAGAGCATCGCCATCGCGGACAACTACATGATTCTGGACTTTCTGATGCAGCGGGACGAGGCTGGCGCCCGCCACGCCATGAGCATTCACATCCGGCACCTGCTGAACACCCTGAAGGGGTGAGAAGCCAGGACTTAAAAAGCCCCCCGGCAGAGGCCGGGGGGCTTTTTGCTGTAGGAGGGCGCAGAATCTTCTGTCCCATGGCCTGCCGCTGTCACGGGCGCTTCCGCCACTTCAGCAGCAGAGAGGAGTTGACAATCACCAGCACGGACCCGGCGTTGTGGACCAGGGCACCCACCACCGGGTTCAGGATACCGGTGATAGCCAGGGCGATGGCGATGAAGTTCAAGGTCATGGAGAAGGCCAGATTGCTCTTGATGGTGCGCATCATCCGCTTGGAGAGTGCCAGCAGATGGGGCAGCTCCCGGATGTCGTCGTTTACCAGGGCGATGTCCGCGGCGTCCACAGCGATGTCGCTGCCCACGCCGCCCATGGCAATGCCCACATGGGCCCGCTTCAGGGCTGGAGCGTCGTTGATGCCGTCCCCCACCATGCAGACCAGATGTCCACTCTGCTGGCTGCGGTCGATCCAGGTTAGCTTATCCTCCGGCAGGCACTCCGCCTGGAAGGTGCCGATGCCCAGCTCTCCGGCAATATGCCGGGCGGCCCTCTCGTGGTCGCCGGTGAGCAGCACCGGGGTCACGCCGGTGGCCCGGACATCCCGGATGGTCCCGGCGGCGTCCGGCCGCAGGGTGTCTGCCAGGGCCAGAAAGCCCGCCGGGCGGCCGTCTACCGCCACATAGATGACGGTGCAGCCCTGCTCCAGGGCAGGGACGGCAGCCTGGGACAAGGATTCCCAGGGGACATGTTCCTCTGTCAGCAGCTCCCGGTTACCGGCGACGAGGTGATGACCCGCCACAGTGGCAGAAACACCCCGGCCGGGGAGCATCTGGAAGTCCGCTGTCTCCGGCGGCGCCGCGCCGGTCTCGGCTCGCCAGCCCTGGACAACGGCACGGCCCAACGGGTGCTCGGACCGGAGCTCCGCCCCCGCGGTCCAGGCGTAGAGCGCGTCCCGGGATACGTCCGGCAGCAGGCTCTCCACCAGCTTCACTTGGGGGGTGCCGAGGGTCAGAGTGCCTGTTTTGTCAAAGCTCACCTGGGAGACGGAGGCCAGCCGTTCCAGAGCGTCTCCCTCCCGCACCAGAAAGCTGTGCCTGGTGGCGTTGCCGATGGCGGCCATGATGGCAGTGGGAGTGGCCAGCACCAGGGCACAGGGGCAGAATACCACCAGAATGGTCACCGCTCGGATGGGATCCCGGGTGATGAGGCCCGTCAAGGCGGCGGCGGTCAGGGCCGCCACTACGATCCAGGTGGCCCAGCGGTCTGCCAGCCCCACGATCCTGGCCTTGCCGGCATCGGCGGACTGGACCAGCCGGATCATCCGCTGGATAGAACTGTCCTCCCCCACCTTCGTCGCCCGCATCTCGAAGGCGCCGAACTGGTTCACCGTGCCGCTGGAAACCTCGTCTCCGGGCCCCTTGTCCACAGGCAGGGACTCGCCGGTCATCACCGCCTGGTTGATGGAGGTCTGTCCGGTGAGAATCTCTCCGTCCACTGGCACGGTCTCGCCCGGCAGCACCCGGAGCACGTCGCCCACAGCCACCTGCTCGGCGGGAATGGCCTCCTCCCGGCCGCCGGTGAGGCGGCGGGCGGTCTGGGGCGTCAGATGCACCAGCTTCTCGATGCCGGCCCGCGCCCGGGCCACCGTGAGATCCTCCAGCAGGGCGCCCAGCTGCATGATGAAGGCCACCTCGCCGGCGGCGAAGTCCTCCCCAATGATGAGGGAGGCAATCAAGGCGATGGACACCAGCACGTCCGCCTTGATGTCAAAGGCTGTCACCAGGCCGATGACTGCCTCCAAGATGATGGGGATACCGCAGAGGACGACAGCTGCCCAGGCGGCGTCAAAGGGCAGCTGCGGCAGCAGGTCGAAGATGCTGACAAGCAGGGCGATGCCGGAGAAGACCAGGCAGGTCACGGCCTTCTTCACGCCGCCCCACTCCAGAAATCGCTCCAGAGTATGGATCAAATGGCTCACATCCTCTCTTTATACCTATGGGGGTATATGTATATTATACCCATAGGGGTATGCCTGTCAAGAAAAAGTGCCGCCGGTTTTAGGCAAAATACCTTGCGGCATACAGATTCTTCCTGTAAAATGACCACAAAACAGGAAGGAGAGAACCGAAATGCGACTGCGGCGCTACCGGACAGAAGACCTGCCCATTCTGGCCCGCCTGTTCGGTGAGACGGTTCGGCAGGTGAACTGCCGGGACTACACCCTGCCCCAGGTGGAAGCCTGGGCCGCCGGAGAGGCGGATCTGCTGGCACGGGACAGCTGGTTTCAGCGGCTGTACACCCTGGTAGCAGAGGCGGACGGGCGGATTGTGGGCTACGGCAATGTGGAGGATACCGGTTATCTGGACCACCTGTTCGTCCGGTGGGACTGCCAGGGACAGGGCATCGCCGCAGCCCTGTGTGACGCGCTGGAGGCCCACTGCCGGGAATTGGGGGTGGACGCCGTCACTGTCCACGCCTCCAAGACCGCCCTGCCCTTCTTCCTCGGCCGGGGCTATGCGATAGAGCGGGAACAGCAGGTGCCCTGCCGCGGACAGGTATTGACCAATTACGCTCTGGAGAAAATCCTGTAACATATACAAAGAGGATCGGCTTTTCAGCCGATCCCCTTGCCTTCAACCCATGTTGGAGAACCGCTCCACCGCCTTGGTGAAGCTCTCGATGGTCTTGTCCGCATCCCCGTGCTGGATGCCGTCCCGGACACAGTGCTGGATGTGCCCCTCCAGCACCACCTGCCCGCACTTGTGGAGGGCGGACTTGGCGGCGTTGATCTGGGACAGCACATCCTCACAGGGCACGTCCTCGTCTACCATGCGGTCAATGGCCTGCACCTGGCCGATGATCTTCTTCAGCCGCCGGTGCAGGTTGTCCGCATCCATACATTGTCTCATGCCGACACCTCCCGGATACCCAATGGGGTATGGGCATATTATCCGTCAGAGACCGCCGTTTGTCAAGCGTCCGCGCCGCAGAGAAACCGCAGGGCCTCCACATATCCCTGGAGCCCATGGCCCCGGATGGTGGCCGCGCAGGCGGCCCGGATGTAGGAGACACGGCGGAACTCCTCCCGGCTGTCCGGGTCGGAGACGTGGACCTCCACCGTGGGGATCCCCACCGCCTTCACGGCATCCAGCAGGGCCACACTGGTGTGGGTGTAGGCTGCCGGGTTGATGATGATGCCGTCCACATGGTCGAAGTATGCCTGCTGGATGGCGTCCACCAGGGCCCCCTCGTGGTTGGACTGGAAGAAGGAGACGGACACGCCCAGCCGGTCCGCCTCCGCCCGGATCAGCGCCTTCAGGTCCTCATAGGTCTCATGGCCGTAGATCTCCGGCTGGCGGATTCCCAGCATGTTCATGTTGGGGCCGTTAACTACCAGAATGTGCACAAAAATCCCTCCAGATGGCGGCGGCGGTGTCCTCCACCGTGCCGCTGTTGTCAATCTCCACGTCCCGGAATCGGGCGTACAGGGGCGCCCGCTCCCGCCACATGGCGGCCAGATCCGCCTCCTGGGACAGGGGCCGGCCCTCGGTGGGCAGCAGGCTGAGATCCCGCACCAGCTGATAGATGCGGCCGTTCTGATGGAGGGCCGCGTAGTTTTCCGCCGTCTTGATGATACCGCCGCCGGTGAGGAGGATGACACCTGTGCGCTTCCCAGCCTCCTCCGCGGCGGCCCGCTCCCGGGCCCGGAAGCCGGACTCGCCTTCACGCTGGAAGATCTCCGGGATGGAACAGCCGGCGGTGGTTTCGATCATCTGGTCCAGATCCACGGCCTCCCGGCCGGTGAGGCGGGAGAGCGCCTCCCCCACCGTGGTCTTGCCACTGCCGGGCATACCGATCAGGATGAGATTGGTCATCTCCCGCCGGAGCTGAACCAAAATCCGCTCATTCTCACCGGCGGGAATGGACCTGTTGAAGAACCGCTCCTCTGCCGCCACCGCCTGGGCCACCAACATGGGCAGTCCGTCAGAGCAGGGGATGCTCCGCGCCTCCGCCTGCAGCAGCAGGGCCGTGCGCCGGGGATTGTAGATGACGTCCAGCACCCCCTGACAGACGGGAAATACGGACAGGTCCACGGGAGACTGGCCGTTGCCGGGGTACATGCCCACCGGAGTGGCGTTCACCAGGATCTCCGCGTCAGCGTGGCGAGAGAGGTTGTCATAGTTGTCCGGACCGAAACGGGATACCACCACGACCTCGGCCGCGCCCCCCTGCCGGGCGGCGGTCTGGGCCGTCAGAGACGCCCCGCCGCTGCCCAAAATCACGACTTTTTTCCCTGACAGGGAGATACCCGCCCGGCGGGCCATATAGAGGAAGCCGTCGATGTCCGTATTATAGCCCACCAGCTTGCCGTCTGCACACCGGACGATGGTGTTGACGCTGCCGATGGCCTCCGCCGCCGGGTCGATCTCATCGCACAGGGGCATCACGTCCCGCTTGTAGGGGATGGTGACGTTCAGGCCGCCGATGTCCTTCCGGTGAAGAAAGGGAGCCAGTCCATCCGGCTCCAGCTCGAGAAGGCGGTAGGCGCCGTTGCCCAGGGCGGCATGGATGGGGACGGACCAGCTGTGGCCCAGCTTCCGGCCCAGCAGGCCGTAAATCCGCTCATCCATGGCTCAGACTTCCGCGTAGTTGCCCAAGAACTGGAACTCGGCACAGCCGCGCTCCATCTCCTCCAGCATGGCCAGGACGCTGGGATCCTGGACGGAGGCGTCCAGCTCCAGGAAGAAAACAAACTCAAAGTCACTTCCCGCCACGGGGCAGGACTCCAGCTTCGTCATGTTGATGTCCAGTGCCGCCAGCTTGGAGAGGATTTCATACAGGGCGCCGGGCCGGTTGTCAAAGGCGATAATCAGGCTGATCCGGTTGGCGCCGGCATAGATCACCGGATCCTTGGTGATGCAGATGAACCGGGTGTAGTTGTTGTCGCTGTCCTGGATGCTGTCGTTGAGGCAGGTCAGGCCGTACAACGCCGCGCAGGGGTGGGAGGAGATGGCGGCGGCGTGGCGGTCGCCCTTCTCCGCCACCATCTTGGCGGCCATGGCGGTGTTGTCACAGGGGATGACACGGACGCCGTTGAGGCTGTTCAGGAACTTGCTGCACTGGCCGATGGCCTGCTCGTGGGAGTAGATCTCCGTGATGTCCTCCATCTTCACGCCGGGCAGCGTCAGCAGCTCGTGCCGGATGCACAGCCGGGTGGACCGGACGATGGAGAGGTTATGGTCCTGCAGCAGCTCGTACACCGCCCGGACGGAGCCGTTGGAGCTGTTCTCGATAGGCAGCACGCCGAACCTGCACAGGCCGGACTCCACAGCGGACACCACAGCCTGGAAGGTCTTCACATATACGATGTTGCCCCGGGGCAGCAGCCGGTCACAGGCCACCTGGGAGTTGGCCCCCTCCACGCCCTGACAGGCCACTAGGCCCGTCTGGGGAAAGACCGAGGTACCGGCCTCCAGAGAGGCGCGGACTTGGGCGGCCGCCTTGGTGGGGGCGGAGATCAGCTCTGCCTGCCGGGACCGGGCCAGCTCGAACAGGGTGGAGAACAGGTGGTAGGCATACCGCTCCCGCTCCCCGGATTTCTCCGTCACCTTGGCCAGGATGGCCCGCTCCCGTTCTTTGTTCAAAATGGGCAGATGGTGCGCATTCTTGTAGGCAGCCACCTCGTCGGACAGGTCCATGCGCTGCAGGAACAGGTCCAGCAGCTGCTCGTCCACTGCGTCGATCTTCTCGCGAATCTCAGAAAGTTCCATGATGTCCCTCCAATAATAAATCTAACAGCACGGCGGCAGTAACTGCCTCCACCACCGGGACCGCCCGGTGGGCAATGCAGGGGTCGTGCCGCCCGTGGATCACAAGCTCCGCATTCTCTCCGGCGGACAGGCTGACCGTCCGCTGGGGCTGGGCGATGGACGGTGTGGGCTTCATGGCCGTCCGCAGGACGATGGGCATTCCGCTGGTGATTCCCCCCAGAATGCCGCCCGCGTGGTTGGTCTCTGTCTGCACCCGGCCGTCCTCCATCACAAAGGGGTCGTTGTTTTCGGACCCCCGGGACCGGGCGGCGGCGAAGCCGTCCCCAAACTCCACGCCCTTCACGGCGGGGATGCCGAAGAGGGCGGCGGCCAGCCGGTTTTCCACGCCGCCGAACATGGGCTCCCCCAGTCCGGCGGGAAGGCCCGTGGCGGCACACTCAACGACGCCTCCCACAGAATCCAGATTTTTCCGGGCCTCCAGAATCAGCGCCTGCATCCGCTCCCCCGCCTGGTCGTCCAGCACCGGGAATGGCTTGGCAGCCACGGCGTCAAACAGCTCCTTCGTGGGCCGCAGGGGGAATAATGCATCCGCCACCGTCCCCACGGACTGGAGGTGGGCCCCTACGTATACGCCCCGGCGGGAGAGAATCTGCTTGGCGATGCCGCCGGCGATACACAGGGGCGCCGTCAGCCGGCCGGAGAAGTGGCCGCCGCCCCGCATGTCCGCCTGCCCGCCCCACTTGACAAATGCAGTGTAGTCTGCGTGGCCGGGCCGGGGCTTGTCCCGCAGGGCGTCATAGTCCGATGAGTGCTGGTCTCCATTTTCGATGACCGCGCACAGAGGGGCTCCACAGGTGACGCCGTTTTCCAGGCCGGAGAGGAACACCGGCGCGTCGGCCTCCCTCCGGGCGGTGGAAAGGGGGCTCTTCCCCGGCTTCCGCCGGGCCAGGAAGGCGTTCAGCTCCTCCAGGTCGATGGCCTCCCCGGCGGGCAGGCCATCCACCACCACGCCGATGGCCCTTCCATGGGATTGGCCGAAGACAGAGATTTTCAGGAGACTGCCGAATTCAGAGGACATGGATATCACCTCCCAGGTTCTTGTACACCTCCCAGAAATCCGGGTAGGACTTCTGCACGCATTGGGCCCCCAGCACCGTGACGGGGCCGGTACAGGCGGTAGCGGCGATGGCAGCCGCCATGGCGATCCGGTGGTCGTTGGCGCAGTCCACCATGCCGCCGGTGAGCGTCCCGCCGTGGACTGTCAGAAAGTCCGGCCCCTCCTCCGCCCGTCCGCCCAGGGCGGTCAGCAGGGCGGCGGTGGTGGAAAGCCGGTCGCTCTCCTTCATCCGCAGCCGGGCAGCGTTCACGAACCGGGTGGTACCGGAACGGGCCGCCGCCATCACTGCCAGAGGCGGCAGCAGGTCGGGGCATCCGGAGACATCGATCTCCGTGTCCCCGGGCCGAGCCAGCCGCCAGTAGAGTTCGCTGACTGCCTTGTCCCCCTGCGCAGAGTCGGGATTCAGGCCCCGGATGTCCACACGGCTGTCCAGGAAATCGGCGGCGTACCAGAACCCCGCCTGGGACCAGTCCGCCTCCGCCGTGGCCTCAAAGGACTGGTAGGTCTGGCCTCCAGGGACGAAGAGCGTGTTTTCGTCCAGCCACCGGCTGGTGACACCGGCAGCGGCCTGAGCCTGCCGGGTCATCTCCAGGTAGTCCCGGCTCTCCAGGGGCGTGGTGGACACCAGGGTAGAGTCTCCCTCCAGCAGGGGCATGACGAACAGCAGCCCTGTGAAGAACTGGCTGGATACGTTGCCGGGCAGGCGGTATGTCCCCGGGTCCAGGGCCAGGGTACCGTATCCCCGACCGCCGTTTACGGTGAGGACGTTGTCCGCCAGCTTCCAGGCGATGCCCTTCTCCCGGAACAGGTCCTCGTAGGGCTTCAGCGGGCGCTCCATCAGCCGGCCTCGGCCGGTGAAGGACGCCTCTCCCTGTATCAGCAGGCCCACGGGGATCAGGAAGCGCAGGGTAGAGCCCGATTCCCCGCAGTCCAGCAGGGCATAGGGAGGTGCGATGACGATGCCGTTTCCCAGTCCGTGGACCCGGAGGGTGCCATCCGGCAGATCCTCCATCCCGGCACACATGGCAGACAGGCACCGGCGGGTGGCCCGGATGTCCTGGGAGTCCGCCAGGCCGTGGATGACGCTGATCCCGCCGCTGAGAGCAGCGGCGATCAGCAATCGGTGGGCCTGGGACTTGCTGGAGGGCGGCGTCACGGCGCCGGAGAGTTTTTTCGGGGTGATTTGAAGGTCCATTTACGCCTCCAGTCCTGCCCGGATGATGGGCAGCAGGTCCGCCACCGGCACCTTCCGCAGCTCGCAATGGCCGATCTTCCGGGGGACCACCAGGGTAATATCCCCACCGGCGCGCTTCTTGTCGGAAAGGGCTGCCTCCGCCAGGGCTTCAGCAGAGTAGTCTGTCCCGGTGGGCAGGCCATTTTTAGAAAGGCAGGCGGTGATTCGCGCCGCCAGGGACTCCTCCGTCCAGCCCAGGGCCTCCGCAGCCCGGGCGATGACGGCCAGCCCCGCCGCCACGGCGTGGCCATGGGGGATAACATAGCCGCTGCACTTCTCGATGGCGTGGCCCACAGTATGGCCCAGGTTCAAAAGCTTCCGCTCCCCCTGCTCCTTCTCGTCCCGCTCCACCACGCCGGCCTTGTAGGCGACGCACCGGGCGATGACCTCGCCGGGGTCGGCGGTGAGGGTGCCGTCCTCAAACAGGGCGAACAGGGCTTCGTCAGAGAGCACGCCGGTCTTGACGGCCTCGGCGGCCCCGTCGGCAAACACGTCGGGGGGCAGGGTCTTCAGGCAGTCCGTGTCGCAGATCACGGCGGCAGGCTGGCAGAAGGCCCCGGCCAGGTTCTTCCCGGCGGTCAGGTCCACGGCGGTCTTACCCCCCACGGAGGAGTCCACCGCCGCCAGCAGGGTGGTGGGCAGCTGGACATACCGGATGCCCCGGAGGTACACGGCGGCAGCAAAGCCCGCCATGTCCCCAGTGACGCCGCCGCCCAGGGCGGCCACGCAGTCCGTGCGGGTCAGATGCTCCGACGCCAGGAACTCCAGCAGCTCTGTCAGGGTGGAGAGATTCTTGCGCCCCTCCCCGGAGGGGAAGATATGGGAGCAGACGGCAAAGCCCGCGTCCTCCAGAGCGGCGGTGACGGTGTCCAGGTACAGGGAGGCCACGGTGTCGTCGGCCAGAACGGCGATCCTCCGCTGTCCCAGCAGCGCGGCCAGATAGTCCCCGCACCGGCCAAGCAGGCCGCTGCCAATGCGCACATCATAGGGCGGCCGGACCCGGACGGGAATGGTTCGGATGGAGTCAAACATCGAAAAACTCCTTTTATAGAATCATGTCGCGCAGCGGCGCCGGAAATAGGTCAGTTGCCGCCGGCGGTGGCCTTCAGCTCCCGGCCCTCCTTCAGCAAATCGTGCAGCCGCTGAGTATCCTTGGCCCGCAAGGCGTTGCGGTAGTCCGTCAGGTGGCCGATCAGCTCTTCCAGCTCGGCGGTGAGGAAGTCCTCATCGTCCAGAAACAGCTCGGTCCACATGTCCTCATCCAGACGGGCCACCCGGGTCATATCCTGAAAGCTGCCGGCGGAAAAGCCTCGGCGCTTCTGGGCCTCCGGCGACTTCACATAGGCGCTGGAGACGATATGGGCCAGCTGGGAAGTAAAGGCGATGATGCGGTCGTGCTCCTCCGGCGTTGAAAAGGTGAGGCCCGCAAAGCCCAGGTCCAGAAAGAAGGCCTTCAGCGTCTCCAGCAGCCGCATATCCGTCCGCTTGTCCGGCGTCAGGATCATAGATGCTCCCACGTACAGGTCCTCTGCGGAGGCGGTGAAGCCGCCCCGCTCCTTACCGGCCATGGGGTGGCCGCCGATGTAGGAGAAGCCGCGTTCCTCTGCGATGGGGGCGATGGCCGCCACCACGGTCCGCTTCACGCCGCACAGGTCTACCAGAATGGCGGACTTGGCGATCTGCGGCGCGTGCTGCCGGACCCACTCGATGGCGGCGCCGGGCCGGATCGCCACCAGGATCAGATCCGCCTGGGGCAGGTTCTCCTCCGTCAGGGGGGCGTCGATGGCGCCGCACATCCGGGCCATGGTCATGGTCTCCGCGTTCAGGTCTATGCCCCAGACGGTGTGGCTGGTGCGGTTCTTGATGCTCTTGGCCATGGACCCGCCGATGAGGCCCAGGCCGACGATGGCAACATTCATGTCTTACTCCTCCACCGTCTTCATAAAGTCATGGAGCTTCAGCAGCTTCTTCGCCAGGCCGTCGAACACCTCCGGCTTCAGGGACTGGGGGCCATCGCACAGGGCATGGGCCGGGTCGTTGTGGACCTCGATCAGCAATCCGTCGGCACCGGTGGCCACGGCGCCCATGGCCAGGGGATCTACCAGCCAGCTCTTGCCGGTGGCATGGCTGGGATCGATGATGATGGGCAGGTGGGTCAGCTTCCGCAGCACGGGGATGCAGGCCAGATCCAGGGTGTTGCGGGTGTAGCTCTCAAAGGTGCGGATACCTCGCTCGCAGAGGATCACATTCTCATTGCCGCCGGCCATGACGTACTCGGCGCTCATCAGCCACTCCTCGTAGGTGGCGGACATGCCCCGTTTGATCATGACGGGCTTGTCCTGATGGCCCACGGCCTTGAGTAGGTCGAAGTTCTGCATGTTCCGGGCGCCGATCTGGATCACGTCCACATCCTTGAAGAGGGGCAGCTGGCTCAGGTCCATCAGCTCCGTCACGATGGGGAGGCCGGTCTCCTGCCGGGCCACCTTCAGGTACTCCAAACCCGTGGCCCCCAGGCCCTGGAAGGAGTAGGGGGAGGTCCGGGGCTTGAAGGCGCCCCCCCGCAGCATGGTGGCGCCGCTGGCCTTCACCGCTTTGGCAATGGCCACCACCTGCTCCTCGCTCTCCACAGAGCAGGGGCCCGCCATCAGGGTCAGATTGCCGCCGCCGATCTGGGTGTTGCCCACCTGCACCACCGTGTCCTCCGGGTGGAACTTCCGGTTGGCATTCTTGTAGGGCTCCTGGACCCGTTTCACATCCTCCACGATGTCCAGGGCGGCAATCAGGTCGATGTCCAGCTGGCTGGTATCACCCACCAGTCCTAAGATGGTGTGGGCCTCGCCGATGCTGGTGTGGATGATGATCCCCTTTTCCTGGAGCCAGGCGATCAGGCTCTCCAGCTGGTCCCGGTTGGGGTTTTGTTTCAGAACGACGATCATACTGTATTCCTCCTAAAAATGATGGGGCTGGTACAAAAAAGACCCGCAGCCGGTTCGGCTGCGGGTCGTCATGCACTGATAGCCTTTTCCTGGCGTCAGACACGATCACACACATTTTCAGCCAAACCGAAATAAGCCTTACCATAAAAATAGGTAAAGCTAAAGTAACGGTATTCGGCAGAACGGGTGATGTTGGTCATGACTGGGTTCCTTTCCGAGTCCTTTGATAGTTTCAGGATAACACCAGAAAAAGCAAATGGAAATTGACAATGATTCCAAAGAATGCGCCGAAAGGGAAACCGCTGCTGTGCGCTTTTCCCAAAACAGGGTTCAGACAGCCGCTGCGGCGCTGGCAGGCAGGCAGCCGGCCATCAGCAGGGAGGTGGCCTTCAGGATGAACTGCACATCCTTGCGCATATCGGCCACGCCGGCCATGTACTGCCGGTGCAGCTCCTGAAGGGCGTCCGCCACGTCCTGACGGAACTTCTCCCGACGAAGGGCGCGGGTGGCCAGATACTCCTCCAGATAGGCCCGCAGGTCCGTCTCATACTGGTGGTGGCAGAGCATACTGTCGGGATAATTCTCGTTATGGGGATAGGTGAACGCATCCGCCAGATAGTGGGTCAGTTTGCCCAGGGTGTAATACTGCCAGATGGTCCAGCGCTGGCGGCGCTGGAGCCGGGAGATGCGGGAGTAGATGTAGTGCTGGGAGTTGGAGTAGTTATGCCCCCGGAACTTATAGGCCCGCAGGGAGCCCTTCAAATAGGTCAGGGGGTTGCAGTCCGGCTGAAAGGAGCCGAACAGGAAGGCGAGCTCGAATCGTCTGGCCTGAAATCCCTGGGTATTCTCCAGCAGGGTGGCGGCCAGCAGTTTGTGACTGCGTTTCTGCAAGATGCACCTCCATGGAAAAAATCAAGAACAACGCCAGTATAGCACGGCGAAGCGGCCGGGCGCAAGCAGAAAAAAACAAAATTTCTATTAACTCGTCCGCGGAAAAGAGGATTGTGCGGAAGCGGAATGTGCGGTACAATAGACGGGAAAGGGAACCGGCGGCCGCGGCCCCCACGGCGGGCTGTACAAACCGCCGGAGACACCGCCCCGCAGAGGGGCGCGGCAAAGGAGAATGACGATGACAGAACTGACACCCATCCGCCGGGGACGCTGCGCGGGAGCGGGCAACTGGCAGACCCAGTATCAGGCCCTGCAGATGACCGCCCGGGAGGCGGCGGAGCTGATCCGGGACGGGGACACGGCGGCCTTCGCCGCCATGTCCAACTGGCCCTGGGAGCTGGACGGGGCGCTGGCGGAGCGCCTGCTGGAGACCGGCGGCCATATCGCCATCTACGGGCACTTCATCCCCGCCGGGACCCGGCTGCTGACGCCGGAGCTGGCCGGACAGGTGACTTATGACTCCAACTTTTACGGCGTGGAGCGGGGCCTGGAGCCCATGGGCAACGTCCATTACGCCCCCTCCAACCTGAGTCAGACGCCCGCGTGGCTCCTGGCCCGGCGCCCCCGGGTGGCGGCGCTGACCTGCTCGCTCCCGGATGAGAACGGGTGGATGAGCCGCTCCCTGTGGGGCACGGCCCTGAGCCGGAAGGTGCTGGAGCAGTGCGAGCTGGTGCTGGCGGAGGTGAACCCCCGAATGCCCAATATTCCCAGTGATGGGGAGGCCCACACCCGCATCCATGTATCAGAGGTGGACGGGATCATCGAATCCAGCCGTCCTCTGGTAGAGACGCCCATCGCGGCGGGAAACGAGACGGACAGCCGCATCGCGGGCTACATCGCGGATCTGGTGCCAGACGGCGCCTGCATCCAGCTGGGACTGGGAGGGCTGGCCAATACTGTGGGCGAGTGTCTGGCCCATGCGGGAAAGCGGGATCTGGGCGTCCACACAGAGATCCTGAGCACCGGCGTCATGGAGCTGATGCGCCGGGGCGTGGTGAACAACAGCCGCAAACAGACCTGCCCGGGGCGGAGCGTATACGCCAACATGGTGGGCGGGCCGGAGCTGTGGGCCTTCGCCCATGAGAATCCCGCCTTCTGCCAGAAGGAGATCGACTGGGTGAACGATGCCCGGAACATCGCCCGGAACGACCATGTGGTCTCCATCAACAACGCCATGGAGATCGACCTCACCGGCCAGGTGAATGCCGAGAGTATCGGCCCCCGGCAGTACTCCGGCACCGGCGGACAGCTGGAGTGGGTGGTAGGCTCCCAGTGGTCCAAGGGCGGAAAGAGCATCCTGGCCCTCCGGTCCAGCTACCGGGACAAGGCGGGGGTCCTCCACTCCAAAATCGTGCCGCAGCTGGCCCCCGGCAGCGTGGTGACCACCCCCCGCACCTGCGTCCAGTATGTGGTGACGGAGTACGGCGTGGCGGATCTGAAATACAAGAGCACCGTGGAGCGGGCCCGGGCGCTGATTGCCATCGCCCACCCGGACTTCCGCCGGGAGCTGGAGCGGCAAATGCCCCTCTGAGTCCCCCGGCCTCCTGTGGATGCTTGGATGACCTGGACAAGGTCCCGCTCTTTCCCGGCGGGGCCTTGTACTGTTTTGCCGAATTTTGCGGCGGCGGCAGAAAAAGGAGCCGGAAGGATTTGACATTCCCCGGCCGTCTCCGTAGAATAAAAAAGTTGAAAAGAATCCGCGCCCTTGTGTGAATACGGCGCAGAGTAACGCGGCGGGGGACCGCCGGGAGAGGCGGTTCACTTTGAAACTTCTAACGCAGATCGGCATCATCTTCGGCATCTGCTGGATCAGCACCTGTATTGAGCGGGTGCTGCCCTTCACCCTGCCTGCCAGCATCATCGGGATGCTGCTGCTTCTGGCGCTGCTGCTGGCACGCGTCATCAAGACAGAACACATCCGGGAGAAGTCGGACTATCTGCTGGGGAATCTCCCCTTCTTCTTCATCCCGGCCAGTGTTAGCATCATCAACTATGCAGATGTGCTGCGGGAGAACCTGCTTGCCCTGGTGGTCGTCTGCGCGGTCTCGCTGATTGCCACCTTTGCCGCTACAGTGGGAGCGGTGCGGCTCACCTGCCGCCTGCTGGAGAGGGGGAAGCGGAGATGAGCGCGCTGTGGGAGTCCCCCTTTTTCGGGGTGACGCTGACGATCCTGGCTTACTGGGCAGGCTGCAAAATCCAGAAGCGGACCGGGCTTGTGATCTGCAACGGCCTGGTGCTGGCGGTGATGATGATTATCGCGGTGCTGGCGGTGTTTGACATTCCCTATGCAGCGTACAACGCCGGCGGCAGCCTCATCAACCTCTTTCTGGGGCCGGCCACGGTCTGCCTGGCAGTAACCATCTACGCCCAGATCGACCTGCTGAAAAAGAACCTGCTGCCCATCCTGGCGGGATGCGCGGCCGGGGCGGTGACTTCGGTCCTCAGCATCTGGGGCCTGTGCCGCCTGTTCGGCCTAGACCGGACACTGACCGTCTCCCTCCTGCCCAAGTCCGTCACCACACCCATCGCCACCGCCATTGCGGAGGGGCAGGGCGGCATTGTCTCCATCACCGTGGCGGCGGTGATCTTCACCGGCATCCTGGGCAACCTGTGCGCCCCCGCGCTGGCACGCCTCTTCCGGGTGAAGGATCCGGTGGCGGCAGGGCTGGCCATCGGCGCCTGCAGCCACGCCATGGGCACCGCCCGCGCCCTGGAGCTGGGGGAGACGGAGGGGGCCATGAGCGGCCTTGCCATCGGCCTCTGCGGCCTCGCCACCACTATTTTGGCGCTGTTCTTCGACGTGCTGGTGTAACAAATGAATCCAAGAGGGCCCCGGCCGATGGCCGGGGCCCTCTTGCGCACTTTATACGTAGAACAGCAGGTCGCTGTATACCGGGAAAGGCCAGGACTTGGAGGCAGTCAGCGTCTCCAGCTGGTCGGCGGCCTTCCGGGCCTCTGCCATGTCGGGGATCAGCACCTCATGGCAGTAGTTCATGGCCTTGATAGAGCCCACGGGGATGGCGGCCAGATCCGCCTCCAGCTTGGCGCAGTCCGCCTGCAGGGCGTCCGTCAGGGTGCCGATCTGCATGGCTGTGGAAGTCTCATACTGGTGGGGCACACCCATGGCGTCCTTGTGATAGGCCCGCTGGCACAGCTGGTCGGCGTAGTCGGACACCGCAGGCAGGATCTGGTGGCGGATCATGTCCGCCATAGTCTTGGCCTCAATGGTCAGGACCGTGGTGTAGTTCTCAATGTGGATCTCCGCCCGGGCCTCGATCTCCTCCTTGGTGTAGATGCCGTGCTTGACAAACAGATCCACGTTTTTGGGAGCGGTGTACATGGGCAGAGCGTCAGCGGTGGAGGTCAGGTTGGAGAGGCCACGCTTCCCGGCCTCCTCCAGCCATGCCTCGTCATAGCCGTTGCCGTTGAAGATGATCCGCTGATGCTCGGTGAATACCCGGCGGATCAGCTTGGGCAGGTCCGCCTGGAAGTCCCGGGATGCCTCCAGCTCGTCCGCGAACTGTTTCAGCTCCTCCGCCATAATGGTGTTCAGGGCGATATTGGGGCCGGAGATGGACTGGGATGCGCCCAGCATCCGGAACTCGAACTTGTTGCCGGTAAAGGCCATGGGGGAGGTGCGGTTCCGATCCGTGTTGTCCTGGCGGATGGCAGGCAGGGCGTCCACGCCGATCTCCAGCGTCCGCTTGCCGGTGCTCTGGAAGTCCGTGTCGTTGATGATGGAGTCCACCACAGCGGAGAGCTCGTCTCCCAGGAAGATGGAGAGCACGGCGGGCGGTGCCTCCTGGGCGCCCAGCCGGTGGTCGTTGCCGGGGAAGGCCACCGTGGCCCGCAGGAACTCCTGATAGTCGTCCACACCCTTGATGAAGGCCGCCAAAAACAGCAGGAACTGGGCGTTCTGCCGGGGGGTGGAGCCGGGCTTGAACAGATTTTTGCCCGTGTCGGTGGAGAGGGACCAGTTGTCGTGCTTGCCGGAGCCGTTGACGCCCGCGAAGGGCTTCTCATGGAGCAGGCACACCAGTCCGTGGCGGTCGGCCACCTTCTTCATCATCTCCATCACCAGCTGGTTCTGGTCGCAGGCGGCGTTGGCGTTGGTGTAGATCGGGGCCATCTCATGCTGGGAGGGGGCCACCTCGTTGTGCTTGGTTTTGCTGAGCACGCCCAGCTTCCACAGCTCCTCATCCAGATCCTTCATATAGGCGGCGACCCGGGGCCGGATGGCGCCATAGTAGTGGTCGTCCAGCTCCTGTCCCTTGGGGGGCTTTGCGCCGAACAGGGTCCGGCCGCACATCCGCAGGTCCTCCCGCTGGGCGTACTGGGCCTTGTCCACCAGGAAGTACTCCTGCTCCGGCCCCACCTGAACCACCACCCGTTTGGTCGTCGTGTCCCCGAACAGGCGCAGGATCCGCACCGCCTGGCGGCTGATCTCGTCCATGGACCGCAGAAGAGGCGTCTTCTTGTCCAGGGCCTCGCCGGAGTAGGAGCAGAAGATGGTGGGGATGCAGAGGCTGCCCTCCTTGATGAAGGCAAACGAGGTGGGATCCCAGGCGGTGTAGCCCCGGGCCTCAAAGGTGGCCCGCAGACCGCCGGAGGGGAAGGAGGAGGCATCCGGCTCACCCCGGACCAGCTCTTTTCCGGAGAATTCCATGAGGATCTTGCCGCCGCCGGCAGGGGCAATGAAGCTGTCGTGCTTCTCCGCCGTGACGCCGGTCATGGGCTGGAACCAGTGGGTGTAGTGGGTGGCACCCTTTTCCACGGCCCACTGCTTCATGGCCTGGGCGATCTCATTGGCGGTGGAGATATCCAAAGACGTTCCATCTGTAACGCACTTCTTCCACGCCTCATAGGACGCAGAGGACAGGCGCTCCTTCATGGTGTCCTCATTGAAGACCATGCTGCCGAACAGATCGGAGAGTTTCGTGGTGGTACTCATGCGTTTCATCCTCCTGTATTTATAAAATGTATCGTATCACATCAGATATGGAAAACTCAACAGGAAATGCGGATTTTCCGCCTCATTTGCCGCTCTCGCCGTCATCGGAGGGGCCCCGGGCACAGAGGCCGTCCGCGTCGCATCCCCCAGGACCGGTTGGGCATCCGGAAGTCCCGAAGCATCCAGTTCCGGCCGGAATGGTGTTGCCCGAAGATCTCCCGGTCCAGCAGGCTCACCTTGGTAAAGGGTGGACGACGGCCGCCCTTCCTCCGCAGCGTCTCAAAGTCAAAATACGTCCGGCCCGCGGGACCGGGTCCGGCCGAAGAGGGGCAGCAGCTCCTCCTTGGTACAGGTCTTTTGAAAAAACGATGGTCCCGCACATGGGCAGAAGCGCCTCCCGGATGAATTTGCGCATCAGCCGCCGACTGCCCAAAGGGCAGGGTACTGGCGCAGAGCACTCTTTGCTATGGAGCGTATAACAAAGAACGCAGCTTTCTCCTAAAATCTTAGGATGAATAGCTGCGATCCGCGGCACCACCTAATTTGCTCCCATGATGGGATCCCTTTCAAAGCTCCAACAAGCCCGTGTGAGATAACGATCACAACTCGTCGCACTTACTAGCGGAGATCCGCGTTCGGAATGCAGCTGCAGAGTCTTCTTCCCGCGGACTCTTTGTACGGGCTTCCCACTGCCCCTCGCTCACTGAACCGGAATTTCCACGATCCTTTTCTCCATCAATGCCTTCTGATGGTTGGATTTGGCCTTGATCTCGAAAGCGATGGTAGCAGTGTATCACCGCCAGCAGCGCACTGTCAACGTCAAAACCCACAAAATCGGCATTCCATTTCCGGCAGCCTTCCCGGCTCCTCCGCTCCGGGACAGCCGAAGGGGTTCCGCCTGAAAAGCGTTCCGGCGCCCCTCCCGCCGCAGTCACGGCGGGCAGGGCGCCCGGACGGTATGAAACGGTCAGAGACTGATCTCCGGGACTTCCCGGCTGGCGCCGGTGAGCAGGGGCCTCACCTGGGCCAGGAAGGCGTCCACCTGCTCCGGACAGCGGCCGATGTACAGCTTCGGGTCCAGCACGGCCTCCATCTCCGCCTCGGTCATGCCGAAGGCAGGCTCCGCCGCCAGGCGGGAGAGCAGGTCGCAGGGCTCCCCCTCCTTCATCCGGGCGGTGGCGGCCATGGAGCAGGTGCGGATGATCTCGTGGAGCGCCTGCCGGTCGCCGCCCCGCTTGACGCCCTCCATCATCAGGTTCTCCGTAGCAATGAAGGGCAGGTACTCCCGGCAGGTCCGGTCCACGATCTTCTCGTTGACGTGGAGCCCGTCGGTGACGTTCTGACTGAGACGCAGGATGGCGTCGGCGCAGAGGAAGCCCTCCGGCATGGAGATACGGCGGTTGGCGGAGTCGTCCAGGGTCCGCTCCAGCCACTGGACGGAGGCGGTCATGGGGGCGTTCATGGCGTCCGCCATCAGGTAGCGGCTGAGAGAGCAGATCCGCTCGGACCGCATGGGATTGCGCTTGTAGGCCATGGCGGAGGAGCCGATCTGGTTCTTCTCAAAGGGCTCCTCCACCTGCCGGTCGTGCTGGAGAAGGCGGATGTCGTTGGCCATGCGGTAGCAGCTCTGGGCAATGGCGGAGAGGCAGTTCAGGATGCGGCTGTCCGCCTTTCTGGGATAGGTCTGGCCACAGACGGCATAACACTGCTCAAAGCCGAATTCTGCGGCGATCTGCCGGTTCATCTCGTCAATCTTGGCGCCGTCTCCATCGAACAGGTCCATAAAGCTGGCCTCTGTGCCGGTGGTGCCCCGGCAGCCCAGGAACTTCATGTGGTCCAGGACGAAGTCCAGCTCCTCCAGGTCGGAGAGCAGGTCCTGCATCCAGAGGGTGGCCCGCTTGCCCACCGTCACCAGCTGGGCGGGCTGATAGTGGGTATAGCCCAGGGTGGGGGTGGCCTTGTATTGCTCTGCAAATTTACTGAGGTTCGCCACCACAGCCAGCAGCTCTCCCCGGAGATACCGCAGGCCCTCCCGGTAGATGATGAGATCCGCGTTGTCGGTGACATAGCAGCTGGTGGCCCCCAGGTGGATGATCCCCGCGGCGGAGGGGGCCGCCTTGCCGTAGGTGTAGACGTGGGCCATCACGTCGTGACGGACCTCCTTCTCCCGCGCCGAAGCCGTCTCATAGTCGATGTCGGTGATGTGGGCCTCCAGCTCCGCCACCTGCTCCGCGGTGACGGGCAGGCCCAGATTGTGCTCTGCCCGGGCCAGGGCCACCCACAGACGCCGCCAGGTCTGGAAACGCGTGTCCGGAGAAAACAGACACAGCATAAAATCAGAGGCGTATCGGGACGCCAGAGGGGATTCGTAACGATCTTTGGGCATAAGTGGGCCACCTTTCTTTTGTTTCAAAGTTTAGGAGGCACCGCAACGGGTGCCTCCAGAGGGTGCAGTCTGTTTCGCCGGAGGCGAAGCATTATGAAGTGGGAAGCGTGTTAAAGACTGTGAGCAGCCAGAGACAAAAATCCAGGCTGAACAGGGCCAACAGGAAACACTCGACACCCGCGGAACGATCCTTCGATGCTTTTGAAATGATCCGGTAAAGGAGAAACGGCCAGCAGAGGGCACCTGCCAACGCGATCCACCCGAATACGGCAAACAGCATCGGATTTCCTCCTCACCGAATGATGATGGAATCTCTTTCCGGTCCCACAGACACATAGGTGATATGGCAGCCGATCTCCCGCTCCACGTATTCCACATAGTTCCGGGCCGCCTCCGGCAGGTCCTCCCACTTCCGGACGCCGGAGATGTCGCACTTCCAGCCGGGCATGGCGGTCATGACGGGCTTGGCGTCCGGCAGCACGGCGGGGAAGGGGAACGCGTCGGTCTCCTGCCCGTTCAGCTCATATCGGGCGCAGATGGGGATCTCATCCATGTAGCTGAGCACATCCAGCTTGGTCAGGGCGATGTCCGTGGCTCCCTGGCACTGGATGCCATAGCGGGTGGCCACGATGTCGATGGGACCCACCCGGCGGGGCCGGCCGGTCTTGACGCCGTACTCACCGCCGGCCTCCCGCAGCTTCTCCGCCTCTTCACCGAACCACTCGCAGGTGAAGGGGCCCTCTCCCACGCAGGAGGAGTATGCCTTCACCACACCGATGATCTTGTCCAGCTTGGCGGTGGGCAGGCCGGAGCCCACAGGGGCATACGCCGCAATGGGGTTGGAGGAGGTGGTGTAGGGGTAAATGCCGTAGTCCAGATCCCGCAGGGAGCCCAGCTGGGCCTCAAACAGGATGTGCTTGCCCTCGGCCTGGGCCTGGCGCAGGAAGGCGCCGGTGTCGCAGATGAAGGGCTTGATCTTCTCGCCAAACTCCGTCACCCATGCCTTCAGGTCATCCATGGTGTAGGGCTTGGCGCCGTAGACCCGCTCCAGCGTCAGGTTCTTCCACTCCAGAATGCCCGCCAGATGGTCCCAGAGCTTTTCCGGGTACAGCAGCTCGCCGGCCATGATGGTCTTCTTCTGGTACTTGTCCGAATAGAACGGGGCGATGCCCTGCTTGGTGGAGCCGTACTTCTTGTCCGCCAGGCGGGCCTCCTCCAGGGAGTCCAGGTCCCGGTGCCAGGGCAGCAGCAGGGACGCCCGGTCGCTGATTTTCAGGTTCTCCGGCGTGATGGCCACGCCCTGGTCCATGACGTCGGACATCTCGGTCCACAGGCTCTCGCAATCCAGAGCCACGCCGTTGCCCAGGATGTTCACCACACCCTTGCGGAAGATGCCGGAGGGCAGCAGGTGCAGGGCAAACTTGCCGAACTCGTTCACCACGGTATGGCCGGCGTTGCCGCCGCCCTGATAGCGGACCACCACGTCGTAGTCCGCGGTCACCAGGTCTACCATGCGGCCCTTGCCCTCGTCTCCCCAGTTGATTCCCACGATGGCACAATTTGACATATCCAAAAACCTCCCGGTTTTGATTTACAGACACTCCGGTCAGGTCGACCTTTTCTCCAAAGATGCCCAACCTTAGTTATTATATCGGCTGATTTTCCATAAGTAAAGCCTGAACTTGTAATAATAAGCATTATTTTTTCTGATAAGGTCGACCTTTCAATTCTGGAAATGCCTCATCCCTGGGGAGCGGCGGGGATCCCCACATAGGCCACAGTCTCGTTGGGCTGAATCAGTTGCCCGCCGGAGGCGAAAGTGTCGAACAGCGCCTCCAGCGCCGCCCGAAAGGCTTCGTAATCCGCGTCTCCCTCCCGCAGGGCATAGGAGCTGGAAAAGCACCGCCGGAGGAATCGGTCCCGGTCCAGCGTCAGGGGATTGGGGAACCGCCGCTTTTCATACGCCCCGCCGAAAAAATCCCGGATGCGGGGGTCGTCCTCCCCCATCCCGCCGGTGAATCCGTGAAAGCTCGGACAGTGCTCCCGAAAGACCTGGGCCAAGGCCTGGTTCATCGGTGCAGACCCGCGGACGTTCCAGACGAGAACGGCCCGCCCGCCGGGACGCAGGATCCGGCGGCACTCCCGCGCAAAGGCAGGACCGTCGAACCAGTGGAAGGCCTGGGCCGCTGCGACCATGTCCACGGACCGGTCCGGCAGCCCGGTATCATGGTCCGTTCCATTTGAGGAGGAGAACCGGGGATCGCCGCCCAGAAGCGCCTCCGCCGCCCCCCGCATATCCGGATTCGGCTCCACGCCGCAGACGCGGAAGCCCGCTGCCAGCAGCTGGGCGGAGAGCTTGCCGGTGCCGGATCCGATGTCCGCCGCTGTATAGCGCTCCGGCGGCGCGTACAGCTCTCCCAGCCAGTCCAGGAATTCCTGGGCATAAGAAGGTCTGGCGGCCTGATAGTCCTGGTGCCGGCCATTGAAGCGGTCAAAGGTGTTGCGCATCTGGATCCCCTCCCTGCAAATTCTCCGCTGATTGTACCATGGGAGCTGGCCGCCTGCAAGATGCAGGGCGCGGCGGAAAAGCCTTGGTTCTCCACTTCCAAAACGGGACAGGGTGTGGTATACTATCACCGGATTTTGAACAACCAGAGAGAAAAGGGGAAGATCGTATGCCGGCCATCGGTTTTGACAATCAGAAGTACCTCACCACCCAGTCCGAGCAGATCAAAAAGCGCATCGCCCAGTTCGGCGGCAAGCTGTATCTGGAGTTCGGCGGCAAGCTGTTCGACGACTACCACGCCTCCCGGGTGCTGCCGGGATTCGAGCCGGACAGCAAGATCCGGATGCTCCAGCAGCTGCAGGACGACGTGGAGATCCTCATTGCCATCAACGCCGCAGACATCGAGAAAAACAAGGTCCGGGGGGACCTGGGCATCACCTATGACGACGACGTGCTGCGGCTGATCGACATCTTCCGGGGCATGGGCTTCTATGTGGGCGGTGTGGTGATGAGCCGGTACAGCGGCCAGGGGGCGGCGGACGCCTTTTTGAAGCGGTTGACCACCCTGGGCATCCGGTGCTACCGCCACTATCCCATCGCGGGCTACCCCTCCGACGTGCAGCACATTGTCAGCGACGAGGGCCTTGGAAAGAATGAGTATGTGGAGACCACGCACCCGCTGGTGGTGGTGACGGCGCCGGGCCCCGGCAGCGGCAAGATGGCCACCTGCCTCTCCCAGCTCTACCACGACTACAAGCGGGGCATCGCTGCGGGCTACGCCAAGTTCGAGACCTTCCCCATCTGGAACCTGCCCCTCAAGCATCCGGTGAATCTGGCCTACGAGGCGGCCACGGCGGATCTGAACGACGTGAACATGATTGACCCCTTCCATCTGGAGGCCTATGGCAAGACTGCCGTCAACTACAACCGGGATGTGGAGATCTTCCCGGTGCTGAACGCCATCTTTGAGAAGATCCAGGGCACGTCCCCCTACCAGTCCCCCACGGACATGGGAGTGAACATGGTTGGCAACTGTATCTGTGACGACGCGGTGTGCTGCGCCGCCAGCCGCATGGAGATCCTGCGGCGCTACTACACCGCCTGCGTGGAGCGGCTGCGGGGCAAAGCCGGGGACGAGCCGGTGCGGAAGCTGGAGCTGGTGATGCAACAGGCGAGCGTCACACCGGACATCTGCCCGGCGGTGTCCGCTGCCCTGCTGAAGGCGGAGACCACCGGCGGCCCTGCCGGCGCCATGGTGCTGCCAGACGGCCGGGTGGTCACCGGCAAGACCTCCGACACCCTGGGGGCGGCCTCCGCCCTGCTGCTGAACGCGCTGAAGGCCGTGGGCGGCATCGGTGACCAGTTCGAGCTGATCTCCGCCCAGGTGCTGGAGCCGGTGTGCCGGCTGAAGACCCAGTACCTGGGCCACAAGAATCCCCGGCTCCACACGGATGAAGTGCTGATGGCGCTCACCATCTCCGCCCTGACCAACCCCCTGGCGGAGCTGGCTCAGCAGCAGTTGCCCAAGCTCCGGGGCTGCGACGCCCACTTCACGGTGATCCTCAGCGAGGTGGACGAAAACCTTCTGCGCCGCCTGGGCATCAACGTCAGCTGCGAGGCCCGGTACGAGACGAAGAAGCTCTATCATAAGTAAAACAGGAATCAGATTTCCCGGGCCGCGGTCCATGTTACCTGAAACATGACCTCCAGCTCCATGAGATGGAGGTCGGAGCAGGCGTCCCAGAACTGCTCCGGCAGCTCCTGCTCTTCGGCAGGTAGTGCCTGGCGCAGCTCATCCATGCACTGTTCCACCCGTATAATAGCTCGCCGGTAATCCGGGCAGGAGAGAGATGCTGAAAATCGGCTCTCCAGAAGATTCCGGTAGATGGCAGACAAGATGTCGTTCATAATCATGCACCTCGAAGAACTTTATGTTCCCATTATACTAGGAACTTTAAGTTCCGTCAAGGAGAATATATGGAAAGATTTTCAGAGCGTTTGCAGGAATTGCGAAAAGAAAAAAATGCCACAAAAGAGGATCTGGCAGCCCATTTGGGAATTACTGTGCGGGCCTATCGCTATTATGAAGAGGGGAAGCGCTATCCTGATTTTCAAGGGCTGATTGCCCTGGCAGACTATTTTGGCGTCACTTTAGATGATCTGGTTGGCCGCACGGCCCCAGGGTTATAAAGACGGACGGGCTGCCCCGACAGGATACCCAGCAGCGGACCAGAGGAAGAGGTAATTCGGTAGCCACACCTGTGCCGCCAGCATTCCCGGCATGGGGCAGCAGCTGTACGCCCCGCAAAAAGAACAGCGCACCCGAACCTCAGACATGATTGGCGCAGATACCGATATGCCGCTTCCTGCCGGCGAGGAGAACCACTGCACCGGAGCGCATCCAAAAGCGGTCCTTTGGGGACGTGGCCGCACACGCCCCGTTGTGCAAGCCCTTCTTTGAGAACAGCGATCCCTTCACCGCTATCCGGCATCCGGCGGCACCCGCCCCCAGTATCGGGTGTATCTGCCCGGTTATCCCATAGCTGAATTTCCCGGGCAGCAGACTGCCGCCCTATTTCACGTAGAAAAGGAAGAATCATAACCCATGCAGGATCTCATTCAACAACTGGCATCTGAGCTGGACAAAGACCCCCGCCATGTGGAAAACGTGGTCCGCCTTCTGGACGAGGGCAACACCATTCCCTTCATCGCCCGCTACCGCAAGGAGCTTCACGGCGCCATGGACGACACCGCCCTGCGGAATCTGGAGGAGCGCCTCCAGTACCTGCGGAACCTGGCGGAACGCCGGGAGGCGGTGAAGCGGTCTATCGAGGAACAGGGCAAGCTGACGGAGGAACTCTCCGCCGCCATCGACGCCGCCCGGACGCTGGCGGAGGTGGAGGACCTGTACCGCCCCTACAAGCAGAAGCGCCGCACCCGGGCCACCATTGCCCGGGAAAAGGGCCTGGCGCCTTTGGCGGAACTGCTGTTTGCCCAGGGGCCGGACTGCCCGGACCCGACGGCGGAGGCCGCCCGGTATGTGGATGCCGAAAAGGGCGTGGAGACGGTGGAGGACGCCCTCTCCGGCGCCTCCGACATCATCGCCGAGACCATCAGCGACGACGCCGCCCTCCGCAAGACCCTCCGCACCCTCCTGGAGCGGGAGGGAAAGCTCTGCTCCCAGGCGGCGGTGGAGGAGGACTCTGTCTACCGGCTGTACTACGACTTCTCCCAGGCCCTCTCCCGGCTTCAGGGTCACCAGATCCTAGCCGTCAACCGGGGGGAGAAGGAGGGCTTTCTGAAGGTCCGCGTGGAGCTGGACCGGGACCGGGCCCTCCAGGCCGTCCGGCGGCATGTGATCGTCCCCGGCAGCGCCGCAATGGAATTTATCAAGTCCGCGGCGGAGGACGCATACGACCGCCTGATCTTCCCCGCCCTGGAGCGGGAGGCTCGCTCCGACCTGACGGAGCGGGCGGACGAGGGGGCCATCGGCCAGTTCGCCCTGAATCTGAAGCCCCTGCTGATGCAGCCCCCGGTGAAGGGCAGGGTCACCATGGGCCTGGACCCGGGGTACCGGATGGGCTGCAAGGTGGCGGTGGTGGACGGCACGGGCAAAGTGCTGGACACCGCCGTGGTATACCCCACCTACGGCGAGCGGCAGGAGAACGAGGCTATCGCCGCCCTGGCAAAGCTGATCCGAAAGCACGGCGTGGAGCACATCGCCATCGGCAACGGCACAGCCAGCCGGGAGACGGAGCAGATGGCGGTGAAGCTGATCCGGCAGGTGAATGAGGCCGGCGCCCATGTCAGCTACATGATCGTCAGCGAGGCCGGGGCCAGCGTGTACTCCGCCAGCCCCCTGGCGGCGGAGGAGTTCCCCCAGTACGACGTGAATCTCCGGTCTGCCGTGTCCATTGCCCGGCGCCTCCAGGACCCTCTGGCGGAGCTGGTGAAGATCGACCCCAAGGCCATCGGCGTGGGACAGTACCAGCACGACATGCCCCCCAAGCGGCTGGACGAGGCTTTGAACGGTGTGGTGGAGGACTGTGTGAACGCCGTGGGCGTGGACGTGAATACCGCCTCCCCCTCCCTGCTTCAGCGTGTGGCGGGGCTGAACGCGACCACGGCGAAAAATGTGGTGGCCTACCGGGAGGAAAACGGCCCCTTCACTTCCCGGAAGCAGATTTTGAAAGTGCCCAAGCTGGGGCCCAAGGCCTTTGAGCAGTGCGCCGGCTTCCTGCGGGTGCCGGAGAGCCGCTCCGTGCTGGACAACACCGCCGTCCACCCGGAGAGCTACGCCGCGGCGGAGAAATTGCTCTCCCTCACCGGCCACACCCTCACGGACGTGCGGGATGGGAAGCTGGGAGATCTGAACGCCCAGATCAGGACCTACGGCGAGGACCGGGCGGCGGCGGACTGCGGCGTGGGCGTGCCCACATTGCGGGACGTGGCGGCGGAGCTGATGAAGCCCGGCCGGGACATCCGGGACGAGCTGCCCAAGCCCATCCTCCGCACCGACGTGCTGGAGATGAAGGACCTGAAGCCCGGCATGGTGCTGACGGGCACGGTGCGGAATGTCATCGACTTCGGCGTGTTCGTGGACATCGGCGTCCACCAGGACGGGCTGGTCCACATCTCCCAGGTGTCCCAGAAGTTTATCAAACACCCCTCGGAGGTGGTGTCTGTGGGAGACATCGTCCAGGTGGTGGTGCTGGAGGTGGACGAGAAGAAAAAGCGCATCGGCCTCAGCATGAAGCAGGTGCCCAAGGCGTGAGGAGGGAAACAGCCATGATCCTGACCATCGACCGGGTGAACGACCTGCTGGACGACATGGCAGACAGTTTCCCGGCGGCGTTGTTCGACGGCCTCAACGGCGGGATCAACCTGCTGGAGGAGGCCAAGCCGGACCCGGAGTTCCCAGAGGGCGAGATGTATATCCTGGGGGAGTACTGCGACGACCTGCTGGGCCAGTATATCAACCTGTACTACGGCTCCTTTGCCGCCCTTGCAGAGCGGGAGGACTGGGGCCAGGAAACATGGGAGGACGAGCTGTACACCACCCTGTCCCATGAGCTGACCCACCACATGGAGGGCCGGGGCGGCCTTCACGCCCTGGATGACCGGGACGCGGAAGAGCTGGAGGAATACCGCCGGGAGTACGGCGGAGAGATGTGATATAAAAGGACCGCCCCGTGCCTGCGGCACGGGGCGGTTTTGATATCCGGAGGGAGATCAGCCCTTGTCCTGCCGGATGATACGGCGCAGGGCTTCGATGGCGGAGAGGATGGGCTTCTGGATGCTGTCGGTGGGATAGACGTCGGCGCTGTTGCGCTTGGAGACGGACCCGTCGAAATTGGTGGCTGATACCAGGATGGAGGCGGTGCGGATCCCCAGGCTGGAGCCCACAGAGAAGAGGATGGACTCCTCCATGGAGGTGCAGACGGCACCGCCCCGGACATAGCTCTGCCAGCGGCGGATCAGATCATCGGACACCGGCTTCGTCTCCGGCTCCGCCTGCGTGTAAAAGGAGTCCTTGGTGATGCTGACGCCCACCGTGGTGTGAAAGCCCAGAGACACAGAGCTCTCCTCCAGAGCCTTCAGCAGCTGGTAGCTGGGGACGGCAGGGAACTCCATGGGCAGGTAGTGGAGGCTGGTGCCGTCCATGCGGACACTGCCGCTGACCACCACGATGTCCCCGCACTGGACGTCGGCGCAGGTGGAGGCGCAGGTGCCCACCCGGATGAAGGTATCCGCCCCGCACTTATGGAGCTCCTCCACGCAGATGGCGGTGGAGGGCCCCCCGATACCGGTGGAGGTAACGGTGACCCGCTCTCCATCCAGCGTGCCCTCCCAGGTGGTGAACTCCCGCTTCCGGGTCACCATGCGGGGGTTGTCCAGGTGGGCGGCGATCAGCTCGCACCGGTCCGGATCCCCGGGGACGATGGCGTAGCGGCCCGCCTCTCCGGGGGCCAGATTCACATGGAGCATTTTGGCTGTTTCAGACATGGTTCTCATTCTCCTCATCATATCATTATTGGTGTGAAATCCGGATGGAGGCCGTTCCCCGCATCCTCAGCAGTCCGCTTCCGCCTGGATCTCCTGCCGGAACATCGACCTGCATGGCGCAGGTGAAGGACACCAGCGCGTTGGCCGGCGCATCCCAGGACGATGGGAGGAATCCCACGCCCAGCAGCAGGCCGATCTCAGCCAGCACCACCATCTGCCGCCAGTGGAGCCGGGAAATCTCCTGACAGCGGCGGCGGACCATCTCCGCAGCAAAGACGCCCAGCGCAAAGGCCAGCAGCGGGATCAGATACCGGAGGACGCCGGCCAGATCCCCGGCAAAGGCCCGCTGGCTCATAAGAACGATGTTTCCCGTCTGGGCATTGGCGAAAACCTGTCCCCGGACGCAGTAGGTGTAAGCGTCCTGCAGCCCGCCGGACAGGGTCAGAAAAACCATGGTGGAAAATGCCTCGGACATCTGCCCATGGCGGAGGGCGGACCTGGCTCTGTACATCCCATCAGCTCTTTTCCTGAGAATTCCGTGAACAGTATAATATAGGCGCGGGAAAAAGACAAGCCTGGAGAGAAGCACCTCTCACATTCCCGGAGCAGTATCATCTGTCATAAGTGCTTTTAATGGAAGCGGTTACATTTCTGCCGATCTATACAAGGAATGTTAGAGCTTTTCTACACCTGTGTAAAATGTACATTAAATACAAAGAATCCCTTGCTTCCACCGCAAAAAAGTGTTAAAGTTGACTTGATCCAGGAAAACACTGGAAGCTTTACAACAAAAAAACTGTTATTTTCCTACGAAAAATATGAAAACGCTTACGTGAAAAGGGGCGTGACCGTGAATCCAACCATCTATGATGTCTCCAGACTGTCCGGAGTTTCCATCGCCACCGTGTCCCGCGCGTTCTCCAATCCGGAGCGGGTCCGGGAGGACACCCGCCGGAAGGTGTTTGAAGCAGCGGAAGTGCTCCACTACTCTCCAAATGCCATCGCCCGGGCCATGGCCCGCCAGCGAACGGACAAGATCGCCTTCCTGATCTGTAAGGAGGGGGCCACGATCCTGGACGAATTCTACGCCGGCATCTGCACCGGGATCATGCGGGAGACGAACCGAAGTGACTTTGAGTTGGTCATTTCCACCGCTGCGGACTGGGACACGGCCTCCAACACCTCCAAAAACAAACAGGTGGAGGGTGTGATCCTGGGCGGCAATGCCCGACCGGATATGATCGCAGAGCTCCAGAACCGGGATCTGGCCGTGGTACTGGTAAACAACCGCATCCAGGGACTGGACATTCCCTGCGTGGTGTCGGACGAATACGGCGGGGTCCGCCAGGCGCTGGAGCACCTGATCGGCCGGGGTCATCGGAACATCGCCATGCTGGCAGGGCGCTTCTCCCCCTATATACTGGGAGAGCGGTACCGGGCCTTTCTGGAAGTCACCCAGGCCCACGGCCTGCCGGCAGACACCCGGCACATCAAGCTGTGCGATCCCACGGTGGAGAGTGCCGCAGAGGCCTGCCTGGAGCTGCTGTCCCGGCAGGACCGGCCCACGGCCATCTTCGGCGGAAACGACGTGATGGCCGCCGGAGCCATGAAGGCCGCCCTCCGCCTGGGCCTGCGGGTGCCGGAGGACCTGGCGGTGACGGGACTGGACGACAGCTCCGCCTGCGGAATGCTGGAGCCGGAGCTCACCTCCGTCCACATCGACTGCCGCCGGATGGGGGAGTTGAGCGTGGCGCGGCTCCAGGCGCTGCTGGCAGGGGAGACGGACGTCCCCCAGGTCACGGTGGTGCCCACAGAGCTGCGGGTGCGCGGCTCCAGTTGACCCGTACTTTGGAAAAATACAGAATGCCGCGGGTGCGCGGCGGGAATTCTGCCATGCGCAAAAACGAGGAGGAGAGGATATGAAAGCGAGAAAAAGAGCCGGGACAGTGGGAAAAGTCCTGGGCTGCGCCCTGCTGTTGGTGATCGCCCTGTTTCCCATCTATTGGCTGGTGGCCATGGCCATCCGCCCTACATCGGAGATGCAGGGGCATATCTCCCTGATCCCGCAGTCCCTCACCATTGAGCATTTTATCAGCCTGTTTGTCAGCAAGGGCTTCGGCCAAGCCGCCATCAACAGCCTGCAGACCACGCTGAGCTCCCTGGTGCTGTCGCTGATCGTGGGAATCTGCGCCGCCTATATCCTGGCCCGGCGGAGATTCCGCTTCGGGCTGAAGCGGCCAATGACCTATTGGGTGCTGCTGGTCCGCGTGCTGCCTCCGGTGGCCTTCACCATCCCCCTGTACACCATGTTCAGCAAGATCGGCCTGTTGAACACCAAGATCCCGGTGACGCTGGCCTGCGTGCTCATCAACGTGCCGCTGATTATCTGGTTCCTCATCAGCTTTTTCCAGGACCTGCCGGAGGAGGTGGAGGAGAGCGCCAAGGTGGACGGCGCCACAGAGTGGCAGCTCTTCCGCAAGATCGTCCTGCCCCTGGTGGCGCCGGGTATCGCCGCGGTAGCCATGCTGTCCTTCATGTACGCCTGGAATGAGTACACCTACACGGTCATCTTTACCCGCAGCCCCAGCAACTACACCGTGCCCCTGGCGCTGTCGGTGCTGAACACGGAGGACAACCTGACCAACTTTGGCCTGGTGGCCGCAGGCGGCGTGGTGTCTGTCATCCCCATCACCCTGTTTGTGATCTTTGCGCAGAACTACTTGATCTCCGGATTGTCAAGCGGTGCTGTCAAAGAGTAACAAAATACATCGCACTTCCGATCCCTGACACAACATCAAGCGGAAAAGAGTAGGAGGAAACGAAATGAAAAAACTGCTTACCCTGGTCCTGGCGCTGGCCATGACGCTGTCTCTGGCGGCCTGCGGCGGCGGTGGAGAGGACACGGCCGATGAAGGCAGCGAGGGCAGCACTTCCGGCGAGCCCACCAAGATGACTCTGATCCTGCGGGGCGGCGCCTACGGCGAGTCCCTGGAGGCCAGCCTGGCCCCCTTTGAAGCGGAGCACAACGTGGACATCGAAGTGATGCTCATGTCCTTCGACGACCTGCACACCGGCATCGCCCTGGATGCCGTCAACGAAGTTGGCACCTACGACCTGTGCATGGTGGACGGCTCCTGGATGGCCGAGTTCACTGAGAACGGTGTACTGGCCAACCTCAGCGAGATGGGATACAGCTTTGACGACGACATCATTCCCGCCACCACCACCATCTGCAAGGTGGGCGAGGACATCTACCTGGCTCCCTACTACGGCAACGTGACGGTCATGATGTACAACAAGCAGCTGCTGGCGGACGCCGGCTACGCCCCCGAGGATATCGACTCCTTCGCGGATCTGATGGACATCGCCCAGAAGACCAAGGCGGCCGACTCCAACAAGAACGGTTTCCTGATCCGCGGCGGCAGCGCCGACAACATCCTGTCCGACTTCCTGCCCCACCTGGTTGTCCACGGCGGCTGGGTCGTGGATGAGAACAACAACCCCACCGTTGACACTCCCGAGTTCAAGGCCGCCATGCAGGAGTACCTGGACCTGTACGCCCTGGGCAGCACCCTGGACAAGGACGACATCGTGGCTTCCGTGACCTCCGGCGAGACCGCCCTGGCCCAGATCTGGCCCGGCTGGTACACCCCCACTGCTGACGGTCCTGCCAACTACACCACCATCCCCACCAAGCTGACCGACGACTCCGCGCCTGTGGACGCCGTGGCCCTGCAGGGCGTGTGGTGCATCGGCATCCCCGACAACGCCCCCCACAAGGACCTGGCCCTGGAGCTGCTGGAGTACGTCATGAGCCCCGAGGTGCAGCTGGCCTCCATTGAGAACAACGGCGTGCCCTGCCGGTACAGCTGCCTGACCGATTCCACCGTGCTGGAGACCTATCCCCACCTGCAGACCGTCTGCGGCGCTCTGGAGACCGGCGTGTACCGCCCTGTGATCGAGGAGTGGACGGAGTTCACCAACATCCTGGGCACCGAGATGGACAACATCATCCAGGGCACCAAGACCATGGACGAGGCGCTGGCCTACGCCCAGGAGCAGCTGGAGCAGCTGATGGCCTGAACCCAGCCTCTCTGAAACAGAAATGACACGGCCGGCCGGGGCGCCGTCTGGCGCCCCGGCCGTTGTTCCAAAAGCCCCGGAGCCGGGCCCTGGGGCCACACCTCTCGAGTTTGTGAGGCCAATGTATGAAGAGAAACGAGATTGCAAAACTGAATAGCGCCCAGGCGGCCACAAACCGGTTCGGGATCGGAATGCTCACGCCCACCCTGATAGTCCTGCTGGTCATGACGGCCTATCCCCTGATTTTCACATTTGTATACAGCTTTACCGACTACAACTACCTGAAGGGCACGGAGAACGCCTCTTTTGTGCTGTTCGATAACTACGTCTCCCTCTTTAAAAACGGATATTTTCAGCAGGCGGTGTGGAACACCATCAAGTTTACTATCCTGGCGGTGGTACTGGAGATGGCCCTCGGCCTTCTGATCGCAGTATTTGTCAACTCCCTCAAGCGAGGGCAGAAGATTATGCGGACGCTGCTGCTCCTGCCCTATCTGCTGCCCGCCGTCACGGTGGCCCTCAGCTGGCGGATGATGCTCTCCGCCAACTACGGCATCATCAACCAGTTCCTGAAGGGACTGGGCCTGCCGGTGTTCAACTGGTTCATGGACACAAAAACGGCCTTCGGCACGATCCTGCTGATCGACGTGTGGCAGAACGTCCCCTTTGTGTTTCTGCTGCTGTACGCCTCCCTCCAGTCCGTGTCGGAGAACCAGTATGAGGCCGCCCGCATCGACGGCGCCGGCTTCTTCCAGCAGTTCTGGTACATCACCCTGCCCAACATCAAGGGCAGCCTGGCCCTGTGCGCCCTGCTGCGGACCATCGACACCTTCCGCCTGTTCGAGAAGGTGAACGTCCTCACCGGCGGTGGCCCGGCGGGCACCACCACGACCATCACCCAGTTCTTGTATACATACGGTATCAAGTCTCTGGACTTCGGCTTCGGCAGCGCCGGCGCCATCGTGATGACATTGCTGGTGCTGATCCTGTCCAGCTTCTACATCAAGCGGGCCATGGGTTGAGCGCCTATGGAAGAACTGAAGCTGACATTCGTCAACGTGGGCTATGGGGAGGCCGCCCTGCTGGAATGTCCCGACCCGGCCTTCCCCGGCGGCACCTTTGTCATGGTGATCGACGGCGGCAGCGCCGAAGCAGAAGAGTACCGGGACAGCGCCACCGGCCGTATCCCCTTGGACCAGTACCTCTCCCTGCGGGGCGTGGACCACATCGACCTGATGGCAGCCACCCATGTCCATGAGGACCACCTGTGCGGCCTGCTGCCCGCGGCGGAGAAGCTGCCTCCCGCGGCCCTCTGGCAGACGCTGCCCCCGGAGTTTTGCCGCTCCATGCGGACGCTGGACATTCCGGCGGAGGGCCTGACGCCCTCCCGGAGCAAGTTTCTCCGGGCCCTGAACGACTACCGCCGCCTCTGCTTGGGGCAGAGCTGCCCGCGCCACCGGCCTCTGGCCGGAATGGAGCTCCGGCTGTGCCGGGATCTCTTGGTTCGGGTGCTGGGCCCCTCCCGTGCACAGGCGGAGAAGCTGGCGGCCTCGTGCCGGGCACTGTATGAGGAGGCGGACCCGTCCGCTTTCTGGCAGCGCCTGGACCAGCTGGACGCGGCCATGAACAATTACAGCCTGATCCTCCTGCTGGAGTACCGGGGGACCCGGATCCTACTCCCCGGCGACACCAACCACATGGGCTATGGAGGGCTGGACCCCGCCGCCCTGCGGGCCGACCTCTTCAAGGTGGGCCACCACGGCCAGCGGGACGGTATTTCTGCAGAACAGATCCAGGCCATCGCTCCCCGGGCGGTGGTGTGCTGCGCATCCAGCGACCGCCGCTACAACAGCGCCGATCCGGCCATCCTGCAGATGATGGCGGACAGCGGCGCACGGCTGTACTTTTCCGACTGCCCGCCCGGTCCGGACGGCGCAGTCCCGCCCCCCCATCAGGCCCTGACGTTCACAGTAGGCGCCGGCGGCGCAATGGAGGGCACATACCTGTCCATCCCGGATTGAATCCCCGGTCAAATACGACATATCCGTCCGCTCCGGCACTCCACATTCTGCCGGGAGCGGGACGAAAAAAGGAGGAGAACCCCGCCTGGCTCGCGGTGCGGCAGTGTGGAGACCTGCCACAGAGGCGGACCGGCCCCGGCCGGCCGTGAGGGAACAGCTGCGGAGGCGCTGTTTCCAGAGCCTGATATCATGGCAGAAGTTATTCTGAAAAACATCAAGAAGGTCTATCCCCACCAGGAACCCGCCAAGAAGAAAAAGGGCTCTGAGGAGAAGAAGACGAACCTCCAGATTACGGATGAGGGCGTGCTGGCAGTGCAGGAGTTCAGCCTGAACATTGCGGACAAGGAGTTCATCGTGCTGGTAGGTCCCTCCGGCTGCGGCAAGTCCACTACCCTGCGGATGGTCGCCGGCCTGGAGGAGATCAGCGGCGGCGAACTGTATATCGACGGCAAGCTGATGAACGATGTGGCACCCAAGGACCGGGATATCGCCATGGTGTTCCAGAACTACGCTCTGTACCCCCACATGACTGTGCGGGAGAACATGGCCTTCCCCCTGAAGCTGAAGAAGTACCCCAAGGAGGAGATCCGCAAGCGGGTGGATCAGGCGGCGGAGGTTCTGGGCATCACGGAGTATCTGGACCGCAAGCCCAAGGCCCTCTCCGGCGGCCAGCGCCAGCGGGTGGCCATTGGCCGGGCCATCGTGCGGGAGCCCAAGGTCCTGCTGATGGACGAGCCGCTCTCCAACCTGGACGCCAAGCTGCGCAACCAGATGCGGGCGGAGATCATCAAGCTGCGCCAGCGGATCGACACCACGTTCATCTACGTGACCCACGACCAGACAGAGGCCATGACACTGGGCGACCGGATCGTCATCATGAAGGACGGCGTCATCCAGCAGATCGGCACGCCCCAGGAGGTGTTCGACCATCCCACGAACCTGTTCGTGGCGGGCTTTATCGGCACGCCCCAGATGAACTTCTTTGATGCGGAGCTGGTGAAGGAAGACGGCCGCTATGCGGTGGTTCTGGAGAACGCCCGGGTGGAACTCTCCGAAGCCAAGCAGGCGAACCTGGCCCGGAAGCAGGTCCAGCCCGGCCCCATCACGCTGGGCGTCCGGCCGGAGCACATCTCCCTGGCCGGGGATGCGTCCCAGGCGGTGCGGGGCACTGTGGACGTGGCGGAGATGATG
This sequence comes from Clostridiales bacterium, assembly GCA_019410105.1. Next base: position 100,171 of record DXTB01000001.1, on the reverse strand, counting down.
GGCTCTGCGGTCCATCTCCACGTGGACGCCTGCGGGCGGGACACCATCGTCATCCTCCAGACCATGGATCTCCAGGGGGCGGGGCATCCGATTCCCGCCACCGGCAGCGCCCTGCCCTTCACCTTCGGCGGGAACGTGGCCCATGTCTTCGACCGGGAGACCGGCCGGAATTTGGAGGTCTGATCCGCCGCCCTGCCGTGCCGGATGCACCACGGGCAAACTCTGCTGTAAAAGGAGACGCGCTTTTCAGCGCGTCTCCTTTTTTTAGTTTCAATCAGGGCGCGGCCAGCGGCACGGCAGTGGCTGCGGGACCGTGGAAGCACAGAAGGGGACCGGCCGTTTGGAGCCGTTCTCTGGCCGCCGAACGTCAAAAAACGGCGACCTCTGGATATCGTTCTTTTTGGGCGGGAACGGTTCGGTCAAAATCCACATTTTCAGCACCGCCCTTCCAGTCGGCACGGGCGGCGGGCAGGTGTTTTCCCGGAAAGCGGATGCCTAGCGCAATGCAAATTCATTCACCCGCGTATTTTAGAGCATCGGAGGGCGGAGTCATCCCTCCGGACAGCGAAACCCGTCAAAAGGGACATCCCAAAAAGATGCCCCTTTTGATGGCAGGGCCGGTTGGAGTCGATATTGCCTCGTGAGTAAGATAAAATCGCCGCAAAGCAGCAGACCCAAACCGAAGCCCAGTGAAGTTGGTTCAGTTTGAAATCGAGAAGCAGCAGAACGAGCGCACGATAAGCTCTGCAATGAAATGAAAAAGCTCACCGCAAGCGATATGACGCTTGCGGCGAGCTGGTGCGGGTAACAGGACTTGAACCTGCACGGTTGCCCAATGGAACCTAAATCCATCGTGTCTGCCAATTCCACCATACCCGCAGAGATGATGCCGGGATAGTTGCAGTATATCACATCTCTTCCTCTTGAACAATAGGAAAATCTACGATACAATGAAATGCAGTCTGTTCAAAACCATTGAAAAGAGGAAGCGTACCATGATGACCCCACGCGTTGCTGCCATTCATGACATGTCCGGCTTCGGCCGGTGTTCTCTCACTGTGGCCATTCCTATTCTCTCCGCCATGGGGGTCCAGTGCTGCCCCCTGCCCACGGCATTTCTCTCCACCCATACCGGCGGGTTCGAGGGGTTCACCTTTCTGGACATGACCGACGAAATGTCCAAGGTGGCGGACCACTGGGCCAGCTTGGGCCTGACATTCCAGGCTGTATACAGCGGCTTCCTGGGCAGTGAGCGGCAGATCGGCGTGGTGGAGGACTTTATCTGCCGGTTCCGGGGACCGGACACCGTGGTGGTGGTGGACCCGGTGATGGGGGACTACGGCCGGGTCTACCAGACCTACACCGCCGCCATGTGCAGCGGCATGGCCCGGCTGGCGGAGCTGGCGGACGTCATCACCCCCAACCTGACGGAGGCAGCGCTGCTGCTGGGCCAGCCCTATGAGATGCTGCCCGCCGGCGAGGCGGGCCTCCGGGAGATCACGGAGCGGCTGAGCCTGGGAGGGCGGCGGTCTGTGGTGCTGACGGGCGCCTCTCTGGCCCCCGGCCGGACCGGCGCCGTCTGCTTCGACGCCCGCACCGGGAAGACGGAGGCCGTTCAGACCGCCTATGTGGCCCATGAGTTCCACGGCACCGGGGACGTGTTCTCCAGCGTCCTCACCGGGGCCCTGGTGCGGGGGGAGTCCCTCTCCTCCGCCGCCGGAGAGGCGGCGGCGTTCGTCCGTGCCTGCGCGGAGCGGACCGCGGCGGAAGACCTGCCTATGCGGGAGGGCGTGGATTTTGAACCCCTGCTGGGTCTGCTGATTCCCGGAAAGGAGACCGTATGACCGAATTCCCCTCTCTGCGGCGGCTGAACGTATCCTATACGCTGGTCCACGTGGTCTACTGGGCCATGTTTGCCATCTTCGCGGGCTACCAGACCTCTCTGCTGCTGGGGCGGGGCTTTACCAGCGGGGAGGCGGGGATCTTTGCCTCCATTCGCTGCTTTGCCGGCATTTTGGCTCAGCCGTTGCTGGGAGGCTGGGCGGACCGCCACCCGGAGGTGCCGATCAAACGCCTGCTGAACGCCTGTCTGGTGCTGGCCCTGGGGGTGAATGTGGTATTCTACACCACCCGCCCCGGCTTCTGGGGCACCGCCCTGATCTTCCTGACCCTGGGCATTCTGGAGCTGAACGCCTATCCTCTGCTGGACTCCATGGCGGTGCAGTTCATTGCCGCCGGGGTGGACATGTCGTACAGCCTCAGCCGTGGGCTGGGGTCTCTGTCCTATGCCCTGGCCTGCGTTGCGTGCGGCCAGCAGGCGGTGCGCTTCGGAACAGAAAGCCTGCTGCTGACCCACATGGCGCTGCTGGTGCTGATGATCGCGGTGGTGGCCCTGTACCCTGCCTTTCCCAAAGATGCCTTGCAGGCCCAGGGCGGGGGAGAGCGGCCCCACTCCATATTGTACATTCTGAAAAGCAGCCGCCCCTTCACCCTGACGCTGGTGAGCCTGTTCTTCACCCTGGCGGCCATTATGCCCATCGTCAGCTTCATGGTGAACCTCGTCTCAGACCGGGGCGGCGACGAGGGGCACCTGGGTCTGGCACTGTTTCTGATGGGGGCGTCGGAGCTGCCCGCGGCGCTGCTGTTCACGCCGCTGTTCCGCCGCTTCGGCGCGGCGGGGACCCTGCGGATGTCCATCTGCTTCATGGCGGTGAAGCCCCTGCTGTTCCTGCTGGCCCCCGGCCTCTCCGGACTCCTGCTGGTGCAGCCCGTCCAGCTGCTGGGGTACGGGCTGTTCACCCCCGCCTCGGTCTACTACGCCAACGCAAACGTCTCCCCGGTGGACCAGGTGAAGGGCCAGTCCATTATGATGATCGCCTCCAACGGCCTGGGGGCCATGTTCGGCAACTTCCTGGCGGGGTACGCCATCGACTGGGGCGGCGCCGACGCCATGCTGGGGATGTGCCTGGTCTTCGGCGTCATCGGCGTGCTGTTCATGCTGGCGGCAGGGCGGAGCAAGACATAAAAAGAGCGGCACGGCGGTTGCCGTGCCGTTTTCTATATGGCGAGAAACTCTGGAAAGCCCTTGATTTTCCATTCTCCATCGGTTAAACTGAATGCGGAAGCATAAATTGCGGCAGGGCATAGCGGGCGGCCACCCGCTATGTCCCTGTGATGAGTGTCATGACCACTCAACACAACAGTCATCTGACTGCACCGTATTTCCCATTATACCGGCGGGGTGCGCTTTTTTCAAGTGCGAACCCGGGGAGTGGGCGTTGTGTTGCGCTTTGATCCAGAAGATCAGGCGGTGTTGAGTCCTGCGCTCAACACCGCCTTTGTGTTTCCGGCAGACACCGGGGACGGGTATCCGTCCCCGGGAACGTCTGTTGGACCGGATCTTTCCGGATTTTTTACTTGACCTTCCCCTGGGGGGAAGGTGTATCCTGGCACTGTCATCTCGCCGGAGCGTCCGGCACAAACGCCCTGTGGGGCGGGAAAGGAACTGTTATGAACGTACTTCACACTCGCTGGAGAGCCCTGGTTCTGGCCCTCCTCCTGGCCGTAAGCCTGGCGGTCCCCGCCGCGGCGGCGGAGCCCCAAGCTGCGGCCGCGGACCTACAGACCACAGCGGACACAGCCGCCGCCTACGCCGCCCAGTACGGCGGCGCCCAGAGCCTGCAATATGCCCTGTGGCAGGATGGGGAGATCGTCCTCACCGGAGAGGCAGGCACCTTCTCCCGGTCCGAAAACCGCCTGATGACCGGGGACGAGCTGTACGGCATCGGATCCGTCAGCAAGATCTACACCACCGTGGCGGTGATGCAGCTGGCGGAGGACGGCAAGGTCTCTCTGGACGCCCCGATGACCCAGTATCTGCCGGACTTCAAAATGGCGGACGAGCGTTACAAGGACATCACCGTTCGGATGCTGCTGAACCACTCCTCCGGCATCCTGGGCACCGGCCTCTCTGACGCCATGCTGTTCGGCGAGGCCAGCACACGCGCCCATGACACCCTGCTGGAGAAGCTCTCCACCCAGCGGCTGGCGGCGGACCCCGGCGCCTTCAGCGTCTACTGCAACGACGGCTTCTCCCTGGCGGAGCTGGTGGTGGAGGCCGTCACTGACATGGACTTCATGGACTATGTGGACGAACATATCCTGGCCCCTCTGGACCTGGACCGCACCTTTGCTCCCGGCGGGGATTTTGACGCCAACGATTTGGCCCCCATCTACCGGGGCACCGACCCCCGCGCCCTGCCCCAGGATGCCCTGAACGCCATCGGCGCCGGAGGCATCTATGCCACGGCCTCCGATCTGGCGTCCTTCGGCGGTGCCCTGACAGGCACGGAGCTGCTGCGCCAGTCCTCTCTGGACGCCATGGCCTTCCCGGAGTACAGCCGGGGCCTGTGGCCCGACAGCGGAGAGCCGGACTCCCTGGCCTACGGCCTGGGCTGGGACAACATGGAGTGGTATCCCTTCTGCCAAAGCGACATCCAGGCCCTGGTGAAAGGCGGCGACACCCTGTACTACCACGCCGGCTTGGTGGTCCTGCCGGAGTATGACATGGCCGCGGCTGTGGTCAGCTCCGGCGGCGTGTCCACCTATGACCAGCTGGCCGCCAATCAGATCCTCATCGCCGCTCTGGCGGAGGAGGGCGTCACCGTGGACCAGACTGTAAAGGCCCTGCCCGCGGCGGAGTCCGCCGCCATGCCCGCGGAACAGCTGGAAAACGCCGGGTACTACGGCTCCACCTCCGCCCAGTATCAGGTGGATATCCAGGCCGACGGCACTTTGACCATGTCCTACCTGAACTATCCCACCTCGATCCCCGCCCAGACCTTCACCTATTGCAGCGACGGCTCCTTCCGGGATTCCACCGGGTTGTCCTACATCTCCTTTGTGAAAGAGCGCAACGGCCAGACCTATCTGTACCAGCAGGCCGTCTCCCCTCTGCCGGGCCTGGGGGCGCTGCCCATCGCCAACTACGCCGCCGTGAAGCTGCCGGAGAACGATCTCTCTCCTGAGGTAGCCGCCGCCTGGGACAGCATCGCCACCTTGGGTATCCTGCCCATGAACGAGCCATACAACTCCCAGACCTTCCTGGCGCTGGCGGACGCCGCCGCGGTCGCGGAGGTGCCGGAAACGATCCCCGGCTATATCGGCGCCGCCCGGATCGTGGACGAGACCACCGCCCGCTCTGAGATCCAGGTGCCCGGCGTGGGCAGCCGGGACGGCGTGGACTACCAGCTGGAGGAGCGGGACGGCGTCCTCTGGATCAACGCCAAGGGCAGCCTCTACATGGACGCGGCCGCAGCGCCCACGCTGTTCACTGGCTCCGGCGCCTCCTACACCACCATTCAGGCGGATGGCTATGCCCGCTGGTACCAGGTCGGCGATGCCGCCGGCAAGACCATGACCGTGCAGGTGCCGGAGAATTCCGGCTTCTGGGTGTATGACGGAAACGGTCAGGTGACTGCCTCCTCCGTCCTGTGGGGCGACACCACCGTCACCTTGCCGGAGGATGGAACGATTGTCTTTGCCGGTGATCCCGGCGCCCGCTTCCACCTTCGCTTCCAGGGATAACGTCTCCAGGACATGAAAAACGCGCCGCAGAAGCGGCGCGTTTTTTTAGTTCAGCGGTCCGAATGAGACCAGGCCCGAGGCTGGTTGTAGGGGCGGTACGTGGATGTGAGCACATTTTCAAAGATCGGCGCGTCGGGCACCTCCACCCGTCTGAGGATCTGCTCGCCCGCAGCCTGCCCCAGGTCCTCCACCGGCTGGATGATGGAGTCCATCTGATTGGCGTACAGGGCGTACACATCGGAGTCATAGTCCACAAAGCTCACCAGGTCGATGTCCTGGGCCAGCTGGATGCCCTTCTGGTGGAGATAGATGATGGTCTCCGAGGCCATCAGCCCCTGACAGACGATGATGGCGTCGCACTTGCGCTCCAGCAGCTGGTCCAGGCAGGCGCAGGCGCTGTTCTCCAGGGAGTCGCCATATTGGATTAAATGCTCATCCTCCGGCAGGCCACAGTCCGCCACAGCCTGCCGATAGGCGGAGATCCGCTCCTGCGTGCTGGAGAGGCGGGGGAGGCCGCCGATGATGCCGATCCGCTGGTCGCCCTTTCCCGCCAGCCGGCATACACTGCGGTAGATGGGCTGGAAGTTGGACACGCAGACGGAGGAGTACTTCTTCGTCTCAAAGATCCGGTCCACCAGCACCACTGGAAATCCCGCGGGGATCAGGGCGTCGAACCGCTGGAAATCGTCCATGGTGCTGGCCACCAGCAGCCCGTCCACCAGTCCCGCCGTCAGCAGGCGGATGTTGGTCTCCTCCCGGTCCATATTCTCCCGGGTATTGGCGATGATGAGCTGGTAGCCGTTGGCGGAGAGACATTTTTCCACAGACTCAATCATGGTTGCGAAGAATTTATTGGCGATATCGGGCACAATAAAGCCGATGATCTTTTTCTTTCCCGTGCGGAAACTGCGGGCGGAAGCGTCCGGTGTGTATCCCAGCTCCTCGATGGCCCGGTAGACCTTCTCCTTTGTCTCGTTGGACACATACCGGGTATTGTTGATGGTGTGGGACACGGTGGCGGTGGACACTCCCGCCAGCTTCGCCACATCGCTGATGGTCACCTTCATGGGACAGCCTCCTTGCGCAATGGTTTATTGGTTTACGCAAATAATTAGCCACTTCAGTATAGGACAGCTTTCCCTCCGCGTCAAGCCCCTTTTCCCCTTGTTTCGTGTAAAAATTGTGAAATATGCCCTTTTTCTTATGGATTATCCACAACCTGCCGCAGAAAATGTTATCTGAATTGACAGTTGCAAAAAGGTCGACCGTATGATAATATACTTGTGCGATTATTAGAAAACGTTTACGCAAACGTTTCGACGGCGCGCCGCCGGTGCGTCTGATTTTGTGAAAGGAGTCTTTCCGATATGAAAACCAAGATTGGCATCAATGGCTTCGGCCGCATTGGCCGCCTCGTCTTCCGCGCCGCCCTGACCCATGACGATGTAGAGGTCGTCGGCCTGAACGATCCCTTCATGAACCCCGAGTATATGGCCTACATGCTGAAGTATGACAGCGTGCACGGCAAGTTCCCCGGCGAGGTCTCCGCCGAGGACGGCGCCCTGGTGGTCAACGGCAAGAAGTATCCTGTCTTTACCGCTATGGAGGTCAAGGACATTCCCTGGGCTTCCGTGGGTGCGGAGTATATTTGCGAGTGCACCGGCAAGCACCTGACCAAGGAGCTGTGCCAGGGTCACATTGACGCTGGCGCCAAGCACGTGGTCATGGGCGCCCCTTCCAAGGACGATACGCCCATGTTCGTCATGGGCGTCAACAACAGCAAGTACACCTCTGATATGACGTTCGTATCCAACGCCTCCTGCACCACCAACTGCCTGGCCCCCATCGCCAAGGTGCTGAATGACAAGTTCGGCATCGTGGAGGGCCTGATGACCACCGTCCACTCCGTCACCCCCACCCAGAAGCTGCTGGACGGCGCCTCCCTGAAGGACTGGCGCGGCGGCCGTGCCGCCACCGGCAACATCATCCCCTCCTCCACCGGCGCCGCCAAGGCCGTGGGCAAGGTCATCCCCGAGCTGAACGGCAAGCTGACCGGCATGTCCATGCGCGTCCCCACTCTGGACGTCTCCGTGGTGGACCTGACCGCCAAGCTGGCGAAGCCCGCCTCCTATGAGGAGATCTGCAAGGCCATGAAGGAGGCCTCTGAGGGTGAGCTGAAGGGCGTGCTGGGCTACACCGACGAGCCCGTTGTGTCCTCCGACTTCCTGGGCGATTCCCGCACCTCTATCTTCGATGCGGATGCCGGCATCGCTCTGACCGACACCTTCGTGAAGGTCGTCTCCTGGTACGACAATGAGTGCGGCTACTCCAACAAGATGGTGGAGCTGATTCGCTATATGTCCTCTGTGGACCACAAGTAAGATCAACGCAGAAGCTCCCGGGCCATTTGGCCCGGGAGCTTTTTTCACATTCCGCAGAGGAAAGGGCCCGCAGCACGCGGCAGGGGAGGGGCCGCCCGGTGTTCTGCCGCTTTCCCAGCCCTTCAGGGCAGAAAAATTCATGCGGTGTGAACGCACATAAGAATGGGGCGCTCCGCCAGATCCCGGCAGCTTTATGCATCCAGGGTCTCCCGGCCCACGGGCCGGACCGGGTCACCGTACCGCCGGAGACGGCACACAGTCTGTTTCGGTGCTTCTGCGCAGCAAAAAAGCGCCCTCCGGCGCCCCAACAGGCTTTCAGCTTCCGCATCCCTGCTTTTTGCCGGATGCCCTCTATACAGCACAACCCCCCGCTCGCTCCAACGACGAACGGGGGGCCTACTTCTGGATCGGAGTTTCCAATATGCATTACCTCTTGCTTTCTTGAGATACCGTCCGGATGCTGGGGAAACAGGGGAACTCAGGGGTTTGCCAATCCATAAAACATCGGTACACGCAGACGTCTGCTCTGGTTGCTACCAAAACTCGATTCTCGTGTGGCTCATCATCGTGAGGTGTGTTTCGTCTTTGGGTTCTTCCGGAGTTTCGCGTTTTGAGGAATTCCTCGATTCCGAACGGTGCAGGGATGATTGGGAATCTCTGAGCTAACTAGCCCATGGGACTCACTCCTTTCCTGTGTCTATAATGTACAATAGATTTCTTTTACTGTCAAGTGCTTTTGTGTATTTTTACACTTTCCATAAATCGAAATCAATTACCGTAAGCAAAATGCACAAAGGTGCGGGCAAAGCCGCTCAACTCCGCAGCTGGCACAAAAACGCCCCGGGGGAGAGAGCTGCATCCCGAAGGAACGCCAGGCGCAGCGCCTCCAGGTTCTCTTCACTGTGCTCCACTTCACAGCAAAGGCGGCGGACAGCCTCCCAAAGGCCACATACTGCCGTCAGGCGCTGTGCCGTCAGGACCATCAGCACGCAGAACTGCGCCTGCCCCAGCAGGTCGCCGTCGTTGACCGCCTTCAGGAGATACCGGAATGCAAAGTATGTGCCCAGCCGCTCCAGCAGCGTCTCCGGCACGGCGGCGGGCGGCGCCTCCTCCGCCCTGCGCAGGAGCTCCCGCCAGTCCCCGTCCAGGGCCTCCAGCTTGGACAGCACCCGCAGGGCGTGTGGAAACAGGCCAGGCCCGGGCGGTACCGCTGTCTCCTGCTTCTTCCAGTCCGCTGCCAGAACCGCAAGGTCCTCTGTCCGGTCCTCATCCAGCAGGATTTGCGCCTCCGCAGCCAGGAGCAAAAATGCCTCCAGCCGCTCCTGCAGGGGACGAGGCCGATCCGCCAGCTCCCGAAGCATCCGCTCCCGCAGGGGCAGGAGGCCGCAGAGCCACGGGTCTCCCGGTTCCTCCGGCTCCGCCGTCTCCCGTTCCAGGAAGGACAGCGGGGCGGTGGAGCCAAGCAGCAGGTCACAGGCTGCCGGGCAGGAGGCACAGAGGCTGACCTCCCGAAAGGGGCCGTACTCCTCAATGAACCGGGGGTGGGTCCGGCAGGTCAGGGACGTGGCCTCTGCTCCCCATATCCGGTGGATCTCGCACAGATTCTCCCGGTTCAGAAAGGGGCACCGGCCGCCCCGGAGGGGGAAGCAGAAATCCCCCTCCTCGTCCGTCTGGAGCGCCTCCCGCAGCCGCTCCCCCAGGGAGCCGGGGGTCTCCTGATAGCGGCGGGCGGTCTCCTCGTCCACCACCACCTTCCACTTTTCGCAGCAGGTGTGGGGACAGGCCCCCGCCAGACAGTGAAACGCCTCATAATAATCCGGCACTCGGGTCAGCATGGCGCTCTCCTCCTCAGTCAGTCTGCTCCATCTGCTGAAGCAGGTGGAAATGGTTTTTTTGAAACGTCAGCACACCCTCGTCCCGGAGCTTTCCAAGTGCGGTAGACATGGCGCTGCGGTCCACCGCCAGATAGTCTGCCAGCTGTTGGCGGTCCAACGGGATATCAAACTCCGGCCCTCCGGCCTGCATGGCCTGGGCGGACAGATAACTGAGCAGCTTGTCCCGGGTGGTGCGGCGGGCCATGTGGCCAATCTTCCGGGTGAGGGTCAGATTCCGCCCCGCCAGAATGGTCAGCAGGTTCCGGGTGAATTCCGCGGCGCCCGGCCGGGCACAGGACAGCGCCTGTACGCTGTTGAGAAACAGCACCTCCGCATCCGCTGCCGCCAGCACGGCCACCTCCAGCGGCTCACCGCCCAGACAGGCATAGGCCTCCGCAAACACCTCTCCGGACCGGGCGAGGCCCACAATGGTGCGGCTCCCCCAGAAATCCTCCTTGACGATATGCAGCGTCCCGGAGAGGACCAGCCCCAGCCGGTCCGCCCGCTCTCCCCGCCGCAGGACCACTTCACCCCGGCCACAGCGGCGCTTCCGTGCGCCCAGGCCCTCCAGCAGCGCAGGCAGCGCCTCCTGCGGAATCCCGCGGAACAACGGCGTCCGGAGAAGAAGCGCGGTAGAAACTTCCATACCATTTTCTCCATTCCGTTGTAAAAACAACATACTTTTTTATCCCATTGTACGATACTAGGTCTCAGAAAGCAAGCAAAACGTTTGAAACCCCAAAAAGGAGACACACTATGGTAAGAAGGATCATCGAGATCGATCAGGAGAAATGCAACGGCTGCGGCGCCTGTGCCGCAGCCTGTCACGAGGGTGCCATCGGCATGGTGGACGGCAAGGCGGTCCTGCTGCGGGACGACTACTGCGACGGTCTGGGAGACTGCCTGCCCACCTGCCCCACCGGAGCCATCACGTTTGTGGAGCGGGAGGCCGCAGCCTATGATGAAGCAGCTGTCCTGGCAAAGAAGGCGGAGGCCCTGAAAGGCACCGCGCCGCGGCAGACGCCGCCCTCCGGCGGCTGTCCCGGCAGTATGGCCCAGGCCCTCCGTCCGGCGGTGGCTCAGGCCGTTTCCGCGCCGCAGGACGGCGCGGTGTCCCACCTGGCCCAGTGGCCGGTGCAGATCAAGCTGGTGCCTGTGGAGGCCCCCTGGTTCAACGGTGCCCGGCTGCTGATCGCGGCGGACTGCACGGCTTATGCCCGGGCGGACTTCCACCAGCGGTTCATGCGGGGCCGCATCACGCTGATCGGCTGCCCCAAGCTGGATGAGGGAGACTATGCCGAAAAGCTGACGGAGATCCTTCGCCGCAACGATATCCGGGAGCTGACCATCGTGCGGATGGATGTCCCCTGCTGCGGCGGTATGCAGCGGGCAGCGGAGACGGCCCTGCGGCAGAGCGGCAAGTTCATTCCCTGGCAGGTGGTGACACTGGGCCGGGATGGAAATATTCTGGAATAATAGGAGTGACCAATATGAACGCAACAGTAAATGAGAACTGCATCGGCTGCGGCCTGTGCGCCGGCACCTGCCCGGAGGTATTCCACATGGGCGACGACGGTCTGGCCCACGGCAGCGGCATCCCGGAGGGCCAGCTGGAGGCGGCCCAGGAGGCCCGGGACGGCTGCCCGGTCAGCGCCATCAGCATCGAAGCATGAAAGCAGGCCCTGTCCACATGGACAGGGCCTGCTTTCATGCCGGTCTTGCGGTGCGGGTCCCAGTATACCGTTAAAACAGCCCGGTCTAGGAATGCGCCCGCGGTGAAGTCGCACAGCCTGTAATTCCCGGCCGGGTCTTCCAGCTGAATTTCCCCTTCTTGTGAAAAGGCGAATCGAAAACCGACGGTTTTCTGAAACCGGCCTCCGGGAGCTGTGCGTTTCCCTTGCAGCCCCAATCCCTGTGCCCCGTTGTGATAGGACGGCACCAAGCGGAAGCCCGAATTGCCGCACCAGCGAATGGGCTGCGGGCAGCCCTGCGGCGGGGCTGCCCCTGCTGGCCGCAGAAGGAAAGGGGGGCGCACCGGAAGGCAAGTTCCCCACCCCCGCGGGGACTGGGCCGCCGCGCCCAGGCAGAAGCAGGCCGGGCCTCAAGAGGCCCGGCCTGCTTTAACGGATTTCCCGCCTTTGGACTGTGCGCACCGCCCGGGGCAGCTCACAGGTTGGTGTCCAGCACGCCGCTAAACGCCTGGGGCGGCATCACGCCCACCTTCCGGTCAAATTCCTGGCCGTTCTTCAGGAACACCACCGTGGGGATGCTCATGACTCCGAACCGCCGGGCCAGATCCGGCTCCTCATCCACGTTCACCTTGCCCACCAGGACCTTACCCTCGTACTGGTCTGCCAGGGACTCGATCACCGGAGAGAGCATCTTACAGGGGCCGCACCAGTCGGCCCAGAAGTCCACCATCGCCAAGGGGGCCGCCGCCACGGCGGCGTCAAATTCCGCAGTCTTGAAATGCTTGATTCCCATACGTCATGTCTCCTTTATACACTCAAATTTGATGTTGTACGTTCAGCTCTGTTTTTCCCGGCGCTCCTGAGCCGCCGCCCAGGCCGCCGCACTCTGCCCGGCGATCAGCCCATCTCCCGCGGCCTTGGAGACCTGAAGGGGACCGCCGGTGCAGTCTCCCGCGGCAAACAGGCCGGGGAGGTTGGTGGCCATACGCCGGTCCACCGTCACATAGCCCTGTTCCACCGCCAGCCCCGGGAACAGCTCCGTGGGGGCCATGGTGGGCCGCAGGATGAACACGCCCTCCGCCGGAATGGTCCGGCCGTCGCAGGTGACGGACTCCACCCGGCCGTCGCCCCGGATCTCGCACTGCTTGGGGCGGTCGAAATAGGTCACGGAGCAGCCGATTTTCTGGAGAAACTCCGCCTCCTGCCGGGCGGTGTCGGTGTATCCCACCACCGCCACCGGCTTGCCCCGGTAGAGCATCCCGTCGCAGGTGGCGCAGTAGCTGACGCCCCGGCCCAGAAGCTCCGCCTCGCCGGCAAACTTCTTCCCGCGGGCCACGCCCGCCGCCAGCACCACAGCCCTGGCGTTGTACATATCCGGCCCCACGCTGACATACCAGGCGTCCGGCATCTGCACGGCGTTCAGCACCTTGCCCGCCAGAAACTCCACCCCCGCCTGCTCCGCGTGCCGGCGCATGGCGGCCAGCATCTCCGCGCCGGACAGGCCGGGCAGGCCCAGGTAGTTGTCCACCTTCTCCGCCCGCCAGAGAGGATTTTCCTCCAGGGGATTAGAGACCACCAGGGCGCTGCGCCCCCGTGCCCGGACGTTGATGGACGCGGACAGCCCCGCGGGGCCGCCGCCGATCACCAGCACATCATAGGACATAGGAGTCCGCCTCCTCTCCCAGCAGGTCGGCCACCAGGGAGGCCACCTCCCGGGACGCCACCTGATAGTATACCTCATTTCCGGACCGTTCCGCCGTCACCACATTGGCCGCCCGCAGCTTCTGCAGATGCTGGGAGATGCAGGACTGGGACATGCCGGTGGACGCCTCCATGCAGCCCACATTGTGGCACCCGGAAATCAGCAGGCCGTGGACGATCTGCAGCCGGATGGGGTTGGACAGGGCCTTCAGCAGCGATGCCCGCTCCTCATAGTCGATCTGCTCTTCCACGATTCCACCGCCTCTCTCTTGGATTCTGGTATTAGATTATCAGAATATTCTCATTTTAGAAGTGGTTTATGCAACACTTTTGGAATTTTTTGCAGGGCCGGCCTCCCGGCTCGTCCGGGCAAGAGACCGTTGCTTTTGCACCGGAAGTCTGCTACACTGAATACGGTATATACGCAAGCTGAGAGCCGGCAGAGCGTACGCTCCACCGGCTCCCTATTCAAAAAAGCGGCGGCGCCCCGCCCAGGGGCGGACGCTGCGCGGAAGTGCAGACTGGGGGGCGGCCTGCCGCTCGGGGTATCCTATGCGCCGGGTTCTTCCCGCGCCACAGGGCCCGGCAGCCCGATTCCGTCCGGTCTGCCGCCGGAATGAAAGAAAAGAGGGGCTTTCCATGATAAAAATCGCACCGTCCATCCTCTCCGCGGATTTTGCCAATCTGGAGCGGGATATCCAGCGCATCTCCACCGCCGATTACGTCCATGTGGATGTGATGGACGGCATGTTCGTCCCCAACATTACCATCGGTATCCCGGTGGTGAAATCCATCCGCCCCACCACGGCGCTGCCCCTGGATGTTCACCTGATGATCGTGGAGCCGGGCCGGTATGTGGAGCAGTTCTGCGACGCCGGCGCCGACCTGGTGACGGTCCATGTGGAGTCCGACACGGAGGAAAAGCTCCACGACGCCATTGCCAGGATCCACGCCAAGGGCAAGCGGGCCGGTGTGGTGCTGAAGCCGAAAACGCCTGCGGAGACGGTCCTACCCTTCCTGAATGAGGTGGAACTGGTGCTGGTGATGACGGTGGAGCCGGGCTTCGGCGGCCAGAAGTTCATGGCGGATATGATGCCCAAGGTCTCCGCCATCCGCCGCTGGATCGATGAGAAGAACCCCGGCTGCGAGCTGGAGGTGGACGGCGGCGTGGATCCCGTCACCTGCAAGACCTGCATCGCCGCCGGCGCCAATGTGCTGGTGGCCGGCAGCGCCGTCTACAAGGCTGACGATATCCCCGCCCGCATCGCGGAGCTGCGGGGCTGAGGGCGCGCGCCATGCGGAATCTGCACGATCTGCCCAGGGTCCGGCTGGGCGTGTTTCCCACCCCGTTTTACCGGCTGGACCGGCTGAGCGAGCAGTACGGCCGGGGCATTTGGATCAAGCGGGATGACCTGTGCGGCGTGGCCCTGGGCGGCAGCAAGGTCCGCAAGCTGGAATTCGTTCTGGCGGAGGCCCTGGACCAGGGGTGCGACACGGTATTCACCACCGGCGGCGCCCAGTCCAACCACGCGGCCCTCACCGCCGCCTGCGCCGCGCGGCTCGGGATGAAGTGCATCCTGCTGCTGAAGCGCCGGGGCGTCACGGAGCACCGGGGCAATCTGGTGCTGGACGAGCTCTTCGGCGCCGAGGTGCGTCTGCTGGACATGGATTCCTATGACGAGATCTATGCAGAGATGCACCGGATCGGCGGCACGCTGGAGCAGGCGGGGCACAAGTGCTGCTATATTCCCGTGGGCGCCTCCACAGCCCTCGGCGCCGTGGGCTACGTGAGCGGCGCCCGGGAGATCGCCGTCCAGGCCATGGCTGCGGGCGTGCGGCTGGGACACATCGTCTCCGCCACTGGCTCCGGCGGCACGGCCGCCGGGCTGCTGCTGGGAGCCGGGCTGTTTCTGCCCGGTGTGAAGGTCACCGGCATCGCCGTGGACAGCAGTCCCTTCGACAAGATCGTCCCCCGCCTGGCAGGGGAGGCCGCAGCACTGCTGGAGTGCCCCTTCCAGCCGGAAGAGAATGCATTTCAGATGGTGGAGCACATGGGCCCCGGCTATGCCCTGCCGAATCCGGAGGATACCCCCTATATCGAGGAGCTGGCCCGGACGGAGGGCATCCTGCTGGATCCGGTCTACACCGGGAAGGCCTTTGCCGGCATGATGCAGCTGCTGCGCCAGGGAGCTTTTGACGGGCAGGACGACCTGCTGTTTGTCCACACCGGCGGCACGGCGGCCCTGTTCGCCATCGATCTGCCCCGGTGATCGCCTCTTTTTCCCATACCCGGCCGGAGACCGGATACGAACCCTTTGAAGGAGCATCAGACCATGGAATATTTCCCCGCACCTCTTGAAAAACTGGTGGAGCAGTTTGCCCGTCTGCCGGGCATCGGCGGCAAGTCTGCCCAGCGGCTGGCCTTTTACGTGCTAGGCCTGCCGGAGGCGGAGGCCAGGGAGTTCGCCGACGCCATTCTGGACGCCAAGAAAAGCGTCACCTGCTGCCCGGTGTGCCAAAACTTCACCGCCGGGGGGCTGTGCCCCATCTGCGCCTCCCCCAAGCGGGATGGCTCCGTCATCTGCGTGGTGGCAGATCCCCGGGACGTGGCCGCCATAGAGCGGGCCAGGGAGTACAACGGCCGGTATCACGTGCTCCACGGCGTCATCTCTCCCATGAACCACGTGGGGCCGGACGACCTGGCCATCAAATCCCTGGTGGAACGGGTGGCCAGCGGCGAGGTGAAGGAAGTCATCATGGCCACCAATCCGGACACGGAGGGGGAGGCCACAGCCATGTATATCGCCAGGCTCTTAAAGCCCTTTGACGTGCGGGTGACCCGCCTGGCCTACGGCATTCCCGTGGGCGGACATCTGGAGTTCGCCGACGACGCCACGCTGATGCGGGCCCTAGAGGGCCGCCGGGAGATCTGAGCGCCCCGCCCCCTAAATAAAAACGCCGGATGGAAACCCATCCGGCGTTCGTTTTTTCATTTCTCCTTGGGCAAAATCAGGTTCAGCAGCACCGCCATGATAGTTGCGATCACCACGGGAGACTGTCCGAACACCATGGTGAACGCCTCTGGGAACTGGCTGAGGGCCTCGGAGGCCTGGGAAATCCCCACGCCCAGAGCAGCAGAGAGACCCACAATGGTGGTGTTCCGGGCCGTCAGGTCCTGGGAGGCGATGAGCTTCATGCCCGTCATGGCAATGGTGGAAAACACCGTCACTGTGGCGCCCCCCAGCACGCACTGGGGAATGGTGGTCAGCAGCGCCGCAAATTTGGGGGAGATGCCCGCCAGCAGCAGGAATCCCCCGGCAATGGCGAACACTGTCCGGTTCACCACCTTGTTGGTGGTGACGATGCCCACATTTTGGGAGTAGGTAGCCGTGGGCAGGCCGCCCATCAGCGCCGTCAGGATATTGCTGGTGCCATAGGCGATGATACCGCCCTGGAGCTCCTGGTCCGTGGGATCCCGGTCCAGGCCGCCCACGGTGGTGGCGGTGAAGTCGCCGATGGCCTGGATGGAGTTGATGGCAAACAACAGCCCGATGGCTACACAGGAGGCTGGATCGAACTTCAGACCGAAGTGTAGGGGCTCCGGCAGGGCGAACCAGGCAGCATTTCCCACGTCGGCAAAGCTGACCATGCCGAAGCAGAGCGCCACCGCATAGCCGAACAGCATCCCGATCAGGATAGAAGCCAGCTTGCAGATGCCCTTGGCCTTGTGGTTCAGCACCAGCACGGCAGTCAGCGTCAGGGCCGCGATCAGCCAGTTCTGCCAGGAGCCATATACCAGCGCCTCCGTCAGCCCCTGTTGCGCCACCACGGATTCATAGGTGTTGCCGGTGCCGCCGGCCATGTAGTTGATGGCGGTAGGGTAGAGGGAGAGGCCAATGGTGAACACCACCGTGCCGGTGATGACCGGCGGGAACAGCCGGCGGATCTTCTTGACGAACACGCCCACCAGCACAGCCACGATGCCGCCCACGATCATGGCGCCGGCAATGGCCGCCACTCCGCCGCCGGAGGCGGCGATGGCCTGCATACTGGGAACATAGGCAAAGCTGACACCCAGGATCACCGGCAGGCCAGAGCCGAACCGCCCGCCGATGGGATACAGCTGGAGGAATGTGCACACGGCGGACATCACCAGGGATGCCTGGATCAGCAGCACCTGCTCCTCCTGGCTGAGGCCGATGGCTCCGGCGATGATGATAGGCGGGGTGACACACCCCACGATCATGGCCACCAGATGCTGCAGGGCCAGGGAGAGCGAGGTGCCGAGGGGCGGAATTCCCCGGGGCTGAAACAGCAGCTCCCGGCGGTCAAAGCGAGACTCCATGGGCAGGACTCCTTTCGGGCGGAAACTCCGCGCGTTCTGTGGTGCGGAAGTCGGGGCTTGAGGCTTCTGCTCTTATGATACCATGGATTTCTCCAAAAGCAAACAAAATTTTTGGTAACCTGAAAAAATAATTGGTTGTTTCGACAAAAGGGCGCCCCGGCTTTGACCGGGGCGCCCTTTTAATCAGTCTGCGATGGTGGGTACCGCGTCCGCGGGGATAGGGCAGGTGTAGCCTGCCGCCGTCCGGCGCTGAAACTCCGTCTTTGCCTCCTCCAGCAGGGCCGGGTCCGTCAGCAGGTCAATGGCGGCCGCCGCCAGGACCTTGCCGGCATGGAGGGCCGCCTTGTGGCCGATGTCTGTCCGGCCGCAGGAGACATTCTGCCAGCTATGGCCGGGGCAGCCGTTGGGCCAGGCGGCCACGTGGATCTGTGCAGTAGGGCACTGCCAGCTGACGTCGCCCACATCCGTGGAGCCGGGCTGGAAGGCGTCCCCCTGGTACAGGGGCAGCAGAAAGCGGTTCATGGCGTGGCCGGCCTGGGCCCGCCTGGCCTGGGCATCCGCCGCGTAGTCCAGATCATACTGGCTGCCCACGCCCGGCGCCCGGTCACTGCCGGAATAGGTCCCGGCCAGGCTGTCGGCAAAGGCCAGCTCCTCCGGCGTGTAACTGGGGACCCCCAGGGCCTCGAAATTTCGGTAGAGGACCCGCTCCAGGGCGTGGTTCGTGACGGTGTCCGCCAAGCCGTCGATGAATTTCTTCTCCACCGTAGTCTCAGTCATCAGAGCTGCGCCCTGGGCGATCTTGTCCACCCGGGCCTGCAGCTCCACGGCCTCCGCCACATGATTGGACCGGACCATGTACAGCACGCTGGCCCTGGGCTGGACCACGTTGGGACTCCGGCCGCCGGCATCGGTGATGGCGTAGTGGACCCGAGCCTTGTCACTCATGTGCTCCCGCAGGAACTGGACGCCCACGTTCATCAGCTCCACCGCGTCCAGGGCGCTGCGGCCACGGTCCGGGTCTCCGGCGGCATGGGCCGCCACGCCGGTGAAGTGGTACTGGGTTTGGATGCAGGAGTTGGAGGAGCCGGTAAGCACCTCGTTGGCGTCGTCCGGGTGCCAGGTGAGGGCCGCATCCAGACCGTACCATAGCCCATCCCGGGCCATAAATGCCTTGGCGGCGCCGCCCTCCTCGCCGGGGCAGCCATACAGTACCACGGTGCCGGGGATCTTGGCGGCCTCGAGATACGCCTTCACTCCCAGAGCGGCGGCCATGGCCCCGGCGCCCAGCAGGTTATGCCCGCACCCGTGGCCGCAGCCGCCGGAGACCAGCTCCTCCCGCGTCAGGCTGCCGCCCTTCTGGGACAGGCCGGAGAGCGCGTCATATTCCGCCAGCAGGCCGATGATGGGCCGCCCGCTGCCGTAGGAGGCGGAGAAGGCGGTGGGGATGTTGCAGATGCCTCGCTCCACCTTGAAGCCCTCCTGCTCCAGCACTCGGCAGTACAGGTCGGCAGACTGCTCCTCCTGGAGAGACAACTCCGCAAAGGACCAGATCTCATCTGCCACCTGGGCTACCAGATCTGCTTTTTTTTCGATGGCGGCGACGGCCGCCTGCTTTTCTGCTGTCATGGGGATGCTCCTTTCTGCGCCGGATGCCCCGGCCCGTTAAAAAGGGCGCGCACATCTGTGCGCGCCCCGCAGTTGCCCGGTCCCGCCGCTCAGCGGGCGGCACTGGGCTCAGGCTGCCTTACAGCACCTTGCTGAGGAAGTCCTGGAGCCGGGGGTGCTGGGGATTTCCGAAAATGTCGGCGGGGGAGCCCTCCTCCAGCAGCTTGCCGTCTGCCATGAAGAGGACCCGGCTGCCCACCTCCCGGGCAAAGCCCATCTCGTGGGTGACCACCACCATAGTCATGCCCTCCTGGGCCAGCTCCTTCATGACCTCCAGCACCTCGCCCACCATCTCCGGGTCCAGGGCGGAGGTGGGCTCGTCAAAGAGCATAACCTCCGGCTCCATCATCAATGCCCGGACAATGGCAATCCGCTGCTTCTGGCCGCCGGAGAGCTGGATGGGATAGGCGCGGGCACGGTCCTGCAGGCCTACTCGGTCCAACAGGGCCAGGGCCTTTTTCTCCGCCTCGCCCCGGTCCATGTGCTTCACCTGGATGGGGGCCAGGGTCATGTTGTCCATGATGGTCATGTGAGGGAAGAGGTTGAAGTGCTGGAACACCATGCCCATCTTCTGGCGGTGCTGGTCGATGTCCACCTTTACCGTTTTGCCCTCCGCATTTTTTATCTTCTTTTTTGTGATATCCACCCCGTTGAAGATGATGGAGCCGCCGGTGGGCTCCTCCAGCAGGTTCAGGCTGCGGAGGAACGTGGACTTGCCGGACCCGGAGGGGCCGATGACCACCATCACGTCGCCCCGGTCAATGTCCACCGTGACGCCGTCCAGGGCCTTGATGGCGCCCCGGTTGTAGTATTTCTTCAGGTCCTTGACTTGGATCAGCTTATCTCCGGTCGCCACGGCTCATTCTCCTTTCGAAGTAAGCGATGATCTTGCTGGTGGGGAACGTCAGGCAGAAGTAGACACAGGCGGCCACCACAAGCGGTTCCGCAATGCGGTAGGTCGCACCTTTGATGGAGGAAACCGCGTACATGATCTCCTGAACGCCGATGGTATAGCAGATAGAAGACTCCTTGATAATGGTGACGAACTCGTTGGCGATGGCAGGCAGGATATTCTTGATAGCCTGCGGCAGAATCACGAATCGCATGTTCTGCACCTGGCTGAGTCCCAGGGACCGTGCCGCCTCCGTCTGACCGCCGTCGATGGACTGGATACCGGAGCGGATGATCTCGGAAAGATAGGCCCCGGAGTTCAGGGACAGGGCAATCACGCCCGGGAGGAACCGTTCAAAGCGAATGGTTCCAAAGATCTTGAAAGAGGGCAGATCAATATCTCCGAACACCACATAATAGATCATGAAAAGCTGAACTAGCATAGGGGTGGCACGGAAGACTTCCACGTAAACCGTGGCGATGAAGCTGAGGGGGTTAAATCTGCTGAGGACCATCAGCACGCCCTGTTCCCGGAGATGGCCGTCCTTGGTCAGACCCAGAAAGCGAAACGGCCGCACATTGGACAGCCGCATGATGGCCAGGAGCAGTGCCAGGACAAAACCGAAAATCACGGTCAGCAGGGAGAGGGAGACGGTACAAATCAGGCCCTCTTTGAAAAGGTCTATGTACTCCCAAGTTCTTTCGAAACCGGCGGCTGTAAACACGGGCGGTTCCTCCTTCTATCTTTACCAAAATATATGAGAAAGCGGCCAATTCCTCCCTGCGCAGCCGCAGGGAGGAATTGAAAGTTTTACAAGCTTACTGAACGGCCTCGCCGTTTTCGTCCACCAGGCCCTCGATGATGTCGCCAGAAGCCAGCTCGTTGGCCGTAAGCACATACTGATCGAAGGAGCCATCCTCCTTGGCGGCGGCGATGGCACGGTTCACACCCTCCAGCAGGGCGGCGTTGCCCTTGGTGACGCCCACCACAGAGCCTTCGGCGTCATAGGGGACCTCCAGCACCAGACACAGCTCGGGATACTGGGTGGCATAGCTCTCGGCCACCATGGTCTCGATAAAGGCGCCGTCCAGCTTGCCGGTCACCAGCTCGGCGATGATATCGGGCACCTTAGCGAGCTCGATGATATCAGCGTCCGGGGTGTTCTCATGCGCCAGATCCGCCTGGATGGAGCCCACCTGAGCGCCGATCTGATAGTCGGCATTGTTGGCATCCTCCAAAGAGGTGAACAGGTCTTTGTTGGACTCCACGCACACAAAGGACTGGCCGCCGGTGATGTAAATGTCAGAGAAGTCCATGCTGTCGGCACGCTTGGGATCGGGGGAGTACCCGGCCATGCCCAAGTCCACGTTGCCGTTCTGCAGCTCCATGATGGTGCCGTCAAAGTCCATGGGAACGATCTCCAGGGACAGCCCCAGGTAGTCGGCGATATACTGGGCCAGGTCCATATCAAAGCCAGCCAGCTGGGGATCGCCGTTCTCATCAATGGCGTAGAACTCATAGGGGGCGAAGTCCGGGCTGGTGGCGACGGTGAGCTTCCCGCCCTCCACAGTGGTGATGGCGGCCTTCAGCTCGTCGTCAGTCATGGAGGCGTAATCCGCAGTCTCCTCCGTGCCGGAGCCCTCGCCGTCGGCGGTGTCATCCGCAGTGTCGTCGCTGCCGCCGCAGGCCGTGACGGACAGCGCCATGGCCAGCGTCAGAATCAATGCAAGAAACTTCTTCATGGTATCGCAATCTCCCTTTTTCATGCTCCCGCGGTCGCGGGGCGGTTTTCTCTGAATTTCCAAGGGAGGAAGCACCTCCCGCCGGAACATGCCTTACCTTATCACGTTCCCTCCCTCTTGTCAATAGATTTTCGTGCAAAAATGAATATTTATTTGCCCCTGTTGGTGGAGTGCTCTATTTTATCCGGTTCAATCCCGGAAAAACAGCCGAAAATTTGTGAATATTTCCAGCATCGATGTATATTGCAGATGAATAAAAGAGTGAATATTCAGATCCGACCGCAAGAGGGCGGGGAGGCCGCTTTTCCGGCCTCCCCGCCTTGGGAGCCTGATTCACTTTTTCAGCACCGCGTCCCCGAAGGGTGCCATCTCCAGCCGCACGAAAAAGCCCTGGTCGTGCTGGCACACAGGGCAGACCTTGGGGGCTGCCGTCCCCTCAAAGATATAACCGCAGTTCAGGCACATCCAGGCGCACTGGACATCGGAGACAAACAGCTTTCCCTGTTCCAGCAGATCCGCCAGCCTGCCGAAGCGGTTGCCATGGGCCCGCTCGATCTCTGCGATCTTGTGGAAGGAAGCCGCCACAGCGGAAAAGCCCTCCTGCTGGGCCACGTCGCCGAAGGTCTTGTATACCGGGTCGTGCTCCTCATACTCGTTGTGCTGCGCCTTGCGGAGCAGCTCCTTCACATCGTTCGTCAGGTCCACGGGATAGGTGCCGTCGATGGCCACGGTCTGGCCCGCCAGCTCTTTCATGTGGTTGTAAAAAATCTCCGCGTGCTCCTTCTCCTGGTCCGCAGTGAAGCGGAACACCGCCTCCACCACATGCAGCTTCTGCTGGCGGCAGACGGAGGCGGCAAAGGTGTAGCGGTTCCGGGCCTGGCTTTCGCCCGCAAAGGCCCGCATGAGGTTTTTCAGGGTCTCGCTGTTCTTCAGATCCACAGACATACGGATTCCTCCTGTTTTCGGTGAGATAGGGGTATTTTCCCTCCGACAGGGGACGGCTATACCTGAATGATAAAAAACAGGCCCTGCGTCTGGTAGACACAGAGCCTGTCCGCTTTCCGTCATGCCTCGGGGAGATGGTATTTCTTCCGGTCGCGCCGCAGGTCCTCGCCGAAGGCGCCGCCGGCCTTCACCTCCTGCAGATAGGCGTGGCGGCCGGGGCCGCCGGAGCACTCCTCAATGACGCTGACGGCGATGTTGGAGCAGTGATCGGACGCCCGCTCGATGTTGGTCAGCAGGTCGCTGAGCACAAAGCCCAGCTGGATGGTGCACTGGCCCGCCTGGAGCCGCTGGATATGGCGGCTTCGGATCTCCTCAATCAGCTGGTCGATGGTCTCCTCCAGGGGTTCCACCCGGCGGGCGGTCTCCACGTCCGCTGCCTGGAAGCTGCGGATGGTCAGGTCCAGGATGTCATCCAGCGCGGAGAGCAGCACCTGCAGCTCTTCCCGGGCGCTGTCAGAGAACCGGATCTCCTTGTCGTGGAGCTCCTGGGCGGACTCCTGGATGTTCACGGCATGGTCGCCGATCCGCTCGAAGTCCCCGATGGCGTGGAGCAAGCGGGAAACTGTGCGCATATCCTGCATGGACAGCCCGTGCTGGGAGATCTCCACCAGGTAGCTGCTGAGCCGGTCCTCGTAAATGTCCAGCTTGTCCTCGTTCTGCAGGATCTGGGTCTCCCGCTCCCGGCTGTACTGGGAGAGCTGGTCCGTCGCCAGGCAGATGTTCTCCCGGGCGGCTTGTCCCATGCGGCCTGCCATGGCGACGCTTTCGCTGACTGCCGCGCCGGGGGTCCGCAGCAGCAGGGGATCCAGGAAGGCGAAGCTCTCGCGGGTGTCCTCGGTCCGCACCAGTCTCCGCGCCAGCTTTTCCAGCTGGCGGGAGAAGGGCAGGAGCAGGATCGTGGTGAACACGTTAAAGGCGGTGTGGCAGAAGGCGATGCCCACGGCCCCCACGGCCTGATTCAGGAAGGTGAAGTGGAGGATCATGTCGCCGCCGTAGAAGAGGATCAGGCACACGGCGGTGCCGATGACGTTGAAGGAGATGTGGACCACCGCCACTCGCTTGGCGTTGCGGTTGACGCCGATGGAGCTGATGAGGGCGGTGACGCAGGTGCCGATGTTCTGCCCCATAATGATGGGGATGGCCATGCCGTAGGTGATGGAGCCGGTCATGGCCAGGGCCTGCAGAATGGCGACAGAGGCAGCGGATGACTGGATAATCCCGGTGAACACTGCGCCCACCAACACACCCAGCAGGGGATTTTCAAAGGCGGTGAGCAGCCCGGCAAACTGGGGCATCTCCGCCAGAGGGCTGACGGCGCCGCTCATCAGCTCCATGCCGTACATCAAAATGGCAAAGCCCATCATGATGCGCCCCACGTCCCGGCGCCGCTGGCGCTTGGAGCCCATGATCAGCAGGATACCCGCCAGAGCGATCAGGGGAGAGAAGTTCTCCGGCTTCAGCAGGTTCACAAAGACGTTCTCACTCTCGATGCCGGTGAGAGACAGAATCCACGCCGTCAGGGTGGTGCCGATGTTGGAGCCCATGATGATGCCGATGGTCTGTCTCAACTCCATGACGCCGGAGTTCACCAGGCCCACCAGCATCACCGTCATGGCGGAGGAGGACTGGATGGCGATGGTGATGCCCGCCCCCAGCAGCAAGCTCTTGAAGGGGCTGGAGGTCATGCGCTTGAGCATCCGCTCCAGCTTGCCGCCGGCCATCTTTTCCAGGCTCTTGGACATGACGGTCATGCCGTACAAGAAGAACGCCAGGCCGCCGCAGAGGGTAAAGACGGAGAAAATGTCCATAACTGCGCTTTCCTTTCCCAGTATTCCAGACCGTCTGGCACGGCCGGTCCGATTCTGTCATGTATACTGCGCTCCAACATTATATATGCAAAGCGGCACGCTGGAAAGAGGATTTCTAAGATTTTGTAAAATTTGCGTAAAAATATGGTAAAACGCAAAAAGCAGTACGGATTTCTTGTGCAAAACCACTTCCGCCAAGAGGAAACCGCCGCCCACTGAAAGATGGGCGGCGGTCTGCTGCTATTCCGGTGTCCCAGCGGAAGGTGTCTCCCGCGTCCAGAAGTCCCGCACCGCCTCCGCAGCCCGGCGGCCGGCGAAGAAGCCGTCCTGCCACAGGGCCAGGATCTTCTGCCGGTCCCGCTCCGTGCGGGAGAAGCCCCGGGTGTTCGCCGGCGCGATCACCAACACCCGGCCCTCCTGCTCCAGAGCAAACAGCTCCTCCCGGCATTGGTTATAGCGCTCCGCCCGGGTCCGCAGGCCTTCCAGAAAGACGGGGTATTTGCGGTACACCCGCCGGAACAGGGGCATCAGCTGCTCCGGCTCCTTCCGATAGCTCCGCTCCCGGGTCAGGACAACCACCACCCGGTCGCAGCCCACCGCCAGCGCCCGCTTCCAGGGAATGGCGTCGGAGCAGCCCCCGTCCAGATAGGGGGCGCCGTCATCCAGCCGGATGGGCTGGAACAGCACGGGCATGGCGCATGTGGCCTGGAGCAGGAGGAAGCTGGCGTCCCGCCGGGGGACCTCCCGGTACTCGGCCCGGCCGGTCTGCAGGTTGGTGACCACCGCCTCCACCTGACCGGGATACGCCTCGAAGGTGTCGTAATCAA
Organism: Clostridiales bacterium; assembly: GCA_019410105.1. Next base: position 74,654 of record DXTB01000001.1, on the reverse strand, counting down.
AGGGCACCAGCTCGTTGGGGATGGTGTCGTAGGCGAACTTCAGCCCGAAGTAGCTGCGATTCCGGGGATCAAAGAAATTCCCCCAGCCCATGTACCGCCGGTCATTGGCGTAGTGCATCAGCAGCTGGAGATTCCGCCGCTTCTGCCGGGAGAGGTAGCTGACGCCGTAGGTAATCCCGGCCGAGACGCCGATGGTGTAGTCCGGCATGGGCAGTTTCTCGTTCAAAAAAGCGTCGCACACGCCGGAGGAGAAGATCGTCCGCAGCGCGCCGCCCTCCAGCACCAGACCTGTTTTCATGGAGCAGTCCTTCCTTTCTGTGTATTCATGATCTTCCAGCAGTTTTTCATCCGGGGCCGTCGCGCCGCCCCGGTTTTCCGTGCGGCCACGCCGTCCGCTTCCGGGCGGAGACCAGCAGCATCATGGGGCGGCGGAGCTCGTCCCGCATTCCCGGCTGGCCCAGCATCCGCGCCGGCGGCTGAGGCTCCACCACCCGCAGCAGCTGGAATCCGCCGGTAAGCAGGCCGTCCAGATAGGTGGTGAGGGTGCGGTGGTACTTGGTCACATCCTCCCCCAGAAAGCGGGCGGTGCGCCGTCCCTCCTCGAAATACCGGTCCACAGGGAAGTGGAGGGGGGTGCCGTCCGGGCCGTAGTACCACTCCTGGGGACCGGCAGCAGTGAAAATGGGGTGCTCCACAGAGAAGACAAAGTCGCCGCCGGGTGACAGGCACTGCCGCACCCGCTCCAAAAAGTCTGTAAAGGAAGGCAGACAGTGGATGGCCAGGGAACTGAGGACCACGTCAAAGCTCTCCGGCGGGAATGGGGTCTCCGCCATATCCCCCCGGATATAGGTCACCTGCGGAGCCGTGGTCTTTTCCCGGGCCACGGCCAGCATTTTCTCCGACAGGTCCACGCCGGTGACAGACGCCGCGCCGTGTTCCGCCGCATAGATGCAGTGCCAGCCGTAGCCGCAGCCCAGATCCAGCACTCTCTTCCCGGCGAAGTCCGGCAGCAGGGGCTCCAAGGACTCCCACTCCCCGGCGCCCGCCAGTCCCAGGCGGGAGCGGTCCATCTGGCTGTATTTTTCAAAAAACCGCTCTCTGTCGTAAGGACTCTTCTTCATCCTGCGCACTCCTGTGAAGGTGATATGGTACAGCATAGCACAGTTCGGGAAAAAAGGGAATCACCGCTCCGCTTATAAAGATTTTGTAAATTTCTACTTTTTCGTCACTGTGGGCGGCCTATTTATGTTATTATAATCATATCTATATAAATTGTATGAATTTTGGAGAGGTGATGAGATTGCCGTGGAAGAGACGAGAGCAATGGCAGGAACGATTGGGGCGGAATAAAACCATCCTCTGGGAAAAGCTCCGGGAAGCCCTGGCCTCCGTGGTCCCCATTACGGTGATCGTGCTGATCCTCAGCTTTACTGTTGCGCCCATCCCCACCGAGACGCTGCTGGCCTTTCTGATCGGCGCGGTGATGGTGATTCTGGGCATCGGCCTGTTTTCCCTGGGCGCTGACACCGCCATGACCCCCATCGGAGAACGGGTGGGCGCCGCCATGACCCGCTCCAGAAAGCTCTGGGTTGTGGCGGCTGTCGGCTTTCTGATCGGCGTCATTGTCACCGTGTCGGAGCCGGATCTTCAGGTGCTGGCCCAGCAGGTGCCCGGCGTGCCCAACGCCACGCTGGTGGGCGCTGTGGCCGTGGGCGTGGGCGTTTTTCTGGTGATCGCCATGCTGCGCATCCTGTTCCGCATTCCCCTGAACCGGATGCTGATCGTGTTCTACATCCTCGTGTTTGCGCTGGCCCTCTTTGTACCGGAGGACTTCCTGGCCATCGCCTTCGACTCCGGCGGTGTCACCACGGGTCCCATGACCGTGCCCTTTATCATGGCCCTGGGCGTGGGCGTGGCCTCCATCCGCAGCGACGAGAATGCCGCCCAGGACAGCTTCGGCCTGGTGGCTCTCTGTTCTGTCGGCCCCATCCTGGCGGTGATGGTGCTGGCCCTGATCTACCCGGGCGCGGGCGTCTACACCCCGGTGGAAATCCCCTCCGTGACAGACAGCCGGGCTCTGTGGCACCTGTTTCAGGTGGAACTTCCGGCGTATCTCAGCGAGGTGGCGGTGTGTCTGGCCCCCATCGCACTGTTCTTCGCCGTTTTTCAGGCGGTTTCCCTGAAATTAAAGAAGAAAAAAGTATTGAAAATTGTCATCGGCATCCTGTATACTTATGTGGGTTTGGTCCTGTTTCTTACGGGCGCCAACGTGGGCTTCATGCCGGCGGCCAGCTACCTCAGCCGCCAGATCGCTGGCCTGTCCTTCAACTGGATCCTGATTCCCATCGGAATGCTGATGGGCTGGTTCATCGTCCAGGCGGAGCCTGCGGTCCATGTTCTGAACAAGCAGGTGGAGGAGATCACCTCCGGCGCCATTCCCGGCAAGGCCATGAGCACCAGCCTCTCCATCGGCGTGGCGGTTTCCATCGGTCTGGCCATGATGCGGGTGATGACCGGGATTTCCATTTTCTGGCTGGTGGTGCCGGGGTATCTGGCCGCCATCGTCATGTCCTTTTTCGTCCCCAAGATCTTCACTGCCATTGCCTTTGACTCCGGCGGCGTGGCCTCCGGGCCTATGACGGCCACCTTTTTGCTGCCCTTTGCTCAGGGCGCCTGCGAGGCCTTGGGCGGCAATGTGGTGACGGACGCCTTCGGCGTGGTGGCTATGGTGGCTATGACGCCGCTGCTGACCATCCAGATGCTGGGCCTTTTGTATCAGCTCAAGATGAAGAGAGCCGCTCAGGAGACGCCTCCCGCCCCGGTGGACGAGGAGATCATCGAGCTGTGAGCAGTCCGTCCGACATCGTAAAGAGAGGAGAGACCGCCATGCAGGGCGTCGATTTGTTCATCACCATCACTGACCGCAGCCGGGCAGAGCAGTTCGCCGCCTGGTTCCGGACCCACGGGATCTCGCTGGTGCTGACAGCCCTGGGTCAGGGCACCGCCACCACGGAGGTGCTGGACTTTCTGGGCCTGGAGGCCACGGAGAAGGCCGTGCTGTTCTGCGTGTCCCCCCGGTCCCCCCGGCTGGTGCGCCAGGCGGCCCGTGACCTGTGGCTGGATGTGCCCGGCCAGGGCGTTTTGATGACTGTGCCGGTGAACAGCATCGGCGGATCCACCGCCAAGGAATATCTGCTGCATGAACAGGAGGGAGAAACTGCTATGGAACGGGAGATTGCCCACGATCTGATCGTGGTCATTGCCAACCAGGGGTCCACCGACCTGGTGATGGACGCCGCCCGGGAGGCAGGCGCCACCGGCGGCACGGTGATCCACGCCAAGGGCACCGGCACAGACCTGGTGCGGAAGTTTTTCGGCGTGTCCATCGCGTCGGAGCAGGAGATGGTCTTCATCCTGGCCCGGAGCGAGGCGAAGAAGCCCATTATGAAGGCCATCATGGCCAAGGCGGGCATCCAGAGCGCCGCTCAGTCCCTAGTGTTCTCCCTGCCGGTGGGTGACATCGCCGGCCTGCGGGAGCTGGAGCAGCCCGAAACCTGACTTGAATTCCGGAGCGGTTCGCGCCTGACGCGGACCGCTTTTTTGCCATTTCCATTTTTTCCGGCAAAAGGCCCTGGATTTTTTTCGTTTTTTCGGAAATTCCTGCTATTTTGTGTTGGTTTTTGAATTTTTTGCAAAACCTTGGGTATCTCGACAGATTCAGACAGAATTTCGCCCGGCCTTTGTGTATGATAAGGGCAGTCCCCAGATCTTGTGGCGGTTTAGAAAGGATGAATACCAAATGCAGAAGGTCTCCAAGGAATATCTGTTGCTCTTCAACGCCATCACCGATGCGGAGGAATCCCTGCGCCGGCTCCAGGCCCGGCTGATCGATGCGCAGCAGAAGGCGGAGGAACTTTTCATCACAGACGATGAAGCCGATCCGCTCTCCCGAAACATATAAGGCCCCCGCCGGACGGGGCCGCCGCTTTACCAGCGTCCGGCAGTGTCTCAGCGGGGTCACCGGTTTCGGCCGGCAGACCCCGCTTTTTGTTGCTTTTGTCCGTGCATAGGCAGTGTCCATGTGGTATGATAAAATATAATCTCCTTCCGCCTTCCGGCGGATGCAGAGCAGTACAGACCGAGAGAAGGAGGCGCGGCCATGCTGTATATCGGCTGCCATCTGTCCTCCTCCAAGGGCTTTGCGGCCATGGGCCGCCAGGCGCTGGAGCTGGGGGCCAACACCTTTCAATTTTTCACCCGCAATCCCAGGGGCAGCCGGGCCAAGGACCTGGACCCGGCGGACGCTGCAGCCCTGCGGGACCTGCTGGCCCGGCACGGCTTCGGCCCCATTGTCGCCCACGCTCCCTATACTTTGAACCTCTGCGGCGCGGAGGAGAAGAACCGGATATTCGCCCGGGAGACCATGGCGGACGACCTGGCTAGGCTGGAGCATGTGCCAGGACAGTATTACAACTTCCATCCCGGCAGCCATGTGGGGCAGGGAAGCGAGACCGGCATCGCTCTCATTGCCGACGGGCTTAACGCCATCCTGCGGCCCAATCAGGCCACCACCGTTCTGCTGGAGACCATGGCAGGCAAGGGCAGCGAAGTAGGCGGCCGTTTTGAGGAGCTGCGGGCCATTCTGGACCGGGTGGAGCTCTCCGGCAAGGTGGGCGTCTGCCTGGACACCTGCCACGTGTCCGACGGAGGATACGACATCGTCCACGACCTGGACGGCGTGCTGACGGAATTTGACAGCATCATCGGCCTCCGGCGGCTGAAGGCGATTCATTTGAACGACAGCAAGAATCCCCCCGGCAGCCGCAAGGACCGCCACGCCTGTCTGGGGGAGGGGACCATCGGTCTGGAGGCGCTGGGGCGGATCGTCCGCCACCCGGCGCTGAAGGATCTTCCCTTCTGTCTGGAGACCCCCAACGACCTGCCCGGCTATGCCCGGGAGATCGCCCTGATGCGGGAGATGGCGGAGGCGTGACGGGATTGGAGGATGCTGCCATGGAGTATCGTGTGGACGACCGGAGCCTTTCCGGAGAGACCTTCCTCGACTTTGTCCAGCAGGTCTGGCCGGGAGCGTACAATCTGGAGCAGACCCGCGCCGCACTGTCAAAAACGATGAACTTCACTGCCTGGGACGGCGGCCAGCTGGCGGGTTGCCTGCGAGTCCTCACGGACGGCTGCTTTTTCGGCACCATCACGGAGCTGCTGGTGTTGCCGGCATATCAGCGGCAGGGCATCGGAAGCCGGCTGCTGCGGCTGGCTGCGGCCCATACCCCCACGCTGCTGTATTTCGGCGCCCAGCCGGGGGCGGAAGCGTTTTATGAGAAAAACGGCTGCCAGCGGAGCCTGCCGTCTTATCTGATCGAGCCCAAGAAAGACGGCGCTTCATAAAAAAGCAGAAGTCCCGGCCCTAAAAAGGGCCGGGACTTTTTTGCATACAGCCACTCACTCCGCCATTCCCAGGCGACGGCGCAGGTCCGTCCGCACCGCGTCCAGATCCGGGTCGCACAGCAGCGGCACGGCCTCCGCCAACTCCGCCGGGGGCAGGTCCCACCACCGCCATGCCAGGAGCAACTGGACCAGATCCTCTGGGAACCGCTGCTTCAGCACGCGGACCGGATTGCCGCCCGCCACGGTATAGGCGGGCACATCCTTCGCCACTACGGAGCGGGCCGCAATGATGGCGCCGTCGCCGATGTGGACCCCCGGCAGGATCACGCTCTCCCGGCCGATCCACACGTCGTTGCCCACCATGATGTCCCCCTTTCGGGGCAACTGGCCCAGGTGAGGCGGCGCTTGGTCAGCCCATGCCCCGCCGAACACCTGGAAGGGGTAGGTGCTGACGCTGCTGGTCCGGTGGTTGGCCGGGCCCATGATGAACTGGGTCCCGGCGGCGATGGAGCAGAACTTGCCGATAATGAGCCGGTCCCCGAACTCCGGATAGTTGAACAGGACGTTGTTCTGTTCAAACCCCGCAGGGTCCACCGGATCGTCGTAGTAGGTGTAATCCCCGATCTGGATGTTCGGGGCCGTCACCACATTTTTGATATAGCAGGATGTGCCGTATTCGTTTGGAAAAACCGCGTCGGGGTCCGGAAGCCCCATGCCGCGGATGGTCTGATTCACGATGTCTCCTCCTGTTTCCTTTTTACTGCATCAACCACTTCCTCTCCCGGCGGACTTCCACAGCCACCGCACGCTTCTTTCTGATCTCCCTCATGGCAGTCTCCTCTTTTCGCAGAACCTCTCTCCGGCCGGAAGACCGGTTGTTTCGCGGCCATTGTACCACGGCCGGGCCCGACTGACAAGAAAAACGGCGGCGGGTTCCCGGATGGGGACCCGCCGGGAAGGGCGGATGCGGATGGCGTCTCAATCATACCGCAGCGCATCGATGGGGTTCAGCACCGCGGCCTTTTTGGCGGGGAGGTATCCGAAGGCGATGCCGATGCCCGCGGAGACACCGAAGGCCACCAGGATCGCCGCAATGCTGGGGCTGACGGTGATGGGGGTGTCCGGCATGACATTGGCGATGACCACCGTGGCCGCCGCGGATAGGCCGAAGCCCAGAGCGATCCCCAGTACGCCGCCCAGAGAGGAGGTGGTAGCCGCCTCGATGACGAACTGGCGCATGATGGCGCCCTCCCGGGCCCCAAGCGCCTTGCGGATGCCGATCTCTCTGGTCCGCTCCGTAACCGACACCAGCATGATGTTCATGATGCCGATGCCGCCCACCACCAGAGAGATGGCAGCGATGCCCGCCAGAATGTAGATCACCATGTTCACCATGGAGTTCATCTCCTCCACCATCTCCGCCATGCTGCCCACGGTATAGGCATCGTCGTCCTCAAAAATCTCATAGAGGGCGTTCTCCAGGGTGGTTTTGGCCTGGGAGATCTGGTCCGTGTCCTGGACAGTGATGGTGTAACTGGAGATGGTGCCGGTGAAGCTGAGGCGGGCGGCGGTGGAGTAGGGGAGGAACACGCAGTCGTCCGTGCCGCCCTCTTCCAGCTCTGTGCCCTCCATTCCCATAACACCTACGATGGTAAACGAGTTGCCATTGATCCGCAGCGTCTGACCCACGGCATTCCCGCCGTAATAGACCTGATTCAGATACTGCCCGACGACGCAGACCTTTTTCCGGCCGGTCATGTCCGTGTACTGAAGCCCCCGGCCCTGGGCAACCTCATACCCCTTCATGGAGAAGTAATCCTCGCTGACGCCGGTGACGGAGGTGGCGGAAAGAGTGCTGCTGCCGATCTTCACCGAGCCGCTCATGGTGACCGTGGGGGAGATCTGCTTGAACACATCGCTGTTGTCCGCCACCAGCTGGTACATCTCGCCCTCCGACACGCTGCGGGAGGAGCCGCGGCCCATCACCATCACTGTCAGAGAGTCGGTGCCCATGTCGGCAAAGCTGTCCTCAATATAGCCCTGCATCCCGTTGCCCAGGCCCACGATGACGATGACCGCGCACACGCCGATGATGATGCCCAGCATAGTGAGGAAGGTCCGCATCTTGCTGCTGAGAATATTCTGCACCGCCATCTGGAAGGTCTCGATCAGGCTCATCCCGCCATCCCCCTTCCGGCAAGATTGGGCGTCACTACCGCCTCAGGCGCACCGGCATCGCCGTCGTAGATCACGTGGCCGTCCTCCAGCCGGATGATCCGCTGGGCCTGGACAGCGATGGAGTTGTCGTGGGTGATGAGCACCACCGTGTTGCCCGCGGCATGGAGCTGCTGCAGCATGGTCAGCACCTCCCGCCCGGTGTGGGAGTCCAGGGCGCCGGTGGGCTCGTCGGCCAGGATCACCGCCGGGTCCCCTGCCAGAGCCCGGGCAATGGACGCCCGCTGCTGCTGGCCGCCGGAGAGCTGGCTGGGCTTATTGCGCAGCTTGTCGCCAAGACCCACCATCTCCAGCGCGATCCGGGATCGCTCGTGCCGCTCCGGCTTGGGGATGCCGGCGTACATCAGCGGCACCTCCACGTTCTCCTGGAGCGTCAGCTTGGGCAGCAGGTTGTACTGCTGGAAGATGAAGCCCAGCATCTTGTTCCGGATGGCGGCCAGCTGGTCCTTATCCATCTGACCCACATCCCTGCCGTCCAGCAGGTACGTGCCGGAGGTGGGCACGTCCAGGCAGCCGATGATGTTCATACAGGTGGACTTGCCGGAGCCGGACTGGCCCACGATGGCCACGAACTCCCCCTTCCGGATCTGGAAGGAGATGTGGTCCGCCGCCTTCACAGTGGTGTCGCCCATCTGGTAATACTTGCAGACCTCCCGAAATTCGATCAAAGTGCCCATCAGAAGCCTCCCGGCCCGCCGCTGGGCATTCCGCCGCCGGAGGGCATCCCGCTGGGCATGTCGCCCATCGGCATGGAGGACATGGCCCCGCTCGGCATGACGAACGTCATATCGCCGGAGCTGGCGGAGCCAGCCGCCTGGAGATAGGCCACTGTGTCCCCCTCCTGGAGGCCGGAGAGGACCTCAATGTAGCTGTTGTCGCTGACGCCGGTTTCCACCGGCACGTAGACGTAGCCCTCCGGGGCCTCCTGGTCCAGGGCATTCACAGCACTGGGAGAATTCGCGGTGACCAGCACCATGTCCCCGCGGCTCACGGCGGCGCTTGGGATGGCCAGCACGTCATCCGCCGAGGAGATCACGATCTCCGCGTCCACATTCATCCCAGGCAGCAGGCCGTCGGTCTCGTCGATGCGGACGGTGACGGGGTACGTGGTGATGCCGCCGGAGGTGGTGCCCGCCACGGACACCTCCGTCACCACGCCGGTGTAGGTCTTCCCCTCCACGGCATCGGCGGTGATCCGGACCTCCTGGCCCACCTCCACAGAGCTGATGTCCAACTCGTCGATGGACATGGTCATCTCCAGATAACTCAGGTCATAGATGACGCAGAGGGTGCTGCCGGAGCCGCCCTCAATGTTGTCCCCCGCCTTGGCGTTCTTGGTGACCACGGTGCCGGAGATGGGCGCGGTGACGGAGTAGTCCTCCAGATTGTCCCGGGCATTTTCCAGGCTGGTGGAGGCGTTGCTGACACTGATGCGGGCGCTTTCAATCTGGTTGTCCACGCTGTCACCGGTGATGGTGCAGATCCGGTCGCCGCTGGAGATGGTATCGCCCACCAGCCAGTTGAAACCTGCAACTTTGCCGGACGCCTCTGCCGTGATGACGCTGCTGGCCCCCACCTTGATGGACGCCTGGCCGTAGCTGGAGTAGCTGCCGATGACGGCGCTGGCGGTGTAGTCGGATGTCACAAGGCCCGGGTTGGCGAGCCGTACCCGGACGGTAGTCAGGGGTACGCCGGTGGAGACCGCCGCGGAGGAACTGGACACCGCGGCAACCGTTCCGGTGAGGGTCCCGGCAAAGCCGTCGATAAAGACCGTGGCGGTCTGGCCGATGTAGAAGTCGCCGCTGTCCGCGTAGGTGAAGTAGAAGTCGATGTAGATGTTCTCATCCGCCACGATCTTCAGAAGCTGTGTGCCTGCGCTGACGCTGTCCCCCTCGTTCACATACACCTCGCTGACGGTGCCGCTCAGGTCCGCCTGGGGATACTTGGCCTTCACCGCCTGCTCATAGGAGGTCTGGGCCTGGGAGTAGCTGTTCTGCGCCTGGGTCTGGCTGCTGGCCGCGTTGGAGGAATCAATGGTATAGAGCAGTTGGCCCTCCTCCACCTGGTCGCCCTTTTCAAAGGTATCGCTGAGGATCTCGCCGGAGACCAGCGTATTGACGGTGTAGGAGTCCGCTGGCTCCAGCGTGCCGCTGGAGGAGAGGGAATTGGTGATAGAGCGGCGCTCCACCGCCGCCTCCTGATACGTCGTCGCAGCGGAGGCCGTCTGTCCGCGGCCCCTCCAGATCACCACGCCGCCTGCAATGGCCACCACCAGAAGCAGCGCCAGCGCCTTTCGTTTCCGCCCCTTCCACAGCTTTTTCCAGCTGTTGCGGAGACGGCCCCCTTTGGGAGAGGAATCTGCTACGACGGGCTCCCGCTCCCCCACGGAGATTCCTTCCGTCTCCCGCTCCAGTCCTTTTTCGCTCATACCGTGCCAATCCTTTCCGTACCTCCCCCTCCGGGAAGGGTTCTGGTCCAAAGGTATCATGGAAAGCTAAAATCAACCTGAAAAAATACTTTAAAAAATTTTGTTTTTATTATTTTTGCAGTATATTTAGCTCGTTTTAAACCTTAAAAATACCTGAAATCATTTTGTTCAGTCTGGTGATTCCAAATAGATCCCGCCATCGGAACCGCCGTTTTTCTGCGCAAAAACAACAGGAGGACAGCGGATAAAACCGCTGTCCCCCTGTTGTCTGCAAACTGGTCAATCTGCCTTTTCCGTACAGTAGATGCTCTTCAGGTCGAACATGTGATTCATGGGGCCGGAACCGCGTCCCAAGTCCAGCATGGCCCCCAGAGCGCCGGAGATGTAAGCCTTGGCCCGCTCCACCGCCGTGTCCAGGTCAAAGCCCTTCGCCAGATTGGAGGCGATGGCGCTGGACAGGGTGCAGCCGGTGCCGTGGGTGTTGGGGTTGTTGATCCGCTTTCCGTGGAACCACTTGCCGCTGCCGCAGCGCCACAGCAGGTCATCGGCGTCGTTGATCTGGTGGCCGCCCTTGCACAGCACGGCGCAGCCGTACTGCTCGCTGATGGCCCGGGCCGCCGCCTCCATGTCTGCGGCGCTGCGGATCGTCATGCCGGAGAGGATCTCCGCCTCAGGAATGTTGGGGGTCAGTACCGTGGCCAGGGGCAGCAGGAGCTCCTTCAGGGCGGAGACCGCGTCCTCCGTGATGAGCCGGTCCCCGGAGGTGGCCACCATCACCGGGTCCACCACCAGATTTTTGGCCCCATACTCCTTCAGCTTGGCCGCGATCACCCGGATCAGCGGAATGCTGGAGACCATGCCGGTCTTCACCGCGTCGGGGAAGATATCTGTGAACACGCAGTCCAGCTCCTCCGCCAGAAAGTCCGGCGTACACTCCACGATGCTCTTGACGCCGGTAGTGTTCTGGGCCACCAGAGCCGTCACCGCACAGGTGGCGAACACACCGTTGGCGGTCATGGTCTTGATATCTGCCTGGATACCGGCGCCTCCGCTGGGATCGGTCCCAGCGATCGTCAATGCTGTCTTCATATCGATGCTTCCTTTCCTGATGCTTCTTTGCATTGAAGTTTTATCAAGCGGCGGAAGGTGGTGCCCCCGATCCGCCGCTGGAAGCGGCCTGCTGGCCGCGGTTCCCCGTCTCTTACGGGACCCAGTCGCCCAGGTCCCGCACGTACCAATCCGCCAGGGCTTTCAGCGCGGCCTGATCCTCTTCGGCAGAGACGTCCCAGACGCCGCAGACCCGGAAGCCTGCCTCGTAGGCGGTCCTGGCAGCGTGAAGGGCATCCTCAAACACCACCGTCTCCGCCGGAACGGTCCCCAGACGGCGGGCGGCCTCCAGATAGATGTCCGGCCGGGTCTTGCCGCCGTACTGGACACAGCTGACGGCGAAGCGGAAGTGCGGCCACAGTCCCAGCCGTTCCATGGCGGAGCGGGCCTGGAACGCCTCGCTGGCGGTGGCGATGCAGCAGGAGATGCCGGAATCCGCCAGCCGGGCCAGCAGCCGGTCCGCCCCGGGCTTCATGGGCACCCGGGACCGGTACTCCTCCGTCACCAGATCGTTGAGGGTGTCCATCAGCTCCTCCGGCGTGGTGGAGAGGGCGAAGCGGCTTCGCAGGTACTCCGCCGCCTCCCGGCGGCCCATCTCCTTCAGGTCCCGGGCCAGATCCTCCGGCGGGTCACCGCCGTACCGGCGCACCAGATCCACCGGGGCCTTCTGCCAGATGTACATGGAGTCCGTCAGGGTCCCGTCCAGGTCAAAGATGGCGCCCCGGATGTTCATCGGGCGATCTCCTCCGAGAGCCGCAGCAGCTCCTCCGCCGCCGCCTTCACGTCGGCTTGGGCGAACAGGGCGGAGACCACCGCCACGCCGTCCAGGCCGCAGTTCTTCAACTCCAGAATATTGTCATGGCTGATGCCGCCGATGGCCACCACCGGGATGTCCACCGCCGCCGTGATGGCCCGGATAGTCTCCCGGGAGATGGGCTTGGCGTCCGTCTTGGTGCCGGTGACGAAAGCCGCGCCCACGCCCAGGTAGTCCGCCCCCGCCGCCTGGGCGGCCAGGGCCTCTTCCACGGAGTGGGCGGAAACGCCGATCAGCTTGTCCGGCCCCAGCAGCTCCCTAGCCCGGCCCGCCTCCAGATCCTCCTGGCCCACATGAACGCCGTCCGCCCCGGTCTGGGCGGCGATCTCCACATTGTCGTTGATGATGCTGACAGCGCCCTTTTCCCGGCACAGGGCCACGAACCGCTGCGCCTCCGCCAGGAAATCCGCCTGTCCCATGTGCTTTTCCCGCAGCTGGACGATGCCCGCCCCGCCGTCGACGGCTGCCGCCACCTGACGGAGCAGGCCCTCCGCGTCATGAGTCCAGGCCCGGTCCGTCACGGCATACAGCCGCAGCCGCTTGGGGTCGATCTTCATATCACTCCATCCTCTCTATCAAAAAAACCGCGGACATACCAAGAGCGGTCGTCCGCGGCTGTGCGCCTCATGATTTCCCTACGTTGGCATGATCCACATCAGGTAAAGGGTCAAGACCTGGCTGGCCTCCTCTCAGCCCGCGCCAGCGGGCTCCCCATTTTCTCGCCTCTCATCATACGCCTTTTTCCCGGGAAATGCAAGCAAAACCGCCTGCTGGGCAAATCTTTACACAAGATACTGCTTGACAAATTCCCGCGGGCGGTGTCATAATAAATGCGACAAAAACAGGGGAGCCCTCACGGGCTGAGAGGAAGCGGACCGCTTCGACCCTTTACCTGATGTGGGTAATGCCACCGTAGGAAGTTATGTATGAGCATCCGGCACGGCGGGCACCCTCTCAGGCGCCCGCTGTTTTTTACTTTGAGACGGAAGGGATGTGCATCGGCGAAAACAACATCCGGCGCCCCGGGGACCACCGGGAGCGGGCTGAGGGGGAGCGCCCTGGGCCCGGGCCGGCAAAACAGCGATGGGAAGCCGTGTTCCGGCGTGAGAGGAGGCCAGAAAGCCTCGACCGATTTTCCACAGCAGGCGGATGCCCGCCTGCCGACCTTGCATGGCAAGGGGAAAACGCTGTTTCGCACGCTGTTTTCTCCCTGCAAATTCTGATGGATCAAAGGAGCGATCTCTATGAAAACCAATTCCAAGAAGCTGGCCCTGGCAGGCGTGCTGTGCGCCGTGGCCGTGGTGGGCAGTATGCTTCAGTTTCCCGTATTCGGCAGCCAGTGCGCGCCAGTGCAGCACATGGTGAATGTCATCTGCGCTGTGTTCCTGGGCCCGGGCTACGGCGTGGCCGTGGCCTTCCTGGCCAGCCTGCTGCGCAACATCTTCGGCTTAGGCAGCCTCCTGGCCTTCCCAGGCAGCATGTGCGGCGCCCTGCTGTGCGGCCTGGTCTACTGGAAGACCAGGAATCTGCCCGCGACCCTGGCGGGCGAGGTGTTCGGCACCGGCATCATCGGCGGCCTGCTGTCCTATCCTGTGGCGGTGGCCTTTATGGGCGTAGTGGCCGGCTCCATCGCCTTTTACGCCTATGTGGTGCCCTTCCTGGTCTCCACCGTGGGCGGCTCCATTCTGGCCGGCATCCTGGTATTCACCCTCCAGAAGAGCGGCGCCCTCAAATCCATGCGGGCCGCATTGGAGCATTGATCCCAACTGAGAAAGGGTCCTTCCATGCTTGATTTCACCCGTCTGGACAAAGTCCGCCGCCAGCGGCCCCTGATCCACTGCGTCAGCAATATCGTCACCGCCAACGACTGCGCCAATCTGGCCCTGGCCGTTGGCGCCAGTCCCATGATGGCCCAGGCACCGGAAGAGATGGAAGCCATCTCCGCCGTCAGCGACGCCACGGTGCTGAACACCGGCACCCCGGATGCGGAGAAATTCCGGGCCTGCCGGATCTGTGCCGTCTCCGCCCGTCATCCGGTGGTGCTAGACCCGGTAGGGGTGGGCGCAAGTCCCTGGCGGCTGGGACAGGTCCGGGCGCTGCTGGACCTGTTCACCCCGTCCATCCTGCGAGTGAATCTGGGGGAGGCCCGGGCCCTGCTGGGGTCGGATGGGCAGGAACAAGGGGTGGACAGCCCGCTGCCCGCCAGCCGGGAAGCCCGGAGGGACACCGCCATGGACCTGGCCCGGCGCCGCGGAACGGCGGTGCTGCTCTCTGGTCCGGAGGATCTTATCACCGATGGGGCGCGGGTCTGGTGCGTCACCGGCGGCAGCGGCCGGATGTCTCTCGTCACCGGCACGGGCTGTATGCTGTCGGTGCTGTGCGGTGTGTTCGCCGCCGTGGAGCCGGACGCCGCCGCGGCGGCTGCCCTGGCCTCCGCCTTCTGGAAGATCTGCGCCCGCCGGGCGGAGCACCTGGCCGCAGACCGGGGCAGCGGCAGTTTCCGCACGGCGCTGCTGGACGCCGCCAATACGCTGACGGCATCTGACGCCGCCCGCGAGGCGGAGATCCTGACTCTCTGACAAAGAAGCCCGCCCGGTCCTGACGGACCGGACGGGCCTTCTGTTTTGCGAGGCAGGCGATCACTCCAGCTCCCGGGTCTCAAACATCTCCTCAAAGGAACGGATATAGTAGTCCGCCAGCCCGCGGATCTCCTCCTGGTGTGCCTCCTCGGACGCGTCGTACACCGCCGCCACCCGGAACCCGGCGGCCTTGGCGGTCTGGATGGCGTGGAAGGCGTCCTCAAACACCACCGTGTCCTTCTTGTTGGACTGAAGGCGGCGCATGGCCCGCTCGTAGATCTCGGCGCTCTCCTTTTTGCCGACCCCCACCTCCGCCACAGTGATAAGTCCCCGGAAGTAGTGGTCGATCCCTGCATGGCGGAGGGCTGCTTCCGCCAGAGGGCGGTCCGTGGCAGTGGCCACATACATCCACACGCCCTCCATCTTCAGAAGGGACAGAAACTTGTCCACGCCGGGCTTTGCCTGGACCTCATGCTGATAGAAATCCGCGACCCGGTCCACTACCCGGCCGATCAGCTCCTCCTCCGTCTGGGGGAGGTGGTAGTGCTCCTTGCAGTAGGCGATCCCGTGCCGGAGGGAGAGGGTCTTCAGCATCTCGCTGGTCTCCGGCTCGGGCTCGATGCCAAGGCCCCGCAGGACGCTGGTGCCCAGGTCCCGCCAGATAGGCATGGAGTCCAGCAGGGTGCCGTCCATATCAAAAATCGCGCTTTGCAGTCTCATGGGAACTCCTTTCGTCTGTTGCCGATGGTCCCTATTGTACCACCGGAGCAGGCAAAAGCGCAATGAAAACCCCGTGAAAAGGAGGAAAAATTCATGCGTCTCTTTCTGGCCATCCAGCTGTCCCCCGCGGTGCGGGAAGCACTGCTGACCGCTCAGGACGCCCTGCGCCGCCAGGGCAGGGGCTCTTTCCCGCCGCCGGAGAACCTGCACCTGACCCTGGCCTTCCTGGGGGAGGCAGAGGACCCGGCCAGGGCCCGGGCCGCCCTGTCGGAGGTATCCTGCCGACCTTTCTCCTTGGCGGTGGGCGGCCCGCCGGGGCATTTCGGCGACCTGTGGTGGGCCGGTGTTCGAGCAGATCCAGCCCTGGAGGAGCTGGCCGTGTCCCTGCAGGCGGACCTTCGCTCCCGGGGCTTCTGCCAGGAGGACCGCCCCTGGCTGCCCCACATCACCCTGGTCCGCCGCTGGCGGGGCGAGGTCCCGCAGGTGACCGTCCCCCACGCGAGCATGGTGGTCCGGCAGATCTCCCTCCTGCGGTCAGACCAGATTGACGGCAAACGGATCTACACAGAACTCTCCCACAAATCCCTGCGTTAAAAAGCAGCCGGCACCGCTTGGTGCCGGCTGTTTTTACAAAGGAAAGGGGATCTAGGGGAAAACCGTTGGTTTTCCCCAGTTCGTTCGCCGTTGGCGAACGAAGAAATTTCAATCATTTTCGGCAGGACATGCGCCTGCCGAAAATCCCTTGACCCGTGCGCCCTGGGCGCACACACCAGTCCGCAGACTGGTGGTGGGGGAGGTCGAGGGGAAACAGCCGAAATGCCGCCAGCGGCGGAAAAAGTGAGGCTGTTTCGAGGCAGCGGCGCGATTGGCGGCCCGAACAGGGCCGGGAATTGCAATGCCGCAACGGTGTCAGCCTGCTCCACCTCGAAGCCCTCAGCACAGCTTCGCGCCCGCCGGGATGGAATCATCCACCATGATGAGGTGCAGGCACTCCTCACCGTGCTCGGTGTGGACGGCGGAGATCAGCATGCCGTTGCTCTCCAGGCCCATCATCTTCCGGGGCGGCAGGTTCACAATGGCGATCAGGGTCTTGCCCACCAGATCCTCCGGCTCATACCACTTGTGGATGCCGGAGAGGATCTGCCGGTCCACACCGGTGCCGTCATCCAGAGTGAATCTCAGCAGCTTCTCACTCTTCTTCACGGCATCGCAGGCCTTCACCTTCACCGCCCGGAAATCGGACTTGCAGAAGGTGTCGAAATCCACCTTCTCCGTCAGCTGGGGCTCCACCTCGACGGCGGGCAGGGCGGCCTTTTTGGCCGCGGCCTCCGCGGCCTCCAGCTCCTCCAGGGCCTTGTCCATGTCCAGCCGGGGGAACAGGTTCTCGCCCTTGGTGACGGCAGCGGTCTCAGGCAGAGCGCCCCACTCCGCCGCGGCGTCCCAGGTCCGACTCTCCGCAGGGGCGCCGATCTGGGCAAAGAGCTTTTCACAGCTCTCCGGCATGAAGGGCGTCAGCAGGATGCCGCAGATGCGGGTGGCCTCCAGCAGGTTGTACAGCACATGGGCCAGCCGCTTGCCGTTGGTCTCCATATCCTTTGCCAGGGCCCAGGGGGCGTTCTCGTCGATATACTTGTTGGCCCGCTGGATGACCTTGAAGATCTCGTCCAGAGCCTTGTGGGGGGCGAAGGTCTCCATGTCCTCTTCATAGACGCTCCGCAGTCCCTCCGCCAGTGTCCGCAGCTCCTGGTCAAAGGGCTGGGGCTCGGCGCAGGTCCGGCACCCGGCGGGCAGCGCTCCGCCAAAGTACTTGCCCACCATGGCGGTGGTGCGGGAGACCAGGTTGCCCAGGTCGTTGGCCAGGTCGGTGTTGATGGTCTGGATCAGCAGTTCGTTGGAGAAGTTGCCGTCGGAGCCGAAGGGGAACGTCCGCATCAGGAAGAACCGCAGGGCGTCCACGCCGAACTTCTCCGCCAGGATATATGGGTCCACCACGTTGCCCTTGGACTTGGACATCTTGCCGCCGTCCAGCAGCAGCCAGCCGTGGCCGAACACGTGCTTGGGCACCGGCTCGCCCAGGCTCATCAGCATGGCGGGCCAGATGATGGAGTGGAACCGGACGATCTCCTTGCCCACGATGTTGACGCCGGGCCACCAGCCCTTGTCGTAGTCGTGGTAGCGGTCGTTGTCATAGCCCAGGGCGGTGATATAGTTGCTGAGGGCGTCCACCCACACATAGACTACGTGCTTGGGATCGAAGTCCACCGGAATGCCCCAGGAGAAGCTGGTGCGGGAGACGCACAGATCCTCCAGGCCGGGGTCCAGGAAGTTCTTCACCATCTCGTGGACGCGGCTGCGGGGCTGGAGGAAGTCGGTGTTCTCCAGCAGATCCCGGACCTGGTCGGCGTACTTGCTCAGGCGGAAGAAGTAGGCCTCCTCCTCCGCGTCCTGCACCTCCCGACCGCAGTCGGGGCACTTGCCGTCCACCAGCTGGCTCTCGGTCCAGAAGGACTCGCAGGGGGTGCAGTATTTGCCCTTGTAGGTGCCCTTGTAGATGTCGCCCTTGTCGTACATCTTCTTGAAAATCTTCTGGACGCTCTCCACATGGTAGTCGTCGGTGGTGCGGATGAACCGGTCGTTGGAGATGTTCATCAGCTTCCACAGGTCCTTCACGCCCCGGTCTCCCTCTACGATGTTGTCCACGAACTCCTTGGGAGTGACGCCGGCCTCCTTGGCCTTGGTCTCGATCTTCTGGCCGTGCTCGTCCGTGCCGGTGAGGAACATGACGTCCTCGCCCCGCAGGCGGTGATACCGGGCCAGCGTGTCCGTGGCCACCGTACAGTAGGTGTGGCCGATGTGGAGCTTGTCCGAGGGATAGTAGATGGGCGTTGTGATATAGAATTTTTTCTTTTCCATGGGATTCTCTCCTTTAAAACGGCAGCTCCGAATGGAAGAGCGCCGGTATTTGCCTGAATTATTATTATAGTTTGAAAATCCAAAAAATACAAGGGAAGATGCGAAAAACGGGCCGTCACACAAGCCGCCTCTCCTCGTGGGGATTGTATTTTTCGCAAAATTCCGATACAATAGGAACGCTGTATGATTTTCACAAGGGAGGATGCGCCCATGAAACTGGTATCCTGGAACGTCAACGGCCTGCGGGCCTGCCTGGGCAAGGGATTTCTGGACTTCTGTGCCGTGGCCGACGCGGACATCATCTGCCTGCAGGAGACGAAGATGCGCCCGGAGCAGGCAGAATTTGATCTGCCCGGCTATCACCGCTACTGGAACAGCGCCGACAAGGCGGGCTATTCCGGCACCGCGGTGTTCACCCGGCGCCAGCCGCTCTCCGTGACCTATGACTTCGGTATCGATGAGCACCGCCACGAGGGGCGGGTCATCACGGCGGAGTACCCGGACTTCTACCTGGTGTGCTGCTACACCCCAAACTCCAAGGATCAGTTGGCCCGGCTGGACTACCGCATGGCCTGGGAGGACGACATCCGGGACTACCTGCTGGATCTGGACGCCAAAAAGCCTGTGGTGTACTGCGGGGACCTGAACGTGGCCCACCAGGAGATCGATATCAAAAATCCCGGTCCCAACCGCCGCAACCCCGGCTTTACCGACGAGGAGCGGGAGAAGATGACGAAGCTCCTCTCCAGCGGCTTTGTGGACACGTTCCGGTATCTGTACCCGGACAAGACCGGGGCCTACTCCTGGTGGAGCTACCGCTTCAATGCCCGGAAGAACAACGCCGGGTGGCGGATCGACTACTTCATCGTGTCGGAGCGGCTGAAGGACAAAATCCGGAACGCCGATATTTGGAGCGAGGTGCTGGGCAGCGACCACTGCCCGGTGGTACTGGATCTGGATGTATAAACTTCACGCGCGTTCGATGCGCCACGAACATCGGCAAATCCTGCACATGAAGTTTTTTTGCATCATTTCCGGCTGCCCTGAAGAGTGCGGGGAAACGGCACATTTCAAAGGTTTGTGATGCTTTGCATCGGAAAACAGGACCGGACCTGCTGGGTCCGGTCCTGTTTCAGCTCAACAGGGCGTTCATCTCCTCGATCTCCAGATCCTGGAGGGCCCAGTTGATGCCGTAGCCCACCACCTTGCTCAGATCCCGCACCTGCTGGTCGATGTCCCGGGTAGTGACCATGAAGGCATCATGCTCCCCGCGCAGCCGTTCCTCATCCACCTTTTCCACGCCGGACTCCTCCAGAATGTCCGCCGCCAGGGTGGCGGAGTCCACCACCGTGGGCACGCCGATGGCGAACACCGGCACCCCCAGCGTCTCCCGGTTCAGCGCCGCCCGGTGGTTGCCCACGCCGGAGCCGGGGATGATCCCCGTGTCGCTGAGCTGCACCGTGGCGCACACCCGCCCGCACCGGCGGGAGGCCAGGGCGTCGATGGCCAGGACCATGGCGGGCTGGACTTCCGCCACCAGGCCCCGCACCGCCTCCGCGGACTCCACGCCGGTGGTGCCCAGCACGCCGGTGCGGAAGGCCGACACCGGCCGGAACCCGGCAAACTGCTTCGGCATGGCGGAGAGCAGGTGCCGGGTGATCAGCACGCTGTCCAATGCCAGGGGGCCAACGGCGTCCGGCGTCATGGCTGCGTTGCCCAGGCCCACCACCAGGGCGGAGCCCTCCACCGGCAGCAGGGCCTTCAGCTCCGTGCCCACGGCCCGGACCGCCCGCTCGAAAAAGTCCGCCTTCCGCTGCCAGAAGGTGGTGAGGTCAATGGTGAAATAGCTGCCCTGGGGCTTGCCCAGGGCCTCCTCGCCCCGGTGGTCCAGGATGTCCACCCGGGTGACTGGGTATCCCTCCAGCTTGCTCTTGGTCGCCTTCACCCCCATGAGGCGGGTGGTCCGCTCCGCGGACTCCTGCCAGAGCTCCCGGGCCTCCAGGGCCAGGTCGGTACGTTTTATGAACAATGCGAACCGCCTCCCAAACACAAAATCTAGTGGTCTGCTCACTAGGTTTTGCGGTAGGCGGCACGATATACAATTTTAGCCCGAAAAATATAAAAAAAGGCTTGCTTTTTGCGCCGTTCCCTGTTAAAATATCATTCTGCATGGTGGGAACTGGTTCCCACAGTCAAATTTTCTGCCTAAGGAGGTGTTTGGTTTGCCGAATATCAAGTCTGCCAAGAAGCGCGTTCTGATCGCCGAAGTGCGCAACGCCCGCAACAAGGCCGCGAAGTCCGAACTGAAGACCGCCATCAAGAAGTTCGAGGCTGCTGCCGCAGAAGGCAATCGCACCGAGGCCGATGGCGCGTACAAGGTTGCAGTGAAGAAAGTCGATCAGGCTGTTGCCAAGGGCATTCTGCACAAGAATACGGCCGCTCATCGCAAGAGCGCCATGACCCTGAAGCTCAACAAGATCGGCTGATCATATCGGGCCAAAAGGACATCCGTTCGGATGTCCTTTTTTGTTTTCTGGCCAGGGGGCTTTTCCCGATTCTGGCCCTTTTCTTTTCCGCAGGGCGTGTTATAATCGTCCGTAGGATCAGAATTCCGCTGAAGAGGTGACTGCCATGCCGCTGTTCGACACCCACGCCCACTACAACGACGACGCCTTTGACCAGAACCGGAAGGGGCTGCTGGACGCCCTGCCGGACGCCGGAGTGGGGGCTGTGGTGATCCCCGGGGTGGACGTGGAGAGCTCCCGCTCCGCCCTGGCCCTGGCGGAGAGCCGCCCCTGGCTGTTCGCCGCCGCAGGCATCCATCCGGAGGACTGCGCCGGCTGCACGGCCGCGGATTTTTCCGCCATCCGGGACCTGTGCCGGGAGAAAAAAGTGGTCGCCATCGGAGAGATCGGCTTGGACTACTACTGGGCGGAGAATCCGCCAAAGGAATTCCAGCAGATGGTGTTCCGCCGCCAGCTGGAGCTGGCGCTGGAGCTGGAGCTGCCGGTGATCGTCCACGACCGGGAGGCCCACGGAGACAGCCTGGAGATCGTAAAGGAGTTCCCCGGGGTGCGGGGCGTATTCCACTGCTTCTCCGGCAGTCCCGAAATGGCGGAGGAGCTGCTGAAGCGGGGCTGGTATCTGGGCTTTGACGGTCCGGTGACCTACAAAAACGCCCGCCGGGCGCCGGAGGTCGTGGCCGTCACGCCCCTGGACCGGATCGTGGTGGAGACGGACGCGCCCTACATGAGCCCGGTGCCCAACCGGGGCAGGCGGAACGACAGCCGGAATCTCCCCTACATTGTGGAAAAACTGGCGGAGTGGAAGGGCATCTCCCCGGAGGAGATGGCGGCGCACACCTGGAACAATGGCCTGCGGCTGTTTGGGCTGGAGGGGAAGGTATGAAAAAAGCGTTTCTGATGGTCCTGGCCTGCCTGTTGCTGGCGGGCTGCGGCGCGCCGTCAGAGACAGTGACGCCAACGGACTCCTGGCCGGATTCCGCTCTGGCGGAAACCAATGAAGCGGCTGCTGAATCCCCGCCGGAGCCTATTTCAACCGCGCCTGCCGAATCCCCGCCGGCAACCGCCCCGGCGGAACCCCTCTCCGCCCCCGCCGTGGTAACGGCGGGGCAGGCGCCGGAGGAACCCTATGATTTGCCCACGGAGGTGATCGGGCTGAAGGACTGGATCGGTGAAAGCCGCTGGAACCATGACCCGGTGGGCCTTTTGGCAGAACTGCCGGAGCGGGAGCTCTCCCTCTACGGCGTGACAAAGTGGCTTGACAGCTCAGCCCTGCTGCGCTGGGGTGACAGTCTGGCGGAGTTTTCCTGGTCCTTCGGCGGCCCGTTGATTGTGGAGCCGCAGCTTTGGTGCTGGGATGTGGACTCCGACGGGCAGGAGGAGGTCGTTGTCATCAATCATGTGGACAGCGGCACCGGGACTTCTATTGAGGAGCTTCACGTGGTCAAAAAAGACGGGGACGGCACCCTGACGGACTACTGCTTTCCGGAGTCACTGTGGCAGGAGGACCTCTCCGGCCTGCTGTCGGTGGTGTCGGACGGGGACCGGACCTACACCGTCTTGGGCGCGGATCTGGTGGACCTCACAGACGAGATCCAGACACAGTTTCCGGACCTCAATCCGGCCATGATCGAGGACACCTCTACCGGAAGATGGGCCAATTTTTCCGTGCAATCCGGTACGGATGGGAACGGCAGCGATCTTTTCTTTACGGGTTCTGCGATGTTGGAGGGGAGGGAAATCCCCTATGACTGGTATGCGGCGGAGATTACCGCTGCCATCTCCTATGAAAACGGCATCTTCACGCTGTCGGACTTTCATCTGAACAGCTTATCCTGATTACGCAAGGAGCGATATTTATGGAAAAGGGCTTTACCATCACCTATGAATACGGGGACAACCTGTATGTGAACCCCACCAACCGGTGCAACTTCAACTGCGCGTTCTGCCTGCGGCACAACCAGGGTTCCGGCGGCAGCATCTACACCCATAACCTGTGGCTAAAGCGGGAGCCCACGAAGGAGGAGATCCTTTCCTCCATCGAGAGCCACGACCTCTCCCAATACAAGCAGCTGGTGTTCGTGGGCTTCGGTGAGCCTACCTACCGGTTCGACGACATCTGCTGGGTCATCGACCAGATGAAGGCCCACGGCACCAAGATCTTCACCCGGATGGACACCAACGGCACCGGTTCCCTCATCAACGGCCGGGACATCGCCCCGGAGTTCGCGGGCCGGTTCGATATGGTGTCTGTCTCCCTGAACACCGACACGGCGGAGAAGTACAACGCCCTGTGCCACCCCCAGCAGGAAAACGCCTACCAGGCCATGAAGGACTTCACGAGAGAGGTCCTCAAGTATGTGCCCACCGTGATGATGACCGTGGTGGACACCATCCCGAAAGAGGAGATCGAGAACTGCCGGAAGATCTGCGAGGAGGAGATCGGCGCCACCTACCGGGTGCGGGAGTACATTGCGGACTGACAAATGCAGATATGAAGAGACGCCCGCAGGGGCGTCTCTTTTTCCTGAGCTTATGTATGGAATACCACGGACTTCACGATGATGCTGACGCCGCCCAGGAGGAAGAGGACGATGGCGCCCTTTTGGAGCTTTTCCTCTTCCAGCCGGGGCCCCAGCCACGCCGCCAGGCCCATGGCCAGCACCGCCGCGGGAACAGACGCCAGGGCGAACAGCAGCACCGGGCCGGTGAACAGGTCGGTGACTAGATAAGTCACTACCCGCACCGCATTCTCCCCAAAGAAGAGAAAGCACATGCTCCCCTTGAACTCGCTGTAATCTCTGGCTGTTCGCTGGAGGTAGGCCACGATGAACATGTTGATGCCGAAGAGGCCCGCGCACACGCCGGAGAACGCGGACACCGCCAGCCGCAGCCAGGGCCGGTCCTTCCGGTCCGGCTTCACCGGCCGCAGGGAGCGGGTGGCCATCTCCAGCCCTAAAAGCACCACGACGACGCCCAGCACGGTTTTGATGACCCAGGGCATGGAAAAGCGCAGCAGCAGCGTGCCGGGGATCACGCCGCAGAAGTTGGCCGCCAGCAACGGCAGGATCTTCCGCCACTGGAAGCTGTGCCGGTTTTTCCAGGTGATCCAGGCGTTCACCGGGCAGTCCAGCAGCAGCGTACCCGGGGTGATGACCACATTGTCCAGGCCCATGGACAAAATCGGCGCGGAGATCAGGGGGTTGCCGAAGCCGATCAGCCCTTTGACCAGATAGGCCAGCAGCTGCGCGGCAAAGATAAACAGTGCGGTTGAAAGCGTCATTGTATGTTCCCTCCCAGATTTTCACCCCTCATTATATACCACATTTTCAGCGGAAAGGAAACGGCATTCTGCCTCCGGCGGAAAAAATGGACTCCCTGTTCCAGGTTTGTGTCGGTAGAGGCATCCCCGGCAAATCGATAAACGATTTGCCGGGGAATTCCAATAAGTGCAGATTTAAATATAAAGATACCATATCGTCATGATTGCAAAATCCGCAAACATATGGATAACCCATGAATGATAGATATTTTCATTTTTGCTATCTACATAGTCAAAAAGCAGCCCGCCAATCGCCAATCCTATTAAAGCCAAAAGCAACATCAACGGCGGAAATGACATTCCAATCATTGCAATATGATAAACTGCAAACATGCCTGAACTGAATATATATGCTATTTTTCGGGCTGTGTATTTGGATAATCTGATAAATGCAACGAAACGAAAGAAAAATTCCTCCAGAAAGGAATTGCAAAAGGAAATATAGAGAGCCACCCCAATAAAGCTGCCGCTGTTGACTTTTTGATCCGCTGAAAGCGACTGAACCAACGACGCATAGTCGAAGAAGTTTTTTGTTAAAGTATACGCACCCAGAATCACCGCATAGATAAAAGAGCCCAGCACAAATAATTTCATCATGCCCCTCTTGTCGATTTTAAAGAATTCATCCAGTAATTTTGTATGGGTTATTTTTGCATATACCAATGGCAATAATAAAAATACCGCGACTTTAAGCGCGGATTTGACAATATATGCAGGTTCAATGATTGTTTCAATGAGTGCCATAAAAACACAACATATTATAACAAGAACAATAATACCCGACGCTTTTTCTTTATTCATAGCCATCAGTATTATCTGCCTCCCAAATATAAATCTGCTGCCTTTATATTGCCTATGTCTCATTTTTACCATTATAGAATAGAAAAAAGTTTTGCGCAAGGCAGCAGGTGAATTTGCCGGGGTTGTCTAGAGCCGGGTGAAAAATTCCTTGACATTTCCAGAAATTCCGATATAATAATATGGCTTGCAGTCTGCAGGCATATCCTTGCTCCCATCCCGAATGGGGGCCATTTGTCCAGAAGGAGGTGCAAATATGGCAAAGGTTTCTGCCAATTATGAGGTCGTGTATATCATCGACCCTGCACAGGGTGAGGAGAACACCGCCGCGCTGGTGGCCAAGTTCAAGACCCTGGCTGAGCAGAATGGTTCCGCTGTGGAAGTGGAAGAGTGGGGCAGCCGCAAGCTGGCTTATCCCATCAACTACAAGACCGAGGGTTATTACGTCCTGATGACCTTCACCAGCGAGCCTTCTTTCCCGAAGGAGCTGGACCGTGTTCTGCGGATCACGGACGGCATCATGCGTTCCCTGATCGTCTGCAAGGGCGAGTAAGGGGGCATTGATATGCTCAACAAGATCATCATCATGGGTCGTCTGACCCGGGACCCCGAGCTGCGCCGCACCGGAAGCGGCACCGCCGTCACGTCCTTCTCCCTGGCTGTGGACCGGGACTTTAAGTCCCAGAGCGGCGAAAAGGAGACCGATTTTATCGACGTGGTGGCCTGGCGCAGCACCGCGGAGTTTGTCAGCAAATACTTCACCAAGGGCCGCATGGCCGTGGTGGAGGGTCGGCTGCAGATCCGCGATTGGACGGACAAGGACGGCGGCAAGCGCAGAAGCGCCGAGATCGTCGCCGACAATGTCTACTTCGGGGATTCCAAACGGGACGGCGCCGGCGATTTCGGCGGCGCACCCGCTTCTTACAGCGCCCCCATGGGCGGCCGCAACGCCGCACCGATGGGCGGACAATCCGATTTCGCCGAGATCGGCGAAGAGGACGGCGAACTGCCGTTCTGACTTTTGATAAAGGAGGAACCATTTCATGGCTTTTGATCGTGAAGCGAGACCCGCTCGCCCCAACCGCGGCAAGCGCCGCAAGGTCTGCCAGTTCTGCGCGGACAAATGCGAGTATATCGATTACAAAGACGCCGCCAAGCTGCGCCGCTTTGTCTCTGAGCGTTCCAAGATCCTGCCCCGCCGGACCACCGGCACCTGCGCCATGCATCAGCGTCAGCTGACCGAGGCCATCAAGCGCGCCCGGCAGATCGCCCTGCTGCCCTACGTCACCGACTGAGGCAGACCGTGACTGAACAAAGGCTCCCCCATCCAGCGGATGGGGGAGCCTTTTTACTGCAGTCCCAGTTTTTTTACGCTATATAAACTTTCTGGTTGTTTTTCCTCTTTTGGCGTGGTACGATTAAACTCGCACCTGTGTGTGGATGGAGGAACGTTTTCATGGTATTGATGCTGCTTGAACAGATCGTACAGCTTTTTCTGTGTATCGTCCTGGGCTGGCTCCTGGTCCGCCTGCATCTGCTGAAGCCGGAGGACAGCCGGGTTCTGTCCAAAGTCTGTCTGTATCTGGTCACTCCCTGCGTCATCATCAACGCCTTCCAGCTCCAGCGTACGCCGGAGCTGCTTCAGGGTCTGGCCCTCTCCCTTGGGGCCGCCATTGGCATCCACGCTCTGTTTTTCATTGCCACGGCCTTACTGCACCGCCCCCTGCGTCTGACGCCGGTGGAACAGGCCTCCCTGATTTACACCAATTCCGGTAACCTCATCATCCCCCTGGTGACTGCGGTCCTGGGGCCGGAGTGGGTCATCTATTGCAGCATGTTTCAGTTGGTGCAGCAGTTTCCCATGTGGAGTCACTGCCGGATTATTCTGAGTGGTGACCGGAATGTCTCGCTGAAAAAAATTCTCCTGAATGTCAACATCATTTCCGTGTTTGTGGGTGTGCTGCTGTTTCTGCTGAACCTGCCCCTGCCTACGGTAATCGCCGGTACCATGAAGTCCATTGCCTCCACCATCGGCCCCCTCAGCATGTTTGTCGCCGGCATGCTCATGGGAGAGCAGAACCTGCTGGCGGTCCTGCGCATCCGCAGCATCTGGAAGGTGGCCTTCCTGCGGCTGATCGCCCTGCCGCTGGTGGTCCTGTGTATTTTCAAATACTCTGGCCTTGCGGCCCTGGTGCCGGACGGCCAGTCCATCCTGATGATCAGCCTGCTGGCAGCAAGTGCCCCTGCGGCGGCTAACGTCACTCAGATCGCTCAAGTTTACGGTCATGAAGGAGACTACGCCGGCGCCATCAATGTAATCACCACGCTTCTCTGTATCGGGACCATGCCGCTGATGGTTCTTCTGTACCAAATGTAAGCAGAACCACAGCTTTTCCGGAAAACGCACAAAGCGGGCCACCCTTTTGGGTGGCCCGCTTTCTTGCTTTAGCGGTTATTCCTCCACGTCTTTCAGACGGTCCACATAGGGGCTGGCGGTGCTGCTGACCTCCGCGGCCTCCTTCTTGAACTTCTCAACATTCAGGGTGCTCTCCCGCACGGGGGTGATGGTGCCGGCGCCGGCCACGCAGCCGCCGGGGCAGCCCATGCCCTCCAGCAGATAGCCGTTGCGCTTTCCGGCCTTGGCCATCATCAGCATCTTCTTGCACTCCCGCAGGCCGTCGCCGTACTCGATCTGTACCTCCCGGGTGGGGTCGATGTGCTTGATGGCCTCTACCACGGCCGCGGCCACGCCGCCGCCCACCGCGAAGCCGCGGCCCATGGAGGTGCCCTCGTTCAGGCCGTCCTCCGGGTCCGCCTCCAGGGTGGTGAAGTCGATGTTCTTGGCATCGAACATGCCCTGCAGCTCCTCAAAGGTCAGCACGTAGTCCACATCCGACCGGACAGATTTCCGGTTGGCCTCCAGCTTCTTGGCTGCGCAGGGCCCAATGAAGCAGATCCGGGCATCCGGATGGTCCTTCTTCACCATGCGGGCGGTGATCACCATGGGGGTGAGGGCCATGGAGATGCAGTCCTTGAACTCCGGGAACAGCTTCTTGGCCATGACGGACCAGGCGGGGCAGCAGCTGGTGCCCATGAAGGGCAGCTTCTCCGGCACCTCCGCCAGGAAATCCTTGGCCTCCTCCACGGTGCACAGGTCCGCGCCGATGGCCACCTCCACCACATCGTCAAAGCCCAGGATCCGCATGGCGGCCTTCAGCTTGGCAGGCGTGGCGGCCTTGCCGAACTGGCCCACAAAGGCGGGGGCCACGCAGGCGATGACCTTGGATCCGCGGTTCATGGCGTTGATGACCTGGAAGATCTGGCTCTTGTCCGCGATGGCGGCAAAGGGGCAGTTCACCAAGCACATGCCGCAGGAGACGCACTTGTCGTAGTTGATCTTGGCCCGGCCCAGCTCGTCGGATTCGATGGCGTCCATGCCGCAGGCTGCGGCGCAGGGGCGCTCAATCTTGCTGATGGCGTGGTAGGGGCACTGGTTGAAGCACCGGCCGCATTTGATGCACTTGTCCTGGTCAATGTGGCAATGCTTGTCCTTGTCCAGATAAATGGCATCCTTGGGGCACACATTCATGCAAGGATGGGACAGGCAGCCCTGGCAGCTGTCCGTAATCCGGATCTGCTTGGGGGGGCAGGCATTGCAGGCAAAGGAGATGATATTGACCAGGGGCTCCTCAAAATATTTGTCGTCGGCCGCGGCCGCCTCCTGGATACCGGCGCTGACGGGCGTCTGCTCGCCAGCGGGCTGCAGGCTCATGCCAAGGGCCAGCCGCACCCGCTCCTGGACAATGGCCCGCTCCAGAAACACGTCGTGGCGGTGGCGGGCCACCTCTCCGGGAACGATGGTGTAGGGGATCATGTCCACCCGCTTCAAATCCCCGCCCTCATAGGCCAGGCGGGCCACTTCGGTGAAGACATTGCGGCGGATCTCATCCACCGCGCTGTGTACGCCTCTCATTCTTTTTTCCTCCATTGTTCACCGGGCAGTCGCATTCTGAACCCGGCTACTTAGAATTGCGGAATCATTATATCGGAAACACCGGCTGTTTGCAAGAACAAGTCGGCGGAAAGTCCTGGACCGGCCGGATCTTTCCGTCTTTTTCGCCCTTTTCGCGCAAGACAGCGTGCGGCGGAGGACGCCTGGTCATGGACGCCCTCCGCCGCACGCAGAGAGAAAGGAAATGAAAAATGAAAAAAGAGAGGGGGGATCAGTTATCCTTTTTGGAGGATGTCTGTATCATACCCCCAAAATCTAAAAACAACCTTTAAAAAGTTTGAACAGTTTATGAAGTTCTGTTCATTCTTTCAGATAGTTTTCAGTTTCTTTTTTTATACTGTGAAAGCTGACTGGGGCGGGCCCTGCCCGTCTCCATTCCTGAAGGAGGTTATTTGTGTGATCGAGGTCAAAAACCTTGTGAAGCGTTATGGCGACCACTATGCGGTGAACCATCTGAGCTTCACGGTGGAGGACGGCCAGATCTTCGGCTTCTTGGGGCCGAACGGCGCCGGAAAATCCACCACAATGAATATCATGACCGGCTATCTGGCGGCCACGGAGGGACAGGTCCTGGTGGAGGGCCACGATATTCTGGAGGAGCCGGAGGCCGCCCGTGCCTGCATCGGCTATCTCCCCGAGATCCCGCCGCTGTATCCTGATATGACGGTGGAGGAGTACCTGCGCTTCTGCGCGGAGCTGAAGAAGATCCCCAAGGAGCAGCGGACGGACCAGCTGACGAAGGTCCTGGCCCTGACCCATCTGGAGGATATGAGCGCCCGGCTGATCCGGAACCTGTCCAAGGGCTACCGCCAGCGGGTCGGCCTGGCCCAGGCCATCCTGGGCTTCCCCAAGATCATCATTCTGGACGAGCCCACCGTGGGCCTGGATCCCAAGCAGGTGGTGGAGATCCGGGATCTCATTCGGCATCTGGCAAAGGACCACACCGTGATCCTCAGCTCCCATATCCTCTCTGAGATCCGGGCGGTATGCGACCGGGTCCTCATCATCCGCAAGGGCCGGTTTGTGGTGTGCGACACCCCGGAGGACCTGGAGGAGAAGCTCTCCGCCGGAGGCTCCCTGGAACTGACGGCAAAGGCCGCGCCGGAGGCGGCGGAGGCCGTGCTGGACCGGGTGGCGGGCATCACCGGCCGGACCCTGCTGGGGCGGACGGAGGACACAGCCCGATTTGCCATCCACATGGAGAGGGACATCCGGGAGGCGCTGTTCTTCGCCTTTGCAGAGGCGGGGCTGCCCCTGCTGGAGCTGCGGCCCCGGACGGCCTCTCTGGAGGAGGTCTTCCTGGATCTGACGGACGATAACGATACGGTGGCCGCCCGGGCGGCGGCGCTGTTCCAGACCTCTGTGGAAACTGCGGAAAAGGAGGCGGTCGGCGATGAAAGCGATTTATAAGCGGGAGGTCAGCTCTTATTTCAACTCCATGATCGGCTGGATCTTCGTGGCGGTTCTGACGGTCTTCATCGGCATCTATTTCTTTGCCTACAACCTGTTTCAGGGATACCCCTATTTCTCCCTCTCTCTGGGCTCCTCTCTCTTCATTTTCATGGTGGTGGTCCCCATTCTCACCATGCGCTCCATGGCGGATGAGCGCCACACCAAGACGGACCAGCTGCTGCTGACGGCGCCGGTATCCGTCACCGCCGTGGTGCTGGGGAAGTACTTCGCCATGCTGACGGTGTTCGCCGTGCCGGTGGCCATTGCCTGCCTGTGCCCCCTCATCATCGCGCTGAACGGCACGGCCTTCCTGTTGGCGGACTACGGCGCCATTCTGGCCTTCTTCCTGCTGGGCGCGGTGGAGATCGCCGTGGGCATGCTGATCTCCTCTCTGACGGAGAGCCAGATCATCGCCGCAGTGGGCACCTTCGGCCTTCTGCTCCTGCTGTATCTGTGGGACGGCCTGGTGGGCTTTCTGCCCTCCACCGCCGTCGGGTCTCTGCTGGGCTTCTTCGTGGTGCTGATCCTGGTGTGCTTCCTCATCAACGCCCTGTCCAACAACTGGAAGGTCACAGCCGGCGTGCTGGTGGCCGGCGCCGCGGTGCTGATCGCCTTCTACCTGCGGGACTCCTCCGTCTTCGCCAACCTGCTGCCGGATGTGCTGGGCAAGTTCTCCCTGCTCTCCGCCTTCGACAGCTTTTCCACGGACCACGTCTTCGACGTGCCCGGGATCCTGCTGTACCTGTCCATCAGCGCGCTGCTGGTCTTTCTGACCGTCCAGGTCATCCAGAAGCGCCGGTGGAACTGAGAGGAGGCGTGTGAATATGGAACATCGTGATTGGAAAAACAGCCTGCAGGAGACCGCGGGGCGCCACGCATCCCGCAGGGGCGCCTTCTCCGCCGGACTGACGGCCCTGGCCGTGGCGGCAGTGCTGGTGTTCAACCTGCTTGCGGCACAGCTGCCGGAGCAGTGGGCCCAGATCGACCTGACGGGCAGCGGGATCTACAACATCAGCGAGACCTCTCAGGACTACCTGGCGGGGCTGGAGGATGACGTGGTGATCCACGTGCTCACCGACAAGGACACACTGGATACCCGGATCGTCCGCTTTCTGGACATCTACGCAGATCTCAGCGACCACCTGACCCTGGAATACACCGACCCCACGGTCTATCCCTCCGCCCTGTCCCAGTACGGTGTGGGGGCGGATACCATCGTGGTCACCTGCGAGGCCACCGGCCGGCAGGAGTCCTTTGACATCAGCGACATAATCGGGTATGATATGATGTCGTATTACTATTACGGCACCTATACGGAGACGGACTTCGACGGGGAGAGCCTGCTGACCTCCGCCATCGACAGCGTGCTCACCGGCGTGACCCGGATGGTGTACGAGACCACAGGCCACAACGAGACCGCCGTCCCCATCAGCGTGAAGGAGCGGTTCACGCGGCTCCACATGTCCGTGGAGCGGGTGAACCTGCTCACCGACGGCGGCATCCCTGAGGACTGCTCCCTGCTGATCCTCAACGAGCCGGACCAGGATCTGGCGGACGATGAGCTGGATATGATCCTGAACTATCTGGCGGAGGGCGGCCAGGTGATCTACAACATGGCCGGTGAGCTGGTGGACCTGCCCAACTTCAACGCCCTGTGCGCCGCCTATGGAATGCAGGTGGCGGACGGCATGATCGCGGACACCTCCCAGGGCTATCAGAACAACCCCTATCTGTTCTTCGCGCAGGCGGACACCTCTGTGGATGCGGCCAGCAGCCTCACAAGTGATTCCATGGTCCTGTTTTATGCCTCCCGGGGCTTCACCCTGGCGGATCCCACCCGGGACACCATCACCGTCCAGCCCTTCCTAACCACCACGGAGAACGGCTATGCCGTGCTGGACGCGGACAACATGACCCAGGGGACCTATGTGGTGGGTGCCGTGGCCACGGAGGAGATCAGCGAGGACACCACCGCCCGGCTGACGGTCTACGGCGCGGACACGCTAATCAACACCGATGTGACCAACAGCTTTACCAATGTTGACAACGTGGATCTCTTCATCCACTCCGCCACTGTGGGCTTTGACGATGTATCCGCCATCTCTGTGGAGCCGGTGAGCCTGTTGACGCCCACCAATACCATCACGACCGGCGGCATCTGGGGCCTGCTGTTTATCCTGGTGATCCCCGCGGCGCTGCTGATCTACGGCTTTGTCCGCTGGATGCACCGCCGGAAACTGTGACGAAGGAGCATACAAGCATGAATCGAACACAGAAGAAGACGCTGGTTCTCCTGCTGGGGATCCTGGTGGGCCTGGGCATCCTGCTGGCGGTGGTCTCCGCCGTCAAGCGGTCCAGCGCCCAGCGGGAAGCTGAGGAGGCCGCCGCCCAGGACGCCGCCAGCGTCATCACGGAGACGGAGGCCGCCTATTCGTCCCTCACCTATGACAACGGCAGCGCCACGCTGTCCTTCCATCTGGACGAGGCGGGCAAGTGGGTCTGGTCCGACGACCCGGAGTTTCCCCTGGACGACTCCACCATCCAGTCGATCCTGACCCTTCTCACCAACCTCAAACCCCAGCAGACCATTACAGAGGGCGATACGCTGGAGGCCTATGGCCTGGACCAGCCCTTCGCCACCCTGACCGCAGCCAAGCCGGACGGCGGGACGCTGACCATCTCCCTGGGCAACACCACTACGGACGGCAACAGCTACTATATGCTGATGAACGAACAGGAGAGTCCGGTGTATATCATCTCCAACTCCCTGTACACCGAGATGTCCAAGACCATCTATGATATGTGCGACCTGCCGGAGCTGCCCCAGCTGACGGAGGAAAACCTCCAGTCCGTCACCGTTGAGGGCGCCGCCAGCACCCTGTTGCGGCCCATCGACAAGGAGACCTCCACCGACGAGGAGACCGGGGAGGAGACGGTCACCGTCACCTGGGCTGCCAGCGGCGAGGACGTCACCGGCAACGCGGACACCGCCTCTCTGCTGGCGGAGCTGGGGGCGCTGACCTTCACCAAATGCGTGGACTACAAGCCCACAGACGAGGCCGCTGCCCTGTGCGGCTTTGACGCACCCCAGGCCACGGTTACCATTCTCTACCTGAACGACACCGGTACCGAGGGGACGCTGACCCTGACCTTCGGCAGCGAGAACCTGGACCAGACCGGCTACTACGTCCGCATGGAGGGGGATTCCACCATCTACCAGATGGACACCGCTTCGGTGGACACCATTCTCTCTGTGGCGGAGAATGGCCTGACTGCGGCGGACGCCACGGGCGAATAAACTCGATCTCGTTTCCCATCCGTCTCATCTGACCAGGGGGGAGCCCCCGGGCTCCCCCCTGTGTGGCGCTGCCGGCAGAAACGGCGCGCGATCCTGCAAACGGAGGTGATTTCATGCGCGTACTGGTGGTAGAGGATGAGGTCCGCCTGGCCGCCACCCTCCAGGACCTGTTGGAGCTGAACGGCTATACGGTGGACGTCTGCCACGACGGCGAGGCGGGGCTGGACAACGCCCTGACCTCCATTTATGACGTGATCCTGCTGGACGTGATGCTGCCCAAGCTGGACGGCTTCACCGTGCTGCGCCGCCTGCGGGCGGAGGGCAGCACCACGCCGGTGCTGATGCTCACGGCCCGGTCCGAGCTGACGGACCGGGTGAACGGGCTGGACTCCGGTGCGGACTACTATCTCACCAAGCCCTTTGAGCCCAAGGAGCTGCTGGCCTGCATCCGGGCCCTGACCCGCCGCCAGCCGGAGCTGCGGCAGACTGATGCCCTGAAATACGGAGACCTGCGGCTGGAGAAGACCTCCTTCACCCTCTCCTGCGGCGAGCGCTCCGTGCGGCTCAGCCGGAAGGAGTTCGACATGATGGAGATGCTGATGCTGAACCAGAAGCTGGTCATCACCAAGGAGAAGCTGCTGCTGAAGGTCTGGGGCTATGAGTCCGACGCAGAGGACAACAATGTGGAGGTCTACATCTCCTTCCTGCGGAAGAAGCTGGACCATCTCCACTCCCAGGTGAAGATCCGCACGATCCGCATGGTGGGCTACTGCCTGGAAGCGCCTGAGGAGGCGTAGTTTTCCACAAAGTCCACATTTTTCCACTTTTCCACAGAGTTTTCGACAGGAAGGAGGCGATCCTCCCATGATCCGAAAATTGCAGATCAAATTCGTGGCCATGTGCATGATTCTGGTGACCGCGGTACTGGGCGTGGTATTCACGGCTGTGTTTTTCTCCGCCAAGCAGAACATCGAGGTCATCAGCCATCAGGTGCTCCAGCGGGTCATGGAGGACGACACTCCCAGCGGCCGGCCGGATCTGGGGCTCAACCGGGGCGGGGAAGACGTTCTGCTGCCCTATTTCACGGTGAATCTCTGGGACCGCAGCGGAATCTACGAGGCCTTTGTCACAGGCGGGACCTATTCCAATCTGCAGGACACACAGGAGCTGCAGACCATTCTTACCGACTGTCTCCAGCAGAACCGGCCGGAGGGCACTATCCACAGCTACGGCCTGCGGTATCTGCGCCGGGACTATGGACTATACGAGCGCATCGCCTTTGTGGACATGTCCATGGAGCAGGCCACATTGCAGGAGATCATGGGCTCCTATCTGCAAATCGGTCTGGCGGCGCTGCTGCTGCTTCTGGGCGTCTCCATCCTGCTGGCCCGGTGGGCCACCCGCCCGGTGGCAAAGGCCTGGCAGCAGCAGCGGCAGTTCCTCTCCGACGCCTCCCACGAGCTGAAGACGCCGCTGACCGTGATCCTCTCCAATGCGGAACTGCTGGAGGCGGCGCCGCTGGAGGACCGCCCGGCCCGGTGGGCGGACAACATCCGCTCCGAGGCCGGACAGATGAAGTCCCTGGTGGAGGAGATGCTGACCCTGGCCCGGGCGGACAATGCGGTTCCCACGGCGGTGATGGGGGAGGTCTCGCTCTCCGACCTGGCCACGGACTGCGTACTGGCCTTTGAGCCGGTGGCCTTTGAGGCGGGAAAGCCCCTGGAGAGCGACATCACCCCCGACGTGACCGTCACCGGTGACGCCGACAAACTGCGCCAGCTGATCGGCGTCCTGCTGGACAACGCCATCAAGTATGGGCAGGCGGGGGGTACCATCAGCCTGACCCTGCGGCGCACAGACCGGCAGGCCCGTCTGCTGGTATCCAACCCCGGCGATCCCATCCCGCCGGACCAACTGGGCCGCCTGTTCGAGCGATTCTACCGGGCGGACGCCTCCCGGGGGGAGCAGTCTGGCTTCGGCCTGGGGCTGCCCATCGCCGCCTCCATTGCGACGGAGCACAAGGGAACTCTGAAGGCCGAGAGCGACCAGGCCTCCACCCGGTTCCTCTTCTCCATGCCGCTGAAAAAGTGAGCCATTGAAAAGAAGGGCTTTCCTTCCCGGGAGGGCCCTTTTTTTGTGCCGCTTGAAACCGTAAGAAATCTGTAAGAAATTTCTCCGGGTGTTTGTAAGAATTCCCCGGTATGCTACAATCAGCTCAAGGAGGGATCGAGATGAACGCGTGCATTCTGGTGGTGGACGACGATCCGGAGATCGTGGGGGCCATCGCCATCACCCTGGAGCGGGAGGGCTACCGGGTCCTGCGGGCCTATGACGGCATGGAGGCTCTGGATCTGGCCCTGGACCCGGCGGTGCGGCTGATCCTCATCGACGTGATGATGCCCAAGCTGGACGGGCTGTCCGCTCTGCTGCGGATCCGGGAAAAGCGGAACCTGCCGGTGATCGTCCTCTCCGCCAAAAGTGAGGACACGGACAAGATCCTGGGCCTCTCCATGGGGGCGGACGACTATGTGACCAAGCCCTTCAACCCCCAGGAGCTGGCGGCCAGAGTCCGGAGCCAGCTGCGGCGGTACACCCTGCTGGGGGACGTCCACGCGGAGGAGCGGCAGGGCCTCATCGTCAACGGGCGCCTCACCTACGACCCGGACCGCCGGGAACTGCGGGCGGATGGGGAAGCGGTGAAGCTCACCGCCACGGAGACAAAGATCGTGGACCTGCTGATGCGTAACCCCGGCCGCATCTTCCCGGCGGAGGAGATCTACCGCCGGGTGTGGGACGGGGAGGCGGCCTACGCCTGCGAAAACACGGTGATGGTCCACATCCGGCGCATTCGGGAAAAGATCGAGCTCAATCCCAAGGAGCCAGATTACATCAAGGTGGTGTGGGGCATTGGATACAAAATGGAACAGCACGGGACCTGACGAAGGTCTGGAACAACTTGTGGCCGGGGAGGTCCGGGAGGCTCTGAAGGGGGTGGAGGACGCCCCGGGCGTGGCGAAGGTCCGCGTCTCCGGAAAGACCTGCGGCAGGCTGCGGGCGGCGGCCGGACTGGCGGCCCTGGTACTGGGCGTGAGCCTGGTGCTGGGGAGCCTGGGACAGATGGCGGGCCGCCTGGCCAGCGGGGTCGACAGCGGCTCCTTCGGCAGCGGATGGTGGAGTACAGACTGGCAGGAGACCCCAGCCTTCCGGCAGGAGGTGGCCCAACGGCTGCGGGCCTTTCTGGCTATGGCCACCGGCAGCGACCTGGAGTGGTGGGATACTGCTTCCGGGGATACTTATATCGTATCCCGGGAGGGCGAATCCTTTTATGAGTGGGGCGTCACAGATACCTCCTCGGAAACCGCGTGGGTTGAGGAGAATACTGCAACCGCCGCACCGGACAAACACTATGCGGCAGACAAAAATCTGCTCTATCAGGTCCTTGGCCCGGAAAGGGAGCTGCTCTACAGCAATGTTCCGGCAGGTGCGGAGATCAGCAGCAGTCAAAATTTGCCGGAGGGGTACAACTTCCTGTTGGTCTTCCGCCATGGCAGGATCCTGCTGCGGAAGGATGGAGAGCCAGTGGACGTTTACGGCGATGGATTTTATACAGAGGATTCCCTGTGGGACGTCCCCGGCTATGAGAATTTCACGGCCGGGGAGGACGCGGCGGATGTGACCGTCTACATGGCCCTCCGGCAGGAGCCGGTGCCTTATCTCCAGCTGAACAGCGGCGGACAAACCCGCTTCTACGATGATTTTTACGGCTTATATCAGCACATTCGGGAGATGCAGGGATTCTACCTGCTGCGGGCGGTGCTGTGCGCAGCTGGAGCCGTATGCCTGATCGCCGCCCACTTCCTGCGGGCGGAACGGCGGAGGGCGGAGAAAAAGCTGGCCGCTCTCACTCGCCGCGTGCCCGGGGAGATCTGGTGGCTGGCGGCTGCCCTGGCAGTCCTCTCCATGGTGTTCTCCACAGGATTCGGCGGCTACTCTCCCTTTGAATTCTGGTATTACGGCTGGGTGGGTCCGACCGTGACGGACGCCCTGCGGCTGGCGGCGCTGCTGCCCGCCAATGCCCCGGCGCTGCTGGCGCTGGTGTGGGCGCTGTGGCTGCGGCACATCACCCGGAAAAACACGGAAAGGGAGCAGCGGCGGAGTCTGTTGAGGGGGCTGAAAAACGCATTCTTGGCAAGAGACTTGAAGCTGCCGGTGCAGAAGCGGCTCCGGCGGCGGTCTCTGGTGCGGAACCTTGCACTATGGGCCATCATGCTTACAGCTGTTCTCTGCTGTGTCCCTGTGTATGAAATGCTTTGGAACTCTTCTCTGACTGTGATCTGCGTTTTTGTTCCCGCCTTTGCGCTGATAGGGGTCCTGGAAATCTTCTGGATCCGGCGGGACTGGACCCTGGCCCGGGATATCGGCCTGCTGGCGGACCAAGTGACGGCCATCCGGGACGGGGATCTGGAAACGCCCCTGGACCTGCCGGCGGACGCAGACCTGCATCAGACCGCGGAGCAGCTGAACGACATCCAGGCGGGCCTACACCGGGCCCTGGCAGAGCAGACCCGCAGCGAACGGATGAAGGTAGAGCTGATCTCCAACGTGTCCCACGACCTGAAAACGCCCCTGACCTCTGTGCTCTCCTATGCGGAACTGCTGCGGCAGGAGCCCCTGGAGGGGGCCGCAGCGGACTACGCCCGGATCATCGACGAGAAGGCCCGACGGCTGGCAGTGATGGTCCAGGATGTGTTCGAGGTCAGCAAGGCCGCCTCCGGCCAGCTGCCGGTCCACTTGGAGCGGCTGGATTTTGCCAAGCTCCTGCGGCAGACCCTGGCAGACCTGGAGGGGCCCATCTCCCAAAGCGGGCTGACCTTCCGGATGGAGCTGCCGGAGATACCGGTGATGATCACGGCTGACGGCCGGCGGCTGTACCGGGTGTTTCAGAACCTCATCGACAACGCCCTGAAATATGCCCTGGCGGGAAGCCGGGTCTACCTCTCCTTAAAGACCGAGGTGGGCAGGGCGGAGGCCAGCCTGCGCAACACCTCCCGGGAGGAGCTGCCCACAGGCGTGGACCTGACGGCCCGGTTCGTCCGGGGCGACGCCAGCCGTACCGATGGCGGCAGCGGCTTGGGCCTTTCCATCGCCAGCTCCTTTACCGAGGCCTGCGGCGGAGATTTCCACGTGGAGACGCTGGCGGACTTGTTCACCGCTGTGGTGTCCTTCCCCCTGGCGGAGGAGCCCTGAGCCTTCAAAGCAAAAAGCCCCGTCCGTTCGGACGGGGCTTTTGCCGTCGGACCGGGGCCGGATGGCCTGCTCTCCGCAGGACCGCCTCTGTCACTTGCCCAGATCAATGAGATAGTCCGCCATCTGCTGGGCGAACAGGCGGCCCGCCAGGGCGGCCTCCTCCGGAGAGTTGCCGGCGGCCCCTACCTCTACCAGCAAGGAGCCGGTGGTGGCGTGCTGGTTATAGCGGGAATTCCGCAGCAGGATCGGCCGCATCAGGGTGGGATAACTTTGCAAGATATTGTCCTGAAGGGCCACCGCCAGTTTCAGATTCTCCATCCAGTGCTCATGAGCCAGGCCGCTGCCGTCGCTGCCCATCACCAGAGTCATCTGGGCGGAGGTGCCCACCCCGTCGATCTCCGAGACCACCTTGTACTGATTGCCCTCCGCGTCGCCGATGGCGTCCCGGTGGACATCCAGGATGAAGCGGATGGAGGGGTATTCCGCCAGATAGGTCTCAATGGCCGCCAGGGCGTTGTTATAGGCGTCGTTGTACGACGAGTAGTCGTACAGTGTCCGGTCATGGAGGACGGAGATCCCGGCGGCGGTGAACACCTCCGCCATCTCGTCTCCCACCCCCACCACGTTGTAGCGGGAGTCCGTAGTGCGGTAGTTGCCGGACCAGACGATGTCCGTGCCCGGGGGTGGGGTGTAGGCCTCGCTGCCGTGGGTGTGGAGGATCAGAATCTGAGGCTCCCCATCGGCGAGCCGGGCGTCAAAGGGCTCCGACAGCTCCGTGACGGTGAGGGCGTGGTCCGTGCTGTTGGAGATGTAGGACCGGCCGCAGACCGTATAGCCGCTGGGGTCCGTAGGCACCAGTGTTCTGGCCGGAACGCCGTTGTCCGTCTCTCCCGTGGTCTCCAGCGGCGTCTCCTCCACCGGCTCCGTGACAGTCTCCTCCCGGCCGTCCGCACCGGATTCCTCCGTCCGCTCGGTGGACCACAGCTCCGCCACAGCCGCCCGGGCGGACAACAGCAGGGGAGACTCTCCCAACGTCATCACCGCGGCGGGGGAGAGGTCATCGTCCGCCCACAGGTCCCCCAGCTCCCATTTCAGCGCCGCCAGCGGAGACGCCGCCCGCA
The DNA here is from genome assembly GCA_019410105.1 of Clostridiales bacterium. Next base: position 34,680 of record DXTB01000001.1, on the reverse strand, counting down.
GGGCCGCCCAGGCCGCAGACGCGCTGTCGCTTCCGGCGGTGACCACAACCGCCCAAAGGGTCCCGGCCGCCAGCCCGGCTGCGCCCAGCCGCCGGAGCCCTCTTCTGAACGGGCCTGGAAAAACCGGCCTCTTCATATCGCCTCACCTCTGGGACAACCTTATGCGGCGGCGGGCGGAGATATGACAGCCCGGTTTTCCACAGTGTTTGGGAAAAAGGGGAGAGGGGTTCGCCCTCTCCCGCATCTCTCTTATTTCTGCTCAGCGGCCGCCTTTTGGTCCATCAGCGCCTTGTCTACGCAGAAGAAGGTGAACTCCCCCGTGGCCAGCAGCCTGCCGCCGTCTCCGGTGATGTCCACAGCGGTGAGCACCGTGGACTTTCCACGGTGCCGGACCCAAGCAGAGGCCCGCACCGTCCCTGTGGCCTGGTTGCGCAGGAAGTGGAGCGCGCTGGTCTGTGTGACGTAATACCGCCCGTCGCTGTGGGCCGCCGCGCCGGTGGCGTTGTCCGCCAGGGTGTAGATGGCGCCGCCATGAATCAGCCCATAGGGGTTGCAGCTCTCCGGGCGGATGTCCAGCTTGAAGACCGCCCGGTCTTTTTCCACGCGTTCCAGCTCAATATAGTTATGGAGCATGAAGGCATTCTTCCTCATTCGTGTCTCCGCGCTCTCCCGGATATGTTCTAGAGATTCTTCCATCGTGTGCTTCCTTTCCGTTTTCAAACAATTTTTCTTCTATTTTAATGGGAGGGGGGAGAATCTGTCAAGAACTGCGAAAGTTCATGCTGCCTGTCCGTGTTTATCTGTATACGCATAGAAAGACCAGAGCGCCGGCTGTATAGCCGTCGCCCTAGTCCGCTTTCCACATACTGTTAAAAATGCACTGACTCCAGTGTCTCCAGTTCTGCCTGCCACAGTGCGGCGGATGCGTCGCTCGGCATCCGCCGCGTCGTCGCAAAGTCCGCTCCCCTCCGCTTCTGCCCACGGCAAAAGCTCCGGACGCTCCCTTGCTCCTTCTTTCCCCAAAAAATCTTTGATTTTTTGGGGACCCCCATGTTCGGCGACTGGCTCCTCTCTTTCGTTTACTCCAGTGTCTCCAGTTCTGCCTGCCACAGTGCCGCGGAAGCATCGCTCGGCATCCGCCAGTCGCCGCGGGGGGAGAGTGCCGCAGAACCTACCTTGGGGCCGTCCGGCAGACAGCTGCGCTTAAACTGCTGAGAGAAGAAGCGGCGGTAGAAGGTCTTCAGCCACTTCAGGATCACATCTGGGGTGTAAGTCTTTCCCAGGGCATACAGCGCCAGACGGTAGATCTTCCGGGGCGGGAAGCCCCAGCGGAGCATGTAGTACAGGAAGAAGTCGTGTAGCTCATAGGGCCCCACCAGATCCTCGGTCCGCTGGCTGATCTCCCCTTGGACAGCGGGCAGCAGCTCCGGGGAGACAGGGGTGTCCAGAATATCCTCCAGCACGTCATGGAGGGCCTCGTCCTTCTCCGCGTTGTCCCGGGCCAGATAGGCCACCAAATGCCGCACCAGGGTCTTGGGGATGGAGCAGTTGACGGCGTAGTTGCTCATGTGGTCGCCATTGTAGGTGCACCAGCCCAGGGCCAGCTCACTGAGATCTCCCGTGCCGATCACCAGGCCGCCGGTCTGGTTTGCAATGTCCATCAGGACCTGGGTCCGCTCCCGGGCCTGGCCGTTTTCAAAGGTGACGTCATGGTTCTCCATGCTCTGTCCGATGTCGGTGAAATGTCGCCGCACCGCCTGGGAGATGTCGATGATCTTCAGCGTGGCACCCATCCGCTCCGCCAGCAGCTCCGCGTTGGACTTCGTCCGGGCAGTGGTGCCGAAGCAGGGCATGGTGACGGCCACGATGTCGCTGGCGGGCCGATTCAGCATCCCCATGGCCAGGGCCGTGATCAGCAGGGCCAGGGTGGAGTCCAGCCCGCCGGAGAGGCCCACCACCGCCGTCTTGGCGCCGGTGTGCTCCAGCCGCTTCTTCAGACCCAGGGAGGCGATCCGCAGGATCTCCTCACACCGCTCCGCCCGGCCCGCGGCATCCTCCGGCACGAAAGGAGATGGGGAGACGTACCGGGTGAGCCGGGTCTCCTCCACCGGCAACGTGAAGCCGCACCGCCAGATCTCCGGCGGCTCCTTGCCGAAGGTGAAGGTGTTGGTCCGGCGGCGGTCATGGATCAGCCGGTCCACATCGATCTCGCTGACGGTGAGTCCGGTGGCGAACCGCCGCTCCGCCAGCAGGGTACCGTTTTCCGCGATCATATTGTGGCCGGTGAACACCACATCGGTGGTGGACTCTCCCTCTCCGGCATCCGCGTACACATAACCGCACATCAGCCGGGCGGACTGGCCTGTCACCAGGGAGCGGCGGTAGTCCGCCTTGCCCACCAGCTCATTGGATGCGGAGAGGTTCAGAATCACGGTGGCGCCCTTCCGGGCCAGCTCCACGGAGGGCGGCGCCGGGGCCCACAGATCCTCGCAGATCTCCACGCCGATCACCAAGTTGGGCATGGTGTCGCAGGCAAAGGTCTGGTTCGTACAGAGACTCACATGCTGCCCGCACAGCTCAATCCCGTGCTCCACGCCGCTGCCGGATGCAAACCACCGCTGCTCATAAAACTCCCCATAATTGGGCAGATAGACCTTGGGAATCAGCCCCAAAATCTCTCCTTTTTGTATAATAGCCGCGCAGTTATACAATTTGTTGTCCCATTTATCCCACACGGGCAGGCCAAGGGCCGTCACGATCTCCAGATTTCTTGTAGCCTCCAGGATGGTCTGAAGGCCCTCCTCGGCGCCCCGGAGCAGCGTGTCCTGCAGGAACAGATCTCCGCAGGTGTAGCCGGTGAGGCACAGTTCCGGAAGAGCCAGCACCTTCACCCCCTGCTTGTCCGCCTCCCGCATCAGGGTAAAAATTTGTTCCGCGTTATAGCGGCAGTCCGCCACCCGGATTTTGGGGGTGCCTGCGGCCACGGAGATAAAACCGTCTCTCATGTTGAAAAGCCTCCTTGAAGGAAAAACCTGTATGTTGGATATTCTACACCCGACGGCCCGGATTTACAAGAAAGGGCCTTGTTTTTTTGGCGGCATTCTGATATTCTGAATGCAATCAAACCTCCCGCGCCCTCTTGCCGGATGGGAATGCCGATGGGCCTGGAGACTGCTCCGCAGGTATTGCGAGGAGCGGTCCCCGGGCTTTTCTTCTCTGCATCCGGGTGGAACAGCGGCACCATCTTTCAAAGGAGGAACGCCATTATGCCGTTTCAGCTGCGCCCCTATTTTCCGCCGGTCTTTTCCACACCCGCACTGGAAAACGCACCGGACGCCGTCTTTCGCCCGGCGCCCCGGGACGGCGTGGCGCCGGAGAATTTCCACGCCATGAGCATCTTTCCGGAATACTTCAAAATCGCAGGGCAGTGGCATCTGGCCCGGGAGAGCCGGATGGACTGCGTGGCCGTGTGGGATCGGGGCCGCATCGACGTCCGGGAATTCCGCCGCCTGCGGCAGGGAGAGCTGGTGGCCGTCGGCCGCACAGAACAGGGAGAGGAGGGGATCCTCGTCCACCCGGACGGCTTCCGGGAGCGCCGGGTTGCCAGAGATGTGTTTGCCTTCCGGCAGGGCCGCTCCCGGGAGACCGCCTTTTCCCGGGACTATGACGAGCTCTATGAACTGCTGCGCCACGAACGGGACCACGGCAAGGTGGTCTGGGTGATGGGGCCCGCCTTCGCCTTTGACCACGACGCACGCAACGCCTTCTCCCGGCTCATCGCAGGCGGCTTTGTCCATGCCGTGCTGGCGGGCAACGCGCTGGCCACCCATGATCTGGAGGCAGCCTACCTCAACACTGCCCTGGGGCAGAACATCTACACGCAGGAAAGTCAGCCCAACGGGCACTACAACCATCTGGACACCATCAACCGGGTGCGGCTCTACGGATCGATTCCCGCCTTTCTGAAAGCGGAGCAGATCGAAAACGGCATTCTGCACACCTGCGAACGGCACGGCGTCCCGTACATACTGGCGGGCTCCATCCGGGACGACGGGCCTCTGCCGCCGGTGCTGGCAGACGTCTATGCCGCTCAGGACGCCATGCGGGCAGAGATCCGCTCCGCCACCACGGTGATCTGCATGGCCACTGCCCTCCACACCATCGCCGCCGGAAACATGACCCCCTCCTACCGGGTGCTGGCAGATGGAACCGTGCGGCAGGTGTATTTCTACTGCGTGGATATCTCAGAATTTGCCGTGAACAAACTCAGTGACCGGGGAAGCCTCTCCGCCCGGGGCATCGTCACCAATGTGCAGGACTTCATCGTCCATCTCAGCAAGGAGCTGATCCAGCCGTAAACACACAAAGGACCGCCATGTGGCGGTCCTTTGTGCTGTGTGTGTTTTTAGGAGGGAGAAAACGCATCGGGTTTGGGAGGACCCTTTGCTTGATTATAAAGATATCCGAAAATTTTTTCTAAATTATGTTTTTCTTATGAACAGATTGTGAATGTTTTTTTCTGTTTTCGTAAACAGCGGAAAAATTTAGAAAAACTTGTCTTTTTTTGGAAGATAGGTCTGTTTCTCTCACTTTTTCTCCCCATGAGAAGGAAGCGGGGGCTATCAGGATCTCCGGCCGCCACCAGCTCATCACAGTGGTTGCTGTATGCGCTCTCCGCATGGTCCCTCGCCCGGCAGAGCCGGTGGGGGACCTATTTTTTTGATTTGCCCGGCGAGAGGAAATTCCGACTCCGCCGTGGCTTTGCCGTCGTCGAACCGCTTGTACGGCGCCTGCCCCGTTCTGCGGGGTACAGGAGACATACTACTTGTATTTCTGACTCTCCGCCACCGCCAGCTCATCACAGCGGTTGTTGTACGCATTCTCCGCGTGGCCCTTGACCCAATGGTAACGGATGGAATGAACCTCTGTCAGGGACAGCAGCCTGTCCCAGAGATCCGGATTCAGGGCGGGCTTCTTGTCAGCTTTTTTCCAGCCCCTAGCCTTCCAGCCTTTGGCCCAGCCCTTCTCCAGCCCATCGATCACATATTTGGAATCGGACCAGAGGTCCACGATGCAGGGCTCCTTCAGCAGGGACAGTGCTTGGATCACGGCGGTGAGCTCCATGCGGTTGTTGGTGGTGGCGGCCTCTCCGCCGGAGAGCTCCCGGCTGTGGGGGCCGTACATCAAAATCGCGCCCCAGCCGCCGGGGCCCGGATTGCCGGAGCAGGCGCCGTCGGTGTAGATGGTGACTGTTTTCATCATGAAATCCTTTTGGAAGATGGTTTTGAATGGGGGAGCCGTCTCCTCGGGAACAGCTCCCCCTGTGTTCTGATAAACATTCCGGCAAAAGCGTTTTCGCCCCGGCTCCGGACGGTCTTATTCCTCGGCCTCGGCGCTGCCCTCCTCATGGTCTGTGAGCGCCAGGGAGATCACGTGATCCCCCTCCTCCTTGAACCGCATGACGATGACGCCCTGAGTGGCCCGACCCGCGGTGCGGATGCTGTCCACCGGGGTGCGGATCAGGATGCCTGCCTGGGTCACCAGCAACAGGTCCTCCGTGCCGTCCACCACCTTGATGCCCACCACGGGGCCGGTCTTGTCCGTCACCATGTAGTTCTTGATGCCGAGGCCGCCCCGGTTGGTGATCCGATAGTCCTCCACCGGCGTCTGCTTGCCGTAGCCGTTTTCCGTGATGGCCAGCACCGCATGATTGGCCTTGGCACGGGCGGCGCCCACCACGTAGTCGCCCTGGCGCAGGCGGATACCCCGCACACCCACGGCGTCCCGGCCCATGGGCCGCACATCGTTCTCGTCAAAGCAGACTGCCATACCGTCATGGGTGGCGATGAGGATCTTCTGGCTGCCGTCAGTCTCCCGGACAGCGATCAGCTGGTCACCCTCCTCCATCCGCAGGGCACGGATGCCGTTGTTCCGCAGATTCTTCAGAGTATTGGCCGGCAGGCGCTTCACCGTGCCGTTCCGAGTAACCATGAAGAGGAAGCGGCCGTCGTCCTCAATGGACCGGGTATGGATCATGGCTTGGATCCGCTCGCCCTGCTCCACCTGAAGGATGTTGACGATGTTGGTCCCCTTGGCAGCCTTGCCGGACTCGGGGATTTGATACCCCTTCTTCCGGTAGACCTTGCCGGTGTCGGTGAAGAAGAGGATATAGTCGTGGGTGGAGGCAGTAAACACATCCACCACGTAGTCCTCCTCCCGGGTGGTGATGCCCTTCTTGCCCATGCCGCCCTTGGACTGGGCGGTGTACTCGCTGGCAGGTGTCCGCTTGATGTAGCCCGCCTGGGTCAGGGTGAAGACACACTGCTCCTCCTCGATCAGGTCCTCGATGTCGATCTCATCCTCCACATCCTGGATCTCCGTGACCCGGTCATCGCCGAATTTGTCGGAGATGGCCTGGAGCTCATCCTTCAGCACCTTGCGCAGCAGCTCGTCGGAGGAGAGCAGCTGGTTGAAGTAGGCGATCTTTTCCTCCAGCTCCTTGTACTCCGCCTCCAGCTTCTCCCGGTCCAGGCCCTGAAGGGCTTTCAGCCGCATATCCAGAATGGCCTGGGCCTGGACATCGTCCAGACCGAAGCGGGACATCAGGTTCTCCTTGGCGTTGTCGTAGCTGCTGCGGATGATTTTGATAACCTCGTCGATGTTGTCCTGAGCCACCAGCAGACCCTCCAGCAGGTGGGCCCGCTCCTGGGCCTTGCGCAGGTCGTACTTGGTGCGGCGGATAATGACCTCCTCCTGGAAGGCCAGATACTCGTCAATGATGTGGCGCAGGGAGAGGATCTTGGGCTGAGACTGGTTATTCACCAGGGCCAGCATGTTGATGGCAAAGCTGGTCTGCAGCTGGGTCTGGGCGAACAGGCGGTTCAGCACCACCTGGGGGTTGGCGTCCCGCTTCAGCTCGATGACGATGCGCATTCCGTCCCGGTCGGACTCGTCCCGGATGTCGGAGATGCCGTCCAGACGCTTGTCTTCCACCTGGTCGGCCATGCTCTTGATGAGCATACGCTTGTTGACCTGGTAGGGGATCTCGGTGATGACAATGCGCGTGCGGTCCTTGCCGAACTCCTCAAACTCATGTCGGGCCCGGATCACCACCCGGCCCCGGCCGGTGGCATAGGCCTGCCGGATGCCGCTGCGACCCATGATGATGCCCCGGGTGGGGAAGTCCGGCCCCTTGACGTACTGCATCAGATCACTGAGCTGAGCCTCCGGATTGTCCAGCACGCAGATGCAGGCGCCGATCACCTCCCGCAGGTTGTGGGGCGGGATATTGGTGGCCATGCCCACCGCGATGCCGCTGGAGCCGTTCACCAGCAGATTGGGAAACCGGGAGGGCAGGACACGGGGCTCCTTGCGGGTCTCGTCGAAGTTGGGGTCCCAGTCCACAGTGTCCTTTTCAATGTCCCGCAGCATCTCGTCGGAGAGCCGGGACATCCGGGCCTCCGTGTACCGGTAGGCCGCCGGGGGATCGCCATCCACGGACCCGAAGTTGCCGTGGCCGTCCACCAGGGGATAGCGCATGGAGAAATCCTGAGCCAGGCGGACCAGAGCGTCATAGACGCTGGCGTCGCCGTGGGGATGGTACCGGCCCAGCACGTCGCCCACGCAGGTGGCGGACTTTTTGAAGGGTTTGTCCACCGTGAGGCCATCCTCGTACATGGCGTAGAGGATCCGGCGATGGACGGGCTTCAGGCCATCCCGCACGTCAGGGAGAGCCCGGCCCACGATGACGCTCATGGCGTACTCAATGTAGGATTTCTCCATCTCGGGGACCAGCGGTGACTCCACGATCTTCTGTTCGGGGTACCGGATCTCCTCAGGATCGTATTGGGGCTTTTTGCTCATGTATCGTATCTCCTTTTTGTAGGGGCCGGCGCCCTCGCCGGCCCGCAAAGGCATATCTGATCGGACGGGCGGCCGAGGGCAGCCGCCCTACGGATCAATAGTCAAGATTGACCGCGTATTGGGCGTTGCGCTCGATAAATTCCTTCCGGGGCTCCACCTTCTCGCCCATCAGGATGGTAAAGGTCTCGTCCGCGGCCACGGCGTCATCCAGCGTGATACGCCGGAGCGTCCGGGTGGTGGGGTCCATGGTGGTCTCCCACAGCTCATGGGGGTTCATCTCACCCAGCCCCTTGAACCGGGAGATGTCGATCTTGGCGTTGGGGTTGTCGCCCCGCATCTCGGCGGCGATCTTCTCCCGCTGGATGTCGTCAAAGGCCACTCGGGTGGTCTTGCCACGGGTCAGCTTATACAGGGGCGGAACGGCGGAGTAGACATAGCCCTCCTCGATCAGGGGCCGCATGAAGCGGAAGAAGAAGGTCAGCAGCAGAGTACGGATATGGGCGCCGTCCACATCGGCATCGGCCATGATGATGACCTTGTGATACCGGAGCCTGTTCAGATCGAACTCATCCCCGATGCCCGCGCCCAGGGCCGTGATGACGGGCTGGAGCTTGTCGTTGCCGTAGACCTTGTCTGCCCGGGCCTTCTCCACGTTCAGCATCTTGCCCCACAGGGGGAGAATGGCCTGGAACCGGGAATCCCGCCCCTGGGTGGCGGAGCCGCCTGCGGAGTCTCCCTCGACGATATAGAGCTCCGTCAGCTCCGGATTGTTCTCATTGCAGTCCCGCAGCTTATCCGGCATGGCGGCGCCGCCGAGAGCCGTCTTGCGGCGGATGGATTCCCGGGCCTTTTTGGCGGCCTCTCTCGCCCGATTGGCAGTGAGAGCCTTATCCAGGATCATCCGGCCCACCTGGGGGTTCTCCTCCAGGAAGATCTCCAGCTTTTCGGAGACGATGTTATTCACCAGGGTCCGGATCTCACTGTTGCCCAACTTCGACTTGGTCTGGCCCTCAAACTGGGCCTCTGTCAGCTTGACGGAAATGACGCAGGTGAGGCCCTCCCGGCAGTCCTCGCCGGAGACCTTCTCGTCATCCTTCAGCAGCTTGATCTTCCGGCCGTAGGCGTTCAGCACATTGGTGAGAGCCCGCTTGAAGCCCTCCTCGTGCATGCCGCCCTCCGGCGTGTGGACGTTGTTGGCGAAGGAGAGGATCGTCTCGTTATAGCCGTCGTTATACTGCATGGCCACTTCCGCCACGGAGTCCTCTCGGGCTCCGGACATGTAAATCACGTCGTTGTGAAGCACATCCTTGCTCTTGTTCAGCCAGGTAACAAACTCCCGGATGCCGCCCTCGAAGCACATGTTGTCCTCCTGCTCCCGTCCGGGGCGGGCGTCCACAGTGCGGATGCACAGGCCAGCGTTCAGGAACGCCTCCTCCCGCATCCGGGTGTGGAGGGTATCGTAATTGTACTCCGTATCCTCGAACATCTCCGGGTCCGGCTTGAAGGTGACAGTGGTGCCGGTGTGGTCTGTATCTCCCACAATGGTCATGGGCTGGGTCACATTGCCCCTGGAGAACTTCATCTCATAGATATGTCCGTCCCGGTGGACCTGGACCGTCAGCCATTCGGAAAGGGCGTTCACCACACTGGCGCCCACGCCGTGGAGACCGCCGGAGACCTTGTAGCCCCCACCGCCGAACTTGCCGCCGGCGTGGAGGACGGTGTACACTACCTCCAGGGCGGGCTTGCCGGTCTGGGCCTGGATGTCCACGGGGATGCCACGGCCATTGTCCACCACGGTGATGGTGTCCCCCTCGTTGATTCGCACCAGGATGTCGGTGCAGTAGCCGGCCAGTGCCTCGTCGATGGCGTTGTCCACGATCTCATAGACCAGATGGTGCAGGCCGGAGGTGGACGTGGAGCCGATATACATGCCGGGCCGCTTCCGGACGGCTTCCAGGCCTTCCAGCACCTGAATTTCCGATGCGTCGTACTCGTTGGCCGTGTCCACCGCAGTGGAGTTCAACAGTTCATTTTCTGCCATGCAGGTTCTCCTTTCAGGATATTCATATCCGTTCCAAGGCAAGAAGAGCCGGGCCGGAGCCGCCTCCGGCCCGTTTCTCCTTGCCCTGAACCATGTAAGTTGGAATCAAATGCGTAATTTCTTTAAAATGGGATATATCAGCAGAGCCAGGAGGGCGGCGAACAGCGCCACCCAGGCAAAATACAGCAGCAGAAGGAACACGCTGTACACCAGAAGCAGAGGGCTAGACCAGCCGTCTCCGGCGCCTGCTGTAATTTTGCAGCAGGACCAGCTGCACCGTGAACACTGCCGCCAGAAAGAGCACCAGAGCTCCTGCCTCCAGGGATGTGAACAAGGATAAAAAGTGGGGAAGGTTTACCAGTGTCGTATATGCCGCCATGGGATCCCCCCCTGGCTCATTCCAGGTTTCCGCTCTCCGCCCGCTTCTGGAGGGTGGTGGAATTCAGCTGGCTGAGGTACACGATCTGCCGGTGATAGGGGTGATCGCACACCACGAAGGACTTGGGGATCTCGCCGGACACGTCCAGCACCACGCCCTCTTTCTCCGCGGCCGCCAGATACTCCCGGGTCCGCTTGCCGTAACTGCATTTGTCCAGATCAAAAATGCCGATGACCCGGCGGTCGGGAAGAATTTCGTTTTGGCCGATATGCAGGTACATCGTTCATGTCTCCTCTGGAACCTGGAGTAAATCGTAAAACCACAGGCGCTGCCGGACTATCTTTTGGAACGTTCCTTCATAATTTTCATAAATGACCACGGACAATTTTTCCTCTGGATCTCCGCTGTAAACGGTGACTGTCTTTTGAAGGTCCCCGGTACTTAGCTTTTCTGTAATGATCCTGATGCCCTCTTCCCGGTCGAAAATATCATAGTACAAAGTGCCGATTTCGCCGAACTGCGCGATGGTGCCGACCTCGGAAAACTGATACTGCCCTTCCTCCAGAAATTCTGACAAAATCTTCTGGACATCCGCGTGTTCCGCCGGAACCAAGCCGTTAATTGTGACTTTATCCCCTTCGCCGATGGCTGCCTGAACAGAAGAACTCGCCTCCAGGGCGGAGAGAATCTTCCGGTCCGTATCCATAATGGCCAGCTCCGGGATCTCGGACAGCGCATTCTCCCCGCTGATGACTTCCTCCACCATGGTGTAATTGGCCGCCCGCATCTCGTGCAAGATCAGTACGCCGAAGCCGACAGCCAGCGCCGCGCCGGAGCACAGCGCCATTCCCCGGCATATCCACTTTTTCCAGCGGAGATCCCCTGTGGTCCGCAACTGGGAAATGCTCCATCCAAAGAGGAGCGCACATCCATAAGCTGCCCAGAACCCCAGCAGGAAGGACAGCGAAAGGGAGAACTGTGCCAGCAGACAGAGAGCCAGTCCCAATGCGCCCGCCAGCACCGGAAGAGACAGCAGCCAGCGGTTTTTCCGGCAGAGCAGCCCCACCAGCAGCTCCCACAGAAATCCAATGAGCGGGACGCCAAAGACAATGAGGGGCAGCGCATGATACCAAATCCAGTCCATTCTGCCTTTCCCTGCTTTCACTCTGTTTTCTGCTGTCAAAAAGAGAAAATCCACTTCCCGCAGACAGCTGATGTACTGCAGGGCTCCTGCGCTCACGCTTGGTCGCGGTGTTCTTCACCCGATGGCGCCCTGTTTCACATGGAACACCTTCCCGCCCAGAAGGACCGGCAGCCGATCATCTTCGCAGCAGGTAATGAACACCTGTCCCCCCGCGATGCGGTTGAGAACGAACTCCTGCCGGCGGGGATCCAGCTCACTGAGAACGTCATCCAGCAACAGCACCGGGTATTCGCCGGTGGCGTTCTGGTAGATTTCCCGCTCCGCCAGCTTCAGCGCCAGAGCCGCGGTGCGGGTCTGACCCTGGGAAGAGTAGAATTTGGCCTCCCGGCCGTCGATGGTGATGACCAGATCGTCCTTGTGGGGGCCGGAGAGGCACATCCGGGAGGCCCGCTCCGCCCCCTGGTGGGATTCCATGTGGGCCCGGAGCTGCTCCGTGAGGACCTCCACCTCCGCCGCCGGGTCCGTGACGGAGGAAACAGTCTGATAGGTGATCTCCAGGCGCTCCCTTCCGCCGGAGCACTCCCGATGGTGGCGGGCGGCATAGCGGTTCAGCGCCTCCGCGAACTGCCGGCGATAGTGGACCAGCACTGCGCCGAAACGGACCATCCGCTCGTTGAAGTCCGGCAGCAGCTCCAGGAGATCCGGCCGCTCCTCACTGTCCCGCAGAATGCGGGTCTTGTGGTCATAGAGCCGGTGGTACTCCGCCAGAGCGGCCGCGTATCTCGGCCGCAACTGGCAGAGTGCTGTGTCCATGAAGCGCCGCCGGGCGGCGGCCCCCTCCCGGATCAGATACAGGTCGTCCGGGCAGAAGAATACAGTGTGGTACACCTGACTCAAAGCGGCGCTGTTTTTGGCAGGCACCTGATTCACCCACATCTTCCGCCGCCGGTCCCGGTACAGCTCCACCCGAGTACGGAACTCCCGGTCTCGGGCGGAGATCCCGGCTTCCAGCACAGCGGCGGGCGCATCGAAGGCAATCATCTCCCGGTCCGTCCTGGCCCGGGGGGATTTCCCGCAGGAGAGGTAGACGATGGCCTCCAGCAGATTGGTCTTGCCCTGGGCGTTCTCCCCAAAGATCACATTACAGTCCGGGTCAAAGGATACCCGCTGGCCGGAGTAGTTGCGGAAATGCTGCAGCTCCAGCTCAAGAATCCGCATAGGCCACCGTGTAATGGGCGCCCTGGAAGGCCACATCGTCTCCGGGGCGGATCTTTTTGCCCCGCATGGTGCAGATCTCGCCGTTGACGGTGACCTCGCCGCCCTGGATCCGCTCCTTTGCCTCGCCGCCGGAGGACACCAGATTGGCGAATTTCAGCAGGTCCTGGAGCTTGATGAACTCCGTGTGAATCGTGATCGTCTCCATCTGCTCACTCCGCGCTCTTCAGCCGCACCGGCAGGACCATATAGAGGAAGTTTTCCTCCCCCTCCGTGGGGACGATGATGGCGGGGGAGACGCCGGTATTCAGCTCGATCTTCACCGTGTCCGCCGGCGCGTACCGGAGAGCCTCCATCAGATAGCGGTTGTTGAACCCGATCTCCAGCCCGCCGCCGTCACCGGACAAGCGGCAGATATCCTTGGCCTCGCCGTTTCCGGTCTTGGCGGAGAGCAGCACCTTGTCGTGGTCAAACAGGCACCGGACCGGACTCTTCTGCTTTTCGGAGATCACCACACTGACGCGGTCAATGCTCTCAATCAGGGCCTTGGTATCTGCGATGACGGAGATGGGATTCTTCCGTGGGATGGCATTCTTATAATCCAGGAACTCTCCCTCCAACCGGCGGCAGATCAACTCCGTGTCTCCTACCTCAAATAGAATATGACTTTTGCCCAGGGTCACGGCAGCCAGATCCTCCACGTCGGAACAGATATTTTTCACCTCGCCCAGGGCGCTGCCCGGCGCCACAAAGGAAAAGGCGCCGCCGTCGATCTTTTCCAGCGGCTCCCGCCGGATGGCCAGACGGAATCCGTCCACCGCCACCATAGTCAGGCCCTGGTCCGTGATCTCGAACAGGGCACCGGTATGGATGGGGCGGCTCTCATTGGTGGAGACAGCGAAGGCCGTCTCTTCGATCATGGCACGCAGCAGCTTCTGTTGGATGGAGACGGAAAAATCATCCTCCACCATGGGCAGCTCCGGGTAATCCGCCGCGGAGAGGCCCAGGATATCAAAGTCCGCATCGCCGCAGGAGAGATGGACCAGCTGTTTGTCATCCGCGGTGAAAACCACCACATCGTCGGGCATCCGGCGGATGATGTCGCCGAAGAGGCGGGCGTTTAAAACAATCTCGCCGGGTTCCGTTACATCGGCGGAGACCTTCGTACGGATGCCGGTCTGCAGGTTGTAGCCGGAAATGGTCAGCCGGCTGTCCGCGTGGAGCAGCAGCCCTTCCAGCGCGGGAATGGAGCTCTTCTGGGCCACGGCGCGGCTGGTGACGGCGATGGCGCTTTGCAGAAGGGCCTTTTCACAGGAGAATTTCATGCATGCACTTCCTCTCTAGTCGGGGTTTGAAGATATGGGTCGGAATCGCTCTTTTGAAAAAGAAAGAAATGTATTTTTTAGAAAAAGCAGCCGTAGGGAAAAAAGCTGTGGAAAAGGCGGGGAAAGGCTTGCGCTGTCGGATTTTGAGGCTCCACAGGGGATGTGGAAGGATCCGGGGATTTTTCCACGGACTTTTTTGAAAGACCATTTTCCACAGGGAAGTTTTTCTTTTCCACGGAAGATGTGGAGAAATCTGGTCACCGCTTGGAGTTGATATTCGTCTTGATCTCCTTCACCATTTCGGCAAACGCAGCGTCCTTCTTCATCTTCTTTTCGATCTGCTGGATGGAGTAGAGGACGGTGGAGTGGTCCCGGTTGTCAAAGACCTTGCCGATCTCATCCAGACTGAGATTCGTCATGGAGCGGATCAGGTACATGGCAATCTGCCGGGCGGAGACCGCGTCCCGCACCCGCTGCTGGCCCCGGATCACGGACTCGTCCAGACTGTAATATTTGGAGATATACTCAAGGATGGCCTCCGGCGTGGGGACATACTCGTTGCTGCGGCGCAGCATGTCCTGGATGGCCCGGGTGACGGTTTCTTCGTCGGTGTCGTTGCCCAGCAGATCCTTGTAGGCCAGGATCTTGTTGATGGTGCCCTCCAGCTGGCGGACGTTGGCGGTGACGTTTTCGGCGATGTAGGCGGAGATTTTGTCCGGCAGCTCCATGCCCAGCAGGGCGGCCTTGTTTTTCACGATGGCAAGACGCGTCTCAAAATCCGGCGGCGCTACGTCCACCAGCAGTCCCCACTCAAATCGGGTGCGGAGGCGGTCCTCCAGCTGGGTCATCTCAGAGGGTGGACGGTCAGAGGTCAGGACGATCTGCCGGCCGGACTCGTACATGGTGTTGAAGGTATGGAAGAACTCCTCCTGCGTCTGCTTCTTGCCGGCGATGAACTGCACGTCGTCCACCAGCAGCAGGTCCGCCTGACGGTACTTCTCCCGCATCTCCGCAGTCTTACCCTCCCGGATAGCATCCACCAGTTCGTTGGTCAGGTCGTCGCCCTTGACGTAAGCGATCTTGGACCGGGGGTCGTTCCGGCGGATGACGTTGGCGATGGCATAGATCAGATGGGTCTTGCCCAGGCCGGAGTCCCCGTAGATCAGCAGGGGGTTGTAGTTCTGAGCAGGATGCTCCGCCACGGAGACGGAGGCGGCATAAGCCAGCTTGTTGGAAGGGCCCACCACGAAGGTCTCGAATGTGAACTCCGCGGAAGTGAACCGCTCACTCTGGCGGTGCGGGCGGTTATCCTTGAGCTCTGCGTAATCCAGGTCGTCCAGAATCTTCACTTCAAAATCCGTGGAGAAAATGTCGTGAAGGGAGGCCTTGATGTTTTTCATGAACAGGGACTCGATATAGCCTTTTTTAAAGTCGTTGGAACAGTGGAGGATAAACGTATTGCCCTGGATGTCCACAGCCTCCAATTCGTCGAACCAGGTGGCGATGGTGGTCTCCGAGAGCTCGCCCTTCAGCTGGGATAGTACATTGTCCCACACGTCGGCGACGGAATTCAAAAGGAAACACCTCTCTCTAGTAAAAAATAGACATGGCAGTACGCTTTATTATACCAAAGACAGCCGGAAATTACAACACTTATTCTAATAATAAGAACCAAGGAGATCCGCCTGCACAGGCAACAAGATATAGCGGCTTTGGACAGCATGGGACACCAGATTTTGAAATTTTCGAGAATCGCAACTGAAAAAAGAAAAAAATACGGAAATTTCGCAAAACTTTTAAGTTTTAGTTGACATATTTTCAAACAGTCTGTATAATATCGGTTGCGCCGCGATCATGCGGTCTTGATCTGTTTACTGCGCCGCCCTTTAGGCGGTGTCGAGTAAGTGCCGCCCTCAAAAGGGCCGCAATTCTGACAGGAGGTGTCTCAACATGGCAACGAAACGTACCTATCAGCCCAAGAAGCTGCACGGCCAGAAGGTCCACGGTTTCCGCAAGAGAATGGCAACCGCCAACGGCCGCAAGGTCCTGGCCCGTCGCCGCGCTAAGGGCCGCGCCCGTCTGTCCTACTGAGAAACGGACCGTGCGGGAGACACTTGAACAACGTCTTCAGGGACGGCGGGAATTCTGTGATTCCTCCGTCCCTCGTTGAGTTTGTGTCAGATGTGTCAAATGGGAGAAGGCAGGTGGCAGCATGAAGCGGGCAGTGACCCTGAAAGAGAATTATGAGTTCCGCCGGCTGTACCAGAAGGGCGCCTCCGCCGTGGGCGGAGGGATGGTGCTTTACTGCCGGAAAAACCGGCTGGGGCACAACCGCCTGGGCGTGACGGTATCCGTCAAGTTGGGTCATGCGGTGGTCCGCAACCGGGCCCGCCGCCGCCTGCGGGAGGTCTACCGGCTCAATTCCGGACGGCTCCGCCAGGGGTACGACATGATTCTGGTAGCCAGGGGACGGACCCTGACTGCCTCCTGGAAGGAGCTGAACGATACCTTCCTGCGTCTTTGCAGGAAGCTGGAGCTGCTGGAGGACCGGTCATGATGAAAAAGGTCCTGCTGGCCCTGGTGAAATTTTACCGGGTGGCCATCTCCCCGTACCGGCCGCCTTGCTGCCGGTATATTCCCACCTGTTCCCAATATGCGCTGGAGGCGATTGAGAAGTACGGCGCCCTCAAGGGCGGCTGGCTGGCGTTCCGGCGTATCCTGCGCTGCAATCCGTTTCACAAGGGAGGATATGATCCGGTCCCATGAGAGGAGGGGACAAGCCCCTCTGCCGGACCCTGTGCTGCTGTCCGGCCGTCTGTCAGCCGGCACTGCGGAATGCGGACAGGCCGAAAGCGGAAATGCTCCGCTCTGCGGGCGCTGAAAGCCCGGGTCCCATTACAATTTGGAGGAAGCATCTATGTTTTCAACCATCGGATACGCAATTTGTATCCCGTTTGCGGCCCTGCTGCGGCTGTTTTACAACCTGACAGGGTCCTACGGCGTGTCCCTGATCCTGTTCACGCTGGTCATCAAGCTGATCCTGCTGCCCTTTCAGATGAAGTCTAAGAAGAGCATGGTGCGGATGAGCCGCATGTCCGGCAAAATGCAGGAGATCCAGAAGAAATACGCCAACAACCAGCTGAAGATGCAGGAGGAGATGCAGAAGTTCTACCAGGAAGAGGGCTTCAATCCTATGAGCGGCTGCCTGTGGAGCTTTCTGCCCCTGCCCATTCTGATGGCCCTGTACTATATCATCCGGGAGCCCATTGTCTACTTCATGAACTTCGGCGGCAAGGACGCCGGTCTGGCGGTAGTGAATGCGGCCAGAAGTCTGATTGAAGGCGCCGGTATTGAGATCGTGGCCAGCCCCGGCTATGAGCAGATCGCCATTTCCAACATCATTAACAGCCAGTTCCCCGACTTCATTGCAGAGCATCCCGGCTGGGTGAACATCGACTACCACTTCCTGGGGATTGACCTGATCCAGACGCCCTGGAGCGCTGTCAGCAGCCTCTCCACGGGCATCACGCTGGCCGCGGTGGGACTGATTCTGATTCCCATCATTTCCGGTGTGTTCAGCTTCCTGCTGAGCAAGGTCAGCATGAGCCAGTCCGCCCAGACTGCGGCTGCCAACGGCTCCACCAAGATGATGATGTGGATGATGCCTCTGATGTCTATCTACATCGCCTTCATCGTGCCCGCCGCCCTGGGCGTGTATTGGGCTGCCCAGAGCGCGTTCTCCATTATCCAGGAGATGGTCCTGGGCAAGTTCTACACCAAGAAGCTGCAGGAAGAGGAGGACGCCCGGCAGGAGATGATCCAGGCGGACCGCCAGAAGCGGATGGAGGAGGCCAAGCTGCTTCAGGAGCAGCAGCGTCAGCATGCCGCACAGAAGAAGAGCCTGAAGGAAAAGCGGCAGGCGGCGCAGGAGGCCAAGGCCCTGAAGGCCAAAAAGGCGGCCACCAGCACCACGGAAGCGGGCCGTGTGGGAGACCGGCCCTATGCCCGCGGCCGGTCCTACAAGGAGGACCGCTATGATGATCAGTAAGGAGCTTGTTACGCCATGAGACAGTTTATTGATGTAACGGGCAAGACCGAGGATGAGGCCATCCAGAATGCCCTGCGGCAGCTTGGCCTGGACCGGGACGATGTGTCCGTTGAGATTTTGGAGCGAGCAAAGTCCGGTTTCCTGGGTCTGGGCAGCTGCCCGGCCAAGGTCCGGGTGAGCTACGGCCCGGAGGAGGAAGAGGAGATTCTCGCCCCCGCGCCTGCCCCCAAGGAGAAGCCGCAGGAAGAGCGGCCTAAGCCCCCCAAAGCGGAAAAGCCGCCCAGACAGGAGCGCAAGCCGGCGGAGGCGCCGGCGCCCGCCCCGGAGGAGAAGACCCGGCAGTCCGCTCCCGTGCAGACACTGGGCGAAGAAGTGGATGACGAGAAGGCCCAGGCCATCCGTAAGTTCCTCTCCGGCCTGCTGGAGCAGATGGAGAGTGCTGCGGAGATCCACATCTATCTGCTGGAGAAGGGCCGCTACAAGGTGATCCTGGAGGGCAAGAATCTGGGCGCACTGATCGGCCGCCGGGGCGAGACTCTGGACGCCATCCAGCAGCTGACCAGCTATGCGGTGAACCGCAGCGGCAGCGGCCGGGTGCGGGTGCAGCTGGACGCGGAGAATTACCGGGAAAAGCGGGAGCAGAGTCTTCAGCATCTGGCCCGGAAGGTGGCCGCCAAGGTCACCAAGTACCGCCGCAGCGTGACACTGGAACCTATGAATGCCTATGAGCGGCATGTGATCCATACGGCGCTGCAGGATGTGCCCAATGTGACGACCTACTCCACCGGAACGGAGCCCAACCGCCGGGTGATCGTGGCCTACGATCGGGAGAAAAAGTAAATTGGGAAAGGCCGCCCTATAGGGCGGCCTTTTTCTGCGCTTCGGATAAGGGATCAGACCAGGGTCCGGGTGAGAGAGTGCCCTGCCTGGTGCGGCTTCTGTGGGACTCGGCCTTGACATTCTGATGAAAACGTGATACAGTTCTCACGATATCCAAAAGGCAGTGACAGGGAGAAGTATCCCCCATACCCCGGCAAAGAGAGAGGGCGGCTGGTGTGAGCCCTTGCGGGGAGGCGGAAGAACAGGCACCCTGGAGCCGCGGGGCGGAAATGCCCTGCCGGTCCCCGCCGTTACCGGGTGAAGAGTGCGCGTCAGCCAGGCGCGAATTCAGGTGGAACCACGGACTGATTGTTCGCCCTGAGCCGAAAACCGGCTCGGGGCGTTTTTTCTGTCCGGGCCGCCGTAAAGGAGAATGGAACATGAAAAACACCGAGAAGACCATGGAGAAGATCGTGGCCCTGTGTAAGAACCGGGGATTCGTATTCCCCGGCAGTGAGATCTATGGCGGCCTTGCCAACAGCTGGGACTACGGTCCCCTGGGCGTGGAGATGAAGAACAATGTCAAGCGGGCTTGGTGGAAGAAATTCGTCCAGGAGAATCCCTACAACGTGGGACTGGACTCCGCCATTTTGATGAATCCCCAGGTGTGGGTGGCCAGCGGCCACGTATCCACCTTCAACGATCCTCTGATTGACTGCAAGGCCTGCAAGATGCGCCACCGGGCGGACAAGCTGGTGGAGAGCTATGTGCAGGAGCACGGCATGGACGTGAACGTGGAGGCCATGACCCAGGAGGAGCTGGTGGCATTCATCCGGGACAACCAGGTGCCCTGCCCCGGTTGCGGCAAGAGTGACTTCACCGACATCCGCAAATTCAACCTGATGTTCAAGACCCACCAGGGCGTCACGGAGGACACCGCCAACGAGGTGTACCTGCGGCCGGAGACCGCCCAGGGCATTTTTGTCAACTTTCCCGCCATCCAGCGGACCACCCGCCGGAAGTTGCCCTTCGGCGTGTGCCAGATCGGCAAGTCCTTCCGCAACGAGATCACCCCGGGTAACTTCATTTTCCGCATCCGGGAGTTCGAGCAGATGGAGCTGGAGTTCTTCTGCAAGCCGGACACGGATCTGGAGTGGTTCCAGTATTGGCGGACGTACTGCCACGACTGGCTGAAGGGCCTGAACATCAAGGAGGAGAATCTGCGGCTGCGGGATCACGAGCCCGAGGAGCTGAGTTTCTACTCCAAGGCCACTACGGACTTTGAGTATCTGTTCCCCTTCGGCTGGGGGGAACTGTGGGGTGTGGCGGACCGGACCAACTACGACCTGACCCAGCATCAGGAGCACTCCGGCCAGGATCTGACCTATTTCGATCAGGAGAAGAACGAGCACTATATCCCCTATGTGGTGGAGCCCTCCCTGGGCGCGGACCGGATGACCCTGGCCCTGCTGGTGGAAGCCTACGATGAAGAGGTGGTGGATGCAGAAAAGAACGACGTCCGCACCGTCATGCGGTTCCATCCGGCCATCGCACCTTTTAAGTGCGCGGTGCTGCCCCTTTCTAAGAAGCTCTCCGAAAAGGCCCGGGAGATCCAGGCGGAGCTCAGCAAGGACTGGATGGTGGACTTTGACGACACCGGTTCCATCGGCAAGCGGTACCGCCGGGAGGACGAGATCGGCACGCCCTACTGCATCACGGTGGACTTCGACACCGTGGGCGACGCGGATAAGGCTGGCGACAACTGCGTTACCGTCCGGGACCGGGACACCATGGAGCAGGTGCGGCTGCCTATCGACCAGCTGAAGAGCTATCTGGCGGAGAAACTGGCATACTGATGCCTGTGTCGATCCTGCTCCAGAACGCCGCGGCACGGCGTCCGAGCATTTTGCCGGAGGCAAAATCTCGCCGGAGGGCGGATTCATTCCGTCCGAGGAATGAGATGGGACAGGGGTCCCGCAAAAGCAGTGCTTTTGCGGGAGGGCAGGTGCGGCTGCCCGTCGACCAGCTGAAGAGCTATCTGGCGGAGAAACTGGCATACTGATCGGAGATCATCGGGGCCGCGGGAAATCCCCGCGGCCCTTTTTATAACCTGGGAAATGAGGTAGAAGTGTTGAAGAGACAGAAGCGGCCCCGGGCGTTGGGGCCGGTGTGGCTGCGCTGGGTCATGTTTCTGGGCGGCAGCCTTTGCATGGGGCTGGCTGTGGCGGTGGCTGTCCAGTGGGTGGTTACCGGTTCCCTCTCCATCGTGTGGGAGTGGTTCGTGAAATGGCCCACCTATCTGCTGCTGACCGGCGTCCTTTACGGCGCTGTGGTGTTCACCCTGGGGGCGCTGCTGGGTAGATTGTGGCTTTCCGCTATACTGGTGGGGGTTGCCGGACTGGTGCTGTCCCTGGTGGACTATTTCAAGACAGCTATCAACGGCACGCCACTGGTGCTGGCGGACTTCGGCCTGGCGGCACAGGTTGGAGAGGTGGCCGGTGTGGCGGGAGAGCTGCGCCCGCCGGTGGATTTCTGGATGGCGATGATCGCCCTGGGGATGTGTGTGGGGATTCTGATTCTGGTGCGGCGGCTGACGCTGCTCACCGGGCGGTGCCGCTTTGTCACTTTTTCCGTTGCCCTGGCCCTGACCATTGGGCTGTTTTCCACACAGGGAGCCCAGGCGGCGGGGGCGGTTTTTCAGGTGGATGTGAACACCCGCCTGGCTGCGGCCAACAGCCACGACACCTACGGTTTGACGCTGAGTCTCTGGCGGGACTGCTTTCTTCAGGCCAAGAAGAGCCCGGAGGGATACAGCGAAGCCTACATGGAGCAGGTCCTGGCCCGGATCGACGAGATCCTGACAGAGGACAGCGCCGACGCCCCCGCAGCGGCGGTGCAGCCCAACATCATCGTGGCCCAGTCGGAGTCCTTCTACGATCTGACCCGGCTGCCGGGCCTTCAGTATGAACGGGATCCCCTGGAGAACTTCCATGCCCTGGAGAGCGAGGGCATCAGCGGCACATTCCACAGCCACTATCTGGGCTACGGCACCGGCTATCTGGAGATGTCCATGCTGTACGGCATTACGGAGCTGGACTTCGGTGCTGGGACGAACATCTGCTTCCTGGAGGATGACGCCTATGAGAAATTCGGCGCCCTGCCGGAGCAGTATACCAAGAGCGGCTACCGGGCGGAGATGCTCCATGGGTATAACGACAGCCTGTATAATCGAACGGTGACCTATCCCAGGCTGGGCTTTTCCGACCTTCTGTTCTCCGCAGATATCCAGGCTCTGGACTTTCCCTGGGAGGGGGGCATCTACGGCGGGTATTACATGCGGGACAGTTACTTCTTCCAGGCCATGCTGGACCGGATGGAGGACATCAACAGCAGCGGGGAGCGGGCGTTTCTCTACGGCATCACCATGGAGAACCACCAGCCCTTTGACCCGGAGAAATTCAACTATGAGTGTCAGATCGGCGTCACCAGCGAAAGCCTCGGCGAGGAGGATATGGCCATCGTCCGGGTCATGCTGGAGGGCATCACCCGGGCGGATCAGGCCCTGGGAGATCTGACAGACGCCCTGCGGGAGAGCGAGGAGCCTACCATCGTGGTGTTCTTCGGGGATCACAGGCCCAATCTGTTCATGACGGACGGGGACACAGTGTACACAAAGTTGGGCCTCTGCCCGGATAACGACACGGTGGGCTGGACCCCGGAGGAGATCAGCGACCTGTATTCCACGGACTATCTGATCTGGGCCAATGATGCGGCCTTGCTCCAGGGGCAGGCAGGCACCCGGCGGGATAGCAGCATCACCGCCATCGGCCCCCAGCTGCTGGAGCTGACCGGTCAGCCGGTCACCCGGTACTGGGCGCTGCTGGAGAAGGTGAGCCAGGTGTGTCTCACCAACACGGAGCTGTACTTTGTGGATGGCACGGGGACGCCCAGCGCCGGCGTGGAGGAGGCGGCTCTCTCCGACGAGGCCCGGGAGCTGCTGCAGCTGCGGGAGGATGTGCTGTACGACGCCATGTACGGCCAACAGTATATCACTGCAGAGATGAACGAGCCCGTCCAGTGACGGAAGCTGAATCAAAGAGAGCGCCGCAGGCATCCGCCTGCGGCGCTTTTATTTACACAAATATGGTCAGCCTGTGGAAAACAGAGTTTCCCCCGCCCGTCAGAAAGACACTTCTCCGGCTTCTTTCCAGGTCTGCAGCAGCTCTTTTGCGGGACGGGTATAGGTCTTTGTGGAAAAGGGGAAGTCCGGCAGGGCGGCCAGTTTCCAGGGGGCCACGTGGCAGTAGCCCCGTGGGTGCTTTTCCAGATACCGCTGATGGAATTCTTCCGCTGGATAGAAACACGCCAGGGCCTTCAGCTCCACGGCGAAGAAGGGAACGGCCGCGGCCTCCAGGACAGCGATGGAGCGGATGATGCCCTCGTCCGCCGGGTCCATCCAGTATACGCCGGTCTGGTACTGGCTGCCCACGTCCGGTCCCTGACGGTTGGGAGTCTCCGGGTCGATGGCGGCAAAAAAGACAAAGAGCAGGTGGGGCAGGGAGACAGTCCCGTCTTCATACGCCACTTGCACCGCCTCCCGGAAGCCGGTGCGGCCGGTGCAGACATCGTCATAGTTGGCGTGATCTGCCGTGTCTCCGTTGGCATAGCCGGCGGTGACATCCAGTACGCCGGGCAGGCGGCGATACAGGGCCTCCATGCCCCAGAAGCAGCCCCCGGCAAAACAAATGCTTCTTCTCATCAGGCAAACATCCCCATAAAGCCGTCCGGCCGCTCCTGGGCCTGTCCCCAGATCTCCCAAAACGCGGCCGGAGTGATGGCGCGGGCGGTGACCTCCCCGGGGCGGTTCAGCGTCCGCAGGTCCTCCGGGTAGGGGGCAGGGGAGAGAGCCTCCTCCCGGCCGTAGTCGCCGCCGTAGGCAAAGCAGAGGCCATTGGGGTAGAATTCCACCCGCCGGACCTCCCGGCGCCCGCTGTCCAGTTCCGCGTAGATGAACCGGGGCTCGTCCTCTTCCTCAAGATTCTGTTCGATCAGCACGTAGGACATTCAATCCCCTCCTTGCGGAAAAAGTCACAGATGGCGGTCCGGTCCGCCTGCACGCTGCCTTGGGCAAAGCCGTTCCGCCCGCCACCCCGGCCGGAAAGAGCGGCGTTCAGCCGCTTCACCAGGGGAGAGATGTCCGCCCCATCGGCCTGGACAAGGGCATAGACGTAGGAGGACTCCGCTCCCGCGAACACCGCCGCCAGACCGCCGGAGGCCTTTGCGGCTGCGTCTGCCAGCTTTCTGGCTCCGTCCGGCCGCGTGGGGGGCTCCAAAAGCAGCAGATCTCCCCGGTCTGTCAGGGCCTGGGCCCGGAGGGAGAAGAGCTGATCCTCCAGCTCCGTCATCCGCTGCTTGGCGGCGGCCAGCTCCTCCGCCTGCCGTTCTGCGGCGGCCAGGGTGTCCTGGGGTTTTACAGACAGCAACTGGGCCACGGCGCGGTCCTGGTCGTATACCTGGGAGAGATACCGGTAAGCCCGCGATCCGCAGAGAATCTCCAGCCGCACCCCCTCCCGAAACTTTTGGCAGGAGAGGATCTTGATAATCCCCACCTCACCGGCCCGGCGCACGTGGGTGCCGCAGCAGGCGCAGCAGTCCGCCCCGGGGAAGGCCACGATCCGCACCTGGCCGGTAAGCGCTTTCTTGCTGCGGTAGTTCAGACGGGCCAGCGCATCCGGCGCGGGGAAGGTGATGTCCACCGGAGTGTCCTGCCAGATCACCTCATTGGCGGCCTTTTCCGCGGCCATGACCTGTTCCCAGGTCAGCTCGGCATTGTAGTCGATGGTCACCGTGTCGGCCCCCAGGTGGAAACCCACGTTGTCACAGTGGTACAGCGAGCACAGCAGGCCGGAGAGAATGTGCTCCCCGGAGTGCTGCTGCATGTGGTCGAACCGGCGGGGCCAGTCAACGGCCCCCGCCACTTGGGTGCCGATCTCCACAGGGCCGTCACAGGTGTGGAAAATCACGCCCTTTGTTTCATGGACATCCGTGACCTGGACTGCGCCCAGAGTGCCGTGGTCCTCCGGCTGTCCGCCCCCCTCCGGGTAGAAGGCGGTGCGGTCCAGCACTACGGCCCAGCCAGATTTGGATTTTTCACAGGAGAGCACCCGGGCGGTGAAGGCGGTGAGGTAGGGATCTTGGTAATAGAGTTTTTCCGTTTCCATGTGGAAAACTTCCTTTCGTCAGGGGATGGGACCGGGAGGTATGTTACAGCAGCCCCAGATTCTGCTTCCAGGTCAGCACCCGGCGGCAGGCGGTGTCGATGGTCTCCTCGGACAGGGCGCCGCTTTCCAGCGCCTCCAGGACCTTGGGGATCTGGGTGCGGTAGTCGGTGGTGATGACGAGATCGTTTCCCGCCTCCAGGGCCATCACCGCCACGGCCCCGTCGGCGCTGTACGCTGCAACTGCCTCCATGGCCAGATCATCGGTCATCACCACGCCGTCAAAGCCCAGGTCCGTCCGCAGCAGGCCGTGGACCTTCGGGGACAGGGAGGCGGGGAGATCTCCATCCACAGCAGTCATGATATTGTGGGAGACCAGCACAGCGGTCTTTCCGCCGCCGCTCTCCATACCCGCCTGGAAGGGGAGGAAGTCGGAGGACGTGAAGGACTCCAGCGGCCGCTGGTCCACGGCGATACCGGTGTGGGTATCCACATTGTTCCCATAGCCGGGGAAGTGCTTGAGGACGCTGCCCATACCGTCTTCCGCCATCTGCGAGACCACCTGGGCCACATAGTCCGCTGTGGCGGCCGCATCCTGGCCGAAGGTGCGGTCATACATAAAGTCGGCGGGGTTGGTGGACACATCTGCCACCGGGGACAGGTTCACGTTGAAGCCCAGGGCGGAGAGAAGGAGGTCCTTCTCTCGGGTATCTGCCAGCACGGCCTCCATGCCGCCGGAGGCATAAGCTTTCTGAGGAGAGGGGAACTTGGAGGCCCGCAGATGGGGATTGGAGCTGACCCGCACCACCGTGCCGCCCTCCTCGTCCACGCCGATCAGCAGCGGGATTCCGGTGTCCACAGCCGCGGCGTCCTGATAGCTCTGAATGGTCTGGATCAAAGCATCGGCAGTTTTGTCCGCCGTATCCCGGCCGAAGAGGATGTAGCCGCCCAGATGATAGGTGCTCACGTCGGAGACCGCGTCTGTGTCGGGTACCCGGACAAAGAACAGCTGGCCGACCTTTTCCTCCAGGGTCAGGGAGGCAAGCAGGTCCTCCACCTCCTGGGCGGCCAGTTCCTCCGGCGTGGGTTCCGGGGGCGCCTCCGGCTCCTGGGGCTGAATGTCCACTAAGGGTTCCTGGGAAGTCTCCTCTGTGGGGGAGCCGCCGCAGGCAGTCAGGCTCAACAGGGAGAGGACAGCCAGCAGAATTGTAAAAAGTCGTTTCATAAGAGCTCCTTTCTGCTGTGGAGTGATGATATGAAGTGTATCACATCCAGGCCCGAAAGAAAAGACTGTTACTGATTTGTGGTGGAATCCAAACGGACCCCGTGGTATGCTGGCAAAAATGGAAGGGAGCGTGTGACAACATGCGGATGGCGGCTCTACTGATGGCAATGATCGCCCTGCTGGGGAGTCCCCAGGGGGAGGGGACGGTCTCGGAGACCACCTGGGAGACGGTGGCTGTACAAGTGCTGGAGGAGACACCGGAGACGGCGGCACGGACCCTGCTGGACTGGGCGGGCTCTGGACAGACGATCCCGGAGGAGGACGTGGTCCTGGCCCTTTTGGAGGAGATGGAGGCGGAACCGGCAGCCTCCGCAGTGGCATTTGCAGCGGTTCTGGACAGGGCGGACAGCCTGCGGAAAGCAGGTGAGGCGCCGGAGCTGGGAGAAGAGACCTACCGGGCGGCGGTCCGGTCCCTGTCCCCCTTTTTCACCAGGCTTCTGGGGACGGAGACCACGCTCTGGCAGGAGGAGCCCTCTGCCTGGCCTGCGGATTTGGCGGCGTTTGACGGCATCTGGTGTGACAGCACCTTGCAGGAGCTGCTGATCTTCCAGAGCGGCACCTGTCGGGTGGTAATCCCCTACCTGGACTACTATGGGGAAACGGCCTTTTCTGCCCGGCTGCGGGACCGCGGCGGCATGGGCTGGTGTCCGTCGTTGGAGATAGATATCCACGAATCCGGCGATTTCTCCGGGCCGCTGACCTATTACGTCTCCGGTCTGGCGGAGGACCGTTTCTGGTGCAATACCCAGGGCCAGCGGTTTGACAGGCTTTGACCTCCGGAGTCATGAAGGTGGTATGCGTGGGATGATGTCGGAAAGTGGAAAAAAAGAGGCGGAACGCAGAAATGCGGTCCGTCTCTTTTTTATTCCGGATTTACAGGTCAGTCCTGGGGCTTGACGATGGCGATGTGGAGCTCGTCCAGCTGTTTCTGCGTGACCTCGCTGGGGGCGCTCATCATCACATCCTGGGCGTTCTTGTTCATGGGGAAGGGGATGATCTCCCGGATGGAGTCCTCCCCGGCCAGCAGCATCACCATGCGATCCACGCCGGGGGCAATGCCCGCATGGGGCGGCGCGCCGTAGGTGAAGGCGTTGTACATGGCGGGGAACTTGGCCTTTACGTCCTCCTCGCCCAGCCGGACCATCTCAAAGGCCTTAATCATGATCTCCGGGTCATGATTCCGGACCGCGCCGGAGCTGAGCTCCACGCCGTTGCACACCAGGTCATACTGGTCGGCGGTGATGCTGAGGGGATCGATCTCGCCCCGCTCCGCCTTCAGCAGGACCTCCAGCCCGCCGGAGGGCATGGAGAAGGGGTTGTGGCAGAACTCCAGCTCGCCGGATTCCTCGCCGATCTCGTACATGGGGAAGTCCACAATCCAGCAGAAGGCGTACTGCTCCTTGTCCATGTGACCGGGGACGGCGGCGCCCAGAGTCTTTACCAGCGTGCCGGCGGTCTTTTGGGCAGCGCCCAGCTTGCCGGCGGACAGGGCCACGAAGTCGTTGGGCTTCAGACCCAGGGCAGAGACCACAGACTCCTTGATGGGCTGGACAAACTTGGCGATGCCGCCCACAATCTCACCGTTCTCGTCCAGGCGGAACCAGTAGGGCTTGCCGCCGGAGACCACCTCCACATCCGCCAGGGTCTTGTCGATGAACTTCCGGGTCTCGTGGAAATCGCTGACCACCACGGCCTTCACCACGTTGCCCTCGAAGGGGCCGAAGCCGCAGGCGCCCAGCAGGCCGGTGACGTCCTGCACCGTCAGGTCGATGCGCAGGTCCGGCTTGTCGGAGCCATACTTCTCCATGGCCTCGGTGTAAGGGATACGCATGAAGGGCGCGGAGCTGGCCCGGTCGTATTTGCCGTACTTGGCAAAGATGGGGGGCAGCACGTCCTCCAGCACGGCGAATACGTCATCCTGAGAGGCAAAGGCCATCTCCATGTCCAGCTGGTAAAACTCACCGGGGGAGCGGTCCGCCCGGGCGTCCTCGTCCCGGAAGCAGGGGGCGATCTGGAAGTACCGGTCAAAGCCGGAGGTCATCAGCAGCTGCTTGAACTGCTGGGGTGCCTGAGGCAGGGCATAGAACTTTCCGGGGTGGTTCCGGGCGGGCACCAGATAGTCCCGGGCACCCTCCGGGGAGGAGGCGGTCAGGATGGGGGTTGTGATCTCCAGGAAGCCATGCTCTGTCATGGCCTGCCGCAGGGCGGCCACTACCTGGCACCGGAGGATGATGTTGTTCTTCACCGCCGGGTTCCGCAGGTCCAGATAGCGGTACTTCAGGCGGGTGGCCTCGTCGGCCTCCCGGCTGCGGTTGATGGGGAAGGGCAGCTCGTTGTGCTGGCAGCGGCCCAGCACCTCAATTTTGCCGGGCACCACCTCGATCTCGCCGGTGGGCAGCTTGGCGTTCTTGCTGTCCCGCTCTCGGACGGTGCCCTCCACGGAGATGGTGGACTCCTTGTTGATGGACTTCAGCAGGGCCACCATGTCGGCGGTCTCCGCCACCACCTGAGTGGTGCCGTAGAAGTCCCGGACCACGGCGAAGGCCAGCTCACTGCCTACCTCCCGGAGGTTTTCCAGCCAGCCGCAGATCTTTACGGCCTTGCCGGCGTCGGAGAGCCGCAGCTCTCCGCAGGTATGGGTGCGATTCTGTGTCATGATTGTGGATTCCTTTCTGTGTGGAAATGTGATTACAAATAGAAATTTATATAAAAAATATTACGAATTGAGATCATATTTCGCTGCCAGAGCCCAGAGCTGTTCCCCAAGGCCCCTGCCAACGGCCTCTCCGTCCGGGACGGTGCAGCCGTAGAAGTCCGCCTGTCCCGGAGCAGCATAGGACCACTCCCGGACGGTAAAGTTCAGCACAGCAAAATCGCCATCTGTACCGGCGAGGGAGAGGGAGAACATCCAGTCTCCCGACTCATAGGAGACGGACCCATGGCTGGCATTCACCGCCTGAGCAAGGGGCTTGATTAGCGGGTCTGTCAGAGAACGGCAGAAGGAGAGGTCTTGGAGCTGTTCCAGTAGGGCCGCCCCCTCTGGGGAAGTGAGGGGCACCGACACCGTGGCGGTCTCTGGCTCTTGGGTCCAGTCCCCCAGGGAGCGGATCAGGACGTTGATCTCTTGGAGTTCCTGGCCCTTCATCAGGTCCGGCAATGTTACCGGGCGGCTGTACCAGATCGCGGCGACCAGCAGCAGGACCAACAAAGGCACCCAGACACGCTTCCGGTTCTTCATAGAAACACCTCTAGTAAATACTGCTTGTATTTTTTATAGAAAATATTTCTGCTTGGACTGCTTGAGATGCGATTTGGTTGTCTCCGCAGGTGAAATTCGGCGTTAAAGTATCTCTGTGGGGCAGGGAATTACTTCTGGATGACGGTGCCCTTTTCCCGTTCCGCGAGACCCGCCTTAATGCGGTAGACGGTGGCGGCGGGTTCCAGCTTTGTCTGCTCGCCGGTGGCCATGTCCTTGCAGGCCACCACGCCGGAGCTGATCTCGTCCTCCCCCAGAAAGATCACATAGGGGATGCCCAGCTTGTCGGCATAGGCGATTTTCTGCTTGAATTTCTTTTCCTCGCAGTGGAGCTGGGCGCGGATGCCGTTTTCCCGCAGCAGGGTGGCCAGGGAGATGGCAGCGGACAGGTCCTCCGTCATGGGCAGGATCAGCACATCCGCCGGAGCGGTGGGCAGGTCCGGATTCAGCATACCCTGTTCTCCCAGCACATAGAACAGCCGGGTCAGGCCGATGGAGATGCCCGCGCCGGGAAGCTGGCGGTCCGTGTAATACTCCGCCAGATTGTCGTACCGGCCGCCGGAACAGACGGAGCCGATCTCAGGGTGATCCAGCAGGGTAGTCTCGTAGACGGTGCCGGTGTAGTAGTCCAGGCCCCGGGCGATGGTCAGGTCCACGGCGAAATTCTCCGCCGGGACGCCGAAGTCCGCCAGATACCGGACCACCGTGTTCAGTTCCTCAAGACCCTGGTCGAAGATTTCGTTCCGGCCCCGGTAGCCCTCCAAAGCGGAGAGAACGGCGTCGTTTCCGCCGGAGATGGCGATAAACTTCAGGATCTCGTCGGCGTCGGACGGAGTCACGGCGAGGTCGCCGGTGAGGATGGCCTTCACCTTCTCCGGCCCGATCTTGTCCAGCTTGTCTACGGTGCGCATGATGTCACCGGACTTCTCCGTCAGACCCAGCATGGCGTAGAAGCCGTTGAGGATCTTCCGGTTGTTCACCCGGATCTGGAACCGCTTCAGTCCCAGGGTGGAGAAGGTCTTGTAGATGATGGCGGGGATCTCCGCCTCATTGATGATGGAGAGCCTGCCATCTCCGATGATGTCGATGTCCGCCTGATAGAACTCCCGGAAGCGGCCCCGTTGGGCCCGCTCACCCCGGTACACCTTGCCGATCTGATACCGCCGGAAAGGGAAGGTCAGGTCGTTGTAGTGGAGGGCCACATACTTTGCCAGGGGGACCGTCAGGTCGAACCGGAGTGCCAGATCCGCGTCGCCCTTCTGGAAGCGGTAGATCTGCTTCTCCGTCTCGCCGCCGCCCTTGGCCAGCAGTACCTCGCTGGACTCGATCACCGGGGTGTCCAGGGGGGTAAAGCCATAGAGGGAATAGGTACGGCGGAGGATCTCCATGATCCGCTCCATCTGCTGCTGTGGTCCGGGCAGCAGTTCCATAAAGCCGGACAGTGTCCGTGGGGTCATTTTAGCCATCGTCAAAACTCCTTTTTCGTGGGATGCGGGTCGCTGCCCGGGATGCACCGCGGGCGCAAAATGATAAAACGCTCCCGTCCCGCGGCTTTGGGACGAGAGCGATTCCGCTTCGTGGTGCCACCCAAATTCAAGGCCCATAGAGCCTCCTTTTTGCCTCCTGTGCTACGGGGAGGGTGCCGTGGGCGTCTCCGCCCCCGCTCCGCCGCTGTCCTTCGTCCAGGCCGGCCGGGCCGCTCTCAGCGGTGCGCCCCTCTCTGTGGGGCCGGCGATTGGAGTACTGCTGCGGCATCCGCGCGGTGCAAATGAATCAACAGGGTGATTGTATGCGCTTTGGGGAAAAATGTCAAGCGATGGGACGGTTGGAGGGATTGACGATGCAGCGCCAGTCCAAATCGCCCCGGGCCAGACCCAGCACCAGCGCCTCCGCCGTGGCCAGATTGCTGGCAAAGGGGATGTTGTTCTGGTCGCACAGCCGGGAGATATAGGAAACATCTCCCACCATAGCCTCGTTGTTGGGGTCGTTAAAGAAGAGTACCAAGTCGAATTCGTTGTATGCGATCCGGGCGCCGATCTGCTGGCTGCCGCCATGGGCGTAGGACAGGAAGCAGTGGACATTCAGGCCCGTGGCGTCGGCCACCATGTGGCCGGTGGTGTTGGTGGCGTAAATGTTGTGGTGGGACAGGATGCCGGCGTAGGCGGTGCAGAACTGCACCATCAGCTCCTTCTTGTTGTCGTGGGACATGAGGGCGATGTTCATGAAAGACTCCTTTCTCTATCTGATCCGCAGCAGGGGGACCCGTTCCCCCTGGAGGCGTTTCGCAATGTTGCGGTAGGCAGTCGCGGCGCTCTGGCCGTCCGCCAGCAGGATGGGCACACCCCGGTTCATACACAGGGGCAGGGCGTCATCCTCGGGGACCACTCCCAGCAGCGGCAGGCCGGCCTTGTCGATGGCATCGTCAATGGTGGCGTGGAGCTGGCGCAGCAGCTTTTTGCGCACTCGATTCACCACCAGGTGCAGGGCGCCTGCAGGGAAGCGATCCAGCTCCATGACGGTGTGCTGGGCGTCCCGCAGGGAGGAGGTGTCCGCAGTGGTCACCACCACACAGCGGTCCGCGGCGCAGGTGGCCAGCTGAAAGCCCCGCCCCAGGCCCGCAGGTGCGTCCAGCAGACAGAAGTCAAACCGCCTGCGTACCTCCCGCAGCAGATCTGCCATCTGGATCTCCGTCACCGGGCGACCATGGGGACGCGCCGGCGCGGTCAGCAGGAAAAGGCCGGGGATCTTGGGGTGTTCCACAGCGGCCAGTTCCAGGGAACAGCGGTTCTGCGCCACGTCTGAGAAGTCCATCAGCGTCCGGTCCGACAGGCCCAGGGCCAGATCCAGATTCCGCAGACCGATGTCGCAGTCCAGGCACAGCACCCGCCGGCCAGATAGGGCGAGAGCCGCGCCTACACCCGCCGTAAAGGAGGTCTTTCCGGTGCCGCCCTTTCCGGATGCGACGGCAATGCACTGT
Organism: Clostridiales bacterium; assembly: GCA_019410105.1. The sequence continues at coordinate 2,107 of DXTB01000001.1, read as the reverse complement.
CCTGGAGACGTCATCAGGCGGCACTTCCTTTCAACTGCTCACAAATGTATTATAAGGGATTCTTCTTGATTTTTGCAAACATTCTCGGATATTTTTCCGGAGTTTTTTTCACTTTTTCCACCACGATCAGCCGGTGGCGCACATCTGTACCGGGGATGGCATAGTCCCGGACCGCCTCCACGGCACCGCCCAGGATCGCAATGGCGTGCTGTGCGGCGGCCAGCTCCGCGTCTGACTCCACGGATTTCATGGCCAGGAACTTCCCGCCGGGCTTTACCAGCGGCAGGCACAGCTCACACAGCACCGGCAGGGCCGCCACTGCCCGGGAGACCGCTAAATCAAAGGTTTCCCGGTGCTCCGCGGCAAATTCCTCCGCCCGGGCGTGGACGCAGGCCACATCGGGGAGGTCCAGCTCCCGGCACACCGTCTCCAGGAACTGGATACGCTTGTTCAGGGAGTCCAGCAGCGTCAGGCGGATGGAGGGCTCCAGCACCCGCAGGGGCAGACCGGGAAAACCGGCACCGGTGCCGACGTCCACCACGGACTTCCCGGAAAAGGACTCCAGGGTCAGCAGGGCGGCGCTGTCCAAAAAGTGGAGAGTGGCCACATCCTCCGGGTCCGTAATGGCGGTGAGGTTCATCACCTTGTTGGTCTCGATCAGCAGATCCCCATACCGGACCAGAGCAGGGATTCCCTCCACAGGGAGGTTCAGGGCGGCAAGACCCGATTGCAGGCGCTGTTCCATCATGTCCTCTCCTTCAGCAGGTCTCGGATCTCCGCCAGCAGCACTTCCTCCTGCGAGGGCTGGGGCGGGGGAGGGGGAGCGGCCTCCTTCTTTCGGTGGAAGCGGTTGATAGCTTTGATGAGGCAGAAGACCGCAAAGGCGATGATGAGGAAGTCCAGAATAGTGGAGAGAAAAGAGCCGTAATTGATGGCAACAGCGGCGCGCACTTCGCTGCCGCCGGCGTCATACACCGCCTCCCGCAGGACCCATTGCCATTGGGAGAAGTCCGCGCCGCCGGTGAGCAGGGAGAGCAGGGGCATCAGGATATCGTTGACCAGGGAGGTGGAAATTTTGCCGAAGGCGCCGCCGATGATGACGCCTACCGCCATATCCAGCACATTTCCTCTGGCAATGAATTGGCGAAACTCCGCCAGGAAGCCGGTGGTCTTTTTGGTAAGTTCAGTCATGGGACTCTCCTGTGTGAAATGAATGGGCACCTGTGTACGTATACTGTAACCATTGGAGCCCAAGGCTTTCAGAGATTTGACCCGAATGGAGCCGCTGGAGGGGCACCGAATGATCCGGAGCAGGGCTGCGCGCCGCTCCAACGGCTGGAAACGGGTTCAACGATTTGTATAAATAAAACGAAAAATTACAAATTGGATTTTTTCGCGGGGACCAGTAATTCCTTGCCGCCCATATAGGGCCGCAGGACCTGGGGGATGCGGACAGTGCCGTCGGCCTGGAGGTTGTTCTCCAGGAAGGCGATCAGCATCCGGGGCGGGGCCACGCAGGTGTTATTTAGGGTGTGGCACAGCTGCATTTTGCCATTTTCATCCTTATAGCGGATGCGCAGACGGCGGGCCTGGGCGTCCCCCAGATTGGAGCAGGAGCACACCTCAAAGAACTTCTGCTGGCGGGGAGACCAGGCCTCGATATCGCAGGACTTGACCTTTAGATCTGCCAGGTCGCCGGAGCAGCACTCCAGCTGCCGCACCGGAATATCCAGAGAGCGGAACAGCTCCACGGACATCCGCCACAGCTTCTCATACCAGTCCTTGGACTCCTCGGGCTTGCAGACTACGATCATCTCCTGCTTTTCAAACTGGTGGATGCGGTAGATGCCACGCTCCTCGATGCCGTGGGCACCTTTCTCCTTGCGGAAACAGGGGGAGTAGGAGGTAAGGGTCTGGGGCAGGCTCTCAGCCGGCAGGATCTGGTCAATGAACCGGCCGATCATGGAGTGCTCGCTGGTGCCGATCAGGTACAGGTCCTCCCCTTCGATCTTGTACATCATGCCGTCCATGTCTGTCTGGCTCATAACGCCTTCCACCACGTTGCCGTGGATCATGAAGGGGGGGATGCAGTAGGTGAAGCCCTTGT